>OY970314.1:0-982852 GCA_963716475.1 Candidatus Woesebacteria bacterium
CTGTATCGTATTACTTTTTAGCTTTAGCTCTTTAAAAGCCGAAGATCAAAGTTAATTTCCCAAGCCTCTGTGCGAAGTTTGGGAACGGTCCGAGTAGTTACGTATTCGGAATTCAAGATATGGCTGGAAGCCACGGTTAGAAGATAATACTTCTAACGTGGTTGGGCACCGAAAGGTGCCTGACAGGATTATCCCGTTAGAAACTACAGTTTCTAATCGGGAACTATTTGAGGGTTTGATCCTGGCCCAGGATTAACGCTGGCGGTATGCCTTATGCATGCAAGTAGAACGCCCCATTCACTTTGTGTTTTAATGTAGGTATGTATTACCTCTATGTTCTGAGAAGCTCCAAGTTCAAAAGACGAATCTATATCGGTTCGACTTCTGACCTAAAAAAGAGGTTCAAGGAACATAATTCAGGCAGTACCAAATCTACAAAATATGGTATCCCTTGGAAATTGGTTTATTACGAATCTTTCTTAGATAAAGAAGATTGTTTAAAGAGAGAGTTGTCTCTAAAAACATATAGTGGTTCGTATTCAAATCTGAAGAAAAGGATACAGAGAAGTTTAGATAAAGCATAGAGTGAATGGGGAGTTGCGAACGGCTGAGTAATGGATAGGAATCTCCCCAATGGTGTGGAATACCTCATCGAAAGATGAGCTAATACCACATGACCTCGAAAGAGAAAAGCGCTTAACTGCGCGCCGATGGATGAGCCTATCTCCCATCAGGCTGTTGGTAGGGTAATGGCCTACCAAACCTATGACGGGTACCCGCCCTGAGAGGGGAAACGGGCAGAATGGGACTGAGACACGGCCCATACACCTACGGGTGGCAGCAACAGGGAATCGTACGCAATGGACGAAAGTCTGACGTCGCAATACCGCGTGGAGGATGAAGGCCTTCGGGTCGTAAACTCCTTTTATAGTAATAGAGATGTTATTAAGAATAAGCACCTGCTAACTCTGTGCCAGCAGCCGCGGTAATACAGAGGGTGCAAGCGTTATCCGGATTTATTGGGCGTAAAGCGTTTCGTAGGCGATCTGGTAAGTTATCTTTTTAAGACCACGGCTCAACCGGGGGAAGGGAGGTAATACTGCCGGGTTTGACTTCTGGTGGGGCTTCTGGAACTGATGGTGTAGTAGTGAAATACGTTGATATCATCAGGAACTCCGAGGGCGAAGGCAGGAAGCTAATCAGGTAGTGACGCTGAGGAACGACAGCTAGGGGAGCGAAAGGGATTAGAGACCCCTGTAGTCCTAGCCGTAAACTTTGCTTGCTAGGGGTTAGGATTTATTTTCTGGCCCCGTAAGCTAACGCGTTAAGCAAGCCGCCTGGGGAGTACGGCCGCAAGGCTAAAACTCAAAGGAATTGACGGGGACCCGCACAACCAGTGGAGCATGTGGTTTAATTCGAGACGAAACGAAGAACCTTACCAAGCCTTGACATACTACCGTTTATGCATCCAGAAATGGGAGCAAATCTATAGAAATATCGATGGTAGAACAGGTGTTGCATGGCCGTCGTCAGCTCGTGCCGTAGGGTGTTCCCTTCAGTGGGGTAACGAGCGCAACCCTTGCCCTGAGTTGAATATTCTCAGGGGACTTCTTAAATTTATTTTAGGAGGAAGTGAGGACGACGTCAGGTCAGCATGGCCCTTATAGCTTGGGCTACACACATGCTACAATGGAGCCGACAGAGGGTATAGCCAAGTCGTAAGACGGAGCTAATCCCAAAAACGGCTTCTCAGTGGGGATTGGGGGCTGCAATTCGCCCCCATGAACGCGGAATTGGTAGTAATCGCGAATCAGCTACGTCGCGGTGAATACGTTCTCGGGTCTTGTACACACCGCCCGTCAAGTGAGTAAAGTTGGAAATACCTTAAATCCCATTGAATGGGATCAAGGTAGAGCCAGCGATAAGCACTAAGTCGTAACAAGGTATCCGTACTGGAAGGTGCGGATGGATCACCTCCTTTCTAAGGAGTGTGAAATTGTCACACCCAGTTTTTAATGCCGCCGTTTTGACTTTTCCAGATTGATGGATTAATAAAACGGGGCAAAACGCTTCCGGCCATATCTTGGATCCAAATAATTAACTTTTGCCCAGTCTTTCGGCTTTTGTAACCAATAAAAAATCCCGCTTTTGTAAGCGGGATTTTTGTTGGATTTCAAATTGTAAGTTTCGTCCTGAGCAAAGTCGAAGGACTCATCAGCCCCGCTTTCAGCGGGGGACTTACATGGGTTCTTGCTATAGCTGATTTTTATTCTTTGGGGGGTTGGATAATTTTTTTGTCATTTTTAGATGACGATAAATGCTCCTCCCTGGAACAAAATTTTAACGCTACAGCAAGATTAATTACTCTTTTGGCAAATTCGCCCAGATCCAAGCAATCTTGGAAGCGGCAATTAGGTGCCTCACGAGTAAAAACCCATCTTTCGCGATTAAACGCGAGCTAATAAGTTATTAGGCAAGCCTGTCCCGAAAGCAGTTAACCACATGGGTTATGGTCTTTCGGTTTGTCTGCAACTCTTACGAGTGGCAGGCTGATGGCTACGGTGCCCGACCTCCCTTCATGTTTCTCAGAGCTTGCGCTTTGAGAATGTGATTCAGCAGAGGCTGAATCCGGGTGGGAAGAGTAGCCGTTGGTCAAGCTCAGACTTTGATCCTGCGATAATATTGCAGAATCATTGTAAGGGTCACTGTGACCATTATTATTTCCATTCCCGTTTCCGGAAGTGGGGTTCTCGGCAGATGCGCCGGAGTTATGGCTAGAATTGCCATTGCCTCCCTGCGATCCGGGATGACCTGGGCCTGTGCCAGGACCATCGTTCCGACCATTAGGACACCCTGGGGTGTCTCCATCTACACCATTACCAACTCCGCAGTTGGCTTTGGTTTTCGTCGGGGTAGGCGACGGGGTCGGGGTAGGAGGGGTCTCCGTTGGTGTCGGCGTGCCTGTAGGGGCGGGGGTGGTGGCAAGCGCTGTCGGCGGTGTAACGCTAGGCGTGGCTGATGCAACGCATCCGGTAGCCTCGCACTGGCAGTAAACCGCAATACCGGTTTTGGAGAGCACAACTCGCTCACCAAAAGAGGCGTCTTCATAGATAGCCAGTCCATAATTATCCACCGGGTGGATAATAACGATTGGTCCATCTGCTACCTTCCGGCCGCACGGGCAGTAAGTGACAATTTCACCACTTTCCAGACCAATTGCGATCCGAACCCCGCGCTCATCATCCTGGAGAATTTCCAGGGTGCCGTCATCATAGACGACGGTGATGTTGTCGGTGCCGACAACGGGGGTTGTTTGTGGGGTGGTCGTAGGACCATCCGCACGAACGTTGATCGGGGTTGCGATAAGCAATCCCACTGCGACTACGAAGATCGCAGCAACTATTGTTAAACGCTTTGCGTTCATGACCTTCTCCTTTTTTAGGATAGTTCTTGCTTGGGCCATGCCTTGTATTCGCTGTATTAACTTGCATCGAGGATTGCGATTCAGCCGTGGCTGAAAAGCTTTCTCGCGCAGAAGTTTGCGCCTTAGGGCCGGTGCCTAGTAAGATCTAAACTTATTAGCTATGTTGTTAATGTGCTGGGAAAACTCACCAGCTTTGTTTGCTCGCTTGAGCTGCCTTCTTCAGGCACGGATATACTAGCACATTATAGGCCAAATGTCAATATTATAAGATATGGTTGGGAGGCTAAAACGGTATGCTGAAGGACCGAAATCCAAGCGCCTTTTATTTGCCGATGGCAACTGCATAGCGTGACCAATCGTAAAAACCCGAGCCGCTGGTATTAATATTATCCTCCTGTGGAGAATGCCAACCACAAAAAATTACTATAATTTCGGGCTTGCCGTCGGTTACAAATTCACTGAAAGCAGGATCGATTGAACCAAGTGTCGAAAGGATATCTTCATTTGTTAATCCTGAATTTGGATCAAACGGTCCGAATTTATCGGGGGGAACACGGGTTATGGCTAGGACTTTTAATCCCTCTGTCGAAATTTCTCCTTGAGATATTTCTACATTAGCGTTAAGAAAATCTGTCATACGCTGCCCAATTTGGGTAAGTGTTAACCTTTTTTTGTCATCCAGGTAAGGGGTGGCGTCTTCCAGATAGTGTCTGATGCTTTCTGCCTCAAGACTTATATAATTAATTCCGCCGCTTGCGTTGGGCTCGTGATACCAGCCCGAGTGGGCAAAATGAGCCATGTCTTCATAGTTGGTCTTAAATTGGTATTCACAGGTAACGTGATTTCCGGGAAGAAAAAGGGAATGATACGGGTCTACTGTTTCGCAGACTGTAGGGGTGGCATCTGAATCAAAACTCTTTCCGGATGGAAGCGTAATTTTTAGGTCAATTTTCTTTCCGGAGTCGGCAAAATCTATGCCGAACATTTTGTAGGGAACCGGTCTTTCGGGAGTTGGAGTGGGAATGGGGGTTTCGGTTGAAACGGTGGGAACAAAAGCTTCAGGTTGGAATGGAGTAAACGTTGCAGTTATCGGTGTTTGAGACGGGGGAATATTGGCTTCAGGGTTTCCGGTTTTTATCACAGTACCGGAACACCCGGCTAAAAGGGTAGCACTAAGCCCGATATTTATTAGGTGTTTCCTTTCCATGTTTTTGTTTTAATTAAATGTAAAAAAACTGGGAGGTTATATAAAGTTGCGCGAATCGAAAAAAAAAGGATTCACCTTATATACCTCCCAGCATCGACGGAAGAAAATTTATTTATTTACTTTTTGGCGACCTTTCTGGTCCCTGGAATGAACGTAAGTCCCAACCCAAAAAGTCCCATGACAACGTCAAGGGTCCACAATATACCTTTGCTGCCAGATGGGCTGCCACTTCCAGCCGTATTAGGCGGTATTATTGGCGGTGTGGTAACCGTCGGTATGGGTGGGATGGTGGTCGGTGTAGGACCGGGCGGGGTCGGTGTAGGACCAGGTGTGGTCGGTGTAGGACCGGGCGGGGTCGTCGGTGTGGGCGGAATAACCGTGTTGGTTGGTGTAGGACCGGGCGGGGTCGTCGGTGTGGGTGGTATAACCGTGTTGGTTGGTGTTGGCGGTTGTCCGCATGGTCCGTGACTCAGATTGAACTCGCCACTCCAAGTGTCATAAATTTCTGCAGTGGCTTGAGTCACAACACTATCCAAATTACTGGTTGTAACGTAGTGTGCAACGCCGCCTGTGAATTTCCACATCGGTACATCTTCTGATGCACCATTGGCCCATATTACATGGATGGTTGCAGGAGCATCCGCTTCGCTGTCAACCTGGTTGATGACGAAGTGCCACTCCGTGGAGTCACACTCGTGATCATTAAGGGCTTTACTACTGATGGTCATTGTGCCGTTTGCGGCAGCCGGGATAACGAGCGCAATCGTCATCACAATTGAAGCAATGAGCATCAAAACACCAAACAGCCTTCTCATAAAGATCCTCCTTTACTGAGTCTCCCTGAAAGGGAGTTAATTTGGACGCTTCACTTTAAGTGTCCACACTTCTCCCTTTCAAAGATCCAAAATCTAATTTCTTCCGTTAAGTTAAAGAGCTTGGATTACCCTTCCACGCAAGCAAAGAGCGCGTTGGTAATATAGGAAGCATTGTACCTATTTTCCCCCGGAAGTCAATTACTATGGGGATAGGTGGTCCTTAATGCTGGCGGGGAGAACTTTGCCTCGGTGGATTGGGGGAATGTCTGTCGGGGGGGATTGCCGTCTGGCTGCCAAAATTGCCCGTTTTTACTTCTTCATTGTGAGCCGTCTTGGTCCAGCGTTCACGACTTACCTGAATTGTTTTTTCTCTATTTTCATTACTGGAAATCGGCAAGGGAAGAGTTGTTGCTACAAATGGGCGGGTTACCTGGGAATCGATAGTCATTTTGGCGGCAATTTGGAAGCGCCCGAGATTGACCAAGTCGCTCGGTGTAAAAACCTCGGCAAATTCCTTAAAGAGAATATCGGCATCGCTGGCCCCAACGGCAAAGGTCATTACGGTTCCGGCATTTCCCAAGATTGCCTGGGTGACTTCTTCCGGAATCTGGGCCATATACTGGTTTGCAAGCATGATATCGAGCCGGTACTTTCTGGCTTCGGACATGATTTTAATAAAACTGCCTGTGGCGAAATTCTGGAACTCGTCAACATATAAATAAAAATCCCGTCTTTCCTCTTCCGGAACCTCAACCCTGTGCATTGCGGCAAGCTGGAATTTGGTAATAAGCATTGCACCAAGAAGTGCCGCATTGTCTTCTCCGAGACGCCCCTGCGACATATTGGCAATAAGGATTTTGCCTTGGTTCATGACGTCGTCAAGTTTGATTGAACTTTTGGCGTGTCCGATGACGGTTCTAATCAGGGGGGAAGTTACAAATTGTCCGACTTTATTTAAAATGGGGGAGATGGCCTCCTGTTGTAAACGATCCGGCATTTTATCAAACTCGTCTACCCAGAATTGCTTCATCGTTTCATCCTGAAGAGTTCCTTCAATTCTTTGTCTGAAAAGCTTATTGGTCAGAAGTAGGGGAACATCCTTAAGGGTTGAGTCGGGAACTTGAGCCAGGGTAAAAAGCGAATTTCTGAGGATGTATTCGAGTCTCGGCCCCCAGGAAAATCCGAAAATTTTATTGAAAATGGAAACGATACCGCTCACCACCAGTTCCGCCTCTTCCTTATTGGTTACCTCCAGGGGGTTAATGGAAATGGGGTAATTGGTATCAGCGGGGTTAAAATAGATTACGTCGTTAATCCGGCGTTTGGGAATATAGTCAAGAATAATTTCGGAGAGGTCCCCGTGAGGATCAATAATAGCCATGCCGCGGTCTTTTTTGATATCGTCGATTGCCATATTGGCGATAAGAGTTGATTTCCCCGTTCCGGTTTTCCCGATTGCCCAAATATGGCGGCGCCTGTCAATGTCCTTGATTCCGAAAATAGTTTCCTTGTTTTTGAAAATAGTGCGGCCGAAAAAGTTGATATGGATTTTATCCTCATCCGTCGCCGTGATGGCATTGGGTAGACTCTCAGGGGGTTCGGAAAGAACTTTTGTACCCCAGGCAATTCCTGTTACCTTAATTTTGTCGCTGGGGAGATGCCAAAGAGTGGCAAGTTCCAGGATATTAAGGACACTATTTCCCGTGACTTTCCGCTCGAGGACATCCCTGGTAAGATCTTTCCTACCGAAGATTCCGGGTACTGCGGTTCTGAAATGGTTGCCGTCGGATCTTGTGTAAACTCCGAAAGCGCTGACCAGTTCTGTTAGGGATTTGTTCGTGTTTGAGATAAGGCGGATAGAAGTGGTAAAACCCGGGTAAGAAATTTTCTCGGTTATTATCATTTTGTCCGCTCTTGGGGAATAAGACCCATCCTCGTTCTTGGTGCCATGGTCAGCGTATGCGGCTCCTTTAGCCTGCCATCCGGTGCCTGCCGACTCAAGAGCTACCTGAAACATAATCAGCTCGGTTGGCTCGGCTTTTGAAAGCACAGAGAGGACGGAACTTAAGGGGTCCACATCCGTAAACTTATCATAAGTGCCGATGGGGTAATAATTTCCTTTACCGGGTTTTAACTCTTTGATAACCAGGGGAATTCCGGCAAGCGGGTCATCAATTTTTTCCATAACGCAAAGCGGGTAGTTGCTTTGAAGCTGGGCCTGGACAAAAGGAACCAAAGACGGGTCGCAGGTAATCATAAATCTGATCTGCTGATTTATAGAGGCAATTTCAAGCGCGAACGGTAGCGGGCGGGTGCCGAAGAGCTTTTGTAAAGCCGAGACGGAATTTATTTGGGTTAATGCCGAAAGGAAAGTCTTTGCGGCTTCGGGAGTAACTTCGATATTCCTGGGCAGTTTCAGAAAAAGAGTGGTCAGGCTAGTTTCCATAGGGTAATAATATTATATAGCAAAATATTGCTATAATTATTGCATATGTCTGAATCCGGGGAAAAATCTATCTATGAAGAATCTCTCGAAGAAGGGGCAAAAGTTGTTTCCGGAAGAACAGGTAAGCCTGTGGAGGAGGTTCTGAAGGATGCGGAAAAAGAGAATAAGGAAAACCACGCTCAGGCCAGGGGAGGCGCGCTTCCGGAACATGTCATTACGGGGTCGGAAAATAACTGGGCCAGAGCTATTAAAAATGTACTAAACAGGGTCCGGGGTGGTAAGAAATAGAACTTCAATTGAAAGTACTGCCTTGCGGGTTGTGAATTTCTAAGAAGTGGGGGGTATGCCAACGTAAAAGATGCGGAAGTTGGCGTCGGCACTGCACGTTTGGATGGTCAATCTGTCCTTTTGGGCATAAAATTGCTTAAAAACGTCACCCACGGAGAGTGTTTCCCCGGTTGCCGGATACCTGAAATTACCATACGGATTTTGCGGGGAGAGAGCCTGCAGGGTGACTTTTTCGGTAATTTGATAATCGGTGTAAGTTCCGTTGCCCAAAAATAAAAACACATCGTCTTCCGGATGAAGTTTTTCCTGAAGCAGAGCGCCCAAGCCACCAACATAATCGGCGAGAACGCCGTGTGCGGAATAATATTCGGGACTTATAAAGGCGGTGAAGTCCTGATGTGAGACCCAGGCGGGGTTACCCGGCGGTTGCTGTACGATTTTATGAGTGAAATTAATTTCCGGTAGAAGTAATCCGGTAGGTAAATATCGGCGTTGACCGTTAATTTCGATACTTTCTTCGGTGGCGTACTCCAAAGCCAATTGGGCTAAGGTGTCAGGGGTAATGGTTGGACTGATGGTTTCGGTTGGAGTCGGAACATGGGTAACTGTTTGGGTTAAGCCGGAAATTTCGGCCGGGGTAAGAGAACGGGTCGGGATAAGTACAGGAGCGGGTGTCGGAGAAGTTTCTGATGTGATTTTACGGATATAGTTTATAAGCGGACCGGAAGTGAAACCTCCGGCAACCGCAATCACCGTAGCTGAGGTTATTTTTATAAATTCTCTCCGTGATATATTTCGCGGTTCTTTATTTTCGATCATGGAAACGGCAGCTCCGATCCATGATTGTATCACTATTTTTTTGAAGGATTGTAATGAGAAGAGAATCTTGGCCATTTGCTTAGCAAATGGTAAAATATCAATTCGATGGGGGTGCGTGGCTCAGTGGTAAGAGAATCTTAGCCACTTTACCCCGAATTTATAAAAGTATATTGGGGTGCGTGGCTCAGTGGTAGAGCGCGTTCCTGATAAGAACGAGGTCCATGGTTCGATCCCATGCGCACCCACCCAAAATACCCCATAGCTTGACTTTTGGCCTTATTTTTAGTACACTTCGCGCGTCCAAATCGGACAGCTCTTTTTCAATCCAAAAACCCTATTCTTTTCTTTTTTCCCCAAGGAGGAAAAAAAATGAACGCCATAGATGTGTTGATCAGTCTTTTGTTGGTAGTCTTATTGGCATATGTTACGGTTCTCGTAATAAAGTATCTGGAAGACGCAGGTCTTCTAACAATCAACAAGTACATGGCAACGGGATCAACCGTGATAATATGGTGGCTTTTTGTAGCCTCAATATTATTACTTGTTGCTATGCAACGGTTGAATACAGGACAGCCGGCCTTACCGACAGACTTCAATTATTGGTCAATTGCGGCCATTACATTGACGTACTGTTTAGCGTTCTATCTTATGCTAACCGGCAGAAAAAAAACTAAATCCCAAAAGAAAAAGAGCAAATAAAAACTGGCAGGCGCCTAAATTAATTTATTAGGTGTCCTGCCTTTTTTGTTGGCCGAAACTCCTCTTGACCATCCCTTTCCCGTGCGATATAATTCTCCTTACGTTTTGAGTTCGGAAGACTTAATGGAAACCTTAAAGAAATTTTTCAAAAAAATCTTAGCGGCCTTACGTGGCTGAATTTTAAAGGTATTTAAGGCTTGAACCGACCTCAAACGGCCGGTTTTTTTGTTGTATGAAAACATTGTCAGACAGGGAAAAGCTGGATGCACTTTACAAGAAGCTAGTCGAGGCCGAGGAAAAGTATAAGTTTAAACTTAAAAATTTTCGGGGTATTGCCCACGAGAGCGCAATGGGGGAGCTATCCTTTACTGAACTGAAGGTCAGAGAGGATTTTGTACAAAGTTTGAAGTCAGAAATAGCTGCACTGGAGGCAAAAATGGGCATCAAAAAGTAATTTTTGGGCTCGAAGTTTATCTGGCTGAACACCTCATTTGCAATGAGGAGGTAGGCGGTTCGACCCCGCCCGAGTCCACTCGAAAGCATTAGGGCTTAATTGGTATATAAGTAGGTTCGATTCCTACTAAGTCCACACTGTTCCGCTAGCGCGGGATACTAGAACTTTAAAATTTGAATATTTAAGGTCTTTTTACAGTATTCAATTTGAATGCTGGTTTTTGCGACAACCTCCGGGGGGAGGGTGTCATTAAAAAATGTAGGTGGACCTCTTGAGGGTCCACTTTAGAAGAGGAAGGTCGCGTCCTATATCCATATTCTTAACGAATGTGGAGTGTGGGATCGCGAGTTTAAAAATGCAGACAGTGAATGCCTTGCTTCTTATCTCCGAAAAAGGACGTACATAGCCACGAAAGTCGCCGGTTAGCTGCTACGAAGCTTTGACCCGACGGTGTCCGAATGGGGAAACCCAGCCAGTTTTACTGGCTACTCGCGCTCCAAAAAGTGCCCGCAAGGGTATTTATAAGGTGCGAGGGGAAACCGCCCGAACTGAAACATCTCAGTAGGGCGAGGAAAATAAATCAAATCGAGATTCCGCCAGTAGCGGCGAGCGAAAACGGAATAGTCTAAACTTCGTTCCAATTTATTGGAATGGAGGGTTGCGGGAGCCCAATGTGGGATTAGTATTTAATAGCAGAATAGCCTGGAATGGCTAATCATAGGGAGTGAAAATCTCGTATGCAAAATTAAATATTACCCTAGGGATTTCCCAAGTACTACGAGGCACATACCTTGTAGGAATCGGGGGGAACCATCCTCCAAGACTAAATAAGATAAGAGAGCGATAGTGAACTAGTACCGTGAGGGAAAGGTGAAAAGCTGGGCGAGACGCCCAATGAAATAGAACCTGAAACTGTTTGCAGACAAACCGACAGAGCCGTATTTATACGGTGATGTCGTGCCTATTGAAGAATGAGCCGGCGAGTTTTCAATTATTTCTAGTCTAACTCCGCTAAGCGGAGGGAGGCGTAGGGAAACCGAGTGTTAATAGCGCGTCAGGAATAATTGGAAGACCCGAAGCCAGGTGAGCTAACCGCGAGCAGGGTGAACCAAGCAGAAATGCTTGTGGGAGGCCCGAACCCGTTGTTGTTGCAATAACATGGGATGACTTGTGGTTAGGGGCAATATACTTATCGAACCTGGAGATAGCTGGTTCTCCCCGAAAGGTCTATGGGGACCGTGGTATGTAAAGTTCTATCGGTTGTAGAGCACTGGATGGGTGAGAGAGCGTAAGCAATTTTACTCAATCAAACTCCGAATGCCGGTGTGAATTATCATACTAGAAAGCCGCATCGGGCTAAGCTGATGCGACGAAAGGGAAACAACCCTTGACTCTCAGTTAAGGCCTCTAAATTACATCTAAGTTTGAAAGGAAGTTTCTTTTCTCAGACAGCCAGGAGGTTGGCTCAGAAGCAGCCACCCTTTAAAGATAGCGTAACAGCTCACTGGTCGATGGGAGGGAGCGCCTAAGATTTATCGAGGATAAGATGTATGCCGAAGCTAGAGATTTTTTTCGCCCTCGGGCGGAAGGAGTGGTAGGGGAGCGTTCCAATTGCGGTGAAGCTCACGCTGTAAGGCGGGGTGGAGCGATTGGGAGTGAGAATGTCGGCTTGAGTAGCGCACAACGCTAGTGAGAATCTAGCGCGTCGAATGTCCAAGGTTTCCACTGCAAGATTCGTTCTCAGTGGGTTATTCGGTACCTAAGGCGAGGCCGTTTTGGCGTAGTCGAATGGATGATTGGTTAAAATTCCAATATTTATGTTAAATCGTTATCAACTAGGGATTAACTAAGCAGGAATTTCGGAGCTTTTTCGTGAAGTAAAGTGCAAAAGCTAAAACAGTTGTGATTGGAAAATCCGTCACGGCGTTTAATTAAGGTTATGCAAAGTCTTCCGCGAGGGAGGCGATTCCGGACGTTTCAGTTTACGAGAAAAGATTCGTAGTGAGAGTTAACATAAGCCGTACCGCAAACCGACACAGGTGGACTGGGGGAGAACCCTAAGACGATCGAGAGACAAATCCTCAAGGAACTCGGCAAAAAAACTACCCGTAACCTAGGGAGATGGGTTGCCTTGGCGCGAGTCAAGGTAGCATCTAAAGTTTATTAGTCGACTGTTTATCAAAAACACAGGTCCGTGCAAAGGCGAAAGCCGAAGTATACGGGCTGACGCTTGTCCAGTGCCAGTAAGTTAAGAGGAGGAGTACTCAGCCGCAAGGTTGAGCGCCCCGAATTTAAGCTCTGGTGAACGGCAGCAGTAACTATAACTGTTCTAAGGTAGCGAAGTTCCTTGCCAGGTGAGTTCTGGCCCGCATGAATAGCGTAACGAGCTAATAACTGTCTTGAGGATTTACTCGGCGAAATAGCGATGGCTGTGAAGACGCGGCCTACTTCTACATGGACAAAAAGACCCCGTGGAGCTTTACTGCAGGTAGATATTGCTTTCATATTTTTTGATTGTCTAGAATAGGTGGGAGCCGCAAGGCGACCTTGTAATACCACTCGTTGAAAAATGTGAGGCTTACTTAATTCCGATGAATACTCGGAAGAGGAATGTGTTTGCCGGGCAGTTTTACTGGGGCGGTACCCTGCTAAATTGTAACGCAGGGACACAAAGGTTGGCTTTCTACCAATGGAAACGGTAGTTTAAAGCGTAAAGGTTTAAGCCAGCTTGACTGCGAGGCCGACGGGCCGAGCAGGTACGAAAGTAGGTCTTAGTGATCCTCCAAGGCATAATGGGTATGCCTGGAGCTTAATGGATAAAAGCTACCCCGGGGATAACAGAGTAGTCGCGCCCGAGCGTCCATAGCGACGGCGCGGTTCGCTACCTCGATGTCGGCTCATCACATCCTGGCGCTGAAGAAGGTGCCAAGGGTCGGTCTGTTCGCCCGTTAAAGTGATACGCGAGCTGGGTTCAGAACGTCGTGAGACAGTTCGGACTCTATCCTGTAGAAGCGTCGGAATTTTGAGGAGAGCTGGGGACAGTACGAGAGGACCTCCCTGGAGGAATCCCTAGTGTGCCGGTTATTGCGTCAGCAGTAACGCCGGGTAGCTACATTCCTAACGGATAACCGCTGAAAGCATCTAAGTGGGAAGCCAACTCCGAGATTAGAATTCCATATTAAATCCCTGGTAGAATACCAGGTTAATCGGCAGGCGCTGGAAGACCCGTAAGGGTTTAAGGCTACCTGTACGAATAGATTGATTTCTTGCGATCCCACACATTTGGGACGCGACCTTTCTTTTCTAACATTTCAAGACATTTTTCTGGTGATTAGTGCGCAGTGGTACCACCTGATCCCTTTCCGAACTCAGAAGTGAAACGCTGTAGCGGAGACGATAGTTCTCGGGCAACTGAGCGCGAAAATATCTCATCGCCAGAACAATGTCTTGAAAGAAGAAAAATCCCCCGTTTTAAAGCGGGGGATTTTTTGTGGTTCTGTTATTTTTTCTCTTGTCACTTCTCAATTTTAGGCGTACAATACCACTATTACGAAAAGAAAGGCGGTAATGAAAAGTGAGCTTAAAATCAACTTCATCTAAAGAGCCGACCATGGCGGAGCTTCTGGCTCGTGCCAAAAATAAAGTTCAAACATTTACAAAAGGCCAAAGGCTATTGGGTAAAGTCCTATCCAAAACGGACTCTGTGGTTCTTTTTGATATTGGTGGCAAGTCCGAAGGAATAGTTAAGGAAAAAGGCTACACGGATGCCAAAGAATATATTGACGGTATTAAAGTCGGGGATGACGTTATGGTTACCATTTTGGTGCCCGAAACCCGTGAAGGAACTACAATTTTGGGCCTTAAAGATGCAATGAAAGATATTTCTTGGGAGAAATTGGAAGCAGCCAAAAAGACTGGTGAGCCGGTTCCGGTTTTTGGCAAGGGAGTAAACACGCCGGGATTTGTGGTTGATGTAATGGGGATAGAAGGATTTATTCCGACATCCCAACTTGGTAAAGAAATTACCGGAAATCCTCAAAATTTAGTCGGGAAATACTTCAAGGCCCGCGTTATGGAAGTCGATAAAATGAATAAAAAAGTAGTTCTATCCGAGAAAGAAGTGTCGGAAGCAGGGAATATTGCCCTGGTCAAAGAAGCCCTGAAGAAGGTCAAAGAGGGAGAAATCTACGAAGGAGTCGTTACCACGGTTGCTCCTTTTGGCGCTTTTGTAAAAATTGAAGTGCCTGTCAAAAAAGAGAAAGCCGAAGTCGAAGGGCTGGTCCACGTTTCCGAACTTTCTTTCAGTAGAGTTAACCTTCCCTCAGATGTTATTCATGAAGGTGATAAAGTCCAAGTTAAAGTCTTGGCAGCACACGAAGGTAAATTGGCACTTTCGGTTAAGCAGGCCAAGAAAGACCCCTGGGAGGGTGTTCCCGAAAAATATAAGTCTGAAGATAAAGTTACGGGAAAGGTTGTCCGGGTCAGCGATTTTGGCGCGTTTGTTGAATTGGAACCCGGGGTTGAGGGCCTAATTCATATTACCCAGATCCCTCCGGCGTATAAAATTGCCACCGGTCAGGAAGTTAAATGTACAATTGAAGAAGTTAACCTGAAAGATAAACGTATTGCCCTAGGCCTCGTTTTGACCTCCGTCCCCGTCGGGTACAAGTAAACCGGGTTTATAAAGGTGTTTTTCTTCGTCGTAGACAATAAGCTCACTTATTATTCCTTCAATAAGGGTTTGCATGAGGCTGTCATAAAATCCCATATTTTCCTTGTCAATAATTTCTTCGATATCTTTCTGGCTCAAACCTTCTGGAGTACTATTTATGGCACCAAATAGCATTTCTTCAGAATCTTGCGGACCGGGGTAATGTTCAATTTTCTCTTGCACCTTAGGTACTAGACTATATTTTTTCGAAAAAATGTCAAGTAAGACGTAGTATAATCGTTTTCGATGTCACTTCACTCAAAGTATGTTTGCCAGCAGTGCGGATATGAATCTACGGGTTGGCTTGGAAAATGTCCTGAATGTGGAACCTGGAATAGCCTGGTTGAGACAGTTGTTGAGATAAGCTCTAAATCCAAATCAGTGCCGCGTCGCCAAAGTTCATCAGTTCAGGCAAAAACAGTCAGACTTTCCGATATAAAATCGGTCGATACAAAGCGCATTTCAACCAAAATCTCCGAACTTGATCGGGTTCTTGGTGGGGGTTTAGTCCTCGGACAGGTGGTATTAATTGCGGGTGAACCCGGCATCGGTAAGTCTACGCTTCTTACGCAAATTTCGGAGACTTTGGGAAATGTGCTTTATGTTTGCGGGGAGGAATCTCCCGGCCAGATTGCTATCAGAGCAAAGAGGTTAGGAGTGAAGAATAAAAATATTCAGCTACTGGAGACTACCGATGCAGATTCGGTGATTGATCATCTGGATTCAAACCCTCAGCCCTTAGGCGCCATAATCGTTGATTCTATCCAAACCATGACCACAGGGGACCTCTCGGGCATGGCAGGAAGCGTCGGACAGGTCAGAGAGTGTGCTTTCAGACTCCTTCGGGCAGCAAAGGAGCGTAATATACCCCTATTTTTAGTCGGGCACGTTACTAAGGAAGGTACAGTTGCCGGCCCGGCGGTACTGGCTCATATAGTTGATACCGTTCTCTGGTTTGAGGGCGATAAGACGCTTACCACACGGGTTCTCAGGGCCGTCAAAAACCGCTTTGGCCCTACAGATGAAGTCGGGGTATTTGAAATGAGGGATACAGGGCTGATGCCTGTCGGCAATATCGAAAAGGCATTTTTGGAAAAAGGTGTTAAGGATGTTTCGGGCAGTATTGCCACAAGCGTAATGCAAGGAACGCGTCCGATTTTAGTCGAAATTCAGGCTTTGGTCGTACCTACAAAACTTATGATCCCCAGGAGGGTTGCCCAGGGGATAGATTCCAGACGTCTCGAACTCCTCCTAGCGGTTCTGACCAGGAGGTGCGGCTTACCCCTATATGAATACGACGTTTTTGTAAACGTCGCGGGAGGACTTAAGGTAACCGAGCCGGCAAGTGATTTGGCAATTTGTCTCGCTGTTGCTTCAAGTTATTTTGATAAATCCATTTCCGGAAAAATTATAGCCGTTGGGGAAGTGGGACTACTCGGGGAGATCCGTGAAGTGGTGGCGCAGGACAAGAGAATAAAAGAAGCAAAAAGGCTTGGGTTTATAATAGCGATTACTTCAAAAGAGGTAAAGTATGTAGGGGCTGCTATTAAACAACTCTTCAAATAATTACTCCACAAGATATCCACAATTTTTGAGTATAAAAATATAGTGCCGTATATACGGACTTATTAGAGTATTTACGACTATAGGTGAGTAAATATTTATGGTTAATTATGTTATAGGGTTTGACAGAGTTGACATGGAGTGTTACACTTTTTCTTGAACATTGAAATCGGTTGGTGAAAGCCAAAAAAAGAGCATCGCCATCGTTGGGTTCTCCTCTAATTTCTAGTGGGACTCGCCACGAGTAGAGATGCTCTTTCAAAACTATAACGAAGTAAATTTTCAAGTACTTCGTACAGGAGATTTGTCTTGCGGACAGGTTAATTCGGAACTAACTATATCAAGACAAATCGTAATCAGACTAAAACGAATAGAGGGGGTTGTCAAGCCCCTTTGAGATTTGGTTGTGAAATGCACTTTTTACCCGGTTTGAGGGACGGGTGGATTCTAGGGCAGGGGATCTACCCGTTCCTCAAGTTTGGTAGGGAGTGCATTTTTTGGTTCTGCTTGCTTTTTGACCTCATATAGCCTATAATAGCGACATTAATCATGGCAGAAGTTATTATCTATCACCATCTTTACAATAAGAAATTTGGCACGGTAGCTGTGGCTGGGCCTCCGGTCAGAGTCTTTAGTTCGGAAAGACTGACAGGAAAGGCAGCCTCAACCCTACCCAGGCTTTCAAAATTTACAGCCTTGATTGGAATAGCTTTGATCCTCTTTTTCTATGTTCCGAAGGTCTTGGCTTGGGGAGGGAACGTTGTTGCCACAACCTTTGAAAATTTCAGAATGTCCAAGGCTGAAGTTCAGACTCTGACAAGTGATCTAAATATATCAAAACCTGTCTATGACCCTCCTTTTGACCCGAGGCTTCCGGCCACGAATCACCTCCTTATTCCGTCAATCGGGGTGAATACCGATATTCAGGAGGCTACTGCCGATGACTATGAGGAAGCACTCCGGAAAGGCGTTTGGAGAGTTTCCGATTTTGGCGCCCCGAATGATAACGGCAGGCCGATAATTCTTGCCGCGCACAGGTTCGGGTACTTGGCCTGGACCAATTCCTACAGGCATAACAATTCCTTTTACAATCTCCCCAAAGTGAAGGTTGGGGATGTGGTGGAAATAGACTGGAATCAAAAGAAATATTTATACGAGGTTTACGCAACCAGTAGCGGGACCCAAATCCTGGATTATTCGGCTGACCTGATCCTATATACATGCGAGACATTGGAGGGAACCGAGAAGGTTTTTGTTTATGCTCATCTAATGTGGATTTAAGGCAAAATGAACCCAAGAACCCAAATAACACCAAGTATCAACAGGTTAACGTCTTATAATGTTGACAAATCGGATATTTCATGGTACAGTTCGCCCATCAATATGAAAAAGTTGATTTTTGCAGTTTTGGCAGTAGCGTTTCTAGCCACGCCGGTTGGAGTTTTGGCCGATGAAACACAAATAATTTGTCCCCAAGCCTACGGAGGGGGAGTTGTCTGTGCAGTTCATACGACTGTAAACACAGGTTTGGGAGATAATTTGGCCATAATTGGAGGGGTTCTTCTGGTCTCTTCAGTGTTATTCTCGATTCTGTCCAGGAAATTTAAAAGAGTTTCCGCTTAACATCTGACCCATTCAGGTCATCACAAATGCGTGACGGCTTGATAAGTCAGTAGTTAGCTCTTTAATATATCGAGGCAAATATATAAAATTAACGCCAGTCCAAGGCGATCAAGTGACTGATAGTTGAAAGTCACAAGGATACAACTTTTTGTTTTCTGGCCAGAAAGCAAACACATCATTCTCGCTTCTGAAAGGAGGTGCAAGAAATCAAGAAAACGTTTGTTTTGTGTGCCAAACATATTTTTTTCACATCTGAGGAGGTGTGATTATGAAGACTAATACGAAGTTGTTTTTGACGGGGGCAGTTTCTGTTCTACTTTCGCTTATGCTGATTCTGGGCATGGTTGCCGTTTGGCCTGTTCCTCAAATGATTTCGAGGACAGCAATGGTGGCGGCTCGGGCAGCTGCAGTGAAGGGTGATACAGGCCCCACGGGTCCGCAAGGACTTCCCGGCGTTGGCGCTATCGGCCCACAAGGCCCCGCCGGTCCCGCCGGTACGTCAGTTGATCTGACAACGCTTTGGGATGATCCCGCTTTCAGAGAAGCTGTTACAAAAGCCATGGCTCCGGTGCCAGTAGGTGCTGTCGTTACACAGCTTCAAAACACCCAAGAAATGGGGCAATGGAAAATCCAGTATTACACTGGAGCCACTGACCTAATGAAGGGATTTGTCTTTACAGACTTTGTCCCTGGGTGGAAAGCGTTTCCCAATGAGGATTGGCCAGCAGGAAATTTCCTGTCGAAAAATGGACTGGAATTCGGTCAGCAATTGTCTGACTTCTGTCAGCAAGACCAAACATGCGACTTTCCCGTCGCAGCCAGGTCCTATCGGTCAATTACCGGTGATTACAATATTTCTGGCATTGGAGAATGCCACGAAGCAGGCACCGGTATCGGTTGCGGAGTGATTATCGTCAACGTTGGCGATGTCATGGCAGAATACCGTAACCAAATGGTCGATTCCGGCTATACAGTTACCGGTCTGTACTGGAATGGGAATGAATTAGATCAGGCGATCAGCGCGTGGGCTTCCCATGTTGCTTACCGCATGATCGGTATTCCCAGCTCCAACCCCGCCGATCCCGGCAGCAACTGCTCTGTACCAACAGGGTGCAAGGGTGATGATCTCACCTTCGCTGTCACCTCGGGTCTAGAGTTGCTTATGCTAGGCCATGCGGTGGTCCAGCCGTAGCTAAAATAGCTACAATCCTACCCTTTTCATAAATAAATTTTTGCCTCGATCCGGCTCTGCACATAATCTTTCACCTTTGGGTGATTTTAAACTTTCACCTTTAGGTGATTTTTAAAAAAAGATTTGTGCAGGGCCGTTCGACTAAGAGAATAATTTTTATATTGTTAATTTAGCCGAGCATGAAAAAAAATCTTCTCAAGTTTCTTCTTCCAGCGGTATTGGTAACAATATCGCTTTTTTTGTGTTTTAAAAATTACACCCCCGGAACTTATCTTCTCGGTTGGGATTCCCTCCACCCCGAATTTAACTTTCCTGAGGCTTTTGCCCGTGTTTGGGACGGGGTATGGAGAGCCGAGCAGGGGATAGGAACTCTTGCGGCCCATTCGCATATGGCCGATTTTCCAAGAATCGTTCTTTTGTGGCTGGAATCGGCCGTTATATCGGCATCGTTCCTGCGTTATTCTTACATTTTTCTATGTTTAATTTTAGGACCGCTTGGAGTCTACTTTTTCTTGAAGTATGTATTTCGTACCGAAAAGGAAAGCGTCTGGGCTTATCCTGCCGCCTTTTTGGGAGCACTTTTTTATCTTCTGAATCTTAGTACATTACAGAATTTCTTTGTGCCTTTTGAAATGTTTGCCGCGGCATTTGCTTTTGTCCCCTGGGTGGCAATTACCGGGCTTAAATATCTAAGGGAGGGAGGCAAACGAAACCTGTTACTTTGGGCGGCAATTTTGATTATATCTTCACCGATGGCTTATGCAGCTACCCTTTGGTATGCCAGTTTTGCTGGACTATTCATCTTTCTGGTCGCATCCGCCCTGATACCTTCGGGCAGGAAATTAAAAATTAAGAGATTATTATTTCTGCTTCTTACTGCGGTACTTCTGAATTCATACTGGATTCTGCCTAATATTTACTCTGTTTCTAATCAGTCCGGGATAATTTCCAACTCAAACATCAACCGTCTTTTCAGCTCCGAAGCTTTCCTTCGAAACCGCGATTATGGTGACCCTGCCGATATCCTTTTACAAAGAAGTTTCCTATTCAGTTGGCGCAATTTTGATACTGTCAGCAATCAATTTACCGACCTTATGGGAGTTTGGACGAAGTATTTGTCAAATCCGATTGTTCTTGGTGTGGGTTATACCCTGGCCGGCATGTCGGTACTTGGCCTTATCGCGGGGATTGTCAAACGCCAGAAAGTAGCTATAGCCATGATTCCTGCGACCCTATTTGCTCTTTTTTTCCTGATTAATATTAACCCTCCAACAGGAGGTCTATATGCCTACTTCTACAATAATTTTGGCGTTTTCGCAGAAGGATTTCGAATGCCTTTTTCCAAATTGTCGATTTTATATGAATTTTTGGCTTCATTTTACTTCGGATACTTTGCTTTTGTTTTACTTATCTTCAAAGAAGATCGTTTGAGGAAAGTAATTCGGTTATTTTTTATTTTTGTAAAAACATTGTTTTTCCTGTCGGTTACCGCTGGAGCGATATATTTCATGCTGCCGGCATTTAACGGATGGCTTATTGGCCCAAATGTTAGAAAAGCCTTACCGGCTGAATATAAGGAAGTATTTAATTGGTTTAATTCAAATGCTTACGGCCGTGTCGCACTATTCCCGATTAATTCCAAATACGGGTGGGAATATAGAAGTTGGGGGTATGAAGGATCGGGATTTTTAACTTACGGGACCTCAGATCCGATTTTATACCGTGATTTTGACCGCTGGAATATCGGCAATGAAGACTTTTACAACCAAAGCGCATTCGCACTTTATACAAACAATGCCCTGGCCCTTGTCAATACGGCTAAAAAATATCAGGTAAAGTATATCCTTTTGGATGAATCGATAATTAATCCGGGAGGAACTCCCGACCTTCTTAAAATTCCGGACCTTAAAAATATTTTTGTGGTAGACGGGTTCAAAAAGGTTGCAAATTTTGGTTTTTTGACAATCTACGATACAGGTTATGGGCAAGCGGAAGTATCTGCGCCATCTAAATTTATTCAAACGGGGTTTCTCTTATCTTATTCGCCAGTTGATCCTGTTTATGAAAAATATGGTGATTATATATACACCAGCGAGGCACTCCCTGTTCGAAAGTCACCCGACCTGCCTCATGTAATCCCTGCAGTTTCGGAGAATTTTTCCATAAACCGTGGGTTTCCTGAGGCATATAACTGCGATTTGACAAAGAACGGGACTGTTTTTAAACAGAATTCTCCTGAGGGAATATTGTACCGTGCGGAAGGCGGAGGAGCGTCCTGTGATTATCTGGGTTATCTGGACCTCAAGTATACCCAGGCGTATGTTCTGAGAGTTGCGGGGGTAAATAGGCAAGGGCGAAGCATAAAAATGTATTTGTTTAATCAGTATTCCCAGGTGCCGGATATTGAGGAGATTCTGCCTTCCGGTAACTTTGATAAAACCTATCTTGTTTATCCGAAATATGTAAAAGGAACAGGTTATGTTTTAAATCTTGAGACAAGATCTTTTGGACGGATTGCCTCGGAAAACCTTTTGACAAAAGTTGAATTTTATCCGGTTGACAATAACTATCTTCAAAACTTTGAGGGAGTCAACTTACAAAATGTAAACAGTGTCCAAAACAATATGAAAATTATGAGTATCAAAAGTTACGGAAACTGGGCATATAAAGTTATTGCAAGCGGAGACGTTCTTCTCGAGTTGGGGCAAGGGTATGATCCGGGTTGGACGGCAATCCCGACATCCAAACATGAACTGCAGCATGTAGAGGCTAACGGTTGGGCCAACGGATGGATTGTCCCCTCAAATCAACCATTTGACCAATCAACAATTTACATATTCTTCTGGCCCCAGCTTCTGGAGTGGGGAGGAGGAATTTTAGGTATAGCTACACTTTTGGTGTTGATTTTTAAACGCAGGCGATAGCTGAGTAGTTGTGAAAGTTCTAAATTGTTGGCGATAACCAGCTTCAAAAGCACCATTTACTTTAGACAAACAACCTATATATACTGAAAGTGTTATGGTGCGAAGGATTGGAAAAGTACTACAGGCCGTACTTTTTGTTGCGGTAGTTACCTTTTTCGCAACGTCTTCCGGCCGCGTAAAAGCACAGACAGCGTTCCTTTTTGCCTCGATGAGTGATAGTCATATTGAGACAACCAACTTTACCAATACCGTTAATCAAATAAAATCATTAAATCCGAAGTTTGCCCTTTTTAACGGTGATCTGGAGAACGACGGGGTGGTGTCCAGTCAGATGGATCCCATGATAAATGTGCTGAAAAATGCAGGGATATTTAATAATACTTTTTTAGTGCGTGGCAACCATGATGATCATTTATCGGGTAGCGCTGCTTTATGGCAAAGTTATTTTACAACGGCAAACCGACCGCTTCCTGCCGGCGTCACCAACTACGTCGGCATAGATTCTTCCTCTACCTATCTTACCTATTCTTTTGATTATGATAACTCCCGGTTTATCGGATTAGACAGCAATCAGTATGGAGATCCTCCCACAAGCGCACAGTATACATTCCTTGATCAGCGACTGACAGATGCAGAAAACACTGGTCTCACTCATGCATTTATATTTGTTCACCCCCCCGAATATTGTGTAGAGAGCACCCACTGTGGTTGTCAAACGGCAACAGGCTGCGGGCCTTCTACACAATTTATATCACTAATCAATAAGCACCCGATTGTTTCGGCAACATTCCATGGCCATGAACATATTTTAGCCTGGGTCCATATGAGCAGCGCCCGTGTCCCGGGGTTGACTCATGAGTATGAGGAGTTTATTACGAGTTCTTCGGGGAACCCGTATAGTTTTACCCCGTATCCTGCCCGCATGGACTATTATAACTATTCAAGTAGCTTAACAGCATTTGGAACGGTTACTGTAAATGGGCCGAATTTTACGGTTAATTTTTATCATACCGGAACCACCACGCCGATTTGGTCCAACACATTCACCAAATCGGGTTCCGCGACAACAGTTCCTACTGCCACACCGTCTGTGACATCGACCCCTATAAAAACACCGACACCAACACCAATAAAGACTCCGACTCCGGTACCGACACCAACCAAAACAGTAACACCTGTTCCCGCTCCGACGCAAACACCGACCGGCGGCCTTACAAGAACGATGAAATATTATGGTGTCGATCGCGGGAGTCCGTTTTCCGATGCCAACTATGCCAACCTGGCTTCTCATTCGGTAAAAACTATCATTGTCGATACATATATTAATGACGCGAGTAATAGCACCAGTTCCAAATGGTCAAATGTCAAAGCTCTGGCGGATAAATATAATTTCAATTATGTTATCTGGCCAAACCAAGGCGGAGATGTTTCCGGATGCCGCTGGGAATATCCGTTCAATGCACCAGTGAATGGTTATTATATTGGGAGAGTCACGACCATGCTGGATTTCTTCGCATCAGACCCGCATTTTATCGGCATGGTGAGCTCCCATGAGCCGAGTTCGGCTGTTTCAACGGGCTGTAATTCTACAATTGCCGACATGACCGCCATCAAATCACAGCTAAAAACGTATATGCAGTCAAAGGGAAGAGCTGACTTTAAGGTCTGGAATTATATTGATAATATTACGAATTTGATGAGTATGTCCGGCTACACCCCGGCAGATATTGAGCGGGTTATGGATGTGGCGGTGACTTGGCAGCATTGTTTTGGTACGGCTGAAGGGACATGTCCTGCTGCCAAAAATAAAATAATTGCCGACCGCAATTACATTAATCAGGCCGGTTTGGACGGCAAGGTTGATTTGGTCTACTTGTTCCAAACGTTCGGTTATACCAATTATGGCTATACCATGCCGACACTTGCAGATATGCAGGCGTGGGATTGTCAGTTTGTTGCCACCAACGCTCTTGACGGCTTCATGTACTACACATGGGGTGCCTGGTATGATACGGATTTAGCTAACCACCCTGAGCTTTGGCCGGAAATGGACAGGGTTTATAACAGTTGTGTTAATACAATCTCTGTGGCGCCGACTCCGTCATCATCTCCAGTAGTGGTTCCGGCAGTTAAGCCGGGGGACGCCAACGGAGATAATAAGGTCGACGAAGCCGATTATGCGGTATGGTTTTCTCATTTTGGTATGACATCCTCGGGGGTTTCTAACGGGGACTTTAGCGGTGACGGGGTTGTCGATGGCATAGATTATGCTATTTGGATTTCAAATTATAACAGCAATTAAAATTGCTGATATGTAGTTTTAATTGGATAAAATGTCATGGAAAGTAAATTAAATCTCGGAATAAAAGAAATGTACGATCGGGTGAAAGAGGTAGGTGTCAAAGTGGAGAATACGGCTTTGTCCCAAACAAATAAAATACCGCTATTCTCCAAGTTAAAAATGAAGTTTTTCGGATTTCCTAAAAATTTGAAGACTGGTTTTAAATACCTCACGCTTGTGCTACCTCTAATCGCTATTTTTGTTACTCTGGTTCTAATTCGGAATAACCAGACAATAGGAATCCAAGCCGGAACACATCAGGCTGCTCTTTCTTTTGAGGTAGCCTCATGGAGCATTCCGCCCCAGAGCTCTTTTGGTGTTTGGATAAATTCGGACTCTCCGGTGGCATTTTCTGATATCGAGCTTTCTTTTGACCCCAGGTTTATCAAAATGATCAGCGAGGTTAATTTGGGCAGTAGTCTGACCAGAAAAATAAAAATTACATCAATGGCTGATGCCAACTCAACGGGTAAAATGTCGATAGTTTTGGGTCTCGACCCTTCTAATTTAGGGAATCCTCCCTCGGGAGCGTTTCGAGTAGCCGATCTGACATTTGATTCGAATACTTTGACACAAAACGCGGCTACAAAAATCTCCTTCACGACCCCAGGTATGCAGCTTGTCGCACTTGATCAATCGGTTTTTACTCTGACAACTACGGGGGTTGACCTTACCATTAACAAACCAAGCCCGACTCCGACACCAAAAATGACTCAAACCCCAACGCCAACTCCCAAGTTGACCCCGGCTCCGACACCAAAAATGACTCAAACCCCAACGCCAACTCCCAAGTTGACCCCGGCTCCGACACCAAAAATGACTCAAACCCCCATACCGGTGTTGACACCTTCTCCTAAGCCAATTTCTACATCCACTCCAAACCCAACTTCTCTAGTTATCACTAATGTTCGGGCCACGGACGTTACGCAGACGGGAGCGACAATCAGTTGGAACCTTTCTGATTATGGAACAGGACAGGTTCAATATGGGACTACTACGACATATGGCTTGCTTTCTACGCCTGAAACGTCATTTGACTGGAATTATCATATTCAACCACTGAGCAATCTCAAACCGGGAACACTTTATCACTACCGTGTTTCGTCATCCAATAGAGCCGGCCAGTTGACCGTCAGCGGCGACTACACCTTCACTACCATAGGAATATCGCCGACTGCTACTCCGGTAAGGACTTTAACACCGGTTCCGTTCCCAACGGCAACTCCCGTACCCGTGGCTAAGGTTCTTCTATCCGGCACGGTAACGAACTCTGGTAACTACAGGCTTATTAGTGGAATCAGTGTAACTGTCAGGGATAACTCAGGGGTGGTTGTTGCCCGAGGCAGGACAGATAGTCACGGACATTACGGGTTTTATTTAAACACCGGTTCATACAAAGTTACGGTGTCAGGATTTGGCTATATTAGTAAAACAGCCACGGTTGATCTTTCTGGTAACTTTATACTAAACTTTGCGATATCGCGCTGGAGAATTTTAAATTTTTGAGGCAGGTGTTGACAAAGGCCGATAATTAGCTATACTAATAAGCGTAACTTCGAGTTTGCCCGGATTCCAGTGATTTCCAAATACCACTAATTTAATGCCGAAAAAAGCAGTTGAGAAGACAGTAATAAAAACAGAGACTAGCGTCATAGGAAAGGCTGATGTGCAGTCCTTGATCGGTGCTCCGGTGGATGCAGGAATGCTTCCTCCGGCTCCTGTGGCTATCGAAGAGCGTCCTGTTAATCCTTTAGTGGTAGATGAGAGGATGATTCCCGATGCAGGTCTTCCTACGGAGTTTGTTGAAGGAGTCCTTGATATTGCCAATGAGGGGAGCGGACTTCTCAGGCCTCAAAGATTCGCTCCGAGTGATCACGACATCTATATTTCCGCCTCCCAAATCAGGAGATTTAATCTAAGAGTCGGGGACATGATTGGCGGCCAGGCCAGGCGTCCCAAAGAAAACGAAAGATATTGGGGACTTCTTAAAGTTGAAAAAGTAAACGGAGAACCGGTCGAAGCCCTAGGTCAAAGGATAGATTTTGACAGCATGACTGCGGTTTATCCTGATGCTCAGATTGTCCTTTCGACAGATAAAGATACATTAACAACCAGAATGATAGATTTGGTTGCTCCGATTGGTTTTGGCCAAAGGGCTCTCATTGTTTCTCCGCCTAAAGCAGGTAAAACCTGGCTTGTAAAAGACATAATCAAAGGGATTGCCACGAATTATCCCGAAAAAGGAAAAGGAAAAGCCAAAAAGGTTCATGTTATGGCGGTCCTTATTGGCGAACGTCCTGAGGAAGTTACGGATATTATAAGAACAATGGATAGCTATTCCGACAAAATGGGTGAAGTTGCCGCCAGTAATTTTGATGAAGCGCCTCAGGACCAAACCCGTGTGGGAGAGCTGGCTCTCGAGAGGGCTAGAAGATTGGTTGAAGGCGGGCGTGATGTTGTTATAGTTCTTGATTCCATTACCAGAATGGCGAGGGCATACAATTTGGCACTCCCGACATCCGGTCGCACTCTTTCGGGAGGTTTTGATCCCATGGCCCTTTTCCCGGCCAAAAAATTCTTTGGGGCTGCCAGAAAAATTGAAGGCAGAGGGTCTTTAACCATTATCGGAACGTGCTTGGTTGATACGGGTTCTAGAATGGATGACCTGATTTATGAAGAATTTAAAGGAACAGGCAATATGGAACTTCATTTGGACAGAAAACTCTCCGATCGCAGAATATTCCCGGCAATTGACGTGGCCAGAAGCGGGACCAGACAAGATGAGCTTCTTTTCGGAATGGAAAAGCTTAAGAAAGTAAATACCCTAAGAAGAATGATTGATCTTATGAATGATGATGAAAAGACGCTGACTCTAATAGATAGACTTTCCAGGTCCGATTCAAATGACGAGTTCCTCGACAGCCTTAAAACTGCTTAATTCTGCAGAAGATACTGATAAAGATACTGGAGTTTTTGATTTTGGGGGAAGTATCTTAAGGCCTTGTTCTCCAAGAAATCTTTAGCTTCCTTGGTTTTTCCTTCTTTTATCAAAATACCGGTGTAGTTTTCATAGGCCAGATAATAATTTCCGTTCTTTATTGCTGTCAGATAAAGTTCTTCAGCTTTGGGAAGATTTCCTTTAGCTTCCCAGTAAGCACCGAGGTTGTTATAGTTTGTCCACCAATCCGGTGACATTTGAATAGATTTTTCAAAATATACCCTGGCCGTCTCTATGTCTCCGTTTCTGTAAAGCACTACTCCGAGGTTATTGACCAAATCAAAAGACTGAGAAATGTTGATATCGTGTGAGTAAAGAGTAAGGCTATCCCTCCAATCGAAAGTGCGGATAAACGTTCTTACTGAAAAAAGCAAAATGATTACCGCTGCAATCCAGATTATCGTGTTATCTTTCTTAATCCTTGCTAAGAACACACCAATAAGTCCCAGCAGAAACGCCAGCGGCATGTAAAAGAACCTGTCCGAAACAGTCATATCCAGGGGGAAAAACTGCAAATGCATGGCGAAAGAAAGTAAAAATCCGGTTAAAAAAAGTAAATAAAAAGTAAAATGCTCATCTTTCTTTTTGAATAAATACCAAGCTCCGAATAGCAATGTCGCAAGAAAAATTAAGAGCACAGTAAGAGGTAAATAAAAGCCGGTTATTGAAATTTCTTTTACCAACCATTGTTGTTCTACTGCAATATTAATCGGCCAGACAAGTGTCTTGAGGTAATAAAACGCGACAGAAGGAAGTGTTACCATCCTCTCCAGAAAATTCATTTTTGAAATTTCGGTCAAACCGTGTTTCGCAAAATATATTTTGGCAATACCGAATCTTAAAAAAGAATAAAAGACAGCCAATAAAATTAAGGGGGGAGCAAACGTTTTTAAATTCTGGCGCTTGAACTTCAATATGTAAATTATCACAATGATTCCCCAGACAACCCCTGTTTCTTTAGAAGCAACGGAACAAAACAACAAAAAAGCTGATATTAAAAGATGTTTTAAATCATCTTTTGATATGATGAACCAAAAACTCAGGGCCCCGAAAAAGAAAAATAATGTATCCTGTAAACCGGAAATATATAAAACCGCCTCTGAATTAATCGGATGGACTAGAAATATTAGAGAAAGGATAAATGAAAGCTTTTCTTTTTTTAAAAAGTGGTTAAAGATTAGGAAAAGCAAGACTGCGCTCCCGATATGAATAATCATTTGAAAAAAGTGAAAGAATGACGCACCTGAACCGAAAATGGAATAGACTAGTGCAAACGTAGTTGTCATCATCGGGCGGTAATATAGGCCCCCCAACTTGGCTGCACCGCCGGAATTAAAAGTTGCTTCGGTAAATAGCATGGGGATATTAAAAATTGAATGAATTTGAGTATTGATAACAATCTGCTCTTCATCATCCCATACGAATCCGTTAAAAAGGGAGTTGAAATAAATTAGAAAACCAAAAATTACAATGAGGATTATAGAGGTCTTTTTGTCCATCCAGTTATTTTACACCATGCAACTTGTTCTGTTGGAGTAGTGTAGTGAGCATGTTTGTTTGGAAACTTTTTACCCTCATCAATAAAGTTTGCGTCATGATGTTTCATGCGGTATGATCTATGGCACATGGACGACACCCTTGAAGCGTTAATTGAGATTTGGAAAGACATCAAAATATTTCTTCACGAATTGATTAATTTCATTTTAAAAAGTCTTCACTTAAGTTTTCTGAGTATCGAAGAAAAAAAAGGAGTTGTTGTTACGGCTCTTTACCGGAAAAGAGGGAAACTTTCCAGAACCTTAACCCATTCGGGAATGGTGGCAATTACCGCTCTGGGAGTGATGATGGCTCCCTTGATTGCCCAGGAGTTTCCGGGCAAAAGTGTTAATCCTTGGAACATATCGGTGGCCCCGTCTGTGCTTTCCGCATCTACCGACGACCCGGCTATTGATACGCAAATATCCAGTAAGGTTAGGGATAGTATCATTGACTATCAAGTCCAGAATGGGGATACGGTTGCATCTGTTGCCAATAAATTCGGAATATCTCAAGACACTGTCCGTTGGGAAAATAGCCTGACGAGCGACAAGATAAAAGTCGGGCAGACCCTCAAGATTATGCCTATTACGGGAATTGCGCATACTGTTGCCAAGGGGGACACGGTTTACTCCATTGCCAAAAAATACGATGCCGATTCCCAGGCTGTCGTTGACTTTCCTTTTAATACTTTTACGGATGACGAAACCTTTGAACTTGCCATAGGGCAGGTTGTCATTGTTCCCGATGGCGTCATGCCGGCTGCCGCAGTGACTCCCAGGGCGAGACAAATCACACCTGATGCAGGTTCTGTTACCGCATTGGGGCAATTCGTCTGGCCGACCGCAGGGACAATTACCCAAAGATTCTCCTGGTACCATCCGGGAGTCGATATCGCCAATTCTACAGGAACTCCGGACGTTGCTGCCGATAGCGGACATGTTATATATGCAGGGTGGGACAGCTCAGGGTATGGGAATATGGTTCTTATCGATCACGGAAACGGGTTTGTCACACGCTATGCCCACATGAGCTTGATAATGGTGATTTCCGGGCAAAATATCGGGCGCGGTCAACAAGTCGGCAAGATGGGTTCTACAGGTCACTCAACCGGCCCGCATACACATTTTGAGATAATCTTGAACGGGGTACACGTCAACCCGTTGAACTATTTGAAGTAGTGGTTATTGGTAACTAACCCTAAATTTCTCCTGAGGAATTTGATCAAATCCGTAATCCTTTAACCACTTCTGAAAAATCTGATAATTTGCCTGATTTGGGCTCCCAACCGTAACCACAAAGACATCATTACCGTAATCTATATCGATTGCAAACGCAGATGTTTTATATGGTAGCATTTTTATAAGCGCTGAACTTTGCTGGGTTACGGTATCTACAACCACCGGTTCATCGATAACTCCCGATTGATTGGGAGGATTAGGTATTTCGGGAAAGGTACTTGGTTTGGTGGTCAGTCCCTCAGAAGTTTGTTTGGATTGTATACTGATTTTTATTTGATAATAACTGAAAAAATAAATAGAAGATAAAGCAACACCCAAAACGGGGAGGATAATGGCTGTGTAGATTAGTGTTTTTTTCATTTATATAGCCGGTCTAGAACTTGCTGTTTTAATTAAGGTATACTCGTCCAAAGAATATTGTACTCCCAAATAATTGAACATAGACCCATACCAGGGGTCGTTGTAAATATAATTACCGTTTCCATCTATTCCGATTATTAAGGTGAGATGGCCTTCAAGCCCAATATGAATGTGTGCAAAAGCCTGCCATCCGGCTTGAATATATTTTTTAAGAACGACAGGATCTTTATTTGAAGCTTTGGTTTGAATACGATAACTATTAAGAACCGCAACATTCTGGTCATAAGAGGTTCCATTACACCAAGTAGTCCCGTATATCTGTTGAACAACTTTTGTGGGGGTGTAAGAAGGATCTACGTTATTTGAAAGCAGCATGGCCACGCTCGTTTCTCCACAGCCAACATCATATAGAGTTCTCGTTGTGTTACCACACGTAAATTTAATGCCGGACCAACGGGGATCTTTCTGGGAATAGTAAATTAATCCGTTACTGGTACAATATTCAATGTTGTTTATCTTCTTGCACCCGCTCGCCCCGTAACTTATGCAGAGAGACGCCTGTGTTTGAGAGCAGGCCGTACTTGGTGTTGGACTGGGTGTCGGAGTGGGTGTTGGCGTTGGTGTCGGGGTCCTGATTGGAGTTGGAGTGGGTGTTGGTGGTGAGCAATGGGTACCGCATTTGTACCCGGTACCGCAACTCATCTGACCGTACGAAGTCTCACAGGTGTATGTATTCAGATAGCAAGCACCATAACCTGAACAATTAGGAGTTGGGGTTGGTGTTGGGGTTGGGGTTGATGTTGAGCAATGAACACCACATTTATAGCCGGTCCCACAATTCATTTGGCCATATGAGGTTTCACAGATGTATGTGTTGAGATAACAAGCGCCGAAAGAGGAACATTGAGGGGTTGGAGTTGGTGTAGGTGTCGGGGTTGGTGTTGGCGTCGGTGTTGGGGTTGGAGTTGAAGAGCAGGTACTATTTAATGTCCAGAAACAGTATGAATAGGAAAGACAACTTTTGTTTGCCAATCCCATACACGTGTTGACGTAGCCGGCATTTAAGGGATCACTTGGGCAACACTTACCCGGTATGGGAGTGGGTGTGGGTGTTGGCGTCGGTGTCGGAGACTGACAGTAGCCTGAAGCATCCGGAATACAGGAGGCTCTATTTCTTAAATCAAAGTTTGCATTCTGCCTATTTACTACAATGGCCCCGGCTGCTACTGAAATGACCAAAAAAACTATAGCAATCAAACTTAGGATATCGACAAAACCACGCCCAAGGTACCTATGTATTCTAGGCATTAATTCAATTTAATATAAAAGCTGCCGGGTATCAATAACCGCTAATTTGATATAATTCAGGTATAGTCGGGCCGTTAGTATATCGGTCGTACACCGCATTCGCATTGCGGAGAGGGCGGTTCAATTCCGCCACGGTCCACTAGCTTTGCTCGTGTCACGTTTGGAATTGGATAGTGCGCACAATTCCACCACGGTCCACAGTTTACGGGGTGGTTGCCGGAGGAGTTGCTTCCTGTGGTAGGGTAATTGGGGGCTGGATAACTGTTTCCTGTTTTTGAGGAGTGGTCAAGTTTTGTGTACCGGTCGTAGTAGTGGTAGTAGCTGTTGTCGGCTTACTCTTCTCCAAGGCGTCAAGGGTGCTCTTTGCCAAAGTGTAATCAGGCGTATTCGGACTGACTAGGGTTAAAACGGTATTCATTTCGGTAATTGCGTTGTCATAGTCTTTCTTCTCTCTGTAGGCGATTGCCAAGTTATAATGGGCGTTAGCAAGATCCTGTTTAGTTAGTACTGCAAGTTTGAATGTATCAATTGCATCGTCGTATCTTCCGAGTGAATAGTAAACTCCGCCTAATGAAACTCTTAAATTTGGATTAATCGGATCAAGAGCTATTGCTTGGGTGTAAGTCTGAATTGCGAATTGATCCGACCCTTGTGCAAAAGGCATGATATTTGCATAAATCTGTGCCAGAAGCTCCCACGCCCCCGACCTTCCCGGGTTTAAAGAGACAGTTGCCTTGCCTTGATTTATCGCGTCACTAATCAACTGCGTAATATTTGTACGGTCCGTATCCGTTAAATTTTTATTTCCTGCAATAGAGGTGGCCAGAGCCATATCTATTTGAGCCAGTGAGGCATGGTATCTGTCCACGTAAGGATTTTGGGTCACAGCTGACGTCATAAAATTGTAGGTGTTTTTGGCATCGTTGTTGTTTAAAGCAACTAAAGACTTCTGGTAAGTGAGTTCGGCCGCTATGGCTTTTGTTCCGAATATTGCTAAAGCAATTATTCCGATAATAATAGGAGCGGCGACGATGGCAGAGGGGACTCTCCCTGCCGCCAAGCTAACGGTTTTTTCCTCCGAGTGCGAGAAAACTGCCAAAAGAGCCATAAAAAGAAATATAAGCACAGGCGCGGAGGGGAAAATGGCGAAAAGAATAACCAGTAATGCGAGTGAAATTATTTCCCAGTTTTTCTGCCTAAGGCCATTTTTGACTGCCCTGTAAATACTGATAAGAAGTACGGCAATGGCGGCCAGTCCGGCAAAGCCGGTTTCTGTTATTAACGTAAAGTAATAATTGTTTGCTATGGAAAACCTGGTCAGCCAAAGAACAGTTTGATTATAACCAAGCGGCCTAAACAAGTTAAAAGCGGTAACATAATTATCCGGTCCGATTCCCCAAATCGGGGTTTGTTTCAAAGTATCAATAAGTACCTCCCATGAGGTTTGCAAACCGGGCAACACCAAGGATTGGGATTTACCGGGAAGAAGACTAAAGACAAGTATGGCGGCTCCCAGTACGACAACAGCAGAAGCAACGCCAAAAAATATCCTTTTTACCAAATCTTTCTCTTTAATTAATAAGACTATGCCGATAGGGAGGATGGTGGCGAGATATATTGCCCCCGGCAAGTTTCCGCCAATCGGATTAAAGGAAGAACTTTTCATAAAAGTTGGAAGTTGAGGGATTTTTGCGAAGAGTCCCAGCTCCGTAAACAGAACCGAAACGGAAACGAATATTCCCGAAGCAAATAAGGCAATTAGAATCAAATTTTTTGTTCCTTTATCGAACTGGTTAACCAAAAAATAGAACATGAAGGCCAGAATGACGAAAGTAACCGTACCGGGGATAAAAAACGCCTCCATTTTGTTTGGGGTTTTAATAATTGCCGAAAGAATATAGACAATCGCAATTAGCAGAACTCCCAAATCAAATTTTCCTATAGAGAAAGCAGCTTCGCCTCTGATTACTGCACGCGCCGACCAAAGCAAAAGTACCAAGACTATAGCAACTGCTCCAAAGATTTCCTTAGGGACAAGATAGGAAGCGGAGAACCTCGGAAGAACAAAAACTGCAAAAAGGCCGGCTAAGACCATAAGGATGTATTTTTCCGAATTTCTGATGTGCCTGGTTATATCCATTTGAATACTATTTTTAGAGTATTTAGCATTTTGTATAAGTTGTCAATACCCTTTTAAGAACAAATTGTTTCTTTTCACACCATATTATTTCACAATATATATAAATATATAGTTAGATATATTATGACATCATTTAAATATGAGACCTTTAAAAATTGCACCCTTGAGTTGGGAATTTATATTTGCCGGAGCACCAGAGGCGATTGTGGTAAAAGAGTAGGGGGAAGCCTGGGTAGAACTCCATGTACTACTTCCGCCGGGGTCTTTTGCATAGCTGTCCCAATAATAAGTCTTATTATTTTGAAGAGCTGATTGAACTGTATAAGTTGCTTGCGAATTGTCTGTGTAGTCTGTATAAGGACCCCCCGGTGGGTAATTTTGACCGGACCATCCGGTTTGGTCACCTGTTTGATCAAAAGTCTGACAGTTGGTTGTCATTCCCGGGTTTTCGCAAAGAACAATTTTATATTTCATATAATCGCCGTCCGTGTCATGTGCAGTAGTCTTTAATGCAGGTGTTGTCGATTGACCCGAGGAGGTATCACCGGGCGAATCAAGTGACGGTATATTGGGGGCAGAGTTGGTACATGTTGGATTCATAGTGATGGTATAGCCGTAATTATTTCCGTCGCCGGTTGAATAAGTGGCACAAATGGTTCCGGTGTTGTTGTGGGACCAGGATAGATCTACATAGGTAACAGAAGTATTAGCCGGCGTAATATCCCATCTGCTACCTCCACTGGATTGAAGATATAGTTTATAGCTTCCGGTACCGTTCATCGTCCAAGTTCCGGTGACAGTTGTCGTCGAACCACTAGCGTATTGAATATATCTGATATTTGAATTTGATGCGGTCGATGCTGACAGGTTGTTGAAGGTGGAGTTTCCGCTTATTGCCTGTGTTGAACTGTCGGCACCGTTAAGAGTAATAGTACTGCCCCCCGAAGCGGTAAAAGTGCTTGAATTTGACCAGTTGCCGGAAACGCTAAAGCTTGATGTTGTTGTCGTTACTCCCGTAATCGAAACGTTAACAAAAGCTAAAGCATTGGAATTCGTAATTGTTCCTCCGGACAGGGTAATTGTCCCCGCATTGGGGGAGAAAGTTCCTGTTACATTAAGATTAGCGGCGGTTGCGGTATTGGAATTGCCCGATATTGACCCGGATATTTTTAGAGTTCCGTATGTCAGATTAGAAAGAATCTGGCCACTAGCGTTATAGTCGACGGTCAAATTGGTAAGAGTGTTGGTCGAGAATTTATATTGTGATGAGTAGTCGGCGGTGGCGGAAGTTCTGGTAACCATTACGGTTCCGTTTCCGGTTATTGTACCTGCCGGGGCTGACGTATTGATTATCACTGATGCTCCCGGTGTAAAAACTCCGCCGGAGTTAACTGTAAACGTTCCACTTACACCAAAGTTATTATTTCCGGCGACCGCCGCACTTGTGTCAACGGCAAGACCGGAAAAAGTTAGGGTACCTGAATTTCCTATTGAGCTGCCGTTGGTGAAGGTTATGGTTCCTCCCGATGGGGAAAAATTACTACTTCCCCCGACCGAAATTGCAGTTCCGACATAGAATGATGAGCTTGTTGTAACGGTTGCAGAAGCGGCAATTGCCAGAGTCTTGAAAGCCAGAGAACCCGCAGTATTTGAATTGGTTATTGAACCTCCATTCATTGTTACCGTCCCGCCCCCCGGTGCGAAATTACCAGACGCTCCTACCGAAAGCGCATTTGCCACAGCGAACGCGACATTAGAAGTGTTTGTGCCGTTGAATGCCACTCCGTAAAAAGTAATAGTACCGGAGTTGGTAATTGAAGTGGTAACTCCGGAGTCAAAATAAATTGTTCCACCGGTTGGCTGGAGCGTTCCTGATGAAAGTGTTAGGCTGTGACTGATTGTATAGTTTGCGTTCGATTGAGAACCCGGGGTAGTAGAAATTGTCAGGTCATAGAAGTCCAGAGAAGCTGCGGTGTTATTGTTTGTTATTGTCCAGCCGCTTCCACTTAAAGTAATATTTGAACTTGCAGAAGGTGCCATACTACCGCTTGCACCGATTGTTAAAGCTCCGCCCACACTGAAATTGGAGGAAGTTGTAACTGTACCGTTAATTGAAAGACCGGAGAATGCCAATGTTCCGGAATTGCTAAGTGCTCCTCCTGTTAGTGTTATTACTCCTCCTGATGGGGAAAGATTTCCGGAGGAGCCCACTGAAAGGTTGTGGCTCACGGAAAATGAAGAGCCTGTATTTACAGTTGCAGAATTAGCGACAGCCAAGTCGTAGAACGATAAAGTTCCCGAACTGTTAGTTATAGTTGAGGCGTTATTAAAGGTCGCCGTTCCTGCCGACGCGGTGAAATTTGCGGAACTATTTACGGTTAGGGTGCCGTTGAAATTAAAGCTTACACTAGGGGCAACAGTTCCTCCGGTATTTGAATCTGTAATACTTCCGAATGTTGTGGTACTGCCTCCGTTTATTGCTTGTCCCGAAGCACCGTTAAAAGTAATTGTGCTTGTTCCTCCCGAAAAAGTAGAATTGTTGGTAAAGTTGCCTCCGATTGACATATTGTAATTGCTTCCTGAGGTTGAAAGTGTTCCGCTTGAGATTGTTAGGGTTGCTCCTACCGTTGTTATTCCCAGAAGTGTTTTTGTTGAAGCACCGGAAACTGTTAAGTTGGAGTAGGTGGGAGCGTTGGCCACATTTTGTGACGAGGTTGATGCGTATTCAACTGTGCTTCCCGAGGTTAATGTGATATTTGTATATGATGTCGGGAAAGTTGTTACGCCGGATGCACCCAACTTTAAAGTTGCACCGGAAGCTACCGATAAAGTTCCCGTGCCATTTCCTGTAATTTGATAACCTCCATCGGCAAAGGTTCCTGCGGAGACAGTAAGGTCAGCCCCAACAGATATTGTATTTCCCAGAGTTCCGGTATGGCCGGACATACTTATTTGAAGGGTATTAAATGTAATGGCTCCGGAGGTTAGAAAAAGATCGGCGGAAGTTTCGCTGAAGTTTACAGAGGAACCCCCAGCAGTAAATAATCCGTTATTTGTAAAAAGGGTTCCTGACGTACTGTTGATTGTTACCGAAGAGTTATTGGCATAGAATTTTCCACCACCTTCAATATTAATAGTACCCGTTGTGAAGGATTGATCCGAACCGGTATCAAGAGAACCATAAGCCGAAGTTTCGGCTTTAAGATCTGTTAATCCTGTTACAATTGTTGTGCCACTAAGGGTAACCGTTAGTGTATTGCTACCGCCTGAGGTGGGATCAACAGTAAAGTTATTATTGACTGTAAAAGCTGCACCCATTGTATAGCCGAAAGAAGTCGATATTGATGGGGAGAGTGTAAGATTATAGAAAGCGTTTGAGCCGGTAAAATTACTGGTGCCGCCCAGTATTGCCGTTGGTGCGGTGATTCCGGTAAATATCACGGTAGAGCTGGACCCGGCACTTATTGAACCGTTATTGGTTAGAATTGTTCCCGATGTTCCATCCAGTGTCAGAGATGACGAGCTTCCGAAAGTCAAAGTTCCTGTATTACTAATGGTAACTGTGGCAGCCGCTTGAGCCCCGTCTACGGTGACATTGTTTCCTGCAGATATAGTTGCGATATCGCCGGCGATGGGTTGTCCGTTTCCTCCCGAACAACCCGCAGTCCAAGTTCCCACAGCACTCCAGTTTGCCGAAGCTTGAGAAGAGCATGTTGGCGTACCTCCCCCGGTCGGTTGGAAAGTACCGATACTTACCCCCGCATCATAATTGCCGTAATTATCTTTCTGAAAAACCACATATGTGTAATCTTGGCTATTTGTTAGAGAGTTAGTTGTACAATCCGATTCGCTATCACCATCCACTCTGGAGACAACGGTACTTCCAGATGAAGAAACGACACAGGCAACAGTTGCCCCTCCGTTAGTGCTTCCTTTTGTTGGGGTTGATCCCTCAGTTGGCACCTCAGCTCCCGCCGATCCGGATGTCCAACGATAAACGACTGACCCTGCTGTTGTGTTAAAATCACCACTACTGCTTGTTGTCCAATGAACGGTTACCTGTTGATTTCCCGCAGAACCACCGGTACTTGTGGCACCACTGGGAGGGGTGTTGTCCACCGTTATAGTGTCGCTATCCGTATCACTACCGGCGATACGATTGTTATTACCGGATGTAAAAGTTGAACTGACGGTACCTGTAACCGCGTAAGTTCCTTGAGCCAGTGAATGATCCGTAGCAGTGAAAATAACTCTGTAGTAGGAAGCTGATGTGGTAACCGGTATTGAGGTACCTCCGCTAAAAACCCAGTTATCACCACTTGGGGATGATACTGTGGAAAAATATTGCTGTGACATCGCATTATTCCAGATCTCCACACTGGCAATTGCTGACGTATTTGCCGTCGTGACAGTAAGGCCGGTTACGCTATCAGTTGTGGTGTCGTTTGTAAAAGAAAACTGATCAAGATAATTATCGGTAGTTCCCGGCGCTACAGTTGGAGTGGAGGATGGATCTATTCCGTCGCCGAGAGTCGTTATAGCAGGAGTATAAATAACAACTATTATTCCTTGAATTCCGCTACCGCTATTCGCAGTTGTACCGGCTTTTGCACCTCCACCGCCTCCACCGAAATTACCACCATTCCCTGCAGTAATCGTTGCGCCGTTACCCGAGTTTCCACCTCCGCCGCCTCCGGACCCATGGCTGCCGTCCCACTCTGTTCCGGGAGAACCGTTGTTTTGACCTGCGGCGCCTCCATTACCACCCACAGAATCATCACCCCTACCTCCGGCTGTGGTTACGTTATTGCTGGTTGTAGAATTGTCACCTCCGGGGTTTCCGTCTGCGGTACTACCACCAGCACCTCCGCCTCCCGAACCACCGGTTCCTGATGCGCCTGTTAAATTGCCCCCTCGGCCTCCGCTTGTACGTGTTTGTCCATAGCCGCTTGCTAAAGCGCCACCCGCACCACCATTTCTACTTCCAGAGCCGTTGACCCCCCCGGTTCCACCCTGTGCCCCGCATTTTGCATTATCAGTTCCGGCTCCGGGATCTGATGCTGCGTTCCAATAAGACACCCCACCGCTTGCCCCAGGAGTAGTATTGCCGGCCCCGGCTCCGCCAATACCAACACGGTACGTGGCTGTTGTTGTACCAGGGGATGCAAAAGAAAAATTGGTTATTTTAGAATACGCCCCTCCGCCGCCACCGGTTGAGTGATTACCGGCGGCACTTCCACCAGCTGCTCCACCACCCATGCATTCAACTGTATTATTAGAGTTATTCCAATTAGAGGGTGAGGTAAAAGTCTGGTTGCTTCCTGTAGTTGTAAGGAAGGCAACACAAGTGCTTCCAACGGGGGAAAAAGGAGAGTTGCATATTGCAGCCTGTACATCATTAATTTTTGGTGGAAAAATTCCAAAGCTTGGAATTGAAACTGCCGGCCAGCCGGACAGAAGCCACGAGAATATCAAAGTTAGTATTAATACCGGTTTTAAGACTTTCCTGATATTTTTAGTCTTTATCATTTGTTTATTTTGCTACCACAATTTGCCACTCATTGTTATTTCCCAATTTATAAACCGCCGGTACTGTTTTCGGGGTAGAGTATTCATAGATTAGTTCTTTAGTTTCCCCAGCTTTCAAATTTACCTGCCAGGAAATTATTTTTCCTTCCTCACCTTTGTCAGTAACCTTGGCAGGTCCCTGCCAGGGGATAGTAAATCCTGCCGGGACGGTGTCGGAAATTTCTCCCTGAAAATCTTTTGATGCCTTAACAATAAAACGGACGGGATATCTTTCAGACCAAACCCGGATTAATTCTGGTTGCGGCTTCCCTGACTATATCAAGATCTCTTTTATCAACTACCTTAAATGTATTATTGGTTAAGTTTTTGGTGTCCAAATTTGTTAACTTAAGTTTGTAGGTTCCTGTTTTTTGAGGAACAAACTTGAAGAAATAGTCCGGATTGTTAGTCACATTATCTCCGCAAGTAGAAGATTTTTTGATATCTTTCATTTTTGTACCGTTTATTTTTAGTTCCAAATTAGCATCACAAAGAGTATTTCCATTTGGATCAAGCACCCCCATTTGGATGGTTGCAGTTTCGCCGGGTAAATACTCCGTCCTATCGCTGTTTACGGCCAGGATGCCTTTCGATAAATTATTATTTGCTATGTTATTTTTAGTCAAAATAATGTACACAAAAACACCCCCGAGCAAAAGTAATATGGCTTTTGTGATTAATATCTTTTTATTTATTTTTATTTTTTTGTTGCTCATTTTAAAATAATTAATTTAAATTAAACCCCTTGAGATTTAAGCCATGGGCTGAAAAAGTTCCGCTTGAGACAGTTGTAAAGGAATAAGGACTTGCTTGCGTGCCGCTCCAACTATTGCTTCCGGGGGTGGGGTCAAAAGCATAGCTTTCCCAGTAGTAAGTTTTGTTGTTTTGAAGCGTATCGGCCGACTGGATTGTATAGATGGCTTGAGTACCACTGGCATAAGCTAACCCGCCGTTAGCGTCCTGCCCGATCCATCCGGTCTGGTCGCCCGTTTCATCAAAAGTTTTGCAATTGGCCGACATCCCTGAATTTTCACAAAGGGTAATCTTGTATTCAAGATAGTCACTGTTCGGGTCGGTGGCCGTAGTTTTCAACATTGGCCTTATTGATTGATTGGTTGCAGTATCAGTAGGTGAGTTAAGAGACGGTGTATTGGGAGCACTATTTGAGCTGGGGAGAACCTTACCCCATTGAACGTTTGATCCGTCATACCACTCGGCGAAAATATAGCCCGCTCCGGAGTAGTTGGCGGTAACATCCGTATTGGTTCCTGTTGTTTTCCAGTCAGTCGCCGAGGCATCCCAATCGCCTGAAGCATAGGGTGAAACAGCCTTTTTGTAATAAATGTGATTGCCTCTTATCCAGAAAGCGTATATGTCGCCGGTAGATGTATTCAAAGAGATGGTGGGATAGGCATTACCGCTATTACTGTCCAAGGTTACGGCTGTTTGCCAGCTGCTGGTGCGTTTCTGGTAGACCGCGTGCCCGTTTTGGTCAATATAGACCATGTGGGTATTTCCGGAAGAATCGGCAACTACCGAAATCGAATTTGAAATACCGGAGCTTCCTGTGGCAATTAAGGGTGAGGCATAATCCCAACCGCTATAATCAACATGCAACAGTGCTGCCGAAGCGCTGGCGCCGGAATAGTCCCACGTAGAATTGTAGTTAGTGCCGCCCGAAGCATTATCCCTCAGCTCGACAATCACATTGTCATTACTGATGGTGAAGTTATTGACCAACTCCTGAAATATAGCGTTAAGACTGGCTGAGGTGGTTGCTGCGTTCGCGGACCAGTTGGAGGCGTTCCAGGAGACATTGGCAGAAGTCAGGGCCAAGCCGTCCATTAGCGCATGGGATGTCGGGGCGGAAGGGTTATCAGCTTTGACTCCATAAACACTTATCTTGGGGGAACCGGTTGAGGCATCGTGGGCGATGAACTTAATATACGAGTTGGTAATCGTTCCGGACATCGTCGCGTTGTTAAAACAGTAAAATGAGTTATAAACTAAAGCGCTGTAGGAACCGGCTACGTCATTTGGATCGGTAGTTGAAAATCCACTAGTGCTCCATTCCGTTCCTTCGTCGGCGGTTTTTGAGATGCTTTTACTTACCGTCCCGTCACTGCCCGAATATAGTTTACCTTCAATTGTCGTGCCCCGCACCCACATGGCATACATTTGTCCGGTAGTCAGGGGTACGATGTTGCCGTAGATATTAGAATTGGCGTTAGTTATGTCGGAAATAGAATATACACTATCAGATGTATCTACGGGAAGGGTGTTGGTTGTGGCATCTTTAATAGTCTTTATATAATAGATGCTGCTTCCCGTATATCTTGCCAACACCCAAACCTGGCTGGAACTGTCTCTGGATATAACGGGATAACTGTAGTCATCTGATGCACCCGTCCCGTTGAACACGGTTGTTTCTCCGCTCCAGCCGAATCCTGTCCCCGGATATGAAGTTGCCGCCCTGCCCCTGATATCGTTACTGGTCGTGTAGACAATAAAAAGATATGTTGTTCCGGTAGTCGAGTCGGTTTCAACTGAAAAATCGTTGGTATTAACGGTAATTCTGGCTGTCGTATTTTCAGTCCAGGAAGTGCCGTTTGATGAATACTCAAACATGATGCGTGAATTTGCCGTATCGTTAGATGACCGCCAATAAAGAGCATCTGTTGTGTCATACCAGGTCTTGCGTTGGAAGGAATTACTGGTTGGAGAATCCGATGCCAGCTGCCATTGCTGCGATTCTCTGAAATTACCAACAGTCAGTGGACCGAGCAGAAATATTTGTGGAGTAATGTTGGGCGCCTGGTAAGTGTATGAAAAAGTTTTTGCTACGCCTGCTTTTAAAACCGTATCCCAGTTCGTTTGTGAATTTATGATTTGGAAACTTTGCGGAACTTCTTCTTTTATGATACCGCTCCAGTCCTGATCGGCAGTAATTTTGATTGTCATGGTGTAGCTGGATTTGAAGGGATTTATACGTGTTGCACCGATTCTTTCAACTTTTACAGGAAGGGTATCTTCTACCTGGAAAGAACTCTCTGTCTCAAATTTATTATCCAGATTTGTCAGCTTCATTCGATAAATTCCTGAAATTGTAGTTTTGTAGTAGCTATAATAATCGGGCGAGTCTGTTACATTGTCAGCTCCGCAAGATTGCGATTTTGCTATACCGGTGTTTTCGGTTCTTCCCTGAGGATCTGTAATGATAATTTGCAACCGGCTGTCGCAAAGAGTGTGACCGCTTGAATCAAGAGAGGCCATCTGAATATAAGCGGTGTCACCGGTTTTATAAACCGATTGGCTGGTATTTATTACCAGAACTCCCCAGGAAAAATCAGTTACGGGCTGACCGTCAACTGCCAGGTGGTAGGTTCCCGGATGAAGTGCGGCAGTCGGGAGAGGAATTTCAGTAGTGTCGCCGTTAATTTCCCGGAGTTCAATTTCGCCGGCGGGATCCGTAATTTTTAATGTATGTTTTGGGCTTTGTCCTATAAGCTGTCTGAAAATGCTTACGAAATCTTGCCCAAGGTTTTTACTTTCCTGTATGCCGATTTTCGGCGTGGTACCGGCAGGATAAATGTTATCTGTCGAAATAGTAAATGATGCGGTTGGCGTATTAATTGTATTATCTGAAGCCATAACCTGGGTTGCCGAAGCAGTCAGCGTTATTAAAGCCAATACGAAACCCAATAATTTCTTTGACATAAATTTTATTGCACTTGTACAATCCACCAGTTAAAACTGACGTCTGTATCAATTGAATTGGCAAAACCGACTACAAATTGCCCCGCCTGCTTACTCTTTACATATAGTACGTTGTTCTCTGTCGAGGAGGTCGGGGTTACATAAATAAGCGTGTAGTCCGTAACTTTCGGATTTTTAATTGTGATCTCGCTCGTTCCTGCGGGAATTACGGCTTGTCCGACTGTCGAATTTGTCGTAATGACACCGTCTATAATAGTACCCGACTCCGTTGCGTCAGACCCCGCAATCACAAGTTGGGGAGTGGAAACCGAGCCGAACTGGGCATTTCCGCCGGCGTTAACCGAGGCAACTTCCGAACCGGAACTGTTCTGGAGAGAAAGCAGGGCAGAGGCCGTTGCCGATTCTTGGTTGTCGGTTGCAGACAATGTTAAACCGGAAGATTTAATACGGCCGGCAACATACAAGTCTCCCGCGATATTAACATTTCCGTGAGTATCGATAGTGACTAAGCCTGCCATGATTTCAAGAGGCGCCATGGCCAGAGATTGCAGCTTGAGCGGAGCGGAAAGAGTATCAATGCTATTTACTCCCGAGCCGATTACCATATCAGGTCCGACCGTCAAGGCGTTTGTTACCGACAGGGAATTAAAGGCGGCTTGATTTGTAACATAAAGATCGGCAACAGCCAGTTCGTCAAGACTTGCGGAGTTGGTCGCGGTCAGGACATTCCAATTTGCCGCGTCTTTGAGAAGATTTTGGTCTGCCTGAACACTTGTCAAAAGTGCCTGGATGTCATCCAGACTCTTGGATTTTATTTCATCTGCGAACAAAGTTCCCGAAACGGATGCGTTACCGGCAAAAGCGGCGTTGCCCTGATTATCAATTGATGCCACCGCGCTCCCACTGGCATTCTGGACTACAAATTGTCCTGAAGGAGTTGAGGTTGAACCAACCTGTACTGTTACATCAGTGCCGTCGGCAAGAGGGGAGATGAGTTTTGTTTGGATGTTGCCCGCGACGAGGCCCGACCTGATAAGTAGATTATCGACAGTTCCCTGGAAAGCCGTAAATCCTTGAGCTACCAAGTTTTGGGCAGTTACCGCGCCCGAGGTAACATTTTCAGCTACGAAATCAGTGGTTGTAACCACTCCCGCTTTAACGTTTGCCGCAACAACATTGGCAAACGCCCCGATTCTATCAATAACAGTTCCACCGTTGGTCAATCGGTATGTACTGGCAGAATCAGTTGCATTGGCAACTGCCTGAATATTCACGTCTCCGATTGATGTAAGGTAGACATCCGGATCATACCAGGAGACATTGACGAATGTACTGATTTTGTTGGTATCGGTGACTTGGGTGTAGTTTTCAAGTGCTTTACCGACAACCCGGCCGGGACGGGTAGCTTTCATAGCCACGCCGGGGGTTGAAGAGGAGGTTAGGAAATCGCCGATATGGATAGGACCATTTTCAAGAGAAACAGCAAGTGGTACACGGCCTGCAAGGGTAACAACAGCAGTTCCGGCACTTGGAGTGGCGCCACCACTGCCAAGGCTACTATAGCCCGATTTAAAAACGATATTCGGATTGGTGCTTACTATTCCTATGATGTTAGGATCATAGACTTGCTGGCTCTTGACGACAGTCTCATTTCCACTCCCAGTGGTAACAATTTCGCCGGCTGATAGCGATTCAGAAGTTGGATATTCCTCGGCGAGATCGAAGGAAGTGTTATTGGTATCATAGCGGATAGTGCCTGCGACACCTGCAGGACAGGCAGTAACGTCTTGAACACAGACACTGCCCTTAACATGAAGCGTAGCATTTGGAGTAACCGTACCGATACCAACACTGCCGGCGTTATCAATGGCCATTTTAGCAGACCAGGTTGCGGCACTCCTTGTCCAAAACTGCATCTCCCCGTCCGTATCGCTGCCATAGCGTACCGCATAAACACCGCCAATGTAATTCGGGCCGGCAGTGTTATCCTGTATTGATAATGTGATGCCGGTACCATGAGAATCTGCCATGTCCCCGGTGGTCTTTCCAACTATATCCAACGCGGCAGCAGCAGCAGCTGTGGTGGTAACAGTCCTTGTAAATCTGCCTGCATAAGTTCCACTGGTGGTGGCAGTTGCCTCGAGCGGAAAACTGGGCGTTGAATTCCCAAGGCCGAGGTTGCCGGCAAAGGAGTTTTTTTCAGTCCCTGACTGATAGATACCGAAGTTATTTGTAATTGTGCCGACGGTGACACTAGCAGGCAAATAGATAGCGTAGCCATTAGTTATGGTTCCCGTGGCGTTATTGTTGGCTACTGCGACTTCAAGAGCATACATACTTGTTACGGCACCCGTTCCTTGTTTTATGGGGCTAAAAACCCCTCCAAGTATGGTGCCGATAGTCCCACTGGATTGGTTAGTCGGACTAAAGTAACCACCATAAAGAGTGGTAATCGTTCCCGTAGTTGTGTTTTGTGGGGCTACATCCAATCCAACCAGTGCAGCAAGTGTATTTCCCGTAGTAGCTGAGAAATCGGGTGTAATTAACTCTCCGTAATAAGTGCCTGTATTCGCGGTTGTTTGGGAGCCGTGTATGTAAGTATTCCAATAGTCAGAACCCGTACTGGCAGAGGTTCCGAGAACGTCAAACATGGCAGCGGGGGCTTCAGCAATACCGACCCCGCCGGTATCGCCATTGATTGTCATTAAAGTTGAGAACGTCCCCGTTCCCGTTTGCTGCATGAATTGGTAACCCTGAATTCCCGCATTTGAGTTAGCACGGCGGCTGATGAGATCAAATTCTCCTTGGCCATTGGTCATGTTAAAAGTCAGTGCTCCTCCGAATCCGGTGGCAAGGGTCGAAAGATCGGCGGCTTGTTCATTATCATTAAAATCAAGTGCAAGATAACCGTTATTCGAATTGCTGGAGTTAATATCGAAAGTTGCGTCAGGAGTTGTTGTCCCGATACCAACGATACCAGTAGCGGTAATGTTTAATAAAGAGCTCCCTGAAGATGATGCAACATTAAAAGGTGAAATTCCCGCCGTACCCGATACATCCAATTTACTCGTTGCGTTCATATTTCCAACTCCGACTCGGCCGCCAAAGTAGTTATGTTCACCGGTACCTGCCTGGTATAGACCGTAGTCGTTTGTAATCACGCCGGTTGTAGTACTGTCTTGGATTAGGAGACCATAACCGTAGTCTACTGTTGCCGAAGCGTTAGTGTTAATCACTCCGGCACGGACTCCAACCAGACTGCTTACTCCACCGGTTCCCTGGTCCATGGCGAGAAAAGAACCTGCTTCCAGATTAGTAACTGTTCCGCTTGATGTATTGGTTGGACTTGCCTTTACCCCGTAAAGACCGGAGATTGCACCAGTACTTGCATTGTACGGATCAGCTTCTAATCCGGCAAGTTGGGTAAGCGTATTCCCAGAGGCGGCAGAATAATCTGGGGTCATATATATTCCAATATAAGAGCCCGAATTAGCTGTTGTTTGGGCACCTAATATATGAATACCGAAATAATTACTACTGGCAAGGATTGAATCATGACTAATCGTAAGATAACCATCAGGTCCTGTCGTCCCAAGGCCGAGGTTGCCGGTTCCCAGATTAAACCAGGCATTTTGGTTATTGATTCCCGGTACATGGAAGTAAGCCGAGGCAGAGGCAGTATTGCCTACATTGAGTGCATATAAATTGTTGGCGGGGGAAAGCGAGACACTGCCGGTTAATTGCCAGTAGTTTGTCATCCCTGCAGGACAGTGGTTACCAGCTGAATCACAGACTTGATTTGCCCCTTGGAAAAGTGCCTGTCCGTATATATTCCTGAACTCCAGGGATGAAGAAGTACCAATGTCAGAAGCATCGGTTGCACCGGGAATAACATTTCCTGCATTTGTGATGACAAATTTCTTTGCCCCTGAAACAGAGGCTGAGAAAATATCTCCGCCTTTAGTCTGATCGACCATCAGGGCAGCCAGTCCGGGATTTCCTGCTGCCGGGTTTTGAATCAGCCAGCTGCCGTTTGTAAGAAGATTATAAGATCCGGCTGCGGTTGGGCTTGATGGGAAACTGATTGTCGTGGTTCCGTTGCTGCTTGTTATGATTCTGCTGTCAAGGAATAAAGTTCCATCCAGTTCCAATCCGCCTCCAATCAGAACATCCGAGGAAGCCGAAAGGCTATGGCCGGTAGTTGCTGACCCGCTAAATCTGGAATAAGCAACATTGGCAAGGTTACCAACTTGGAGTGAGCCTGTTGTCGATCGAATATCACCGGCTACGTCTAAGACTTCCGAAGGAGCTGTTGTCCCAATGCCGACACTGCCGGTTCCCAGATTAAACCAGGCATTATTGTTGGTAATTCCGGGTACATGGAAGGTGGTTGAGGCTGAGGTGCTGGCAGTATTTCCTACATTAAGTGCATATAAATTGTTTGCGGGGGAAAGGGAGACACCGCCGGTAAGTTGCCAGTAGTTAGTTCCACCTGCAGGACAGTTGTCACCGTTACTGTCACAGACCGCATAGTGTGATGCTCCCTCGTAGAAGGTGGTGGCATATACATTTCTCCAGCCGACGGTGGAAGTTCCCAGATCGCTTACATTATTGGTATTGGGTGCAACATATCCACCGGCTATGTGATTGCTGGGATCAAGTGTTATGTTACCTGTTGAGTTTCCACCGATTACCAATGGATTAAAGACAGTTGTCTGGATTGTTCCTGTTCCCGCCCTAAAGGCCAGAGTTCCGGAAACTGAAGCATTACCGGCAACGTCAAGCGTTACAATTGGCGTAGTTGTTCCAATACCGACGTTACCTGTGCCCAGGTTAAACCAGGCGTTTTGGTTATTGATTCCCGGTGCATGGAAGAAAGCCGAGGTGCTGGCAGTGTTACCCACATTAAGTGCATATAAATTGTTGGCGGGGGATAGCGAAACACCGCCGGTTAATTGCCAGTAGTTAGTAATTCCTGCAGGACAACCTGTACCGGTACTGTCACAGACAGTGTTTCCTGCCTGGTAAAAGCTGGTTGCATATATATTCCTCCAGCGTAGGGCATTAGTTCCAAGATCGCTTACATTATTGGTATTGGCTGCCACATATCCACCGGCTATGTGATTGCTCGGATCAAGGGTTATGTTACCTGTTGAGTTTCCACCGATTACCAATGGATTAAAGACAGTTGTCTGGATGGTTCCTGTTCCTGCCCTAAAGGCCAGGGTTCCTGAGACAGAGGCATTACCGGCAACATCAAGGGGAGCAGTGGGAGTAGATGTCCCTATTCCGACATTGCCTGCAAAGTAGTTATTTGAAGCTGTCTGGGAGTAGATTCCGTAGCTCCAGCCAGTCCCTATGTTAACTGCATACCCGGTTCCTGCCCCTGCTGTTATGCCGTCAATCTTAATGGCATTCTCGGAAACACCGGATGTCGGAGTAAATCCTACCATTCTATATCCGTTCCAGGTACTACCGCTGCCTACGGTGTTGGAGGTTAAATCGATTCTTTCGGCACTGGCTTCAATTGCACCCGACCCGGCCACGTAGCTGATTTGTATACCACTTACGCCTGCGGATGTAACCCCGTAACCGGTATTGGCAATATTGACCATATCGGCAGTCGGAACGGCTGAGGTTGCGACTTTGATCTGTCCCGTTACATCGGAAACGGTAAGGCCGGCTGCCCAGGTGTTGGATCCTGATTTATATGCCAGGGTAAGTGGACCGTATTGGGATCTGATGGCATCTCCGTATCCTACCGTCAGAGTACCGCTCATTGAGGCATCTCCTGTTGCCGCAAATACCTGGAACCTGGCAGAAGCAGTTGAGTTTCCTCCTACTGCCAGATCATAATCCGATGAATTCGCGGGAGCTAAAACATGACTGGCAAGTTGCCAGTAGTTTGTCATTCCGGCAGGACAACCTGTACCGGTACTGTCACAGACAGTGTTTCCTGCCTGGTAAAAGCTGGTTGCATATATATTCCTCCAGCGTAGGGCATTAGTTCCAAGATCGCTTACATTATTGGTATTGGCTGCCACATATCCGCCGGCTATGTGATTGCTCGGATCAAGTGTGATATTACCTGTTGAGTTTCCACCGATTACCAATGGATTAAAGACAGTTGTCTGGATTGTTCCTGTTCCTGCCCTAAAGGCCAGAGTTCCTGAGAGGGAAGCGGTTCCTGCTATATCTAGGACCGCTGTTGGAGTAGTTGTCTCAATCCCAATGTTGCTTGCAAAGTAAGCTCCACCCGCACTAGTGATATAAGATACTGCATTAGTGGTATTTGAAGCACGATCATAAAGTGTGAATGGGTAAGTGAACGACGGGTCGTGTGTTTGGTCGTTATTAAGCCCCAGCGCGATACTTCCGGTCTGGTTAATCCCAACACCGACTGCGGTTGCAGCCCTATTTCCAAACCGGACGAATCCTGAAGAGTTGTGTGGAGCGATTGTCAAATCACCATATGTATTATCTGCGTTAATGATATTATATCCGTTGGTATTTATCTGTAATCCGTTTCCGCCAGTCGAAATCTGAGATACATCTTGGTTTGCATTGCCCGTGTCAGGATTCCAACCAAAGTTAATATTATTGGTAAGAGCACCCTTATCTAATATGTTCATACCAATTTCGGAGTTGTTATTACTTAGAGAATCCATATCAGCGTAAATTTGGGCTGCTTCGGTTGCTGCCGGATAAGCATCTGTTCTTTGTATTACAAAACCTAATGCCGGGCCAAATCCATTAGAGGGACCAGTATCCGAAACAGCTAACGTTGTAATTTCAGTAGGTGTGGTGCTGTGAACGGCATATTTTACAGACAAAGGTGTAGATGGTGCCGTTGTCCCAATGCCGAGGTTACCGGTTCCCAGGTTAAACCAGGCATTTTGGTTATTGATTCCCGGTACATGGAAGTAAGCCGAGGTGCTGGCGGTGTTACCTACATTAAGTGCATATAAATTGTTAGCGGGGGAAAGAGAGACACCGCCTGTTAGTTGCCAGTAGTTGGTCATTCCGGCAGGACAGTGGTTACCACCGCTGTCACAGACTTGGTAGGCTCCCTGGAACACCGCAGTTGCTGACACGCTGGCAATGTTGTAGAGACTGTCTCCTGCAAACGAAATAAAATTACTTGCAGCATCAATTGTTATATCTCCCGCCGTATTGGAGAGAGTTGATGTTGCGCCCAGGAGTTTCAGAGTGCCGTCGTTTGCCAAAACCATCCTTGTTGTTCCCGATGCTGATGCAGTAAGTATATCTTGTGATTCATACTGATCTACCAGGAATGCCGCTTTCCCGGTCGCGTTGGCTGAGGGTGCAACGACAGAGAGTTTTGAAAATGGAGAGGATGTCCCTATACCTATGTTCCCGAAGCCGTTGGGATTAAGGAGAACATTTCCGGTTGTGTTGTAGGTTGAGGAGTTACCGATGGTTATGCTGTTGCGGAGAGTACTTGAAATATTACCGTTTCCGTCAATGAAGGTGGCAACACCGGCTGTTGAACCGGAGATACTTGCTGTCGGAGTATTTTTCAGAACGTTAATGAATGCAAACTTGGCACTGGCTGTGGCACTGTTCCCGATTAAAAGATCCATAGTGGTATTACCCGGATATATGGTTCCGAGGCCAAGGGCCCAGTAGTTAACTCCGGTAGCAGGACAGTTGTCTCCGTTACTGTTACAGACCGCATAGTGTGATGCTCCCTCGTAGAAGGTGGTGGCATATACATTTCTCCAAAGTAGAGAGGAAGTTCCAAGATCAGATACGTTAGTAGTATTGGCTGCCACATATCCACCGGCTATGTGATTGCTCGGATCAAGTGTAATGTTACCTGTTGAGTTTCCACCGATTACCAATGGATTAAAGACAGTTGTCTGGATGGTTCCTGTTCCTGCCCTAAAGGCCAGGGTTCCGGAGACAGAGGCCATTACCGGCAACATCAAGGGGAGCAGTGGGAGAAGTTGTCCCTATTCCGACATTGCCTGCAAAGTAGTTATTTGAAGCTGTCTGGGAGTAGATTCCGTAGCTCCAGCCAGTCCCTATGTTAACTGCATACCCGGTTCCTGCCCCTGCTGTTATGCCGTCAATCTTAATGGCATTCTCGGAAACACCGGATGTCGGAGTAAATCCTACCATTCTATATCCGTTCCAGGTACTGCCGCTGCCTACGGTGTTGGAGGTTAAATCGATTCTTTCGGCACTGGCTTCAATTGCACCCGACCCGGCCACGTAGCTGATTTGTATACCACTTACGCCTGCGGATGTAACCCCGTAACCGGTATTGGCAATATTGACCATATCGGCAGTCGGAACGGCTGAGGTTGCGACTTTGATCTGTCCCGTTACATCGGAAACGGTAAGGCCGGCTGCCCAGGTGTTGGATCCTGATTTATATGCCAGGGTAAGTGGACCGTATTGGGATCTGATGGCATCTCCGTATCCTACCGTCAGAGTACCGCTCATTGAGGCATCTCCTGTTGCCGCAAATACCTGGAACCTGGCAGAAGCAGTTGAGTTTCCTCCTACTGCCAGATCATAATCCGATGAATTTGCAGGAGCCAGTACATGATTGGCAAGTTGCCAGTAGTTTATTCCGCTACAGCCGGATACACCTCCACCCGCATCACAGACCTGGTTTGCTCCCTGATATATGGTTGTTCCTTTGATATTTGTGCCATATATATTCCTCCAAAGTAATGAAGATGTTCCAAGATCAGATACGTTAGTAGTATTGGCTGCCACATACCCGCCGGCTATGTGATTGCTCGGATCAAGTGTAATGTTGCCTGTTGAGTTTCCACCGATTACCAACGGATTAAAGACAGTTGTCTGGATTGTTCCTGTTCCTGCCCTAAAGGCCAGGGTTCCTGAGACAGAGGCATTACCGGCAACATCCAATAGGGCAGTGGGGGAGGTTGTACCTATACCAACGTTGCCAGTACCTTTAAAAGTCACATTTCTGGTAAATGATGAGCTGGAACCGTATCCGAAAGAAATATCGCCGCTGGAATCATAGGCGAATTCCTGAAGCAAACTGCTTTGTATACCGAATCCATAACCGGTTCCAGAACCGGCATCATAAAGAGCGATTTTGTTACCCAAAGTGGTTCCAAGTGAAAGTGGAAAGCTTGGGTTCGTTGTCCCAATACCAACATTGCCCGTTGCGGCTACATTTAATATTGAAGTTCCTGAAGATGAGGCAACATTGAGCGGAGAAACCCCTGCCGTACCTAGGACATCCAGTTTACTTGCTGGGTTATTTATCCCAATGCCGACTTTACCACCTGTTATTCCCAAATCGCCGCTACTATTAACACCAAAATCTACATTGTTGAAATACGTTCCTTCTGTTAACCGTAATGCAATAGAGGAACTGGTTGTAATTCGGGCAGCCAAAGCGCTACCTGCTTCAACCTGGAGTTTATAGACAGGTGCTGTTGTCCCAATACCGATGTTGCCGGTTGAAGCCACGTTTAATAATGATCCGCCCGATGATGATGCAACATTAAATGGAGAAACTCCTACTAAACCTAGAATGTCCAATCTGCTGACTGGTGTTGTTCCGATGCCAATATTTCCACCGGTAGGATTTAATACCAAGTCACCAAAAACTGAACCCTCGGCCGCTATTGATTGAATGGCGTTAACTCCGGATGTGTCCGCACTTCTCCCCATGCGTAGATAAGTCCCTCCTGTGTCGGTATTACCAACGGCAAATGGCCAATAATATCCGCTTGCAGACGATCCCAGAGGGCGCACCTGCAAAGAAGTGGTTGGGCTTGTTGTCCCAATACCCAGGTCGCCAGTCCCTAAGTTAAACCAGGCATTATTGTTGGTAATTCCAGGTACATGGAAGGTGGTTGAGGCTGAAGTGCTGGCGGTATTGCCTATATTAAGTGCATATAAATTGTTGGCGGGGGAAAGGGAGACACCGCCTGTTAGTTGCCAGTAGTTGGTTCCGCCGCAGCCGGATACACCTCCACCCGCATCACAGACCTGGTTTACTCCCTGGTATAGTTTCTGTGCATATATGTTCCTGAATTCCAAAGAGGAGGAAGTACCAAGGTCTATAGCATTATTGGCGCCGGGAACAACATTACCTGCATTAGTGGAAGGAGAGAGGATAATATTACCCGTGTTATTTCCTCCTATGGTTAAAGGACTAAAGGCTGTTGTTTGAATGTATCCTGTCCCTGCCCTGAATGCCAGAGTTCCTGAGACTGAAGCATTGCCATTGACATCAAGTGCTACTGATGGAGTAGTTGTTCCAATTCCAACATATCCGTTTATATCAGTTAGAGTTAATCCTGCAACAAAGGAATTTGAACCCGATTTGTAACGTAAAGTAAGAGGACCGTAAGCGGGTTGAATACCGTTTCCATAGCCAATAGTTAGTGATCCGGACATACTGGCATCTCCTGTTGCCGCAAATACCTGGAACCTGGCAGAAGCAGTTGAGTTTCCTCCTACTGCCAGATCATAATCCGATGAATTTGCAGGAGCTAAAACATGGTTGGCAAGTTGCCAGTAGTTTATTCCGCTACAGCCGGATACACCTCCGCCTGCATCACAGACCTGGTTTGCTCCCTGATATATGGTTGTTCCTTTGATATTTGTGCCATATATATTCCTCCAAAGTAATGAAGATGTTCCAAGATCAGATACGTTAGTAGTATTGGCTGCCACATACCCGCCGGCTATGTGATTGCTCGGATCAAGTGTAATGTTGCCTGTTGAGTTTCCACCGATTACCAACGGATTAAAGACAGTTGTCTGGATTGTTCCTGTTCCTGCCCTAAAGGCCAGAGTTCCGGAAACTGAAGCCGCTCCGGCAACATCAAGGGGAGCAGTGGGTGAAGTTGTCCCTATTCCGACATTGCCTGCAAAGTAGTTATTTGAAGCTGTCTGGGAGTAGATTCCGTAGCTCCAGCCAGTCCCTATGTTAACTGCATACCCGGTTCCTGCCCCTGCTGTTATGCCGTCAATCTTAATGGCATTCTCGGAAACACCGGACGTCGGGGTAAATCCTACCATTCTATATCCGTTCCAGGTACTGCCGCTGCCTACGGTGTTGGAGGTTAAATCGATTCTTTCGGCACTGGCTTCAATTGCACCTGAACCTGCCACGTAGGTGAGCTGTATGGCACTACTTCCTGCCGTGGTAACCGGGTAACCCGTGTTGCTAACGGTAAACACATCAGTAGTCGGAGCAACAGAGGCTGCAATTTTGACTGCTCCAGTTACATCGGCAATAGTTAACCCGGGTGACCAGGTATTGGATCCTGATTTATAATTCAAGGTGAGTGGGCCGTATGCACTTTGTATGGCTTGTCCGTTGGCAATCGTCAGAGTACCGCTCATTGAGGCATTACCTGTTGCTGCAAATACCTGGAACCTGGCAGAAGCAGTTGAGTTTCCTCCTACTGCCAGATCATAATCCGATGAATTTGCAGGAGCTAAAACATGGTTGGCAAGTTGCCAGTAGTTTATTCCGCTACAGCCTGATACACCTCCGCCTGCATCACAGACCTGGTTTACGCCCTGATATAGTTTCTGTGCATATATGTTCCTGAATTCCAGAGAAGAGGAAGTACCTAAATCAGTTCTGTCTGTGATACCCGGAGAGACATTTCCTCCTGTTATATTATTGGAAGGAGCAAGGACAATGTTGCCTGTTGTTGTTCCCCCAATGGTTAAAGGACTAAAGGTGTTTGTCTGGATGGATGATGCTCCTGCATGGAATAAAAGACCGCTTACGGATGCATTTCCGTAAACATCCAGGTTGACACCTGGAACACCTCCTATACCAAGCCAACCTTGTATAAAAACATTGCCATTGGTAAAATAGCCTGCCCAATTCGTAGTCCCGCCTGTGGCGGTACCGTAGACGCCATAATTTGTTGCGGATCCTTGTGCGTTCCCCTCGACCCCATAGACATTACTATTGCCTTTGGCGACGCCGAGTACGCCAATATTGGATCCTAAAGTACTGAGAGCATTGCCGGTGATAGCGGTTTGGCTGCTGTCATTGGTGGTGGTGATTAAACCAGCGCCGTAACCGATAGCTGCTAATATTTCTAATTTTGCTGTTGGTGCCGTTGTTCCAATACCAACATTGCCAAGCGAAGCCACGGGATTAAGAAGTATATTTCCGGTGGTGTCGTAGGTTGATGAATTTCCAAGAACTAGATTGTTACGGTTTGTTGTGGATATATTTCCGTTGCCGTCAATAAAAGTAGCTACCCCTGCAGTTGTTCCTGCGATACTGGCTGTGGGTGTTCCTCCTGTGGGAATACCTGTGAAAGCAAACTTGGCACTGGTGGTGGCTGTTGCCGCCGTGGCACCAAAGAAAACATTAACAGTATTATTAAGTGGGTAAATGGATCCTAGGGATTGTCCCCAGATGGTAGCTCCTGCGGGGCATCCTGTGCCTCCCGCATCACAGACCTGATTTGCTCCCTGATATATGGTTGTTCCTTTGATATTTGTGCCATATATATTCCTCCAAAGTAGGGAAGAAGTTCCAAGGTCGCTTACATTTGTGGTATTTGGTGCCACATATCCGCCGGCGATGTGATTGCTCGGATCGAGTGTGATATTACCTGTTGAATTTCCACCAATGACCAGTGGATTAAAAGCAGTGGTTTGGATAGTTGGTGAACCGGCTGTTCTAAAGGTTAGTGATCCCGATACTGAGGCTGCTCCGGCCACATCAAGCGTGGAGGTTGGAGCAGTTGTACCGATTCCGACCCTGGAGTTATTGGTATCAAGTGACATAAGAGTGGATTCAAAAGAAAGGGCATTGACGGTAGCATTTTTAAGATCAAGGTTTGGTGTGCTGTTACTGAGTGTCCAGGTATTGGGCCAGATGGTTAAGCTGTCACCCGTGGCATCTCCAAGTGTGGTATTACCCTGGATTGTTCCTGCATTTAGAATGGCATTCCCTGAAGAATCAATAGAGTAGGTAGTTCCGTTAAAGTAAAGGTATCCTGCCCCGGTTGTTAAGTTGGCTCCGTTGGCAGTTAGGGCAGTTGAACCTCTGGAGTTAATGATGACATTACCTGTGGAAGTGCCTCCGAGTGTCAGGTCCTGGGCTTTGGTTGTTGATAAGACTCCGTTACCCGTCAGGTAAGTGGCATACCCTGCGGCACTTCCCGCAATACTGGCTGTGGGAGTTCCACCGGTATTTACCCCTGTGAAAGCAAACTTGGCAGAGGAGGTGGCAGTTGAACCGATGAGAAGATCAACGCTGCTATTCTTGGGATATATGGCTCCGGCGGCTACGCTCCAGAGATCGGTAGCTGCCGCACAGTTTCCAGAAGAATCACAAACTGCATTGTTACCGGCTCCCTGGTAGAATGACGTGGCATATATATTCCTCCAGAGCAGGGAAGAAGTACCAAGGTCAGATACATTTGTGGTATTTGGTGCAACATATCCGCCGGCGATGTGGTTAGAAGGATCGAGCGTGATATTACCGGTTGAATTTCCACCAATGACCAGTGGATTAAAAGCAGTGGTTTGGATGGTTGGTGAACCGGCTGTTCTAAAGGTTAGTGATCCTGATACTGAGGCTGCTCCGGCTACATCAAGTGTGGAGGTTGGAGCAGTTGTACCGATTCCGACCCTGCCTGTTCCCAAATTAAACCAAGCATCCGCATTATTGGTTCCGGGTACGTGGAAGTAGGCTGAGGTACTGGCAGTGTTACCTACATTAAATGCATATGTTGAGTTAGCAGGGGATAGTGAGACCCCGCCGGTTAGTTGCCAGTAGTTAGTTCCGAGTGTGGCAGGATCACTCCAAGTATTGACTCCTCCTGCAGCTGAAGTTAGGAGATATCCTGAGGCACCGGCTACTCCTCCCGGAAGTAGGGCATTGGAGTACGAGACGTTGCCGATTCCTGCTAAAGCATTACCACTACCTACATTCAGGGAAGCAGACATTGTGGCGTAACCTGTTAAATTGAAGTTTCCATTTACATCCAGTAATTGTGATGGGGAGGTGGTACCAATACCTACGTTGCCTGCGTTTGTTATTCTCATCTTTTCTGTTAATGCTCCTCCGGAAGAATTAGAAGTTAAAAATTGCATATAACCGGCGGCATTTCCATCCGAGGCGTTTTCCTTTCTGCCAGCTAGACCTGCGAATGGAGTTGAAACTCCGCCGGAAGAGTAAATACCACCAATAGAAATTTGGCCGCCCTTGTCTATTGCATAAGCGTCCGTCGAAGAAACATAAACATTTCCTTTTGAGTTAAGAGCCTGGTTTGCACCGGCGGCATGTAATATGGCTAGGGGAGACGTTGTCCCAATTCCCACACTCCCGGCCGCATCAATAATAACCTTTGTTGTAGAGCTATTGACAAACTCAGCGAGAGTCCCGCTTGCAGCGGCTGAGTTAACTTCTACGTGTAGTCCTACGATTGTAGAGGAAAGGTTTTGAGCTCCGGCTTTAAACCAGCCTGCATATGCTTTATCTCCGGCGACGTCTCCCGTACCTCGGGCAGTACCAATAACCCCGTAATTTATTCCTGTCCCAGTGCCAAGAGTTCTTCCTTCTGTACCCAATATGGCGAAATTTGTTCCCGACGGTTCATATCCCGTAGATGCACCCTGGACATACAGTTTTGCTGTCGGAGCGGTGACTCCAACTCCCACATTTCCAGTTCCCAGATTAAACCAGGCATTATTGTTGGTAATTCCGGGTACATGGAAGGTGGTTGAGGCTGAAGTGCTGGCGGTATTGCCTATATTAAGTGCATATAAATTATTGGCAGGGGAAAGGGAGACCCCACCTGTTAGTTGCCAGTAGTTGGTACAACCTGAGCCGCTACTGTCGCACACCTGGTTTACTCCCTGATATAGTTTCTGCCCATATATGTTTCTGAACTCCAGGGAAGAGGAAGTACCAAGATCTGTTTTATCTGTGGAGCCCGGGGAGACATTACCTCCCAAAACATTATTTAAAGGAGCGAGGACGATATTGCCCGTTGTAGTTCCCCCGATTGTTAACAGATTTGAGGCAGTGGTTTGAACAGACCTTGATCCTCCTGCAAGTGTTAAATCACCCGAAGCTGAAGCACTTCCTGTTACAACCAATAGGCCGCTTGCCGGGGTGATCGTGATATTTCCGGAAAGGTTTGAGATGCTCGAAGAGGCATTGTACAGATTTAAAGTTCCGTCATTGGACAGGGTCAATCTGGTTGAGCCCGATGCTGATGCAGTAAGTATATCTTGTGATTCATACTGATCTACCAGGAATGCCGCTTTCCCGGTCGCGTTGGCTGAGGGTGCAACAACAGAGAGTTTTGAAAATGGAGAGGATGTCCCTATACCTATGTTCCCGAAGCCGTTGGGATTAAGGAGAACATTTCCGGTTGTGTTGTAGGTTGAGGAGTTACCGATGGTTATGCTATTGCGGAGAGTGCTTGAAATGTTACCGTTTCCGTCAATGAAGGTGGCAACACCGGCTGTTGAACCGGAGATACTTGCTGTCGGAGTATTTTTCAGAACGTTAATGAATGCAAACTTGGCACTGGCTGTGGCACTATTCCCGATTAAAAGATCCATAGTGGTATTACCCGGATATATGGTTCCGAGGCCAAGGGCCCAGTAGTTGGTTCCAAGGCTTGAAGGGCTTGTCCAAGTAGGCGGTCCGCTATTATTGTGCGTTGTTAAAATATTACCTTCAGTTCCTGCACCAAGTATTCCACCCATAGTAGTGGTGCTATCGTAGTAGGGAATTGCATACTGAGTGGCCGACGAGTTATTTGCTCCTGTCCCGCCGTATTGTATGGGGACAACGCCGCCGTGCCAGGTTCCGCCTGTTATTGTTCCACCGGAGACCGCCAAGCCGTTAATTGTTCCCGATGCTGTTGCATTTCCAACTGCATCAACAACAAATCTGTTTGCTGGTGTTGCCCCTGCCTGTAATTGTAGGAGATTGTAACCCGTGGCATTACTGGCGACGGCTCCGTAATAAAGAGATTTTGAGGTGAGGTTGGCGTCTGTCGCGTTCACAAATCCTCCTGCGCTGCCTCCCGGAGCAGCCCCCGAAAAGTTAAAATTAGCAGATCCGGTTCCATCTGGTGCGATAGTGATTGATCCATTAGAACTTGTAGGAGTGCTTATTGTCAGAACTTGTCCTTCAATTGCAAATGTGCCCGATGTTGACTGAATTTTGGGAGAGCCTGCTGCAATGACCATCTGCCCGGAGTTATTCAATACGGGAACGGTATTGATTGTCGCGGATGAACTGGCCGGATAGCCTTGCAGAGTTTCGGAGTTCAAAGCATAGGCAACGGTTGCGATCTGGACTCTGGGAATGGCCTCGGCATCGGCTGCAACAGTAACTCCCAGCCAGACAGCCGCGTTATCCGAAAAAACGCTGCTTGTAAGTTCTGTTCCGCATCCGTTTCCGAGGAGGATAGAGAAGACTCCATCAATGTCCGGAGAAACGGAACATGAACCTGAATTCCAAAGTGTGCTGCCACCGCTGGAATTATCGTATAGTTTGAATACAACACCAGTAGCAGTTGTTATCGGATTTCCAAATTGATTTGTCAGCCTGCCCTGGAATGATAGGTAACGGTTCGGACGGTTCAAGGCAGTAAGAGCGAACGGGGAAGTGGCATTCTTAAAAAACTGATTATATATTCCCAGGCCGACCAGAGATGTAAGGATTAAGGCTATCGCAATATTAAGATAGTTAACTCCAGGTATGCTTCGATACCTATTGTACCAATTGTAAAGCCTGATTTTCCCCGCAGGTTTTGCGGAGATTTTCCTTTCCTTTTGCTTTTGAGCCGAGAGAAGATCTCCAAGATTTGTATCTACAATGCCTTCACTTTTAGCCCAGTCAAGAAACTTGCCGATGGATATTGATTTTCTTTTAACTGTTGCGGGCGAGAAGTGCCCGATAAGTTCTTCCTGATATTTTCTTATTAAATCCGGTGTGATATTGGGCAGGGTAGCCATAAGTTAATTTTTTGATTTGTTTACCAAATTCTGATTTGGCCAAGTTTTGCTTATTTGTTTCTCAGATTCGAGCCAAAGAAGAAAATGTCTTATATCAGAAAGATAGTTTTTGATAGTGTTAGGAGAGACTTTCTCCCGCTCAAGCTGCCGCCTATAATCACTAAATATTGGATTAATACTAACTCCCTTGACAGGATTTGAACTGACGTTCTCGATGCCTTCGGTGAAATCATGATCGATAATGTGGCTTCCAAGTAGGAATCTTGACAGGTGCCTTAGGGTTGAAAGTCTGCGGTTTGTGGTCTTAGCCGGAACAGAATTTCCAATCATGAAGTTTCTATATTCCTGAGCGAGCTCGGTGTTTAGAAAGGGGACAGTCTCAGTTAAAGATTCAATGTAGCTTCCCAATGATCTGATCTTCAATATAGCCCAGGCAAGGAAATGAACCAGATCGCTCCTGTAATTTTTATGGGATCGCGGGGAAAGACCTAGAGAGTTGAGGTAAATAATAAATTCTTTTCTGATTAAATCTGATTTTTGGTTGGGCATTAAGTTAAGGCTAGATTATACTAAATTATACTAATTAGACTATTATTAAAGCATTTAATAAAGCTGTCAAGAGCCTATTAGTGGCAAATTTCAATTATGTTTTTTTATTTTTTAAAATATATTTCACGCAGTATATAGTTAAATTACCGCATCTATTTCACCCCTCTTAGATATACAAATACGATTAAATGCACAACTCATAACAGTTATATTTTGGCATTTTAGACACTATTATCGTGCCTGGATATTTATTGCGGAGATATGCGTTTAATAACGAGACGTTTTTAAAGTTGCGGTAAACTATATTGGATTACGCTATATAAGTATATCAAACAACATCTGATGAACATTAGTTCCGGAATTCCTGTTTTATGTGTGTAATTAGCAGTTTGATTAATGAAGTGCCAGGATTTATTGTACCGTTTTTGCTCCGTATTTATGGGAATTATATTTTTAGTTGGCTTAAGAGAGGTGAAGGAGTAAAAAAGCTTGATTTTTTTGTTCCTGTATATGATGATTGTATCATGGACGAGAAAAGAAATACAAGGATATCAAAATCTGCCATATACTTACTGGTCATCGTTGTAATCCTAATTCTAATCTTATTGTTTTTTCTGTATTTGATCCATAGCCCCCTCATCTTTAGAAGCGGAGCCTATACATCTACTACCACAGTAACCCAGACAAATAATGTCCCAAGTTTGTCGACAGACAATTCATATGTTTTTGCTTCCCCCTTAAGGGCTAAAGCCAACGGAGAGCAAATCAGAATTACAGTCTTCATTCTTGATGACAGAGGCATTGGGATGTCCGGTAAAACGGTTTCCATAGGAGGCGGGGACCAACTTCAGGTTACGCCTGTTCAGCCGGTTACAGACAGTCAGGGAAGAGCCACTTTCGATATAAGCTCAGGCAGTACTCCCGGGGTTTATATAATTCAGGCTGCGACTGGCGGGGTAACGCTAACGCAAAAGGCAACTGTGACCTTCGATTAAACCCGGGGTAGACGCTTCGATCTTAAGTAATTTTGATATTCATTGATGGGATTTGAAGTATTTGGAGATACCTTTATCTTACTTCTTTTGGATGAAAATAGCGTAATAATAATGATCAAAATAATCAGTACTTCCAAGACGATAAGTACCCGCAGGTTTAATAAAGAAAGGATTAATTTCCAAATATTTTCCAATAAGGCAAGCATCGGGGAAATTACCCTAAAGGTCAGGGTGTTGCTCTTGGGGGAAGTTGACCCTTGAGAATATGTCGTAATGGCAAATACGCGCCAGTTATTGGGTGATGCATCCGGCATATTAAAACTAAAATTACCCCGGGAGTCGGATTTAACAGTATAATTTGGAATATAATATGCCAAAGCAGTCTTTACGATACTAAAAATGGCAAGGCTTCTGCCTGTATTTTCCTCGGCCAGTACAATTTTGACTTCGGAATTTGGGATAGTGATTCCGCTTACTCCGGTTTGAGTAGAAGGAGAAACAGTTCCCGCCTCCAGACTTAGGGTGGGTGGTAATATTACGGGTCCGATATCGTAGCTAAATTCATTTGCGGGAAGAGCCGGAATGCATGTGGGTGGCGTTGCCCTGCCGATCAAGTCGATTCCGGTTAAACATAACTCGGGGTAGAGAAGACCAATGGGTGACGGCAAAAAGGCTTTTGAAAATTCAAAATAGCCGTCGGTTCTGGCATATGTGAAGTCTTCAACTCCGTTACCTCTCAGTTCAACCCTTGAGTTTGAAGGCCCATAACCCCAAAGTCTTAATACAGGCGCTCCAAGGCTTGCGGAGATTGTCACCTGGGCCTCCTTAGTTAAATAATTCAGTGGTGTAAGGGCTGCGGCGGTTAAACCTTTAGCTGACAGAAAAAGGCCACACACAATGAACCAAGCTGCGAAGATTACGGCAGATCGTTTCATGGCCTTAAAAAGTTGCGGTTACCGTATATTTGGCGATGTTGTAATAATAACCCGAAGGCTGATTACCCGGAACAGTTATTTTGTAGCAAACATAGACACTGCTGCCGCTAACGGGTCCTGCGTTACTCATTATGGCTTGCGCCGTTTCGCTTCCCCCCTTGTCGGCCAGCTGTTTTGCACTGAAAGTTCTTGTCATTTCATTATAGAAAAATGGGGCGTCACTTCCGCTTTGGCTGGCCAGGGAATAACCAAGGCCCGGATAACTTGTTGAGTTTGTCCAATCTGAAGCTACTGATTCTGAGCAATTACCCGAGGCACATACAGTATCTCTGATGCAGGTGGCCGAACCAAAAGTGTAATCTCCTGCGGAGGGGGAGGTACCGGTACAGGCATTTCCGTTCTTACCCATTTGGTCATTTTCTTCAATTGTTACAACATATCCACCCGCCGAGTTTGTGTTTACAATCAGTTGCTGAGCGGCATAGTAGAAAGTATTGGCGGCTGCCAGGTGTCCCCAAGGAATTGATGTGGGGGTTGACGTAACCGAAGTGGTTTGTCCGCAAATGGATGGGGTAGAAGTTGCGACACCGGATACGATAAAGGATAAACTTTCGTCTATCGTTGCGGATATTAAAACAGCCTCTACCAGGAATGCCCTGGGCACAGATGAATCCAAAGTGCCGTTAAGTTCGTTACGGGTTGCAACTGTAACACCGTAAATATCTGCCGTTCCCTGAGTATGCCCCGTGGTAATGGGGGCGGGGTTTACTATGCCACCGCCTCCGATTGTGATCACAATCGCAGTTCCTCCCGTACATGTAGCCGTGTTTCTGGGAATGGAAATCGTGTGGTCGGTTGTTCCGCTTCCTACTGTTATAACCGGCGTTCCCCAGTCGGCAGGAGTGCATCCTGTGATACCTATATTTCCGGCCACAAGCCCATTCAAATCAAAGCCGTTGTGAGCAATAGTATCGGAAGAATCCGGGATTCCGTTATTGCCGTTGGCGTTATCCGCCATCGGGATCGTGATCAGAATGCTGCCGCCGTTTGGAACTTCGGAAGCCGTAGTAAAGGCTACAGTCCAGGTCCCTGACTGTGAGGCAACCGCATAACCCGAGGTGTCGAGATTGTCGGTAAGCGGAGTGGTCAGATTAAAATTTGTTGCGTTTACAATGCTGCTTACGGTGTATGTTTTATTTCCGATGCATCCGTTTTGTCCCGCATCTGTAAAACAGACGGTATCTCCCGGAAAAAGATGATTGGTATTATTGTCGGGGAAACCTGTACCTGTGATTGTCACGGCTGAGGATCCTAAAGAACCCGAAGCAACACCGGCCTTATACGACAGTCTGGAATTTCCTATTGCTACAGAAGTAGCAGTCAATGCGGCATCCGCGTTTTTTGGAAAAAGGATGAAAAGGGCAGCCAGAATTGCAACAAAAACGCCCACGAGAACTATTGGTTTTTGTTTGTCCATAGTCTTACCTAGTTATTATACTAATCCTTTGGGATCTTGACCACAACACATCGGACTATTTAGTCTCTTTACTTGGAGGCGTCTCATCTTTTGGAGTATTCTCGCCTGTTATCTTGTCTTTGAGCTCTTCTTTCAGGGTCTCAAGCTCGGTCTTTTCCTCTTTGATTTCCTCGACCAACTTCTCCTCTTTCTTTTTCATTCTCTTGTACCACATGGTCCCTGTTAGGGCGATTATGACAAGCGCCAGGAGTATTGCCAGCATTATCTTCCAAGGGAGAACCCACATGACAAAAGTAGAAGCAAGAAGTTTTCCGGTATCTCCGTAAGTTGCGTTGAGATTTACAGTAAATCTGCCGATCATCAATTTCTGCCCAAGCTCGTTGGTGTAGGATCTGGAAGTACCGGGGAATATATTTTTTGAATCAAGATTACTCTTGGCAACAACCCGGCCAAATATGTCTTTCAAAGTGACCGCGCCCTGGGGGGTAATGTGGTAGTTGCCCTGATTTAAGATTTGTGTAGTGATGGTCGTCGGCCCGTATTCCAGGAAAGTCGGACCCAGGAACTTTGTAACGGAAGCGCTTTCAGTAATGGGCCCCGCCACTCTTATGTATATTAATGACGCCAGACGTATTGCGATCGGAGTTTCCTGAGCAAAGGCGGGGTTACCCAGGGTTAAGCTTCCCGATGGCTGGAATAAAACTGCCGCATACCGTCCGCCGGGAGCGGCATTTGCAGGAACACTAATTGTGATCGGAACTGCCTCATTTCCCTTGGCTGCTATCGTTAGACTATCTTTCGGAACCGAGATCCATTTTGCTGCCGAATACTGTGCCGGGATTTGGGTTGTCCCTACCACTTGGGGATTGTCCAGAAACACCGGTGTGCCGTTATTATCCTCGACTATGAAATCAACGACGCTCAGTGTTCCTGTGACGGGAGTATCACCCTGATTCAGGAATTTCACCGAGGTAGAGAAGTGTTCGCCTGGATTAATCAGTGCCTCCTGTTTTGGTGGAATAACGGTTAAAGGCAATACCTGTTCGGATTGAGCATGAATACGTGCAGCTGCAACGATACCTCCAAGAAGAATTAAGAATGTTGTAATGATTAGGGCAGTTTTTTTCATCATTTTATGTTAACACTTTTAGAATGTTGCCGTTGCCGTGTACTTGGCCATGTTGTAATAATAACCGCCGGTTGATTACCGGGTATAGTTATTTTATAACAAACATAGATACTACTTCCACTAACAGGCCCGCTATTGCTCATAATTGAGGCCGGAGTTTCAGCAGCAGCTCCGACTCCTGATACGTCAGCAAGTTGTTTTGCACTCCAAACCCTGGTCTTTTCGTTATAGAAGAAAGGTGCATCGCTCCCGCTTTGACTGGCCAGAGAATAACCCAAACCGGGGTAGCTCGTTGCGTTTACCCAGTTGGCTGCGGTTGATTCCGAGCAGGTGCCGTCACAGGTTGTGTCCCTGATACAGGTAGCTGACCCAAAAGTATAGTCATTGGCAGAAGGCGCAGTACCCGTACATGCCCCGCCGTTTCTACCCATTTGGTCATCCTCGTCAATAGTAACTGTATAACCCGAGGAGGCATTTGTATTAACCGTTAATTGTTGGGCGGCATAAACGAAAGTATTGGCTGCGGTGAAATGCCCCCAGGGGATCGAGGTGGCAGTAGCGCTTACCGATGCGCCGAAACCGCAATATGTACCTCCGGCAGCAAGCCCGGTAACAACAAACTGGAGAGTTTCATCTACAGTTCCCGAAATCAAAACGGCCTCGACGGGAGCAACTCGTGGTATAGATGAATCAAGAATATTGCCGCTGCCGTCCCTGGTTTGTATTGTTATGCCATATACATCCGCAGTTCCCTGTGTATGACTGGTGGTTACGGGAGCGGGGTTGGCGATACCGGGTCCGCCCAAAAGAAGGGTAACTGCGCCTGCTGTGCAGATGGAAGAGGCTCTGGTCCAAGTGATCATCGTGTCGACGGTTCCGCTTCCGGTTGCTATTGTCGCTGTTCCCCAGTTAGCCGGGGTACAGCCGGCTGAGACTACGGCATTGCTTGGTCCTAGAGTTTTTATATCAAACCCACTGTAAGCGGAAGAGGTGGCGCTGTCGGGAATGCTGTCATGCCCGTTGACACCGTCTGCCATAGGAATTGTTATTGTCAGACTACCCCCGATTGGAACCTCGGAGACAGTGGTAAATCCTATGGTCCAAATCCCCGATTCAGTGGCGATTACATATCCGCTTCCGTCAAGGGTGTTTGTAAGTACGGTAGTCAGATTAATGTGGGTGGTATCGGGAACGCTGTCCACGGTATAAGTTTTACTTCCCGTGCATCCGTTTATCCCTGCATCGGTAAAACAGACAACATCTCCCGGAAAAATATGATTGGTATTGTTATCGGGGTAACCCGAGTTTTTAATTGTTACTACGGAAGTACCGGTCGTTCCGGAAGAAATACCGGCTTTATACGACAACCTGGAATTGGCCAAAGTTACCGCGGAACTCGTCAGCGAGGCACTATTTGCCTTTTTCGTAAGGCGGTCGGAGAGAACAGCGAGAGTCAAAACAAAAACGAGTGCAAATATCAATAAAACAGCTCTGCGCTTATGCATACCAACAAATTCTTATACATATAATAACACCTGTCAAGTAACAGTTGTCAAATATCGAAGGTAATAACTAAGATGTTAGCTTTCTTATCGCACGATAAATGATGAATATAGTAATAAGTCCCAGAATAATGGAAAACGGAAAAGCTACTGTATAAATTTGTTTTTCAATACTTTCACCTGACCCGTCAATAGTAAAACTTAAATTAGCCCGGTATATTCCGATTAAAAATTTACCCGGCAACTTACAGGGGATTAGATCTTCTCCCTGGATGCATGAGGTTTGCCGGGATCCGCCGACGAGTATATTAAGGGGTGCCAGGTTTAGAACGGTGGTTGAACCGAAAACTTGATCAATCGTGATTTTTCCTATCGGTTTAAAGAAACTGAAACCGGAATTTCCAATCAGAACGTTATAGTTGAGGCCGGAGAAGGAATCGATAATTTTTGGTGCAGAGAAATCCGTTATTGATGCTTTCTTTTGCGGGTTACCGTCTTTTGACACGGTTATCAGAATGTTTGCACCAACCCGTGACTTTGCTTGAGAGTTGTTGGTTCCCAAATTGCTGTCATTTTGGACTTCAATAATAAATGTAAAATAATAATCTTTTTCCTCCGCTCCCGGGGGCGGCGTAATTTTTACAATAAAATTATGGCTTCCGGTTGTTCCGAGAGATATAGGAGTGGGATCAAAGAAGAACCAACCGGTAAAAGCATTGACAGAATTTGTGTCTTCAATAAGTTCCGCATGACCCTGATTGTCAAAAGGTACGAATGGAAAAACTTTTGCTGCTATGACGACGGGTGCGCCGTCATTTTTTACCGTAAATGTTTGGCTGAAGCTTCTGCCGGGCTGAATTTTAAGTTCGGTTATGGGGGGAGCGATAGAAATGGAAATCTCCTGAGCCCTGACCGTCTTGGGAAAAGCGAATAAGCCAATAACCAAATATGTAATAAAAATACAAAAGATTTTGAGTTTATATTTTGTCATCAGTAGCTTGGAATTGCCGTGTAGGTAATAATGTTGTTGTAAGCACCTCCCTGTTGAACCCCCGAGACATTGACTTTATAGGTAACGGTTGATTGTCGTCCGCGTCCGACATAAATAGATGACATTACCACCTGCGGACTTTGGCTAATGGATGCGTCTGCAAAAGGACGGAAGTAGGTCAAACCAGAAAAATCTGCAGGGATGTCATTGCCGGACATATTAAAACCAAAACCATACCTCGAGGTTGAACTCCAGACTCCGGCGGTGGTATATGTGCAAGCCGAATCACAATTCGTATTGGGAATAGTCGGGGTAGAATTGGGAATCTTCATCGGATGGTTTTCGGAAGCCTTGACCTGATATCCTCCCGCACCGCCGCTGGCAACAGTGAGGGTATTGGTTGCCGTTACCGGAGTCTGGGGGATCAGGTGGCCAAAATTAATAGAAATCGAAGAAACGGTGAAAGAGAACGGAATTATTGAATAAATATATTGAAAGCCGGATTTGACAAGGTAGCCGCTTGACGTAGCAAGTCCCTGTGCCGTTTGTCCGATTGTTGTACCGAGTCTGTATTGGTCTGATGTAGGTATACCTGCGCCTGAGTTCAAATTTGGCATCTGGATGGTATAGTTTGGAGACTGAATTACGCCCTGGGCGTGAACAGAGCCGATAAGAGGTACGATCAGGCCGATAATGAACTTAAGCATTGCATTCAAATTTTCTTTTCCATAGTACGCCCGCTTAAGAATAAATCATAAATTTGCCTATACAGGGAGTTAATTCTTTCTTTTTTATCAAGCTCAATCGACGGATCATTACTGAGTTTTTGTAAATATTCCTGGATTCTTAATAGTCGCCTTCGGAAATCTCCTTCGGTCCAACTTGTTACATCAACTTTATTCATCTGGACTTTCTGGGATAGCCCAGTAATTATTTTTTTGTCTGTGAGAACTTTCAAATATTGTTTTCCAAAGAGAACGGAGAGTGGGGCAATAGCCAGAAGGGAGCCGATTTGAAGTAAATCAAGCCAAAAATCTCCTTTAGGCGCCACGATAAACAGTAGTGCGAAAGTGACGGTAATTGCCGTTGCCGTAATAGGTGAGGAAAAAAGTGCAACTCCAAAGAGCAAAAAATAACTCAAGAAAAAAACCGGAGACGTAAAACCACCGGTTGTAAAAACCAAAAGCGAAATTGTCAAGGAAAAAACCAAAACATCGAGAGTAACCTTCAGGTCTATAGATAGTATGTGCTTTCTTATCAAAAATGAGACCCCGACGTAGACGGTCATCATGAGTGCTGCTATCTGCAGACCATAGTTTGATAAAGGACTTACCGAAATCAGGAAAGCAACTACGACTGTGACGGCGGCGAGAATGGGCGAAACAAATTGCATATCTTCTAAAAGTATATGACAAGTGTTAAAATTTGCAAAGCTCGGTCTAGATTTTTATGCAGAAAAAGTACGATCACGCAAGAGTTGAGAAGAAGTGGCAGGAAAAGTGGAAGAAAGAGGGGATTTATGATTCAGGCGATGGAGTGCTCCATAAAAAGTACATACTTGACATGTTCCCTTACCCGTCGGGGTCAACCATGCATGTAGGGCATCTTGAGGGCTATGTAGGTACGGATATACTGTCCAGGTACCTTAGGATGAACGGCTTTTCCGTGCTTCATCCGATGGGCTGGGACGCTTTCGGACTCCCCGCCGAAAACTATGCCATTAAAACCGGAATTGATCCCGATAAGTCAACTCACGATAACATAAATATTTTTAAGCGCCAGCTTGCCATATCCGGACTTTCTTACGATTGGTCCCGCGAAATTGATACCAGCTCTCCCGAGTTTTACAAATGGACCCAGTGGCTTTTTATCTTAATGTATAAGAAGGGTCTGGCGTATAAGAAGAGGGCTGCTGTTAATTGGTGTCCTAAAGACGAAACCGTGCTGGCCAACGAGCAGGTGATAGACGGTAAGTGCGAGAGGTGTGACACACCCGTGGTTCAAAAAGAACTAGATCAATGGTTTCTCAAAATAACAGCTTATGCCGATAAACTGATATCTGGCTTGGACGGTATTGATTGGCCGGATGAGGTTAAAACCCAGCAGAGAAACTGGATCGGAAAGTCGGAGGGCAGAACCATAGAGTTTGAAGTCGTGGGCGGCAATAGGAAAATAAAGGTCTTTACAACCCGGCCCGATACCCTTAATAGTGCGACGTTTTTGGCAGTAGCTTCCGCAGAAAATAAGGATCTGAAAGAAAAATGGGGTAAATTTGCAGGCGAATATGCGATCAATCCCCTAAATGGCGACAAACTTCCGATTTGGGAAACGAATTATGTTGATATCGGTTACGGAACGGGTGCGATAATGGGGGTTCCGGCATATGACGAAAGGGATAGAGAATTTGCAAATAAATACCACATTGATATAGTTGAAAAGCCTTTTACAAAAGAAATTTTAGGAGAGAAAACCACGCATTACCATCTTCGCGATTGGTTGATTTCAAGACAACGCTATTGGGGTTGTCCGATCCCAATGGTTTATTGTAAAGATTGCGGATGGCAACCAGTTTCTGATGCAGATTTACCTATTATGTTACCTAAAGATGTAGGCTTTTTACCGCACGGTGAAAGCCCCATCGCCAGGTCAAAAACTTTCCAGCGGGGAGTAAAGTGCCCGAAATGCGGTAAAGATGCGAAGCGCGAAGTAGACACAATGGATACTTATATCGATTCATCTTGGTACTTTATACGTTTTGTTGACCCGAAAAACAGTAAGGAGTTTGCCTCAGGTGAAAGCATTAAAAAATGGCTTCCGGTCGATGATTATGTTGGCGGCGGGCACGTTGTCCAACATCTTCTTTTCGCCAGATTTTTCTGGAAGGTGCTTTTTGACTCCGGTCTTATAGAGAAAAGCTTAGGGGATGAACCTTTTTTGAAGCTCAGGGCACCCGGTTGGATATTGGGGGCCGATTTCAAAAAGATGAGTAAAAGGTGGGGGAATGTGGTTACACCCGATGAGATTATTCCCAAGTTCGGTGCGGACACCCTGAGGGTCTATGAGATGTTTATGGGACCCTTTGAGGTAATGAAGCCCTGGAGCGTAACCGGTGTGGAAGGAGCGTACAGATTTTTGGGAAAGGTTTGGAGACTATTTAACGAGAAGCCGAATGAGAAAACGAGTTCGGAGGTTGCTTCAAAACTGCATCAAACTATTAAAAAGGTTACTGGTGATATTGAAGGATACAAGTTTAACACCGCAATTTCATCCCTTATGGAATTGGTGAACGTGATGAATGAGTATAAAGTACATAATACAGAATATTTGGAGAAGCTGGCTCTACTTTTGGCTCCTTTTGCACCCCATTTAAGTGAGGAAGTCTGGGTGGAAGTTCTTGGTAAGCCCTTTAGTGTTCACAAGGCTAAATGGCCTAAATATGATAGTAGTTTGATAAAGAGTGATATGGTTGAGGTTGTGGTTCAGGTGAACGGAAAAATGAGGGGAACCCTGAATTTGGGGCTAGAGATATCGGACAGGGAGTCGGAAGTTACCCGGTTGGCAAAAGATGACGAAAAAATAGCAAAATGGTTGGAAGGTGGGGAAATAATCAAAACAATTTTTGTTCCGGGAAAACTTATCAATTTTGTTATTTCATAACACCCTGTCATGCCAAACTGGGAGGAGATATTTTTAAAATATCGTTATCCTTTTTTAATACTTCTAGTGGGACTTGTCTTGACCCTTTCCGGCGCCTTTATTGTTAAAAGCGGGCTGATGTCTTCCTCTACAAAAGTAGAGGTCCTAACAGCCACTACATCGGGTCAGATTACAGGAGAAATTACCGTAGAGATTGCAGGGGAAGTGTTAGCCCCGGGGGTCTATAAATTGCCGGCGGGGAGTAGAGTTAATGATTTATTAGTTATTTCGGGCGGGTTTACCGCCGGTGCGGATAGAAGTTGGACGGATAAATATCTTAATAGAGCAGCAAAATTAATTGATGGTCAAAAGGTATTTATTCCGTCTATTAATCAGCAGTCAGACGTCTTAAGTGCTAAAAATAGTGGAGGGGATCAAACTGTGTCATCAAATTTTACATCCGATAGTAGTAGTCAAATTAACATAAATACTGCCAGCCTTAGCCAACTTGACTCGCTGCCGGGAATTGGTCCTGTTTACGGCCAAAGTATCATTGATCACAGACCTTACTCAAACATTGACGAACTCCTATCAAAGGGGGCTTTGCGTTCTTCGGTCTATCAAAAGATAAAAGATTTAGTAACCGTCTTTTAATTTTTAATCGCAAATTTATAATGATCGACAAACCCCCAGTTCCGAAATATTTTAATGGGGTTTTGTTTAGAAATCTGGCATTATTGATTTTTATAATTTTGTTAATATGTTTTCGTTATTTTACTACCCGCCCGGTTTACAAAAACGGCGACACCGTCCGGATTACCGCAACCGTTTTTTCTGACCCGATAAGTTATCCCGGTTCCCGGGGATTAAAAGTTGCGGGAATGACCGTTTATCTGCCGCTTTTTCCCGAAATAAGTTATGGGGATAGAGTAGTAATCGAAGGAGTTGTGGAAGACGGAAAATTAAAAAATCCAAAACTGATAAGCGTTGCCGAAAGTCAGGGTTTCGGGTCGGCTATAAGAAATAAAATAATTGCCTTTTATCAGCAGGTTTTACCCCAACCAATGTCGGGACTTATCGCCGGGGTGACTTTGGGAAGCAAAGGGACCTTAACTGCTGATTTTTGGAATCAGGTAAAACATACCGGAGTGGCTCATGTGGTTGTGGCGTCGGGGACTAATGTGACTTTTGTAGTTTCTTTCCTAATGGGAATAATAACTTTTTTCCTGCCGCGAAAGAAAGCGGTGGTTTTTGTTATATTGGGTATTATTTTGTATCTGTTTTTGTCTGGGTTTGAGGCCCCACTCATTAGGGCTGCGGTTATGGCTACTTTTGCCTTTTGGGCGGTAGAGGCAGGCCGGCTTATTAATGCCTGGCGGATATTATTTCTGACTGCGGGAATGATGCTTATCGTCCAACCCGATTGGTTGGGGGATGTGGGCTTTGCGCTATCATTCGTTTCTACAGCCTCTATTATGCTTTTTGAAAAACGGATCTCAAAGTGGCTGAAGTTCATTCCTGAGGTTTTGAAAGAGGGCTTATCAACCTCGTTTGCAGCTCAAATTGGTGTAGCTCCGATACTGTTTGTTACATTTGGACAGTTTAATATATGGTCTCCGCTTATAAATGCTTTAGTTCTTTGGACAATTCCATATATTATGATTTTAGGAAGCATTGGGGGAGCACTAGGACTCATATTCCCATTTTTAGGCAAAATGATTCTTTGGCTTTCCTATCCGCTAAATTGGTGGTTTGTAGCAATAGTACAGATATTCGGATGAAACTTTGGAAATATATCTTCGGCGTTTTGTTATTGACTGTTTTTTTGATAGTGATCGCCATATTTCAAATTCCTGACGATAATCTTCATATCGTCGCCTGTAATGTAGGACTTGGGGATGCCATTTTGATCACTTACGGAAAAACACAGATTTTAACGGATGGGGGACCGGACAAAAGTGTTTTAGGTTGTCTTGGAAAGTATATGCCCTTTTGGGATAGGGACATAGAACTCGTCGTTTCTACACATCCGGACGCGGACCATTCAACGGGACTGGTCGATGTTATTAAGAATTACAAAGTTGACGAAATAATGATTAATCCGATAGATCCTGGCACTTCTGTCTATGAAGTGCTAAAAAAAGAGGTGGGGGGTCGGGGTGTACCCGTGATAAATCCGGTAGAAGGCACAAGACTTAGCGTGGGTCTGATATATTTAGATATACTTGAGCCCTCGGAAGAATTATATAGCAGGTTAATGGTCAAAGACGTTAGCAGTAAACTGGCAAAGTATGATATTAAAAGCGAGACAAATCTATATTCAATAGTGTATAAACTTAGCTTCAAAAACTTTTCCGGATTATTCACCGGAGATATCCCCCCCGAAATATCAGACGGCCTATCGGCTCTGAGCGAAGTCGAAGGGTTGGACTATATCAAAATACCTCACCATGGAAGTGTCAACGGTTTAACCGAAAATCTCCTCAAGGCACTTATGCCTAAAATTGCGGTAATCAGTGTCGGTAAAAATATCTGGAGTTTTCCCCGTCCCGAAATTTTAGACATGTTGGCAAAGTATGGAGTTAAAATTTTACGGACGGATAAGGTGGGGGATGTCCAAGTAATAACCGACGGAACAAAGTATTGGATAAAGTAAAAAGATTAATGTATTCCCATACGGATAAGTGTTTCCTGTCTCCGCTGACTGTTTACCCCTGCCGCCGGGCCCATGAATTGGTAGTCACTGTTGCACTTATCGGATTTACCTCGTGAGCGCATGTTTTTATTCTGAATTACTCTGGCCTCTTCACCTGCTTTCACCAGGTCTTCATGGAAATTGGGACTGCCGTAGATGAGTATTCGATTCCAAGGTTGGTCGGGTTTAGTTTCTGCTGTCATTCAACAAAATAATAATCTTATATACCTAAAAAGCAATAGAACCTTTTTCAAAACTTGCCATTACGGCTTGCTTTAGGGAGCTAACGCTAGGTTATATGAACAGGTATAAAACCAGTCCATAGTGTTGTAGAATGAACTAATGATTAGGGATCAACTTGAAAAAATCTTGGGATTTGGGTTGGAAGCAACCGAAAATCCCGCCTTTGGAGATTATTCTTCAGCAGTGGCTCTAAGTGGCGGTTCACCCAAGAAAAAAGCTGAGGAAATTGTAGAAAAGTTAAAAACCGACAAGGAACTATCCAACATTGTTGACAAAATAGAAGTTGCCGGCCCGGGTTTTATCAACTTTTGGCTGAAAAAAGATGCACTTATCGACAATGTGATACAGATTGAACATAGCAAAGACAAATATGGAACCTCGGACGCCGGAAAAGGCAAGACCGTCATTATTGATTATTCCTCACCCAATATCGCCAAACCTTTCGGGATAGGGCATCTTAGATCAACCATAATCGGAGCGGCTTTGTACAATCTTTATACAACCTTGGGTTACTGTGTCGTTGGAGATAATCATTTGGGGGATTGGGGAACGCAGTTCGGGAAGCTTCTTTACATGATTAAATTAAAAAATTTAACCGATTTTGACATTGCCAAGCTTGAAGAACTGTATGTTGAATTTCATAAGCTTGCAGAAAAGGACAATAGCCTTGATGAGAAAGCCCGTGAATGGTTTAAAAAACTGGAGGACGGAGACCCTGAGGCCAAATCAATCTGGCAAAAGTGCGTTGATGTTTCAATGGAAGAGTTCGACAGAGTTTACAGGACCCTTGGCGTAAAAGTGGATTTTGCTTTCGGGGAAAGCTACTACTTAAGTGAAATGAAGCAGATGGTGAATGACCCGACCTTCAAAAAATACCTATCGAAAGGAGAGGATGGGGCCCTGATTATTGATTTGGCCGAGGAAGGAATAAAAACGCCTTTGATGTTATTAAAAAGCGATGGGGCCACAACTTATGCGACGCGCGACTTAGCTACAATTAAGTTCCGGGTTAGAAAATGGGATCCCGAAATCATTATTTATGAGGTCGGGGCGGAGCAATCGCTTCACTTTAAGCAAGTATTCGCCGCTGCGAGACTTTTGGGACTTGTAGATGAGAGAGTTACACTGGTACACACGGCTCACGGCCTTTATTTGGCGTCTGACGGGAAGAAATTCAGTACCAGGGAAGGAAAAACCATAAAATTGGAGGAAGTCTTGGACGAAGCAATAAAAAGAGCTGAGAAATTGGGGAATAGTGACGGCAAGGTAGCCAAAGAAGTGGGGATAGGTGCCATAAAATATTTTGACCTGATGCATTCAGTTCAGAGCAATGTTGTTTTTGAATGGGACAAGGTGATGAATATGGAGGGCAATTCCGGTCCTTATCTTCAATATACGGTTGCCCGAACAAACTCGGTTCTGGCAAAGGCAAAAGCCCTAAACGCCGATCTTAAAGTAGCGGATTTAAACAGCGGGGAAGAATTGGTTCTTCGGAGCCTGATTAAATTTCCGGAAGTCGTTGAATTAAGCGCAAAACTATTTTCGCCCAATCTTCTCTGCAACTATCTGTATGACTTAGCGCAGAAATATAATAATTTCTACAACATAAATAGAATAATCGGTTCGGATAGTGAAGATTTCCGACTTGCTTTGACTTTTGGAGTAGGGCAAGTATTAAAAAATGGGCTGAAGCTTCTTGGAATACAGACTCCTGAAAGGATGTAAGTTATTTACCCTCGTCTTTTTCCAATTTCTCGATTCTTTTGAGAATATCCAGCATCATTTCATCCTGTTTCTCCAGATGAAGTAAAATGGCTTCAATTTCTTTTTCGGCTTTAACATTGGTTTCGTAATCGTGCTGGGCTCTGAGTTCTGCGTGCCTACTCTGCAGGTTTTGCCCGACCAAAATTAATGGCAAAAGTATAAGTTGCAGGTATCCTGAAGAAAAGTACTGAACCGTTGGCATGGCCCAGCTAAAGATAAGGGGTAGGGTAACAAGTACCAGGCAGAAGTAGAAAAAACCCATCGTTCCGACTTTTGCAGTAATAAAAAGGGCCAGTTTGTCGGTTTTACTTAAACGGCTTTTATGTACCTCATTAGTATTGGCTATCGGTGCGAACTCGCGTTTAAGGTCGGCTACCGTTTTAATCGCGGGAGCGTGATCATTTTTCTCGAGATGGGGTTGCGTTTCGGGCATTTATTAAGTATATAATACAAAACATGGATTACAAACTTCACAAAATGCCCTCGGGCCTAAGAGTGGTAACAGTTCCCATGCCGGGACTGGAATCGGTGACCATAACTATTTGGGTCAGAACAGGCAGCCGAAACGAGGATGAAAAGGTAGGCGGAATCAGCCACTTCCTGGAGCATATGGTTTTTAAAGGCAGCCCAAAGCGCCCAACCGCAAAAGACATTTCTCAGGCAGTGGATGCAATCGGCGGAGAATTCAACGCCGCGACCAGCAAGGACTGGACGAATTTTTACATTAAAGCAGCCAAAGAAAACCTGGAAACCGCCTTCGATGTCCTAAGCGACATGGTTCTCAACCCCCTTTTGAAGTCGGATGAGATAGAAAGGGAAAAGGGGACCATTATTCAGGAAATAAGAATGTATGAGGATACTCCGATGATGAGAATAGGAGACGTTTTTGAAGAGCTGGCATTTAACGGTAATCCATTGGGACGCGACACGGCCGGAATCGAAGCCACAGTCAAAGGGATCAAGAGGGACGATTTTGTAAGATATAGAAAGATACATTATCATTCAGAAAATATGCTGGTTACGGTAGCCGGAGGAATAGACCAGGATGTGGTATTGAAATTGGTCGAAAAGTATTTTGACTCGGTTAAGCCCTTTAAAGGAGTTTTATTTAAAGGTCAGGAATTTAAGAATAAACAAACCAAACCCCAATTTAAACTCCAAACCAAGAAAAGCGAACAGGCTCATCTGATTTTGGGGTTTATGGCTGAGGGCAGGGGATACCCGGCCCGATTTGCCCAAAGTATTCTCTCCGTAATTTTGGGCGGGGGAATGAGCTCGAGACTATTTATTGAGGTCAGGGAACGGCGTGGCCTGGCATATTCCGTAAGGACAAATGCCGACAGATACCAGGAAATCGGATATATGGGGACATATGCCGGAGTAAACGTAGCTAAGTCCGATGAAGCCATTAAAGTCATCTTGGACCAATGCTATGGCTTGTCTTCCGGCAAGTATCCGGTAACCGCTAAGGAACTAACCAAGGCTAAAGGTTTTCTCAAAGGTAACCTCGCACTGGCTCTTGAGGACACGCATGACGTCAGCGGGTTTTACGGTGAACAGAACCTTTTCCTAGAAAAAGTTTTGACACCCGAGGAAATTTACAAGAAAGTTGACGCAGTTACAATAAAAGACGTTAATTTTGAGGCTAAAAAACTATTCACCCCATCTCGCCTCAATTTAGCCATAATCGGTCCTTTCAAAGATAGCAAGAAATTTGTACAATTATTGGAATAATATGGAAAGAACGGTAGTACTCATCAAGCCGGATGGTATTCAGAGAGGACTGGTAGGCGAGATAATGCACAGATTTGAAAGAAAAGGGCTTAAACTGGTCGGACTTAAGATGGTCACCATGACCGATGCGATGCTTGACAGCTGGTATGTCCACCACAAAGATAAACCCTTTTTCCAGGACCTTAAGAGCTTTATGCGCTGGACTCCTGTGGTTGCCATGGTTTGGGAAGGCTTGGAAGCGGTTGCCGCCGTCAGAAAGATCGTGGGAATTACCAAGGCGAGAGAAGCCGAAGCAGGTTCAATCCGGGGGGATTTTGGTATGAGTGGCTCACAAAATATAATCCACGCGTCAGATTCTCTGGAATCTGCGGAGAAAGAATTAGGATTAATATTTAACGGCGACGAAATCTTCGATTACGAAAGCGGTATGGACCGCCTTATTTACTCCAAAGAGGAAACTTAAGATAATATTTTGTATTTTCCTGATATAATTAGCCATATTCGGGGTGTAGTGAATCGGTATCACGTTACGTTCGGGACGTAAAGACACTGGGTTCAATTCCCAGCACCCCGACCGAAGAGTAAATAAGCCCTCGTAGCTCAACGGATAGAGCAAACCCGTCCTAAGGGTGAGATGACAGTTCAATTCCGTCCGAGGGCACCATTACTTTACTGTCAGTGTATAAAGATTAGCAGAGGTCGTTGGGGCTCCTAAGTTTGTAAGAATCAAGATCTTGGTTGTATTTGAAAAAGGAAATGCAGCCGGAGCAAAATACGAGCCTGAATAGACTACCTGGCGGTTGGTTCCGTCATAGTCCATTATCACAATCTGCCCGCTTTGAGCCAGGAGCAGATGCCTGCTCGTAGACATCCATCTTAATGCTCCCGTTTGAGGATTATCTATATTATTTATGCTAACGGGCTGGTCCGTGATCAGAAAGTTCCGGTCCTCTTTAGTATCGTAAATATAAGTGTGTCCTGTCTGGATACTTCTTTCCTGCCTTTGTGTTGAGGCTCCCGGAAGAGGTCTAATTAAACCTTCCGGCAAAGTGCCGGAAGAACTGGCAGTGTAAAGGATCATATTACCATCTGGTGAAAATACGAAGTCCGAAGATTTTCTGGAAAGGACATCGCTTACCTCCGGAGGTAAATTCCTGATTAAATTTTGGTTATTTGTCACAGTTTCCGTTTTCCACTGTGCAAGAGTTACGTTCTCTTTCGAAGCAATATTTACCCTTTGATTTTGGGCTATAAATGATCCGGTATCTAATAGAAAGACGCTGTTAGATATTGTTAGAAGTACCTGACGTCCGTCTGGTGAAAAAACATAGGTTGCCCCTGTCATATCTCCGTCCGTCATTCTTTTTGGTCCGGCTCCGAATCCCAAAGGCAAACTCAAGGTATCGAGTTCCCAGAGCCCGGCTTTATCGTTCACGGTATCCGTGGAGGGAAGTATGCTGAAAACAATTTTTGATCCGTCCTCAGCCATTACAGGGTTAATGGCTCCTGTTGAAGTAACCGGTGAGAGGGAAGGGACGTTTTTGAAAAGCGAAATTGTGGCTTGAGTAACAATTTCTTTTTCGATGGTTAGCCTTTTATACCAGCTAAAATAACCGTCTTTTCTGACCTCAACGTCGTAGGTTCCGGGGGAAAGAGAAATACTGGCATTGGTTGCAGTTTTGAGATCCCCGTTGACAAAGACTGAGGCTCCATCCGGCTCGGATTTAAGCACTAAAATGCCGTTCGGCTGGAACTTAAACGTTTTAAGATTAAACCGATAGCCTCGGGCATAATATGAGGCAAAAAGCCCCACGCTTCCTACAACGACCAAAGTAATCAGGAAAAAAATAACTCTGACTTTTGTCATATGAGTGCATTATACCAAAGAACTGTCTGCTTTGGATCATCTTTGAATCTGATATAATCCGATTAATATGTGGAGGAAGAATATTGCCATTGATTTAGGGACTGCAAATACGCTTGTGTGGGTGGTGGGTGAAGGACTAGTTGTTAATGAGCCTACGGTTGTGGCTATTTCGGCGGATGATAATAAGGTGGTAGCGGTTGGAGAGGAAGCTAAAAGAATGCTCGGACGTACCCCCGAAGCTCTTATAGCCTCGCGTCCCATGAGAGACGGGGTAATTGCGGATTATCAGGTGACCGAGGCAATGCTTAGGTATTTTATAGGCAAGGTTTTAGGTAGGTTTCAAATTTTTAAGCCTAATGTTATGGTTTGTGTACCTGCGGGTTGTACCCAAGTAGAACGTCGGGCGGCACTTGATGCCACTCTTTCGGCCGGTGCAGGGCACGCATACCTGATTGATGAACCTCTGGCTGCCGCAATCGGAGCTCAAATTCCGGTTTCGGCCCCATCCGGGCATATGATAATAGACATTGGAGGAGGTTCAACCGAGGCTGCTGTAATTTCACTGGGGGGTGTAGTTAGCCATAAGTCTGTCCGGGTTGCCGGAAACAAGATTGATGAAGCAATCCAGACTTATCTTAAAAAGAAACACAATCTGATAGTGGGAGATCAAACGGCGGAGGATATTAAACTCAAAATTGGATCCGCAACCGCGACCCCTAAGGCCGAAAAGCTGGAGATATCCGGTCGCGACCTCGTTTTTGGGCTTCCGAGAACCGTTATTATCACTTCAGGGGAAGTAACTGAAGCGATAAAGCCAATTTTGATGCAGATAATCAGTGCAGTAAAGGGTGTTTTGGAGGATACACCTCCGGAACTTGCCTCAGATATTATCGATAAGGGTATCATTATGAGTGGGGGATCTGCGCTTCTCAGGAATTTTGATAAAATGATAACGACTGAAACCGGAGTTCCGGCTCATGTTGCCGATGAGCCGCTTCTTTGTGTTGTTAGAGGAACAGGACTCGTATTGGAAAACATCGAACTTTGGAAAAGAAGTGTAACGACAAGGGGGTAACTCTATAATATAGGGTAGTGTGAATAATAGGAAGCTATTATTAATATAGGTTTATAATTTCTGGATTTTCAAGTTGAATACTCATACTTTGTATTAACAGGAGCTAAGCATAAATATATGATCTATAGTGATAGGTAAAATAAGCAATATATATTGTTCATCGTTTGAGGATAAGTTCGTTAATATGTAGTTCAGTAATTGGATAATAAATATACACAAGTTTGCTTTTTTAGAACGTATGTTTATCAATATAATTTACCTGTAGTAAAAGTAATAATTATTACTTTTCAATTATTAATTTTCAATATAATATAAGATATACACAGTTGCGGGGAAAACGAGGCTAATTATACCAATTCTGCAATCTATAAGATAAATACCATTTTTGACATGATAAGAACACAAAAAAACCACATAGAATTAGGCCGTAAAGACGGTAAAATCCTTGGAATTAATGTTACTGGCACTTACATTAATGAAGTGCTAGCAAGAGTAAAGGAGAATATAGCCGATAGTGTCAAATTTTACATAGTAACACCCAACCCCGAGATCATTTTAATGGCACAGAAGTTCAAAAAGTTAAAGATTGCTTTAAATGGAACCGACTTGGCGATACCGGATGGAGTAGGACTAAAGTTTGCTATTCCCGGCTTAAATATTATTAGAGGAAGAGAGCTTTTTTCGGAACTTATAAAACTTTCCAGTGAGAAAAAATGGAAGTTATTCTTGCTGGGAGGGCTTGGTGACGAGGCGGGATTGTCAGCCAGGAAGCTCAAGGCTCAACATGCAGAACTCAAGATTGAAACATTTAAGGGTCCAAAATTGGATAATGACGCTGAACCTGTGTCCGAAAACGATAAAGAGCTTCAAAAGGAGGCAATCGACAGAATTAACAAGTTTGCCCCGCAGCTTCTATTTGTAGCCTTTGGCAACCCGAAGCAGGAAATTTGGGTTTACGAAAACTATTCAAAATTAAATATCGGGGGGGCAATGGCCGTGGGAGGGGCATTTCGTTACGTAGCCGGGTTATCCAAGGTCCCGCCAAAATGGATAGCTGATCTGGGTCTTGAGTGGCTCTGGAGGCTTATTAACGAGCCGTTCCGGATTGGCCGCATTTGGAATGCAGTTATCATTTTCCCTCTAAGAGTATTTATTTTTAAAGTTTTCTCTGTATAATGACCCCATGTCATGCGATATTTCGCGGACCGGAGAGTGTGACCGTATTGCTGCGGAAGAATATCATTGTGACGATTGTAGCGATTTTATAGCTTTGGCCCAAGGCGCCATTACAGGTGGCGGTTTTGTTTTGGTTTACTCAAGTCCTAACAAGGCTGCTGTTTACAATAGAAACGGCTATTTGCTGATGGAGATTGATAACGGAATGTTTAGGAAAAAGGGGAACATCGGTTCATCTTGAACCTCCTGACCATACTTTAGAAAATTCTTCTTTTGCCCTATAAAGCCTGCCTTCAACCGCCCGCTCGCTTATGCCCATTATTTTTGAGATTTCTATGTAAGACATATCTTTCCAGTATCTGAACCAAAGAAGTCTCCTTTTGTCGTCGGGGAGCAGGTTTAAGCAATCATTAACGGACCTTCTGAGGTCTTTTAGAGCCAGGCTTTCCTCGGGGGAGAGGGACTTTTCGTCTTTTTGAGTTATTGCCTCAATTAGAGGCACAACAATTCCGGATCTGGAATTTATCTGGTCGTGGTAATAATCGGCAATTTTATTTAGTGCGATCCTGCAAAGCCAAGTAAAATAGCTGCTTTTGTGCCTGAAAGTTGTGAGTCCCCTCCATGCGGCCACAAATGTTTCCTCAACGATTTCATCTACCTCGTCTTTGTTTGCACCGATCCTTTTCATTACGAATTTGGTCAGAGGGAGAGCCAGTTTTTTATAAAATTCGTCAAACCAGACGCGTGGGTTATTTGGCATATCGAAGACTAATTATATAACATGGACATTTCCGGAGTATTGTCAAAATATTTGAGGCTGGGTAGGGAGAGGGAAGGCGGTACCTTTTTTGAAGAGACTTCCTTCTATCGCGATGCAGGTGGGGATATGGGATTAGTGCAGGACGCCGGTGATGGTCGGTATATTTTGGATAAACATCAACTTCAAATCCTAATGCGGAGGGACCCCAAATCTTCCGATTTTGAGGTAAAAATGCTTCAGGAAGGAAAATTTCTTGTGGGGTTTAAAAAGGAGTAGAATAGGGCCTCATATGAAGAATTTGATTCTGATTAAGCTTGGTGGAAGCATAATTACCGATAAGAAAAAGGGCTATTCGGTACGCGGGGCCAATATCTTACGATTGGGGAGAGAGATAAAAAGTGCCTTAAAAGCCGGCAATTGCAAAGTAATTATCGGTCACGGAGCTGGCAGTTTTGCCCATGTCCCAGCACACAAATATAAAACTAAAGAAGGACTAATTAATAAAAATAGCCTTTACGGAATGAGTGTTACTGGGGATGCGGCACGGAAGTTGAACTCCATTGTGCTAAAAAATTTTCTTACTTTGGGACTTCCGGTGTTTTCTTTTTCTCCGGCAAGTTTCCTGATATCTGATAGATATAGATATAGTAAATCATATATAGATCCTATCAAAAAGGCTTTAAATATTGGAATTATACCGGTAGTTTATGGGGATGTTATTCTGGACAAGGTAACCGGCTGCACAATTTTTTCCACCGAAAAAATTCTTTCAATATTGGCAAGGCAGTTAACAGGGGATTATAAAATCAGAATTATTTATGCAACCGATACAGATGGTGTTTATGATGAAAAAGGGAAAACAATGGAAAAAATTATACAATCAAGCTTTGACAAAGTTAAAAAAGTAGTTTCTAGTGCTGGAACGACGGACGTAACCGGTGGGATGCTTCACAAAGTGGAAGAGTCGCTGAAATTAGCCAAAGAAACTGGAATTGAAACCACTATTGTAAACGGAAACAAAAAAGGTAATTTGTTAAGAGCTGTCCTGGGAGAATCTGTAAGATCTACGATTATCTCCTAAAATTCGTCAGAGCTGTCCATTCCTTCATCCTCTTGTCTTAGGATACTTTTTGTGATGTTGGCAGCAAGATCCGAGTTCTTCGGCTTACTTAGGTCAAGGCTCTCGGTTTCGCCGCTTTCCACATTTTCCATCTTGACTCTGCAACCACGCAGGTGAGTGTAAAGGTTCCCACCTCTTGGATCAAAATCATAATTGTCTATATTATAGTGACTACCTTTTTCCATATTCGTGAGATATTATATCATATAGCTAAAATTTGTTTAAAAATGGCAAAACCTTTGGTTTTGGTTGATAAAAAAGATAGCGTACTGGGATTTAAGGAAAAATTTGCTACTCATAAAATTCCGGTTCCGCTTCATCGGGCGATATCAATTGTTATTTTTAATAAAGGTAAAACAAAGATGCTTATTACCAAAAGGGCCGAGGTTAAACCAACCTGGCCTGAATTTTGGACAAACGCGGTTTGCAGCCACCCGTATCCGAAAGAAACTTATCAAAAAGCGGCCGAAAGAAGGATTTACGAGGAGCTTGGCTTTAAAACAACGCTCAAAGAGGTTTTTCTCTTCACATATGAAGCGGAAATGGATAACAAAGTCTGGGGTGAGCATGAACTTGACCACGTATTTAAAGGAACTTACGAGGGGCCGGTTAAACCGGATCCGAACGAGACCTCGGGCTATGAATGGATAAGAATAGGGGATTTAAAGAAAGACGTAATAAATAACCCCCAAAAATATTCCCCATGGTTTATGATTATTTTAGAAAAGCTTAAGATATGAAAGATATTCCCCTGGTTTGCTTCCGGGATAGTTGGATGTTATTATACCTATAATATGGCAGAAAGAATCGTCGAAGTGAGGATGTTTCCACCGGCTGTGGAAAATTTAAGATGTGCTTCAGATGAAAGGATATGCACGGTAACCGGCAAGATAAAGGATGTATTACAGTCAAAAGGCTATATCAAGCCCGGCGAAAGAGTGGAGGTACGGCTAATTCCCGATTCTGAGGTTGATCCAGAATCTCTGTTAAGTACAGCTGCAGTGACCGAGGCGGTTACGGATGATGAACGTCATTTTTTTAAGATAGGTGATCCAGTGAGTGTACCCAACATTGAAGTCCCGGGTGTCAGGCAGAACTAGACGGTTTTAGTACTTTCTCTCAAGGACGAAGTTGATCAGCTCCTTCAGCTCGCTTCTGGCAGGCTCTTTCGAAAGAAAGCCGAGGTTTTTATCAAATATTTCCAGGGCTTTGGTTTTAGCATCATTCGCCAGTTTCCTTGCATAGGGTACGCCTCTTGTATTTGCTAAGGTCATTTTTCCCTCTTTACCGTCTTGTTCTATATCCAGAATATCATCAATCAGTTGAAAACACCGTCCAAGATATAAACCAAAATCAGTAATCTTATTTAATTGATTATGGGTTGCTCCGGCGAGGATCGCCCCCAGCCTCATCGGCCCGGCCATTGAGTAATATGCACTTTTACTGTCGGCTATAAAAAAATATTCATCCTGACTTACCTTTTTGGCCTTTTTATTGGTCCAAATTTGTTCGACTCCTTGTCCGAGGGCGGTTCTGAGTAGCATTTTGTAAAACTCTTCACTAATGGCCTTGGAGTTTTGGTCATTAATAATTTTCCACATAATAATGTGCAGAGAGTCACCGGCGTTAATTGCCAGCTCGTGGCCGTAAATTTTATGTAAAGCGGGCTTACCTCTTCTAACCGCCGAGCCGTCTTCAATATCGTCATGGATTAAGATCCATTCTTCGGAGAGCTGCATCGCCGCAGCAACCTTAAAAGCCTTTTGCCTTTTGGCTCCAAGAGCCTGTGCCGTGAGAAGAACCAGGGTGGGGCGCAGGTACTTGCCCTTCCTTTCCGGGTAAATTCTGTTTATTTTCCAGTACAAATTTATGTCCTTTTTGTATTTGTCTGGGATCCGGAATTGGGTAGGGTAACTCGGATCCCTCAAATATTTTTTAATTTCTGGCCAGACGAGCTGTCTGGTCCTTTCTAAAGTTTTCTGTATCACAGCCGTATTATATCGCACGAATGCCTTGTGGTATAATTTCCTGATATGTCGGAGACAATATCGCTTCCCAGAGGCACAGTAATTCCCAGCCACATCGCTATGATCTTAGACGGCAACAGACGTTGGGCCAGGGCCCGCGGTCTGAAGCCTTGGGAAGGTCATTATCATGGTTTTAAAGCGGTCGAAAAGCTTGCCGAAGCTGCCAGGCAATTGGGAGTACATACCTTTACCGTTTGGGCATTTTCTACAGAAAATTGGGAGCGTCCCAAAGAGGAGGTCGACGCGATAATGAATCTCTTCCGGAAGGCTCTTAAAGAAAAAGAAAAAGAATTCCATCGGGACAGGGTTGCCTTAGTTCACCTGGGCAGGAAAGACAGATTGCCTGAGGATATCAGCCGGGAATTAACCAGAATCGAAAAAGATACAGCGGTTTACTCTCAAAACCACGTCTTTAACTTGGCGGTAGATTATGGGGGTAGAGATGAGATTTTAAGGGCCACTAAGAAAATCGTTGAAAATAAAGTTCCGGCAGCCAAGATTGATGAAAAACTGTTTGAAAGCTACCTGGATACAGCAGGACAACCGTATCCGTCCCCGGATCTATTTATTCGCACATCAGGAGAGCAGCGTACAAGCGGCCTTCTTCCTTGGCAGATGAGTTACACTGAATTTTATTTTGAGTCCGAGCACCTTCCGGATTTTACTCCTGAAAAACTTAAAGTGGCGGTTTTAGACTTTAGCAGGCGCAGGCGTAGGTTTGGCGGTGACGATACTACCAGGCATTTTGAATTCAACCCGGGAGTTACGGCAAGACTTGAGATTGATTGGTGGAGGCTTCGGAATGTTCCCGGAGGTATGAGGATAAGGGACTATGCGATGAAGCACCTTAGAGAGCAATACGGGCTTTCTAAGAAGCTTGCAATTGAAGCCGCCAAATATTTGATTGAAGCAGTCGCCGAGGAGAAGGATGAAAAATGGGACAAGGCCACCGAAAGAATGAAAAAGTTCTATATGCTTATAAAAGAGGAGGTTAAACTTGCTTTCGAACCCAGGATAGTTGCTTCAATGGAGGTAGATTTTGTCAGGAAAATGGAAGGTAAAGATAGTGTGGCCGCGTCTTCCGAGGCAGAAAATATTGCCCGGGAGCATCTCGCCGAAGTATACAGAATCTCACTTCTTCAAGCCGCCAAGGCGGCTCATCTTAAGGTTCTGGCCTCGGTTGAAAGAAACATGGCTCTGGCCGGCTTGGGGGAAGAGCATTGGGCTAAAGCCGAAGATTACTTGTCAAAATATTACTCGGCACTAAAGGAACGCGTGGCATAGTTTCCAATAATCTTCAAATTTGTAGTGATCTTGTTATCTACACGTCTAAATGGCTATTGACACAGTTGTTTCACTTTGATATTTTCTGACTAAGAAAGATAAGAGTTAGGCAGGAGACACTATAAAAATGGATCAAAGCACTAAAAAGAAAATCAGATTGGAAGATCTTCCGGATCTTCTTACAGTACGGGAGGTAAGCGAACTCCTGCGGGTCTCGCCTTTAACAATTAAGCGTTGGGGTAAAAGGGGAAAACTCCCGGCTATCCGCATTAACTCCCGTGGAGACCGCAGATATAAAAAAGAGGCTGTCCTTTGGCTTCTGGGAATGCAGGCTAAGGAAGAGTAACTTCTTCGTTCCTTCTCCGTGTTAATATAATATTGATGAAGAAGCATGGAGGCTATCATTATATTCTTACGGCACTCGAGGTTTTGCTGAGTAAAGCCGCGTTTTTATTGGTTAGTATTGCAGCAGTACTGGCAGGTTATCTTATTTTCGTTGGTCAAAAAACTCCTTTAAAATTCATCTTCGGTATTCCTCTTATACTTGGCGGAGCCGGTTTGACCATAAACTTATTATGGACAATTATCCTGGTTATCTTTTCACCAAAATATAATCGCGGGGTTTGCAAGATCTGCAATCCAAGCTGATCTACTTAGTTCTAATTGACTATTCGTTTTTCATAGGATAAAACACCCTTTAGAAGAACTTGACAGCAACCTTCTGCCCGAGGGAACTCCAATCTTCGTTTTTACTGGCATGGTGCTTAACATTTTATGATGCTTATATTTGCATTTCTGACACTTGGTTATTTTGCCGGCGTAATCACGGCACTTGTCATATTCCCTCCAAAGGTAAAAGAGATTGAAATGCAGGAAAAAGATGCTGCCGGACCGGTTAACGACCTGATTACGTATGAAGAACCGCAGCTTAACCCGGTAATAGGCAAAGATTTGAGAATAGAAATTGGTAATACGCAACCCGCTTCGCTATAGAATTAAATGTAATGTATCCTCCCCAAACCTCCCTGATCCCGGTTGCAGTAGCTCTTGCCAGGTTTTTGGGAGAGAAGGGCTTATCAGCCTTAACCTCCAGTTATCCTTATTGGTATCTGGGAACGACTCCTTACGGGTATTTGACAGGACCCGTTATCCCGATCCTCTCAGTTTTAGTTAAAAAAATCGCTTCAGGAGCTACATATTTTGATATCGAAATAGTATTGGTTCTTGCTTCCTGTCTGGCGTCTTCAGTAGGCTGGTCTCTTCTTGTAGCCAGAATTAAAGAAGAAAAAATAAATCTGTCATCTTTTGCGATCTATTTTCTGCTTTTCGCGGTTCTGCCTTGGAAGTACCTCAACGGATTAGCTTTAGCCGAGCCCTCGGCATTTATTGCGGAAATGCTTATTCCGTATGTATTTTTGGCCGTGGCGAAAAACCGCTATCTTGGAATCATCTCGGTTTTGACAGTACTTCTTATTAGTACAAACGTGCTGCCGGTTTTAATTGTGGGGATGGCAGTTCTGGCCTTGACCGGATCGTTTACTGGGGGAAAATTAAAAAAATGGAAGGAGTCTGTAAAAAGAAGCATTATAATTTTGATTTTTGGACTCGCTTTAGCGACTTTTTACTACACGCCGGGCTTTTGGCTGACAGTTTTGGTTAATCCCTCTGTCGGGGGAGTTCCCGGGGTAAAAGCCATGCTGTCACTGATCGGAATGGCAAGAAACGCGATACCCATACTTCTTGCCTTTATTGTAATTTACCTTTCAAGGAGAATTCCGGATAAAATTAGCTTTTTTGGCTGGGCATGGGTATTGGTTTTTGCTTTTCTGACCGTTTGGAGAGCTCTAGGTAACATCCATTTTTGGATGGACTGGATAAGTTGGTTTGGGGAAATCGAGATAGGTTTAGGAATCCTGATTGCGGCCAATCTTAAGAACCTCCGCCGGCTTTTTCTTTTGGTTTTGCCGTTTCTTGCGACATTTCTGGTTTTTAATGCAATCGGGAAGCCCGTGCTTATCACAAAGAGTCCTCCGCCCGAAATAACAAGTATTTCCAAACTCGCGGGTCTTGCGGGCGGAAGTCTTGTTTTTACTTCAGGGACAGGTGTGTTTTGGTTGAATGCTTTTTATAATACACCGCAGGTGCGGGGAGGAAGGGACGAGGTATCGGTCAGTTCCATGTGGCTTCCTGTTTCATATGCCCTAAGGGAAGGAACTGACGAAAAAGTTATTTCTCAGGACCTGGGTGAACTTGGTATTTCCTACATATTGGTCAATTCATATGCATCTTACGACTATTACCATGATTATAAGAACGTTAACCTTTGGGACAGTGTTGCTAAAGCGGTTTGGCAGGGGTCGGGAGACGTTATTTACGTATTCAAGTAATCCTGTAGTTGTTGCGGTAATTATTCTTTTCATAGACCCATAGCATATTCTGGCTTCAGTTTGTGTATATTTTCACTCAAAATCGTACCATTTCCCTATTTCTTATGTGGCCTATAAGGCTATTGACAAACGTTCCCATGGTTGGTAACAATTAATTAGTAGCAAAATGCCCACAAAAGAAAAAATCTCCGCGGTAAAAAAAGTTTTGGAAGGAATTTCTGTCTCTTCTGTTGCATCTGAGGCCGGGGTTGCCAGAAAAACAATATATTCGTGGCTAAATATTTATAAAGCCGCTGCCAAAAGAAACAAAAAAACCTGTCTCTTGCCCAAATATGTGGCGGGAAGGGCTCACCCGAGGGAATATACGCACACTTTGGAGCAGAAGACAGTAAGACTAATAAAGAAGGACCCGACACTTAGCGTTTCCAAAATGGCTGAAAGATTAAACGCAGGACATCATGCGGTTTACAATCTTTTAAAGGCCTTAAAATTGAACACAGAAGATTCCAGGCTTGCATACTCCCGGATTTACTCATATCCCGGTATTTTTGACCCCCAAATTAAGGAATCGGTTGCAAGGAAAATTGTGAATTCGGAAGGAAAAGTCACGGATATTTCCAGGGAGCTACGGGTTTCCAGAAAGACTATATATAAATGGTTAAAAGAATACAAAGAGAAGGGAACAGTAAGAAATAACTATTTGAAAGGTTTTGAACACCCCAGATCACTTGGCCCGGAGGCGGAAGCGTCAGTGCTCTCGCAAGTCGTAAAGGCGCCGGAACTTTCAATTCATGCCTTGGCCACCGGTTTAAACTTTTCCAATCATGCGGTTTTTAATATTCTAAAAAGAAATTTCCTGACTCAAAGAAATGCCAGGATTATCTATTCTCAGGCTCAGGCTATCCGGGTTTCCGAAAAACCGGAAGCTATCGGTTTTATCGACAGGATAAAGAGTGTTTTTGAAACCTTTACTCCGAATCTGGCCCCGGCTCCGCCTCCGGGGGGAAAATCCAAGTTTAGCCCTCTTCTTAAAATCTCCCTGGCTTCGATAATCGTTTTACCGCTTTTCACTCTTGCCCTGGTCTATTGGGTGAATCTATTAAGGTCCGGTGCAGCAGGGAACGTCGTCGGGCTTATCTTTGCCACAATATCCCTGATTATGGGTACTTTCTTCTTTTTATATTCACTCAAATATTATTTTACGGTCGCTTTGGTTCTTTCCCGCACCCAGCAGGAAGGGTCAAAAAGCCGTACTTCTATCGGTCTTGAACCCAATCTCGATCACGTAATTCTCACAAAGAAGCCATACATATCAGTTCATATACCTTTTTATAATGAGAAGAATGTAGTAGAGCGTGCAATTGAGGCTTCAACCAATTTCGATTACCCGGAGTATGAAGTGATTCTTTGTGATGATTCAACCGATGAAACAACAACCATTATCAGGGATTATCAAAAGAAATATCTTTCAAAAGGGGAGAGCTTAAAAATAACTACCAATAGTCAAGACGGCTGGGAGCTGTCCCATGTGGATGTCAGACCGGGAGTAACCCTTAAACATCTTCACAGGATCTCAAGAGAAGGTTACAAGGGGGGAGCACTCAGGCTAGCTCTTACTCAGACTGATCCCAGGGCTGAGTTTGTCTCTGTCTTTGATGCCGATTTTGTTCCATATCCTGATTCTCTAAACCTTTTCCTCAAGTACTTTAAAGCTGAGAATAACATGAGTGAGGATTATACAGTAAGTAAGGTTGCTGCGGTTCAAGGTTACCAGTGGCATGTACTTAATAAATCCGAAAACTGGATAACCAGGGGTGTCAGAAGTGAATATGCAGGTAGCTACGTTATCGAAAGAGCGGGAACTGAAATCTATGGGGGACTAAAACAAATCTCGGGGTCAGTATATATGATTAGACGTAAGCCCCTAGAAGAAGTAGGCTGGGCCACATCAATCACTGAGGACTTTGAACTTACTCTCAAACTATATAATGCCGGCTACAAGGTGGTCTATACACCTTATATACAAGCTCCTGCAGAATGTGTATCAACCCTAAGACGCTTAGTGAGGCAACGTATGCGTTGGGCCGAGGGTCATTCTTTCAATGTCAAAAAGATGTTTGCAAAGCTTATGTTCTCTCCGAAACTTTCTTCTGCCGAGAAGTTTGAAACGGTTTACCTTGCCCCTTACTACCTTCAGGCATTCTTTTTTGTAGTCGGAACTCTTTCCTGGTTTATCAGTGAGACTCTCCTGCCTGCCCGTCTGCCTTTCTGGACAGAACTTTGGGGATGGAGTCTGGTCTTAACCAACATGGTAGCCCTTCCCCTTATGAACACCGTCGGAATGTTCCTGGAAGAAAGTGAACAGAAGGACTATACAGGAATACTATCATTCGTCGCTCTTTCATACCTTGTGGTCCCGTTTCAGGCCTACGCGGCTGTCAAGGGCTTTCTGGAGACCTCAGAAGGGCCTTGGTTTAGAACTCCCAAGACCGGTAGAATCACAGACGTCTTTGCCAGGGGTAAATTCTACAGGCTTATCAGACAGATCCTTCCCAGAAGAGCCACCTCATTCCAAAGTACTTATTCATACAACTACATTACCTTAACGACAGCAAATAATAGATTTAGCAATTTTAAAATAAAAAGGTCGGGAAATAAATATATTTCAAAAGCATTACTTACGGGATTAACGATTATTATTTTACTTTTGAATCAACTTAGCTTCTTTGCCCCGGGAGTACTTGCGGCAAGTCCTAACCCTACTATTGAACAACAAATAAATTTTATGGATAAATTATACTCTACAACCAGCACGAGTGCCGCACCGGGCGATAATTCTTTAGGAATGTTTACTTGGAATGACTCAAAATATAATAACGCAACTGTTAATATGGACTATGATGCTGGGAAAAGCGGAAACTTGTCTTATGGCCTAACTTCTGTGGGACTTTCTTTGGTTAATGGAACAACATACACACCGGCAATAAGGTATCAATGTCTTGCAGTGAGTGGAATAGCAACCGAATACGCTATTCCAGGGTTATATACGTCAGGTGGAGTTTTAGTTCAATTCTCAGAAGTTTCAATTTCTCTCGGCGAGGTTCCGGGTGGGAAATGTCCTACTTCAGCGAACAGAACACCTGCATATATTGCTGCGGCACGCCTAAGAATTGTACAGACAAATGCTACCGGAATTACAAATACCAGAAACATGATTGAACTGGGAGATGGTGAAACCATTTCAACAGGTACAACAGCAACTCAGCTAACTTACCCCAAATATTGGCTTTATACATCGGGAAATTATGACGGGACTGTTACTACGACTTTTGAAGCGACTGTTTGGAGGGCCGGTGGCAGTTCATACACCGCCTACGTATGTCTGTATTCTACAGCAGGCAGTGAGATCGGGTGTGTGAGTACCACAAGTACATCCCCGGCTTACCCGACCGCAGTAAGCGTAACCCTGTCAAACGGAACCGAATATGAAGTAAGAGTCAAAGCCAGCGCAGCCGCAAAAACTGTATATATTGCAAACGCTAAAGTTATAGTTGATCAAGCAGCGGCAGGGGGAATTACCAAATTGGAAACAGTGCAACATTATAATAACACTCTGGCAACGGAATCAACATCTTCCTATGTTTCTAAGCAATTTTTAACCGAGTTTGTTTTGGATAACTGGTATGGCGGAACGTTTGCTGCCTATTTTGAGTCGGATATAAAGACTAATAACAGTTCAAATGCCTATTATGCTCGTTTGTACGATATTTATAATGCTACCCCTATGGGAGAGATTACAGGTAATGATACTTCCTATGTTAGAAAAACCAGTTCGGATATATGGAGTTCTCTTGCTGCGGGTGGCAATACAATGATAGACGTTCAACTGAAAAATAATTCGACCAGCACCACCTCATCATCAAATTCTTGGTTAATCATTAAAGTAACAAATTTACAAGTGCCCGAGAAGCTTATTTTTGCCCTGCCGTTGATATCCTTAATCCCGATTATAATTAAAAAAAGGAAGGAGATTCTATTAAATAGAAATGGTTGAAAAAAGGAAAATTATAAATATTTTGCTTATAGCCAGCCTAATTTTGGCTTTACTGCCTTTTTATGTGAGCTTTCAGGATTTACTTACAAATATAGTTATGAAGGTAAATTTGTATAAAGCTTTACAAAACACAATTGTGCCATATGAAATGAAAGTGGTAGGCGGAATTATAAACCTGTTACGTTTTCCGATTAGCGCAGGCAGTAGTTATTTTTCATGGAATATAGCCAATGGTAAAAAAGAAGCAGTCTATTTGGCCTGGAACTGTATTGGTTGGCAGACTATGATACTGTTTTTGGTGACATTAGTTACAGGTTTTTCAAAAAGACACCTCTTAAGTTCAAAAATTGAAGCTATTTTAATAGGAGCGCTAGGGACATATATAATAAACATTGTAAGGATTACTGTTGTTATTTTGATCTATTTCTGGTTTGGCCGGGGGTTTGGAATAATATTCCACGATTACTTCTCATCTCTAATTACAATATTCTGGTTAATAGGGTATTGGCTGTTTGTTTATAAACATACCCTAATAGAAAAATCCGTCGAAGAGTAGCGGAACAGGTTGTTTTGGTAAAAATATTCTTCCACAATACACAAGACATGGATGTATTGATTAACCTAATTGGTTGTCGTTTTCTGGTGGCTTTCGTATAGATATATTTTGGAAGATAAGGAAAGCACGGGAAAGGATATAGTTGAGGTTTGAGCATATATTTTACTCCATCATATATGCCGTATAGATGGGATTTACTGTCAATCCACTGGTTAAAGTGAACACCAAACCAAGGGAAATTTCTTCATCAATATAGGTTGTATTATTTAACGAAACCGGCTGACATTTGACCCAAATCCGGAAGAATAATCTCTAACCAATCATCGTTTTTAAATGATTCTTTTGAGGCCGGATCAACAGCTTTCTGACTATCTGTGGGTTGAGAATTCGATGGGAATGACTTTTCTGAGCCAGCATAAAGACCTGGCCATGCACACCCAGGAAGTACAAAGACCGATAGTATATAATCTCCGCACCGATAGTATATTTGAGGCCAATTGTATCTTCATTTCGTGCCTGTTTCGACTTTTTTGTCTATGTCCAGCCTGGCCGTGAGGCCGAATTTATCCACCGCCATTTTATGAGCCTGTAGTTAGTACTTGACAGGTGTTAGGATGGTTGGTAACAATGAATATATGCCCTTTTCCGAAGCTAAAAGAGAAAAGATCGTTTTATCCGTACTAAAGGATAATATTGCGGTTTCGGAAGTCTCCAGAAACTACTCTGTTGCCCGAAAAACTATTTACTCTTGGATAAAGAGGTATAAAAAGGGAAGTCTTGCTCCACTATATACAAAGGGCAGGAAACACCCGGCGGCCGTATACCCGAAAGCCTATTCTTATATAAGTAGATGGGCTGTAGGGCACCCCAAGTGGGGATGCCGCACTTTGAGTAAAAGATTAAATGAAAAAGGAATCAGCTTGAGCTACGTTCAGGTTAACAGATTGTTGAACACAATCGGAGCGGAGACTTATGACAGAAGGTTGAATTATGCCAGAAACTTTGCCGGTCCGGGGAGAACCAGGGAGGATGTCAGGCTTGAAATTGTCAAAAAGGCCGTTACCGGGAAAATTTCCATTACAACTCTTTCCGAAAACTACAAAGTTGCCCGTAAGACCATATATAAATGGATAGCGAAATACCGGGCCATTGGTAACATTAAAGATTCGTACGTCGTTGGTGAGGCTCATCCCAAGGCAATCTACCCGAAAATTACGCAGCAAGTACTCGACTTGGTCGTTACAAACCCCGGTTATTCGGTACGCACTCTGGCTAAATCATTTCCGGCATCCTCTTGGACCATCTGGAGTATTTTAAATAGAAATAATCTGAATACATATAATTTAAGGCTCGAATATTCCAGGAATATATCTGAGGCTGCCGAAGAGAAAGTCTCGACAACGGGAGTTTCCGAAAGGATAAGATCTGTTTTTGAAAGCTTTACTCCAAATCTGGCTCCGGCCCCGCCTCCGGGGAAACGTAAAATCTTCAACTTCTTCATTATTTCAGTCTTCCTCTTATCAATATCCTTAGCAATTTTCTATTGGGGATCCGTAATTGTTCACGCTCCGAATATTGCCGGGTCCATAGGCATGATTTTTGCAGGCGTCTCACTGTCACTCGGAATGTTTTTCTTCCTTTATTCTCTTAAATACTATATTTCTACAGCGATAGTGCTTTCATATTCACAGAAAGAGGGCTTAGATGCCTCGAGAGTAAGCGCTACCGGCTTAAACTCAGACCTCAGTAACATTCATCTTGAACGGCATCCTTATGTCTCGGTTCATCTGGCTCTCTATAACGAGAAGAATGTGGTGGAAAGACTGATGAAAGCAGCTACTTCTTTCGATTACGACAATTATGAAGTAATCATCGCGGATGACTCAACTGATGAAACCACCGACAAAATCAGGGAGTTTCTGAAAACATTCCTTCCTAAAGGTGAATCGCTTCGGCAAACCAAAGGGGACGGGTGGGCAATGACAGAAGTTGACATAAGGAGCGGGGTTGTCTTTAAACATGTCCATAGAACCACAAGGATGGGTTATAAAGGGGGAGCGCTGAAGCTTGCCCTTTCTCTTACCGACCCGAAAGCTGAATTTGTTTCTGTCTTTGATGCCGATTTTGTGCCTTACCCAGATTCCCTGATGCTATTTCTTAAATACTTCAAACTACAGAATAATGGATCAGAAGACTACAAAACAAGTAATACTGCATCAGTTCAGGGCTATCAGTGGCACGTACTTAATAAATCAGAAAACTGGATTACTAGGGGAGTCAGAAGTGAGTATGCAGGTAGCTACGTAATAGAAAGAGCCGGAACCGAAATCTACAAAGGCCTAAAGCAAATCTCGGGATCAGTTTACATGATCAGGCGCGATGTTTTGGAAGGAATAGGTTGGGGTACTTCTATCACTGAGGACTTTGAGCTTACCCTGAAACTCTACGAAAAAGGCTACAAAGTGGTTTATACGCCGTATATTCAGGCTCCGGCTGAATGCGTATCGACCCTAAGAAGACTTGTCAGACAACGTATGCGTTGGGCGGAAGGACATTCTTTCAATGTCAAAAAGATGTTCGCAAAGCTTATGTTCTCTCCAAAACTTTCTTCCGCCGAGAAGTTTGAAACGGTTTATCTTGCCCCTTACTATCTACAGGCATTATTCTTCCTCATCGGAACTCTCTCCTGGTTCATTTCGGAAACCATTTTACCCGCCCGCCTTCCTTTCTGGACAGAGCTTTGGGGATGGAGTTTGGTTCTGACCAATATGATTTCACTGCCGCTTCTAAACACAGTCGGACTTTTCTTAGAGGAATCGGACAGAAAGGATTACTCGGGTATTCCATCTTTTATAGCTCTTTCATATATAGTTGTTCCGTTTCAGGCCTATGCGGCTGTAAAAGGCTTTCTGGAGAAGGAGGAAGGACCATGGTTTAGAACTCCGAAAACCGGCCGCATTACGGATGTTTTCAAAAGAGGTAAGTTCTACAAATTTATTTCCGGGATCTTGCCGGGGAAGGCTGCCGGTTCTGCCACGAGTTATGATCTAAGTCCTTATCTTGCCCTGACCTCAGCCAATAATAGATTCAGCTCGTTCTCCATTCAAACAAGAAAAGGCAGAAGGTGGGTGGGAAAACTAATGCTAACCTCAATGCTTATTATTTCCAATCTTCTTCTTTCTTTTTCTCCTTATATTGAATCAAGGGACGGCAACAGCCAACCTCCTCCGGGAACAGGTATTCTTATGGATGGCAGTACAAAAGGATCGGGAGGCAAGGTCAATTTAACTCCTGAGCAGCAGCAGTCTTTGGACAAATCGATTAAAGCGAATAACCAAAAAACAAGCTTTAAACTGGTTAGCGATGTCTCGGCAGCAGAAATATCCGGAGGCAGTGAGGTGAACACCTCCTTTGATGTTAAAAAGAAAGACCTTGAACTTAGCGGGGGAAATACCACCTTTACAACTGATGAAAATCCCCAATTTACCTTAAAGCAGAACGACGGTTTTTGGGAATTTATCAAGAATATTTTCATTAAAGAAAAACCCTTGAAAGATCAGGTTGTTGTAACAGTTTTGGACTTAAAAGGTAAGGAGGTGGGAAGCCCGCAGGTGGTAGAAGGTGGAATTGATGATTTAAGTATAAATCTTGACAAAACAACCCTTACTCCGGGCGGATATACTCTTGAGATCAAAAGTGGGAGTAGCCCCGTTATCACCCAGGATTTCAGTTGGGGAGTGCTGGCAATAAATACCAATAAGTCGGTATATAGTCCGGGTGAAGACGCCTCCATTTCAATGGGGGTTCTTAATGAAGTTGGAGAAACGCTTTGTAGCGCGGGACTAACGCTTGATATTACAGACACGGCAGGCACAGTTACCGCTTTAACCACAAAGGAGGGCACCATTAAAGTCAGCGATGAATGCAGCCTCAAGGGCTTCAGCCTGAAACCCGACTATGAAGCAGCCTACAAAACAACGGTTGCAGGAAAGTACAGCATGGTTCTGACTGCAGAGACTCTTAACGGCAAATATGTTATCAAGGGTTGGTTTGAGGCAAAAGACTCGGTCGATTTTGACGTCGAAACGATTACGGCCTCCAGAATTAATCCGGTTTATGAATACCCGGTTATTTTTATAGTTAAGGCGGGTAAAGACTACAATGGCATTGTTGAAGAAAAAGTCCCGGCCGGCTTTGAAATCAGTAAACTCAACGACTTAAAGTTGAATAACTATCTGGATTCTAAAGGGGAAAGTACGGCAAGCGGTAAACTTCAGGAGACACTGGTTAATGACGGTTCACAGGAGGCGGGACAAAAAACACTCCGTTGGATTGTTGACTGGAAAAAAGACCAGACTTATGTTCTTGCATACGCTTTTAAAGCGCCGATGGTCAGTCCAGAATTTTATCTACTCGGGCCGCTCTGGATCGGGGCATATGAGGGAGCGGGAGGTTGGCAGATAGCCGCGGATAAGGTCCCTGCTGGGATTATTGTCGGTTGGCCGTCAACTGTAGCCTCAATTCCTAATCACTGGAGCAGGGTTTCAGGCGCGGCTCTTGACGGGTACTTTTTAAGATCAGTAACAGCAACTGATCCGTCGGGTACTCCCGGAGGAAATGCCAGCCATACTCATTCACCGGCGAGTCATACTCATTCCGTTCCTGTCCATACACATACAGTTCCCGCTTTTGCCCAATCAACCAATACTTCGGCAACGACGGGTAACTCTACGGGTTCCGCCCGTGATACTCATACTCATGCGGCATTTAGTTCCGGAAATTCCAACGTAACCGTCAATAATGCCCAGACGGTTCCTTTTGCGGGACTTTCCAATGACCCCGATAATTCAACCGTCATCTGGATCCAGTCGGACGGAGACCCGTCTACCGAAATTCCGGTAGGGTCTTATGTTTACTTTGACTCAAACACCATGCCGGGAGCCAACTGGGGTAGAGTAAAGGGAAATTACTTCCTTAAAGGTGCGGCAACGGGTTTAGGGGGAGGAACCGATACGGTAACAGGTTCCGCAACTCATACCCACGCCGCCTCAGCCGACCATACCCATACTGAGGCTGCCCATACCCATTCAGGGAGCTCGGCAGGAGGTTCACTTGCTGTTTCCAGTACGGGAACTGGGTCTTACTCTCCGAGTGGCCATACACATACCGTTACCTCAAGCTCCGTTGCGGCAACGGAGGGAGGAGCATCGGTAACCCCGACAGTCGGAGTGGCCGCTCCCTCGGGAGAACCTCCTTGGTACAAACTTAATATCATTAGTAAGTCTACAGGTGCTAATGAAACTCCTTTAAATGTCATTGCCATGTGGACCGGAACTCTGGCAACAATTCCCGACGGTTGGGTAATTTGTGACGGAACAAATGGAACTCCAAACCTGGGTACAAACTTTATCAAAGGCGCAAATGCCGACGGGGAGCTCAATACCACCGGGGGTTCCCTTACCCACACTCATGGGGCAGGCAATACCCATACACATACAATAAATGCTCACGTACACACCTGGACGGTTGGAGCTGCCTCCGGAACCGGTGTTGGATTAACGGGAAATGGAAGATCAGCCGTGGTCAGTACTCATACACATACCCTCAGCGCTGCGCAAACATCAAGTGGCGGAGGTTCAACAGGAACGGCAACTATTACGGCCGACTCGCAATCTAATCTTCCTCTCTACAAAGAGGTTGCCTACATTATGTATATCGGTAAGACTGTTGCCGGTAAAGCCTATTCGGATGAAGCAACCAGTATCTGGGCCGGTTGTGACAACTCGACTGCCAGAATAAGTTTGGTAGTTAACGGCGGTACAGCCTCCACAACCTCATGCAGCAGTTCAGACGGATCTTTCAGTTTCAAGAATGTTACTCACGCGACAGATAATCCAATATCGGTATTTTTTAATACCGCAGGTAGCAATGCCGACAAAGGTGTGGCAGTTACTATCGCCAACGATGCCACTACTCCGATTACCCTTAATCCCAGAAAAAATATTGTCTGGATGAGGAGTGAGAAAGCAACACCGACCATTACCAACTCCAATCTGGCTCATTGTTATGCCTCAACCCCCGCAAGCTGTGCCAATGTCCCGTATTCTGCTTCGGGAGCCAATATAACCCTAACTACTGGAGTTGAGCTTCATGTAGAAAGCAGTATGACATATGATCCCGGGGGAACCACTGCAACCACCGGTACCGGAAGTCTGCATGTGGATGACAATGCTGTCGCATACTTGGATACTACTGGCAATACCATTGCTAATAATATTTTAGTGGATGCCGGGGCGACCATTCATATTGATGCCAGTACGGCAGTAAACGGGGGAAATATCACGGTTACAGGTAACGGAATAGTATCTTCAGCCGCCGGAACCGTAACTATGGGGGCAAGCGGAACCATTGGGGGAGGATCAACAGGATCTACCTTCCAGTTAACAGATCTTGTTGTTTCTTCGGGGACTACAACCCTGGGGACGGATGCCGACAATATACTGGACTTTACCGGGGATATCAACGTTTCGGCCGGAGCCGTGCTTGCCATGAACAATAAAACCGCTAATGTAGACGGAGGAAATCTGACGACAACTTCTACCGGGTCAGTTACCTGTTCAGGTTGTACGACTGGCGGTTTAACAATTTCAGGAGTCGGAACAACAAATGGTATAGGCGGGGGAGGTGGAGCTATAACTTTATACAACCTGACACTTGACGGATCAACCAATACCACAACAGTCGGGTCAAGCGCCATTACGGTAACCAATGATGTAACAATAGGTACGGGAAGAACCCTGTCAGGAGCCGCATCAGGAACAATCTATGTGGGACACAACTGGGCCAACAGCGGCACTTACAATGCCAACTCGGGAACTATTAATTTAAATGCAGCAGCCGATACTGTTCAACAGATAACAGGTGCGACCACATTTTATAATTTATATGTAGCTACTGGAGATAGGATTATTAAATTTGGTTCATCAACCGCTTTTACCATTGATACCGGAGGAACCTTTACGGCAACAGGGGATTCCTGTTCGGCACTTGTGGTAATCCGTTCAACCACTTCCGGGAGTGCCGCAACAATTACCAAGACAGGTTCCGTTTCCTTCTCATATATAGATATACAGGATATCAACTTTTCGGCTTCTGCCTCGGCTTCTAATTCAGTCGATTCCGGAAACAACAGTAGTATCGTCATTGCAGCCAATAGCTGTCTTGGTGCATCAACCAATAACCAAGCCGCAACAGGTCATTCATTCCAGAGAAAAGTATTCTATGATTCCGGGAATAATGTCTACTGGGGTTTCTACCATGACGGAACCCAGATCGAAGTCAGGTATTCATCAAATAGTGGCTCTACTTGGAATGTAGAAAATGACCATCTGGTACAAAATACCAACGACTTTTCCGTCTGGGACCAGACAATCTCCTCCTACTACGTCTTTTTGGCAGCCAAAAGCAGCGACAGTATTGTCTTAAGAAGAGGAACAATAACTTCAGGTGCAATCTCATGGGACAGTGAAACAACTCCGGTTACAGCCTTTACGGGGACGGGTTCAGGCGATTCTTATTCCTATCCCTATATCTCTGCCGATTCATCCGGTAATCTCTGGGTGGGAGCCAGATATTTTAACGGATCAAGTTATGTCTACAAAGCAGTCAAAAGTAACAATGCAGGAAGTGCTACCTGGACAAACGCTGCTTTTACCTGGGGAGATCCTTCTCAAATCTCTAATGATCAAGCCGACCCTAACGTTTTTGGCAATGTAGTATCCATAGGCTCGCTGAATATGTACGCAACATTCGTAGTAGGTACAACTATCAAAGGCTGTAAATACACCAATTCTCCTCCTGCCTGGAAGAATTCAGCAGGGACAGATTCATGCGTAACAACCGAGGGTAGTGGCGGCGGGGAGTCAACATATTTTGATAGCTTAAGTACCGGGTTAGTTGCGTACTGGAAAATGAATGAAACTTCCTGGACAGGAGCGAGTAACGAGGTGGTTGATTCATCAGGCAACGGTAACAATGGAACTCGTGTAGGCGATGCAACAACAACGGCTGCAGGGTTTTATAGGTCAGGAACGTTCGATGGGACGGGAGATAGGGTTTCTGTTCCTGACAAGACAGACTGGACATTATCGTCCGGAATAGATCTGACATATTCAACCTGGATTAATTATACCGTATTGCCGGGGAGCACCAATTGGCCTGGTATTGTTGAAGGAGGTGATGATATGTATGGTTTCCAAATGAATGGGCCCACTACCGGGAATATAGTTGTAGATTGGTGGGACGGTACTGTTGACCATACATCATCTTCGCAGGCTGTATCTGTCGGTACCTGGTATCATGTCGTGATAACTTTAGATTTTGGTGTAACTAATGGTTCCCATTGGTATTTTAACGGTAGAGACCTTGGAACTTTTACCGCACAAGATCGCAGTGTAAATCCTGATGCACTATATATCGGAGGTAGTGTTACCAATCCCGTTTCAAACAACGCTGTTAATGGAAAGATTGACGATCTGAGAATTTATAACAGGCTACTCTCTGGTGAAGAGGTTGCCAAACTTTATCAATATGCCCCGGATAGAGTCAATATCGACGATGCCAGTGATTTTAATGCTCCGTCCGGTAGACAAGTTGTTAGAGCGAAAAACGGGGATTTGTATACTTTTGTCAATGATGCGGGGACATGTGGGGTATGGAAGTCAACTGATGGAGCAAGTTGGTCAGAACAGGATAGTACTCATCATAAAACTTGTATGAGTTATTCGGGGGTATCAATAGCGATTGATTCAACTGATAAGTTACATCTTTTATACGCTTCAGGATCCAACACCTTACAATATGACACGTTTACTGCCGGGGCTTTTTCTATTCTTAATGAAAATATTTATAATGATGTTGGTGGCAATGGGCTAGGGGGTTTTGATATTGCTGTTGATGCAAATAATATTCCCCACGTAGTCTATGTATACATAGACACGTTTACCGATAATCAACTTGGTTACGATAACCGTGTAGGTGGCGCTTGGAATGGTTCAGATGCTAACCCCGATACTGATAGTGTCGGATTGCTGTCTCCAACAATAGAGATTAATGAAACTGGGTATCCGGAAGTCTCATATATAAAGGCTAGTACTGGGGTTTTAGTGGCTAAGGCGGGAAACGGAAATGACCCCAATTTATGGGCAGGTTATAGTATAGATACGAGCGTTAATGTTACTGGCGGTCAGGGGGGTGCTTCAATTGCAGTAGACACCTTGACCGGTAATACGTGGATAGCGTATGTCGACGGGGATAACGATATTTCTTTGGCAAAATATTCAGGGACGGATTATTCCGGATGGGAGACAGCCGGTAACTGGGCCACCGTGACCAGTAAAAGCGACGATGGGTACGACCCGTCAATTGCCATTACCGGACCTTCCGATATTTATGTTTTTTATCAGGATGATGGGGTGGCGGATAACGGAACTAATAAAAGGATCTCTTACGATATATATGATTCGATAGGAGAAGATTGGGCCGGGGAAGTTCCCCTACAAACTCCAAGTTCAGGAGATTTTAAAACTGTTAAAGCCAAGTGGAGTTTTGAATGGAATAATTATGGTGCAAACAGGATTGATTATCTTTTCTCCGACGGAACCGATGTCTTCTGGAGCTATCTATACCTCCGCCGTCAGCCGACCAATATAGATGACGCCTCAAATATGGGAGCTCTTCCGGGAGAAGGCAGGCAGGTGGTGAGAACGTCAAGCGGGTATCTTTACTCTTTTATTGCCGGGAAAATGTGGAAATCAACCGATGGTGGAGCGACCTGGGCTCAAAAAGGTGCGAGTAAATCAGGCATTTTTAACACTCTAGCAGTGGGGTCGGATGATACATTACATGTCACCTTTGGGACGAGTACTACAGGTATTTTTTATGATACTTTTTCTACGTCTTCTGAAGCTTTTGCGGGATTAAATCAATCGATACATGCTTATACTGCAGGAGAGTCTATTGAAGATAGTGTGTCGATGGCATTGGATTCGAATGATATACCGCATGTAGTTTATATTTATAACAATTCAGGCGCCACGGATACTTTTTTGATTTATGACAGCAAAGTCGGGGGTTCATGGCATACTCACTACTTGGTTTTGGAAGATAACGCGACGGGAGGCACAACCGATATTTTTAGCCCCGAAATAACGATTAATGAATCTGATTATCCTGAGGTTGTTGAATATAATGCCATGACCGGAACGGTTCGAGGCAAGGCGGCAAATGCCAATGCTGCGACGGCGTTTGCGACCTATGTTATAGATGACAGTGTTGTAGGAACGCCGACTATCGGTATTGATTCGTCAGGAAATACCTGGGTGGCCTACGCAGACTCGGGAGATAAAATATCACTTGCAAAATACTCGGGCACTGATTTCACAGGCTGGTATACCTCGGGAAACTGGGCTGTGAATACAAGTAAAACTCAAAAAGGATATAAACCTTCGATCGTAGTTGACGGAACTAATATTCGTGTTTTATATCAGGACGACCAAAACGATATTGTTTATGACACGTTTAACGGAACAAGTTGGAGCGGGGAGACTCTTCTGGAGGAACATGCAGCCCTGCAGGATGTTAAAGCCAGAGGGAGCTTTCTGAATAATTATGATTCAACCGGGGTAGCACAGTTGAAATATAATACCTATTATTTTAATACTTACGATGGCGAACTTGGTGATCCGAATGGCGTATGGGGTAATGATGCAAGCGCCTTTGATGGAAATACCGGTACCTCTGCCACTTCCGGCGTAAATGGGTCAACATCAAGTAATTATTTAATGGGTACAGGAACCAGTGCGCCGGCAAGCGGAGAAACGATCAGTAGTGTTCAGGTAAGATTTTATGGTGGTCAAGTTGTTGATTCTAATACAACGGTATATGCGACAGTTTCTTCTGGCGGAACAGAAATTGGAACAGCTACTATTTTTAAACTCAATGATCCCGCCTGGAGTGGTTTTGTTACTCTTTCTGCGCCCGGGGGAAGCTGGGACTGGTCTGAGGTGCAGGGATTAAATGTAAAATTATATGCCACAGGCATAGTGACTGGCTCTGTAGCGGTAAGGAAAGTGGAGATACAGGTCAAATCGACAAGTACAACTTCTCAGGCAGAAGTTGATTATGTGTATTCTGATGGCACGGATGTGTTTTACAACCGCCTGCTTTTAGGCGGTACCAGCTCAATTTCGGGAACCCAGGATCCGATTGACGACTTGATCCCCGCTGATATATCTAAAAATATCTCAACAGTTGCCGACGGGAGCGGGAATGTCCACATACTTTATATCAAGGACTCCGCTACGGATTATGTAGCTTACAAGAAGTGGAACGGGACAAGCTGGGATGTAAGCCCGACGAGTATTGAATCAAACGCCAACGCAGCCTATCTGACACTATCCCGTGCCTCGGATACGGGAGATCTCTATGCCCTTTGGATTGACACATCCGCCAATACAATCAGAAAAAGTATATTTACCTCAAGCTGGTCCGGTCCTACCGCCTGGCAGAATCCGGGTGTAACAATCACAAACCTTTCCTCTTCGTATTCTGCATCCGCAGTATTTTCTGAGTGGACAATCGGAGCCCTTGCTCCTTTTGAAATAAATGCTGGCGTGCTTAAAGTTCCAGAATATCTGCTTTTATTCCTACCCCTTGCACCGCTTTTGCCGTTTTTATCAAGAGTTAAGAAGAAAAGGGGAGCTCTGATTAGGTAGTACAATGACATAATGAAAAGAAAATTTAATTTAAATGTTATCGGTAAGATATTTCTTTTGGCTTCGTTTCTAATACCTTTTGTTATTTACCTTAAGACGCTTTGCCCGACGCTTTCCTCCTATGCTGATGCGGGAGAGTTCCCGACCTTTGCTTATATAAGCGGTTTTGCCCATCCTCCTGGGTACCCCCTGTATATTCTGATACTCAAGTTGTTCCTTTTATTGCCGGTCGCGGGGAGTGTTGCCATGAAAGCCAATTTGGCATCGGCATTTATCTCCGCGGCTTGCGTCGCCCTTACCTATCTTTGGCTGAGAAGACTAAAATTGGAAGAGGGCGTTGCCTTCACAACCTCGCAAATACTGGCCTTTACACCGATTTTTTGGAGAAACGCGTTGATTTCCGAGGTCTTCGGTCTTCTGACGTTATTTATTGTTTTAACCAATTACATGTATCTAAGATGGACCGAGACGGGGGAGAAGAGGGACTTTTATCTTTTTCTTTTCTTTTGCGGTCTTGGCCTTTCCCATCACCAGCTTTTGATGATAGCTCTTGTTCCGCTTTTAGTGCATTTCATTATTACCAAGAAATGGAAATTGATTAATTATAAAAATGTAATAATCGGAATAGCTCTGTTTTTGATTGGGTTCTTACCGTATTTATATATATTGTTATATTCTGCACCGCGTTGGCCTCTAATGAACTGGAACAACCCCAGCAGTTTGGTAGGTCTTAAGGAATTGATCACCCGTTCGACTTATGGCACTTTTACACTGACGAATCAGTATCAGGCGTCCGATTTAAAGGTACAGGCCTGGGGGATATTAAAGTTGATTTATAGTAATTATTCGCTTTTTGGAATCGTACTTTTTCCTTTCGGATTAATTTACCTCCTTCTAAAAAAGAAGTGGGGCATGACCGCAACCAGCCTCTTTGTAATAATTGCTATTTTTCTTTTCTCCCTCTATTCGGGTATGCCGGTTTTGCAGAACAGCCAAATACAATATCTGGAGCGTTTTCAACTTGCAAGCACGGCCTTTATGATTCTTATCATTGCCTTTGGAATTTCCTTTTTCAGGGACCTTGTTTTTTCCATTAAGCCTCTGAGAGTTCCGGTGCTAATTTTGTTCATGCTGATTCCGGCCGGCCTTGTCTATACAAATTACGCAAAAGTGGATCAAAGTAAAAATTACTTTGCAGATAACCTTGCGGATGATATTTTTGCTTCCATCCCTAAAGACAGCATTTTTTTGATGGAGGGGGACAATGTCATTAATGATGTTTTTTATAACCGCTACGTTTTGGGACAAAGGAAAGACATCATTTTTATCATAGGCGGACTTATGGACGCCCAGAGTCCCTGGTACCTACAGGAACTGAGGCGTTTTTATCCGGACCTGGTTCTGCCTGAAGTTACCGACGACAGAACAGACTACTTAGACGCTTTCCTGGCAGAAAATTCGATAAAAAGGCAAATAATCTTGTATTTACCCTCGCTTGAAAACGATTTGGGAATATACATCAATAAAGTAAATAGGGGAATTGTCTGGAAATTTGTCAGGGAGGATGAAGAAGTTTATCTGGGTGATGTTCAGGATGAAATCCTTGCGCTCACCGGTAGCTACAAAAACCTGAAAGGGAGATTAAATTATACGCTCGATTCTCCCGAATACGCTTTATTGAACCTTTATACCCAACCTTATATTTATCTGGCTCAGATGAACGATGACGATCCTGTCTTATCAGAAGAGTACTATAAAAAGGCATTGGCAATTACGCCGGATAATTATCAGGCTTTGACCGAGATGGGTGATGACTACTTGATGTATGGGGAGTATGAGAAAGCGGTCGCAAGCTGGAAGCAAGCTCTGAATTATATTTACGATAGTGATTTGAGGGATGAAGTTTTGGCAAAAATAGACGAATACCAAAACCAGTAAGAAAATGAATCAAAAAGCGCTTTTTAAACAAATACTGGCAACCCTTGTAATTATATTGGCAGTTTTACCTGTGATTGTGACTTTTTCGGCAGTTTTGACTTCATTTTTCGAAAAAATTAAGCTTTATGTGTGGCTTCAGGATCTGGCTGTTCCTTTTGAAAGCAGACTGGTTGCGGTTCTAATCCAACTCTTTGGAATCAAAGGAATTATAACCCCCGGCAGCAGTTTTGCCATGGTTTTGCGGACATCCTCGGGGACTTTTACCCCGGTTGCATTGGAATGGAACTGTTTGGGCTGGCAAAGCCTGATTCTATTGGGTCTTACCCTAATAACAGGCCTCAGGGGAGCTTACACGGGTTTAAGTAAAGCCCAGGTTGTTCTTTTCGGAATACTCGGAACTTTTTTATCAAATCTATTCAGGATGGCTTTTATTGTCATTCTGGCTTTTTATTGGAATTCATTTGCAGCTATGATTATCCATGATTATTTTGCCAGTTTTGTCGCTATCATCTGGATGTTATTTTTCTGGTGGTTCTCCTACAGGTATATTTTGGAGGAAAAACCTGCGGGAAACTAAACCAATTTTTGCAATTTGAAATCGGGGAAGAGACGCTTTTTAATCAGGATGTCGCTTTCCTCGCCTATTTTAATCGCTTCCAGTAAATTCTTCACCCCAGCCAAATTGATGCCCTTATTTTGCGTTAGGTAGCGTACAAATTGGAGTTTATTGATATCCTCAATGGAGAATAGTCTTCTTTTGGACTCGGATCGGTAGGGAGTAATGAGCCCGAGACTTTCGTAAAGCATAATTGTCCGTGGATGAACTTTCAAAAGTCTCGCAGCTATGGATATAGGCAGAATTGGACTCTCACTAAGCTCAGTCATATTAATATGATAATAATTAAGTATATTAACCTGAAGATAATACTGTCAAGAGGAAAAAGAAATAAAATCTATTGTCGATTTTTTATTATAGCCAATACGTTCGATAATTTGATAGGATTAGGGTTCTAATAAAGTATTTACTCAATCGTGAAAAGCTATCAAAGAAAATAGCAACAACCCTTATAGAACATAATAATACCTATATATATGTATCCTGATCAATATTTTTCAATAATTACCATAAACATATAGGAGAATAACAGATGCCGGACGGGCAGAAAGGTTAACATTTGAGGCTGATTTCGGAGTAATAAAATGACTCATATAGCCAGTTCTCTTATAACCAATCGTTATATTTCGAGATATTAGTTTAGAAATATCTATATCCTCTAGTAACATAGCTATATTTGAATTGGAAAATATGAGATTTAAACCGTTATTATCAACAGTATTTTAACCCATAGCCTCTTAAATGAGGATACTATTGACCATTGACAGATGTTACCCACAAGGTGTTAACATAATATATTAGCATCGTTTTCACGGGATTTAGAAACTAATGTGTTAACACCCTGCCATGACACCTAAGTTATCAAAAGAGGGCCGTTTAAAGCTCATTGAACGCGTTGAAAAAGGCGAATCTGTCGCCAAGCTTTGCGCTGAAGCAGGAATTTCCCGGGTTCTTTTCTATAGATGGTATAAAAAGTATAAAAAGGGAGGTTTAATTGGCCTTAAACCTGGAGAAGCAGGCAGGCCGCAAACGTTTCACGCGCCTGAAAAGGGCAGGGTATACACAATTCTTTCACCAAAGGCCAGGAGTTTGATGGTCAAGGAAGTAGTAGAGCAGAATCAGGACGCAACAGAAGTCGCCGGACGCTATAACGTAAGCCGCGTCACACTATATAAATGGATAGACAGATATAAGGCTGATTTGGCAAAAGGTGTGGAACCGGATATGACCTCAAGAAAACCGTATGTGGAAAGGTATTTCAGGCAGGTTCCGGAGAAACACGAGCAGGCGGTTTTACAAATAGTAGAACAGCACCCTGAATGGGGTATTAGGAAAATTGTAGCCAATTTGCCGCAAGTTGCCGGAATCCCCATTATTGGACACCACGGTGTCCAAAACATACTTAACAGGCATAATCTGTCTACTTATGAGGTGCGCCTTGCCTACGCCAGATCCCGTGTTACTCCTATTACCCAGGGTATTGGTGGGGTACTGGAAAAAGTTACGGAGTTTTTCCAAATTGCTCCCGAAAAAAGGAAATCCTTTATCAAAAACTTCACCCGCATAAGTTTTGGGCTTTTTTCGCTGGTTGTAGTTCTCGGAGTTGTCAGTTACATTGCACGTTCCTTCTCGCAGGAGGCAGGAGCTTCACCACTGGGCTTAGGGTTTGCTTTTATAGCCCTTCTAATGGGCACAATATTCCTGTTCTATTCGTTTAAATACTATTTCAGCATTGCCATGGTGCTTTCATTTTCCCAGAATGAAAGTGGAAGTATTAGAAAGAGGGGGATTGGACTTACTCCAGACCTTTCGCATATAAAGCTTCTGAAAAGACCGTATGTTTCGGTGCACATACCTTTTTATAACGAAAAGTATGTAGTTGAGCGTGCCATGGAGGCAGCATCGGGTTTTGATTATCCGGAGTATGAAGTGATTCTTTGTGATGATTCTACTGATGAAACAACCAAAATAATCAGTAATTACCTGCATGCTAATGGAAAGAGCATTCAGAAGAAATCTGGAAACGGTTGGGAGCTTCAATGGACCGAAATAAAACCCGGAGTTACTTTTAAGCATCTTCACAGAACCAGCCGTGGCGGTTACAAAGGAGGAGCATTAAACCTGGCACTAAAACTTACCGATCCCAGAACAGAATATGTATCAATTTTTGATGCGGACTTCGTGCCTTACCCGGATACATTGGAACTGTTCCTTAAGTATTTTCAGGTTGAAGGCAATAGGCCGGAAATCGCCGCGGTTCAGGGATATCAGTGGCACGTACTCAATAAATCCGAAAACTGGATTACCAGGGGAGTCAGAAGCGAATATGCGGGTTCCTATGTCATAGAAAGGGCAGGAACTGAGATCTACGGTGGTTTAAAGCAGATCTCCGGTTCGGTTTATATGATTAAGAAAGATGTCTTGCAGCAAATCGACTGGGGGACTTCTATTACCGAGGATTTTGAACTAACCCTTCGGCTCTACGCTCAGGGCTACAAAGTTCTTTACACTCCCTATATACAGGCTCCGGCGGAGTGTGTTTCCACAATTAGGCGCTTGGTGCGTCAAAGAATGCGCTGGGCTGAGGGACACTCTGCCAATGTCAGAAAGATGTTCTTGAGGCTTATGAGAAGTCCCAAGCTTAATGCTACAGAAAAATTTGAATTTGTATATCTTTCACCCTACTACCTCCAGGCATTTTTCTTTTTGGTTGGGACTGTTTGCTGGTTTCTTTCTGAGGCCGTTTTTAAGGCAAGACTTCCTTTTTGGACTGAGCTTTGGGGTTGGAGTTTGGTATTAACCAACATGATTTCTCTCCCGCTTTTAAACGCGGTTGGAATGTTTCTCGAGGAAAGTGGGGAAAGGGATTACCTGGGCTTGGCATCATTTGCGGCTTTAAGCTATATCCTGGTGCCTTTCCAGGCATACGCTTCCGTTAAAGGATTTTTGGAGGATAAAGAAGGCCCCTGGTTTAGAACCCCAAAGACAGGCAGGATCACAGATATATTCAAAAGAGGTAAGTTTTACAGGTTTATTTCCGGAATTTTGCCGGGGAAAGCCTCCGAGCCGGCTTCCGCTACCGGAAAACTTCTGCCGGGAGAAGCCCATGACATTGAGGCCAATTATTATTTGAACTTAAACTCTGCCAATAATACCTTCAGCAACTTTAAAATTAAATCCAAAAAGGCTTATTGGATTGGGAATGCCGTAATCGGTATTACTGTTGCACTCAGCGGCTTACTTGTTTATTCCGGTTCGTTGATAAGCAAAGGAACTCTAATGGATTTACCGATTTCAACACGTGTTATTTCCGAAAGCCGTCCCAAGACGTTTCTTTCCAGACTGGAAATGTTTAAAGTCAAGGAGGTAATGGCCAATACCCTGCCACTACGAAAATCACTTCTGGCTCACGGAGAAAAAACATTGCCCCAACTCCTGGGAATATGGCCGATATTTATTTTTGCGCTTTTTGTCGCCCTACTTATTATCCTATTTATTAAGAGACGAAGTTTATTCAAGAAGGTGGTTTCGGTTGGTTTAATTATCTCGCTTGTCGCAAGTTGGCTTTTGTCCGGCTGGCCGGCCATTTGGAATTACCCGAGAATCCCGCCAAAGATCCGGGAAGCAAAGGCTGCGTTTGACGAGAGAACGGAAACAAACGTACAAGGAGCAAGCCTGAGTAGTCCTTATCAGGCCACTCTTGCTGTTCCTACCGGTACAACTAACGGAGACATAATGTTCACTTGGATCGGTTCATATAGTGCTACCGTAACGACCAATGCTGCCTGGACTTTGATTGGAAGCAATACTACTAACAGTGATAAATATTACCTGTATGCTCGGGTAGCCTCAAGCGAACCGGCGTCATATGTCTGGACATTTTCAGGGACTTCAACATATAAAGCTACTTGTACCACCTATATAGCCAGTAGTGATTTTAGTGTGACTAATGTTTCTACTGATCTTACCGTCAGCAATACTCCTTATAGAACATCTAATGGGACAAATCGTGCGGCGTCTTTTAGTGTTCCCAATGCGAATTCGCCGTTATTGTTTTTCGGAGGCGTGTATTCTACAAGTTCCAAGACTCAGACTCCTCCTACAAACCCGGGAACATTCGCTGAAGATTATGACACGGGAAGCACCACTCCGGACTTTTGGTTGGAAATTGCTTCATATATTTGGGCCGGCTCCGGAACTAGCGGAGATATAGATTCCACGATTTCTGCTACTTTGACTACCAAACACGCTTTTGCTGTGGCATTGAAACCGCCGGCTGCTACAGTAAGCACAGGTGGCGGCCAAAAAGCTGGAATGGCCATTTCCAGCACTGACAATTATGTCGGAGGGGAATTTATTATAGAGGAAGGTAGTGGGGGATCACGTAATGTAACAGGTATTACCATTGCCGAACAGGGGACAGTGAATGCCCAGACGAACTTGGATAATATTAAACTTTATTATAATTCGGATACGAGTGCCCCCTATGATTGTGCCAGCAAAGCCTATACAGACGGAGACCTGAACCAATTCGGTTCCACTGACACAGATGGCTTCAGTGCGGCAAACGGTACCTCTGCTTTTACCGGTTCAGTGGGTATCAGCACCACTTCAACGATGTGTGTTTATGTGGTTTTGGATATCGGTTCGGGTGCCGGGAATGGAGATACATTAGAAATCCAGATTACCAATCCTTCAACTGATGTAACAGTCAGCAGCGGTTCGGTTAAACCAATTACTGCCGTGCTTATCTCCGGAATTACTACAATTATGAATCCGGGCGTGATAGGCACTTTAGGAAAGTCCGCGGACGGTTGGGGTGGCGTCATTCCTGTTTATATGGAATTGGTCGGTGTAGATCAGGCAAGCTATCCCTATGCCAGGGCACAGGTTGTTACCCCAGCCTCAGAAACGTATTACACCACGATGACTTGGGATAGCGGGGATAACCGCTACGAGGGAGCGATTTATATCGGTTCCTGGTATTGTAATGCGTGTGCTGATAATCATACCGGAAGCTTTGCAGTGACGGTACAGCTGGATAATAACTCCGGTTTTCCTTCAATAGATTACTCGGATAGCGTCGGCAATTTTGCTACAACGGTTACCCGCAGGCGAAGCTCCATCGGAGGAACGACCAACTATGCAAAATATGCTGCGGTTTGGAGTACCGACCATTGGAATGTTCAGGCTTATGATTTTGATCTTTATACGGATTCGGGAACTATTACAAATGCCGTTATCGGTATGGCTTTTCACCCCACGACGGCGGACATTTCCATTACCCAGGTCAGATTAAGTGATGGAGCGTGGATAACTACTCAATCTGCCGTCGACGGCACCGGTAACGGCTGGTGGTGGGACAGTTCGACCCATTCTCTGTATGTAAGAGTAGCTTCTCTGACGACCACTGCCCAAAATCTTGATTTTGAATTTACTTCTTCGACTGACCTTTGGGCAACGCGTTTTGACAATGTCCAGACTACAGATATGGGGGAGCGTGACTTTTGGAACGGACTCTATATAAATAACCGTTATTACACAACCAGTATCTATGGATCTTCGCTTAACGTAGCCTTTAGCGGTACTGATCATGATAATGACGGAGTTCAGGCGGAATCAAGATCTCACAGGGATGGAACTTTAGAGAACGTAACAACCGACTGTATGGAAAGACTAGCGGTACACGTAGGACCTGACGGAGGAGGTACCCCAAGTGTGGCGAGACAGGATAACAGCGTTGATTATAGCTACGATGTTAAATGGAAAGCGAACGATTTTGCAAATTGGATACAAAGTGAAAACGATGACCAAATGGTACTCTATGAAACCTCCGACGATCAGGGAAGTTGTACCGGTGGCAACATTCAGGCTTGGGCTCAATACTGCGATAATCAGATCGCAGCTCAAAGAACTCAAACTTTTTATGCAGGGAAACCCTACCTTAAAAACTATTATAAATTTATAAACAATGATACTAGTAGTCATTATTATGATATGGTTTGGGGAAGGGAGCAGTGGCTTAATGATTCTGCCGCTTCCACCAATGACCGGGGGATGACCTATGACAGCAATCCGAAGACAGTTGAGTGGTCCGGAGTTGACGATGAAAATCCGGATCAACCAACTTCTGCTCACCCATGGTTTGCCGCTTATGATATTACAGGTACCAACTTAATGGACGGAGTTTGTTATAAGTCCAACGATATTGCGACTAATAATTATTTTCTGTCATACGCACCCCTTCAATCAGGATCCACCGCAGCCGAATGGCCGATTGATCATGGCCAGACAGGTACAGATGCTGCCGATACTTTCTTCAATAAATCTTTTGGTGTCGTTGGCGCAGGAAGTTCTGTAAACTTTACTTTTTGGCAGTTTAACTATTACGGAAGCTCTTTTGCCGATCTTAAATCAACAATTGATACAAATTGCACGGCGTTAAACGCACCCACATATAACCAATCCGCCTTCCGTTGGTTTAGTAATGATAATTCGGTATCAGTAGGTTCCCCAATAGTAAGTCAGGATACGGCGATGAGTAGTGAAACACCGCCTCAGGGGACACCTTTCCGTATGCGTGTCCTTCTACATGTGGATGGTAGCGATTTGGCCTCAAGCGGTCAGAATTTCAAGCTCCAGATTGCCTCGAAAGTAGGAGCGTCTTGTGATACTGATATGGATACAACCGACGAGTCGTACTCCGATCTGGTGACTACAACCGGAGCTATCCGTTATTATGACAACACTTCAGCCACGGATAATACAGCACTGACCGCGGATGTGACAAATGACCCCAGCCATAGTGGTCATACTAAAGTAACTCAAACCTACAAAGATTTGGATACGAGCGATAGCAATATTAATTTCACTAATTCGGAAGGGGCGATACCTGTCGGTCAGGACGGAGAATGGGATTTTACCATCGTTGACAATTCGGCCACGGAGGGAACGGATTATTGTCTTAGAATTGTTAAAGCTGACGATACAGTACTTGATACCTATTCCGTGGTGCCTGAATTTACTACGGTTCCGGAAAACCCGCTTCTCCTTTTTGGTCTGTATCCCCTATTTGCGGGATTTTTGAAAAAGCTGAGAAGGAAATAATCGTGAACCATGCCTAAAAACACATTCAAGACAATTTTGGTTGTATTTTCAATTATCATAATGCTTTTACCCATTTTTGCGGCTCTGAATGGCTTTTTGACGGGGGTTTTAGATAACGCCGGCTGGTATAGACCTGTCCAGCAGTTTATTGTTCCCTGGCAGGCGAGGATAGTAGCCGGGGTAATCCGCCCTTTCGGAATTAACTCCAAAGTAACTCCGGGAAGTTCGCTGTCAACTTTCTATATGATTAAAAAGGAAACTGCCATCCCTGTCGATTTGTCCTGGAACTGTTTGGGGTGGCAATCTATCTTGTTGCTAATAGTATCCCTGATAACAGGGTTAAGAGGGCCATTTACTCATCTTTCAAGGATAAAGTGCGTCCTGTTCGGTTTGGTGGGTACTCTGCTTATCAATATCTTAAGAATGAGTGTTATTGCCCTGGGAATCTATTATATTAATGCCCTGGCTGCACAAATTATTCATGATTACTTGGCAGCCTTTTTTACAATAATTTGGCTATTTATCTTCTGGTGGTTTTCATATAGATACATCCTGGAAGAAAAGGAAAGCCATGATACGGGGAATGATAATATGGAAGTTACACCGAAGGGTTGAAATAGAATCTTATAAAAGACCAGGAATCAAGCGCAAACTCCTTAATCACAGCACACACAATAAGGGGGAAGATAAAATCATCGGTTCTTACCGCTCTTGATTTGTTTATCAATTTGTTGATATATGGATAATGAAATATCCTGAATAACTCCCTCCAAGGACTGATAATCGTGCCCCCTGGTCATTATGCAAGCCATGTAGGGGTAGGATGGGTAGTAGACGATGCCACAGTCATGCAGTTGGATAAATGCGCCGTTTGCATCCCCGTATTCACCGAATTTGTGTGCAACTTCTATATTGGCCGGCAGTTTTGAGGTTAAACCCAAGTTAAATTTGGTTTGAGTTAAAAGTGAAAGAACTTTATTCGAATCACCTTTATTTAAATAGGAAGCATTATATAAAACGCTGTAAAAAGCTGAATATGCGTGAACGGATAAAGAAGGTTGATTGCCCATGAGTTCGGGTGCTTCAGCAAGACCAAGATCTGTATAAACACGTAGGTATCTGTCTTCGGAATCGAAGTTCAAAACCAAAAGATTTTTGGCATTATTGTCCGATTCGATAATCATTTTTTCGATTAATTGTTCGACTGTGTAAGTTTGTCCAACTTCGATGGGGTTATCCGGTTTATAATGTTCGCTGGTATTAAAGTCTTCGAGGATTTTTGCTGTACTGTCTTGGTAACTAATTTCTTTTTTCAGAATAGTTGGATCCTCCTCGGACCATTTATAATAGGCAACCGCAATCGGCAGCTTCAGAAGGCTCGCGGGGAAAAAATTTTGATCTTCCTGGATTCCGAACCACCCACCACTATTGAGACTTTTAAAATAAACGGCGATTTCATCCGCCTTACCATCCTGCAGTTTTTGACTTACGACTTGGTTAACATCAGTTTTAAAATTTTTCAAAGCATTGACGTAAAGTCCACTGTCAATTTGGTAATCAATAAGAGGGTTTACCAATCCGTTCTGTGAAGCCCGTATCAGTTTAATGGAGTAATTTGACAGGCTTAGGTTGTTTTTTCCTAAAAAGTAACCTACGAAGCCAGCCGCTCCTATCAGTAGGATAATCAGGAGCAAAAATAATATTCGTTTTAGCATGACAGGTAGATTATCAGAAATAGTATACTAGAAAAAGATTTAGGTACAATGGGACAAAAAAGAATCCATTGTGCGAAAACCCATTGACGTATATTGGGGTGTTTGGGTACACTTGGGGCTGAATTAAAAATGAAAATTGCCTTGATTATTCCCACATACAATGAAGCCGAAAATATTGTTAACCTGATACGGGGTGTAAAACTCCGAAATCTTAATTTAAAAATAATTGTAGTTGATGACGCCTCACCTGACGGTACCGGAAAGAAGGTTTCGAAATTTCCTGAGGTAATATTGATTTCCAGAAAGGGAAAACTGGGTCTGGGGTCTGCCTATAAGGAAGGTTTTAAATATGCTTTAAGGCAGGGATATGATGTTATCGGAACAATGGATGCGGACTTTTCCCACGACCCGAAATTTCTTCCGGAAATGGTAACCGCAATAAAAAGGTGCGACATGGTAATAGGTTCCAGATATGTCAAAGGTGGGAATATAGTCGGTTTTAATTTTTGGAGAAAATTAATAAGCGGATCGGCGCAGTTCATGTCAAGGAAACTTTTGGGAATAAACGTTAAAGACGCCACAAGCGGTTTTAGATTATATAAAAAAGATGTTCTTATAACAACCGGTTATGCATCGATTAAGTCCCAGGGGTATTCTTTTTTGATCGAATCTCTATTTTTATCCCTAAAACACGGCTTTAATGTATGTGAAGTACCAATCGTTTTTGAAAACAGAAGACTGGGAACATCAAAAATATCGGGCTCGGAAATTATAAAGGCCCTATTTACAGTTGTCAGGCTTAAGTATAAATTTAATTTGGCTTAGATGAAAGAAAATATTCCCAAGGAGGAGGAGAAAATTTCAGCCATCAGGGCGGCCAGGGTGTCTGAAAAAATCCGTCAGGCAAAACTTGGCCTTTTGGCAAGGAGGGCCTGGTGGAGTGACGGTCCTCTCGAAGATGCTGTACTTCTTCTGGTTTTATTCTTAAATTTTTATCTGATCTTTCCTTTGATTGGGAAGGAAGCTCCGATTGTCACTTTTTCGGGACCTGTTATCCCGGTTCTTACAAATTTACTTTCTTCACTAATTAATAGCCCGTTTTATTATTCTCTTCAGATAGTATATATAGTGTTTTTTCTGGCTTTTCCGGTTACTTTTTATTTCTTGATTAAAAAATTGACAAACCGGAAGCTAATTGCTTTTTTTGCATGTCTTTTTTCCACTATTCCCATATACATGTTGGGTAGAACCAGACTGATGTCGATGTTTTTCGGTCAGGACGGGCCGCACGTGGTTTCACTTACAGTGATACCTGTTGCCTTATACTTCTTGATTATCTATTTGAAAGAAGGATCCATAAAAGACCTGATTTACGCCGGCTTGAGCGCTGCCCTTGTAGCTTTGATTTCCCCTTTCGGGTTTTTAAATTATCTTATATTTGCCGGAATATTTACTTTTTCCGAAATCTTGCTGGGCCAGGGGAGGACAAAAATACTGAAATTCCTTCTTATCCTTGTGACTGCAGGAGCTTTATCGGCCTTTTGGTATAATCCGTCATTTTTTATCTGGATGCTGACAGGCCCTATGGGAAGCGACATCAGATCTATGGTTTCCAAACTTTTACCCGTTTCCTTTTTTGCCATTCCGATTCTGGCAACATTCGGCTATCTTTTATTTGACCGTAAACCCAATTTGCAGCCTCTTTTTATTGTCAGTTTTTGCACAATAGCATTTTTTATTATTACCGTTGCCGGCGGGAACCTTGTTCCTTCAAGCCCGGCAAGATACCGGACGGAATTGGGGATTACCGTTTCTTTCTTGGCGGCATTTCTATTTGTTTCTTTAATTGAACTTTTTAAGTTTCGGGTTATTAAAGTAAACCTTACCGGAAAAGTTTGGGATTTTTTGTCGAATTTGGTAGTTCCGGCCTTGGGGGTAGCATTCCTTGTTACCGGGATTTTAATTCGTGACGTAATGATCTACGACAGCACGGATGTACTCGGGATTTGGACGGAGATTCCAAAAGGAAGTGTCTGGGTAGCCAGAGATAATTTTATGGGCTACCACGCGTATATAGGTTATTCAATAACTGCGATAGCGTTAGGAGCTTTGATTTACTTAGCCGTTAAAGGCAACTCTGTAGCTAAAATAAAAACAATTGTCTAAATGAAAAAAGCATTAGTTACTGGAGGGGCAGGCTTCATAGGAACGAATCTGGTTTTGAAACTCCTGGAAAACGGTTGGAAAGTTACAGTTTTGGACAACCTTTCCAGAAAAGGAACAAAATTTAATCTTGATTTAATAAGGAAAAGTGCAGGAAAAGGTTTCCTGGAATTATTAATTAGAGATATCAGAGAGAAAAATATTTTTGACAACCTTATTAATACAGATGCCATCTTTCACCTGGCCGGGCAAACTGCAGTGACCACTTCAGTAATAAACCCGTCGGAGGATCTGGACATTAATTTATTTGGAACATTCAATCTACTGGAGAGCATGAGAAAGAAAAAAAGCAGGTCAGTTCTTATTTATGCATCAACGAATAAAGTTTACGGGTCGCTCTCTTATCTAAGTCGCACGAAATTAATGGATGGTGTCTCTGAGGAAACTAATCTGGATTTCCATTCTCCTTACGGTTGTTCAAAAGGATCAGCGGAAAGTTATATCCGTGACTACGCGAGAATTTATGATATCAATAGTGTCGTTTTCCGGCAGTCTTGTATTTACGGAACTCATCAAATGGGAGTTGAGGATCAGGGTTGGGTGGCCCATCTGGGAGCGAGGGCGATTTTGGGCAAAACTATAAATATTTACGGCAGCGGGGGTCAAGTTCGCGATCTTCTTTATGTAGACGATTTAGTTGATTTATACCTTTTATCTGTTCGGAGTCAAGATAAGGTTAAGGGTAAAGTGTTTAATGTTGGGGGAGGACGACAAAATGCAATTTCAGTTTTAGAGTATATAGATTTTTTGTCGTATTATTTGAAGAAAGACATTAAAACGTCCAAAAATGATACTCGGCCTGGGGACCAGGAAGTTTTTATCTCCGACAACTCTTTAGTCAAACGGGTACTTGATTGGCAACCTAAAGTCGGTTATAAGATAGGTCTTGTAAGGATGCTTTCATGGATAAAGGAAAATCAACAAATCTTCAAAAACCTTTGAAAGTAGTATTTATTCATTGCGGTTTTATTTATTCGGGAGGCGGTGAAAGAATCGTTCTTGAGGAAGCAAAAGGTCTTGCCCAAAGGGGTTATAAAGTTGAAGTTTATGCGCCAACCGTTGATTACAAAAAATGTTTTCCTGAGTTTCTGAAAGAGCTGAATGTCAAAATGCTCCTCCCCAGTTTTACAGAACGTCTTCCTTATCGAAATGCTATTCGTATGGTTGCTTCGAGTTTTTTGGCTCCGTTTCTTGCACTTTGGTTTAGGGATGCGGACATTTTAATTGGTGCAAATCAACCCGGAATTTGGATTGCTTTTTGTGCCGCCAAAATACTTGGCAAACCTTATATAGCATATTTGAATCAACCCAATAGGGTGATTTATCCGAGACCCGTTGATATTGAATATGGCTGGTACACAACCAATAAAGACTACCACATTCTTTATAGAATTTTGAAGATCGGAGGGACTTTCTTAAGATTTCTTGACCGGGAGTCAATTTCTCAAGCGGATAGTGTTTTAACAAATGGAGGTTATATCGGTTCAATTATTCAAAATGTATATTCTGTTAAGACTATAGACGATCCTGCCGGTTCACATTTTCAACCAATCAAAAATATTAGCGGCAAAAAGGGTCAGACATACAAAGGTTCCTTAAGAATTTCGGGGACGATAATTAATAAACCATATCTTTTAATAACCAACAGGCATGATCCTCAAAAGAGATTCGATTATGTGATTAATGCGTTTGCTTATGTATTAAAAAAGAATCCAAAAGTAGAGCTTGTGATCCCCGGGCCGTTTACCGAACACACAGCGACACTTATTAGATTAGTCAAAAAGTTGGGTATAAGCGGAAAAGTTCATTTTACGAAGGGGATTACCGAAAATGATCTACAAAAACTTTATAAAAACGCGTGCGTTTATTGTTATCCGTCTCCACAGGAAGATTTTGGTCTTGGTCCTTTGGAGGCAGGAGGCTGGGGGGTTCCTACTGTTGCCTGGAATCATGCGGGCCCGACAGTCACAGTAGATAACGGTAAAACAGGGTATCTGGCTAAGCCTTTCGAAATTGAAGATTATGCGAAGCAGATACAAAAAATTTTGGAGAACAAAAATTTACGGTTAAAACTCGGGGTATTGGCTTGGCAAAGAACCAAAAATATTTTTTCCTGGGACAGGCACATAGATGTCCTTGAAAAGGAGATAAGGAAGAATATACCATAGATGGTATGTTTGGGAACCTTTTCGATAAGATTTTGGGTGGTGAGGAGAATGTTGTTGAAGAGATCAAAAGCGAGGTAGTTGAACAAAAAAGCAATTTGAGTCCTGCCAAGATAAAAAATTTTCTAAAAAACTCCTGGCAACCACTTCTTGTATTCTTGATAGCTTTAGCTCCAAGACTAATTTTTCTTTTTACACATGACCCGCAAAATGCCGGTATGGATTGGTATGGCGATGTCTACCATCATTGGCAAATTGCTTATCTTTCCGGAAAAATAGGGTTTGGCGTTTCCTTTTTGAGACTGTGGGACTTGAAAGGCTTGGAGTTTTTTTGGGGATTGGGACATCCTTTAGTTTTAAATATACTTTTTTGGTTAACAGGAAGTGTAAGTATAATAATTCCAAGACTTTTATCCGTGGTTTGCGGCTCACTTGTAGTTTCTTTCATTTTTGTTTTGGTGAAACGCTACTTTAGTCTGCCAACCGCCATTCTGGTTGCTGCCTGGGCGGCATTTTTCTCTGTAGCTTTATTCTCAGACACTTTGGGCATGCAGGAACAGTTGGGTCTTGTTGCGCTTCTCGGAGGAATAATTGCCTGGCCGGCTGCCCCGTTAGCCACTGGTTTAGCTTGGTTTTTTGCTTCTACCGTCCGTTCGGAATACTGGCTTTTTGCTTTAGGGCTTTTTCTAGTTGCATTGCTAAGGCACGAAGATAAAGGTTCCGGAAAGAAGGCCGTTTTAGCCTTGGCTTACCTCCTGCCGATAATTTTTTACATGAAGTACTTATTACAATATACAGGCAACGCCATTTTTCCTATCTACTGGAATTTTCTGGCATCGGTTATCGGTAAATGGTTTACGAATGTTGACACTCCTTTTACAGCAGAGCAAGTTACGGCAAGACTTATCGGCAAGGGAATATTTGCCTTAGGTTTTATCGGAACTGTCGTAACTTTCTTTAAAAAACCAAAGGCCAACCTGCTATTTTTAGCTGGGTTTTTAAATATCACTTTTGTAGGTTTTATTTTTGGATTTGCTGCCTATACTCATGGATTTTTTGACCGCTTTTGGGTGGACAGACTGTTTGCTTATCCATACGTTTTTGCTGGGATGACGGTTCTTATTGCTGTTTGCGAATGGCTGCCGAAACTTCTTAAAACCGGTAAAAAAGCTTTCATCGGGATCGGAGTTGTGGTTTTGTTGGTTATTTTGGGTGTGGGACAGCTGGCATGGGTGAAAATTGATAAATACTGGGCAATAGCACAGGGTCCTTATAAAAATGAATTGGCTGTAGGGGAGTTCTTGGGCAAAAATATCGGCTCCGACGGAAAAGTACTTTTCCCGGCGGATCGTCCTGTTTTGACGTATGTTTTGGTATATGACCATAAATTTGACGGGGCAAGAATTGTATCTCAAATGTACGACCCTTATTACTATGCAAACGGAGAGGATAAATCGATAATCGAGGAAAAGTTTTTAACTTGGCTTAAGAAGGAAAATATTAAATATATTGTCTATACGAACAGGGTAGAATACCTGGAGGTGTTTGCCAAATACCCTGGTGAATTTAAGAATATGGGCGATAGTCTCGGAACCTCCCTATATGAAGTTTTTCAATAGCCACGAAGTTTTTTATCCCTGGCCAAAGGCTCTCAGGGCAAGCGGTTTTAAATATCTTTTTAGACCCAGGGAGGTTTTTTGGTTGGAAAACCTTATACAACTTGGTTCCCAAAAAGGGCAGAAAGCGTTGGAGGTAGGTTGCGGCCGGGGGGTAACCTTGGATCGGCTTAAGAAGGAATTTGGACTGGATACTTTTGGAGTGGATATTGCGGATGAGGCAATAACTGATGCCAAAAAAGAGTGTTTATTTAAACATGATTTGAGAGTGGGAAGTGCTACCAAACTGCCCTTTGAAGACGATTTTTTTGATTTGGTTGTGACTTTTGATGTTTTAGAACACATAGAAGATCAAAAGAAAGCAATATCGGAAATGGCCAGGGTAGTTAAAAAAGGGGGAAAGATTCTTATCTATACTATCAATAAGAACCAAACGGGAACCTGGAATTGGTTGCTCGATAAACTGGGGATAGATGTTTACAAACGATCGGATCATGACCCGAATCTTTTTTTGGACTCTAAATGGCTTGAAAGAGAATTGACCGGCTGCGGAATTAAGTTGGAAGAAGTTTCCTACTATGATGCTTTTTGGACCCTAGCTGCCAATGAGATTATTACGGTGTGCTTTATGCTATTCGGCCGAATATTTAATTGGGAAAAAAGCGCTGATTTTGGTAAGATGAAGTTAGGTTTTGCTACCTTATTTTCGAGATTTGTCGGTTTGATTTTGCGGATTTTGGATTTACCTTGGACAATATTCGGAAAATCTAATGCAGTTTTGGTTTGGGGTTATAAAGAATGAATAAAGCTTTTCGGATCATTAAGTATTTAATTGAATTTGGGTTTTTGCTTCTCTGTTTTGGAGTTACCCTTTATGTAACCTATTACTTTGGCTGGATGCTTTTAGTCAAAGGGCCAATGTCTGGTAATGATATTGCTTCGGCCATGAATAATATTGTCTATTTGGAAAAATGGTTCCCTCCAATTCCCCAATGGAGTTATCTTGGAAGTGGGGGAATGCCGTTTTTACAAATTTACCCCATTGCTCCTTTTGTTCTGACTTTTTTTCTAGGAAAAGCTATGCATTTTGATGTGCTCCAGATATTTAAATTTGTTTGCTTCATGAGTTTGCCGTTGGCAGCAACAGGTGTGGCTGCTTTGGGTCGGGTTTTGACCAAAAGCTGGTGGGTAGGTCTTTTGGCCGGGGTAATCATGCTCATTTCACCGGATTCATGGCTATGGATCACCTACGGGGGATTTTATGCCGTAAATTTTTCCGTTCCGTTTTTTGCTTGGTCTTTAGTCTTTTTTTGTTTGGCTTTGGAAATGAAGAGTTTTTGGTGGTCGCTGGTTGCTGCTATTTTTTATGGAGTTACCTGGCTGGCACATCCCATGTCGGGAATGCTGGGCGCTGTGGTCATGGCGTTTTTGGGGATGGGGTACGGATTTAAGAATTATAATTGGAAATTATCCTGGAAATCGGTCTTACAAACAATGGGGATTGGTTTACTGGGAATAGGTATTTTTGCCTGGTGGATTGTCCCGTTTTTAACCCGTGAGGATGTGGGTGGAATTTCTCTCGGTGCGGAACAAATGTTCAGAATGACCTTTTTGGAATTGGCCGGGCTTCAGCTGCCGGAATCGCTTATTTATAACACTTCCACCTTTTACGCCCTCTCTGCAATTATTTTATTTATTTTCGGGTCGGTTGTTGTATTTTTTAGAAGAAGTATCTTGAGGTGGGCGGTTTTGGCTTGTGGATTGGCAGTTTTTATAATGACGGCGCCCTATTATGCCCAGCCGATTGTTAAGATTTTCCAACTCTTTTGGGCGGCAACAAATGTGCGTTCAGGTCTGATTCTAAGAATACTGGGTCCGGTTGTGGGCGCATATGGTGCAGTTAGTGTTGTTAGGCCTTTGTTTTTTGCAGTGGAACATTTTGTTAAGGGGCTGAAAGAAAAAAGTTGGTGGTTCTATCTAACTGAAACTGTAGGAGGTGGGGTTGGAATAATAATCTTTTTATTGCTGGTATTTAAAGGTCCGATAATTATCCCTCCCTGGCAGGGTGAAGGAGATAAAAGTTTGGCCTATTCAGGCTACGGACCTTTAAGAAACTGGTTTTTAACCGTTAGGAAGGATGGAACGCTTTGGGCTGTCTTAACTGATGAAAAAGGCAAAGAAACCATTAAACCTCTGTATAAAAATAGCCAGGAAATTATTTCAGATTTAACTCACCTGACTTCATTGGTTTTGAAGTCGGAAGAGTCCTATTGGGATCTGGTTCTTAGGGCCATGGTTGAAAAGAGTGGAGTAACAGAGAAGGACAGAATAGATTTTCCTCCGGGTTGGTCTATAGTTGGGGCGATCGGCAATTATTCCCAAGTCGGCACGGTACAGGCCTACATTGGCTCGAGCTTAATTCAGCCTATGATAGGCTGGCAGATTGATTGTGTTTTTTACAATAAACTTTGCGGTCCCAAACAAATCGCCGATATCTATAAGTGGTTTGGTGTGAGCCAAATTTGGATCGGGCAGGGCGATATTCAAAACCCGACGAATTATTTGGCCAGATTTTATAACCAGGATTTTTGTAAATGGGAAAAATTGAATCTGGGCTCATTTAGCAAGGAGGAAGAGTCCTTGAATATTTGCCGTATGCCGGAAAATACTTTGGCCAGCATCACCAATAAACCCGCTATTTTGGTTATTGGCGACAACCCCCCAAATAATGATGTTTTTGCCTCAGTTTTTAAAGACTTAACCAAAGTTGATTTCGGCTATCAAAACGCATGGAGTGTAAAAGGGAAAAGATTTATAGACGATTATCCGCTTGAGGAATTACAAAAATTTGAAGGCATATTCCTTTATGGCTATCAATATCACGATAAAACCAAAGCCTGGAATCTTTTGGATAAATATGTTTCGGGTGGCGGAAATCTATTTATAAATTCCGGATGGCAATATATGTCTCCGGATTGGGGTGCTGTAAAGAATGGAGTTTATCAAGAATACCCCTTACCCAATCTGTTTCCTGTGAGTAAAACTACCTGGGGCCAGATTGAAAACGGTAAATGGAACCTAACTCTAGGTTCGCATCAGATTACACAAGGATTGGATACTACTGATTGGGGGGAGCCCTTATGGGAAGAGAAATATTGGGGTGTAGCCTACGCAAAGAAATCGGATTTAAGAAATGGGGCGACCAGTGTTCTGGAAAACAATGGGAAAGTATTGATGGCAGTAATGGACCATGGAAAAGGAAAAGTTGCCTGGACGGGTTTCGATTTTTGGGGACACTTGAACATTTATCAAGCCGACAGTGAAAGGCAGTTGGTAAAGAATACTTTGACTTGGCTTTTGGGGAATAGCGGTACCGAGACAAAACTTGATTTTACAAGGGTCAGGCCTGAACTTATTAAGATTAAATTTACAGAATTATCGGGAGAAAATAAATTGATGTTTAAGGAAGTAGCCGATAATCACTGGTCGGCTAGTGCTACTTCTCAGAACGGAAAGAAAATCTCTCTACCTATATATAAAGCCGGGCCGGGGTGGAAAATGGTCATAATTCCTTCCTCATTGGGTTCGGGTACTGTTACTTTTAGTTTTCATAAAAATATGATCCAAATTATTGGCATAATCATCTCGGCAATTAGTATTTGTTTGGTCGTTTTCCTGATTATCCTGAAATATAAAGGCAAGAATTTTGTTCAAGAAGTCAAGCAAAAGATTTCACTGATTTTTTCAAAAAAATTTAAGGATATCAAAAATAAATGGGAGGATGATACCGATGCGTAAACTTTGGAAGATTTTAGGGGCTATTGGAGTAGTCATCTTGTCCCTGGCGGCGATTGGAATAACCGGCGCTTTTCTTTTTACACAAGTTAAAGATTGGATTTTTCTTCCTAAATTTGTCGGAACCGATACCTCGCAGTATATCCACATGGTTTTCTACTATATAAAGAATCCGCATTTCATCGTAGACGCATGGGACCACGTCTGGTTCAACGGAGTTCCCAGATTAATTGATACCTCATGGATTCACTATACTCTGATAGCAACCTTTGCAAGATATTTTGGTGTCTATCAGGTTCTTAAAATTTATCCTGTTATTACTTTCTTTCTTGGAGCTGTGTTTGTTTATCTTTTTTTCTATGAAATTTCCAGAAGTATTTTGGTATCCCTTGCCTTAAGCATTTCTTTCGTTCTGGGGAAGGGATATTATACGGCTCTTTTTGAAAACGGCGTTGTAATATCCACCATGTCGCAGATGTTTCTCCCCATGCAGCTTTACTTTTTGGCAAGGTTTGTCAAAAGAGGCAATTACAAAAACCTTATTCTGGCATCAATAGTGAGCTCAATAGGCATGGGCGGGCACGTTTTGCTCATGCTCGTGTTTGGTGTGATTCCCTCGCTTATTTTTCTGCTTTTTAGTAACAGCAAAGGGAAGCATATATGGAGTATTTTCAGTAAAGAGGCTTTTTTAAATACATTTTTATTTGGTTTCTTAACATTACTTTTAGGTGCCGTTAGTCTTTGGCCGTATTTGGATTTGCTGTTTAGTGGTGGCGCTGCTATTCAGTGGAGGGCGGGATATTTAATTAGTGATCCAAAGACCTGGGGGATAATGATGGATCTGAACAATCCCGGAAGCGGTATTGGTTTGGCGGCCGCAGTAATTATCGCCATACCCTTTATCATTTTCAAAAGGAGGCTGGATAAGGCTTTTGGGTCAATTTTTGCATTATTTATTTGGTATACGCTTTGGATGATTTCCTACACAGTAGTCGGCAATCTTTTTTTCCTTGTAATGTTTCCCGGTAGAATATATTGGATTTGGTCTTTGGTTTTGGGAGGTATGACTTCTGTTTTGGTGGCGTCAATGGATTTTGATGCAGAAGCGGGCGGTGTTGTTAAGAAGATTGGAAAATTTGCCATTGCCAACTTTAGCAAGATTGTGGTTGCGGGTGTAATTCTTTATGCAACTTTTATACCGTTTAGAGAAGATCTGAGTCCATTTTTAAGTCAACTCAATATCCCCGCGAAATGGGAAACGGTAGATATAGTCAAACAAACCGAACAAAATGTTAGCTTCATACTCTCGCATATTGATAACAGCAATACTAATCAGAGATTATGGACCCACAACTCGTTTATAAATCTTTCCTGGATACCCGTCTCAAATGTTCCTTTGTCTGAAGGCTATGCACACTTTTGGACCCGCTACTCCAGACTTTGGGAAGGGTGGTTCTACGGGACGGTTTCCGCATCGAATTGGCAAAGTCAGGAGATACCCAGAGACATGGCCACAGAGCAGTCCTTATTTTTCATTGATTGGTATGGAATTAAATATTTGTCAGCCCAGAAAAATGTAGGCGCGGAATGGGATGTTGCCGATCATTTCTATATCAAATCCGATTATGTTGAAAGTATTGCATTAAATGATGCGGGGCTGAGCGTGATTACTATTTCTCCCGACTATACGTCGCCCATCGTTTCGTCAGTTAATACCCCGGTTGTTGGATTTGTGGGTAGCGATGACTCGTATATGTCTTTTGTAAAAGATGTTGCGGTCCTGAACTTAAACACTTCCTACATGATTCCTGTGAGATTATCGAATACATTGTCCGAGCTTAGCAACGATAAATTGAAATACATGGACGCATTGGTTATTTATGATTATAAAAATGGATTATTTGGAAATTTAAAGTGGAGTGAAATTGAAAATTTTGTAAATAGGGGGGGCAAAGTCTGGATTGAAACAGGAGGGAATTCGATACTAAGTCAAAGCGGAAATCTTCCTAAAATATTTCCTATCTCCCGAAACAGTTATGGTTCACTAGGTGAAGAATGGGTGGCGGGGGGAGATATAGCAGGTAAAGTTGACTTTTCCCTGATGTCGAAACTTATTTTCAAAGGAACTCCTTGGAAGTTATCATATGCTTCAACAAGTGATTTAAGAGAAGGAGCAAATGTACTTTTGACACAAAAGGGTAATCCTATTGCTGTATCTCAGAATATAGGGAAAGGCAAAGTAGTTTGGAGCGGAGCCAATTTTTTCTACAGACCCGAGGAATATAGACAAAATGGAATGAATGAAGTAAAACCGATAAATTTATTATTCCATGATTTATTGGGTGATCTTCCTAAAATCAAAATCGATTCTAAAGTAACCATGTCCACCCCGGAAAAGATAACTCTTACAGGAGTAAATTTATCAGGAGTAGTTCTCAAAGAAAATCATTGGCCGGGTTGGGTGGCAAAAGTAAATGCCGCAGGTAAAAATTATTCCGTTCCGGTTTTTTCCGCAGGGCCGGAATTAATGTATATTCCCATACCCAGGGAGGTCAGAAACGGTAATATAAGTGTAAATATGGATTATTTGGGCAGTCCGATAAATTGGATGGGGTTTGTAGTAACCGTATTTTCCTTAATTGCCTGTATAATTTATCTCTTATTTGGTAATATATTTCATATTAAACTTGGAGGTAAGGTGACTTCCTACTTGGATGCGAAAAAATATATATCCAAAATTTCCGGCTGGTGGGGGAAAGAGGATGAGTAAATGAAAATTGCTTTCTGTTATCCTCCATTCACAAAAAATGGACGCTATCCTAACCTGCCTCAAAATCGCCAATTTATCTATGAGGCTTCAAATGAGGTAAAAATCTACCCCGTGGTTCTTGCAACAGCAGCTACATGGTTAAAAAATTTAGGCCACGAAGTTCTTTGGCTGGACGGAGTGACAAGGCGTTTAAAAATGACCGAATTTAATTCGAAGCTAAATAAGTTTAAACCGGATATAGTTATATTGGAGTGCAAAGCCCCGATCATGAATAAAATTTGGAACTTTATTAATAAAAATAAATTTCCAAAATCAGTTATATTGGGAGATCATGTAAGTTTTTTTCCTGAGGAGTCATTTAAAAAGTCCAAGGTAGATTATATTTTGACAGGTGGCGATTACGACTTTCTTATTAAAGATTTAGTGGAACACATTACTAAAGGTAAGCGATTAGGAAAAGGTGTTTGGTATAGGGAAGAAGGAAGAATAAAAAACACGGGGGAATTTGTTCCCAATAACGACCTTAATGAAGTACCTGTTATAGACAGAGAGCTTACAAGATGGAAGGACTATGGAGAGGCATACTTGTATCGCCCCTGCGCTTATATTATGTCAGGGAGAGGCTGCGGAATAGACAAGGAAAAATGTGGCATCTGCACTTTCTGTATATGGGAACACGCACTTTGGAAAAGGCAGGCAAGGCTTGCGATGCCGGAACAGGTTTTGAAAGAAGTAAAAAATCTTGCGAGCTTGGGTGTAAAAGAAATATTTGATGATTGCGAAAGCGGGGGGATGTGGAATATTGAATGGCTGAAAAGGTTTTATGAACTTCTCAAAAAGGAAAAACTTTTGGGTAAAGTTACGTTCTCCTCTAATGCAAGAGGAGACCAGCTTACCAAAGAAAAATGTAAACTTCTCAAAAAAATGAATTACAGACTACTTAAAGTGGGTTTGGAATCAGGTTCAAACAAAACTTTGGAACAAATTGCCAAAAGAGAAGTAATTGAAGATATCATTAAAGGTGTAAAAACGGCAAAAGATGCTGGTTTAAGAGTAATGCTTACGATAATGGTAGGTTATCCATGGGAGACGGAGGAAGAAGTGCAAATAACCTACGAGATCACCAAGAAACTGTTGCTTTATAAAACCAGAGCGGGAGATTGTCTGCAATCGTCGGTAATTGTTTCCTACCCCGGGACGCCGCTTTGGAATATGGCAAAAACCAATAAATGGTTGAAAATTAACCCTCTGGATTACGAGAAATACGATATGTCCAGGCCTATTCTTAAATCAAAATACAATCCCGTTAAATGGTGTCAAAAAATATGGTCGATTCAGAGTAGCCCATTGTTTATTGCTAAATCTGCAATTGGTATGAACAGCTTTCAGGACATGGCTCTTCTGGCACGAGGTGCAAAGTCTCTCGTAGGGCATATAATGGATTTTTCATAAGGTTTATTTTTAATTAAATGAAAATTGTATTGGTTCATTCTGCTCAAAAAGCCTGGACAAAAGCTGCCCTAATACCTTTAGGTATTGGATATATTGCCTCGTATTTGGAAAAAAATGGCTTTGACGATATCAGGATAGTTGATTATAGTGTTGAACGTAAAGCCAGGCTCCCTAAGGCCGATGTGGTTGGAATATCCGCAACCACGGCATCAATAAAATCTGCCTGGAATTTTGCTAAAAAAGCAAAAAAAATGGGGGCTATTACTATAATTGGAGGAACTCATGCCTCAGCCTTACCGGAAGAGACAATACGGTTACCATATGTTGATATTGTTTGTATTGGAGAAGGTGAGCAAACAATGCTCGAGATATGCCGAATGATTAAATCAGGTAAAAATTCTTTTGAGAAGATTAAGGGTATTTGCTACAAAAAGAATGGGAAAATATTCTTTAACAAGCCACGGCCTTTTATTTCAGATTTAGATAGTCTTCCTTTTCCTGCCTATCATTTATTTAAGCTCCCGCTGTATTCAACTGCGCAACCCCTCGTTTCGTTCCGCAAACCTGTTGCCAATCTGGTTACATCCAGAGGCTGTCCATTTGGCTGCAATTTTTGTTATAAAGGTACCTTTGGTCGCACCTGGAGGCCCAGAAGTATAGAAAATGTTCTTGCTGAGTGGGAGTATTTAGTTAAAGAAGTTAAAGTATCCGAAATAGCTATGGTGGATGATGCCTTTAACTTGGACGTGAACCGTGCTATTAAAATTTGTAAGGAAATTAAAAAAAGAAACCTAGTAATTCCCTGGAGATCCTCAAGTGGCATAAGAGCTGATCGTTCCTCTAAAAAATTATTAAAAATTATGAAAGAAGCTGGATGTTTTCATCTGGCTTTTGGAGTTGAATCTGGCGTGCAAAAAGTATTGGATGAGATTATTCATAAACAGCTTAAATTAAGTAGTGTAAAAAAGGCCTTTAAAATGTGCCGAGAGTTAGGCATTACATCGTGGGCATTTTTTATGATTGGAAATGTTGGTGAAACGTTAAAGAATGTACAAAAAACCATCGATTTTGCAATAAAACTGGACCCGGACTTTGCCCAGTTTACTGTAGCAACGCCATTTCCCGGTACCTCTCTTTATCAGTTGGTCACCAAGGGTGGACAATTAAAAGTTAAGGACTGGGATAAATTTTATATGTTTGGAAATAAAGGTTATTTTAACAATAATCTTAAAGCAGGAGACATAGAGCGATTAACTACCCACGCATATAGAAAATTCTATCTTAGACCGAAAGTTGTTTTTAGATTATTTAGGCGAAAGCAAACTTATTTGGCTTTATCGAATGTAATATCCGGAGCTTTTCACTATTTTTTTAATTACAACTTTTAATCATGAAATTGCAAAAAAAATTTTTGAAAATTTTTCTTCAAAAACAGCCTTCTTTCCAGGCACTTTTTAGATCTGTTGAGGCAGATGCTTTAGCTGATTACACAATCATTGATCCTGTAGTGGATCTTGGTTGTGGAGATGGTTCGTTTACTGAAGCATTTTTGGGGAAGGGCAGAAAAATAATAGGAATAGACACAAATCCCAAGGATTTAAAAGAAGCGGAGAAAAGGGGAATATATTCTAATATCTACGAAACCTCAGGTAGCAACCTCCCTCAAAAGGATGAACAGGTGGGTACGGTATTTGCAAATAGCGTTTTGGAACACATAAAAGATTTAGATCCGGTCCTAAAGGAGTCGTATAGGGTTTTAAAAAAGGGAGGGACATTTGTTTTTACGGCTCCTAGTGAAAAAAGATTAAAACTTTATTTAGTTTACCGTCTACTTTCATTTTTTAGACTAAATAGGCTAGCAACTGTATCAGCCAACCTTATGGATAAGATATTTGTACATTATAATTGTTGGTCATCGAAAACATGGAGCAATAAGCTGCATAATATTGGATTTAGCAAGGTCAAATATCAGTATAGAGGGTCACCCAGGATATCACTAATCAGTGATCTTCTTTTCATCTTTGCGCCCATAGGATATTTAGAGAAGAAATTATTTGGACGCTATTTAGGATGGAGAAAGTATATAAGCCTGGTAATATATTTGTTTCTAAAAGATTACAAAGATGCATTGATTGGTAATAACGGTTCTGTTATAGTCGTTGAGGCAACCAAATAATGAAAATATTATTAATAAACCCCCCGAGAGTAATGGGGTATCCCGTGGTAAGAGAGGAGCGCTTCGAACACAAAGATATGGGTTCAGTTTATCCTCCTCTTAGTCTACTTCAAACAGCAGCCATATTGGAAAAAGAGAAATATACAGTTTCTTTAATAGACGCAAATGGATTTGATTTGAAACTGACGGAGGTAGGTCAAAAGATAAAGGAATTTGAGCCGGATATGGTACTTATTAGAATAGGATTCGATACTCAAAAAACAGACCTGAAAGTTGTCAGCTTAGCTAAGAAATTTGGTGCTGTAACAATTGTCAGAAACCATATCATTTCGAGGACTCCTAAAATTAAGCAGGAAATCCTTAAGAAATATACCGCAATTGATATTCTTTTAAACCAGGAACCTGAAGCGGTCATGCCCCAGCTGGCAAGAGTGATAAAAAGTAAAGCGGATTTATCTCAAGTTAAGGGAATTACATTTAGACTTGGAAGAAAGTTGATAACAACAGAAGATGCTTCAATTTTGTACGATCTTAATAAACTGCCGTTTCCCGCATACCACCTTTTACCCAACATGAACGTATATTACTCGGGTACTTACGGACCGCCATTTAGCGTAATACTTTGTTCCAGGGGGTGTCCGTTTAATTGTGCTTTCTGTGCCTACGGTCGAATGCCTTACCGAGTGAGGAGCCCCATTAACATAGCAAATGAACTTGAAAGGTTGACGAAAGAAGTAAAGGTGCATGAGTTCTGTCTTTTTGATGACGTGGCGACTCTCGATCCTGCTAGGATGATTGAGATTTGTAAGGAAATAATTTCCAGGAAAATCAAGATCAGATGGGCTGCGGGACTAAGGGCCCCAACCGTCACTTATAAAATGCTTAGCTGGATGAAGAAAGCCGGCTGTGACGAGATAGCAATAGGAATGGAAAATGGTACGGATGAAATATTAACCGCCATGGATAAAAGGGTTACAGTGGAAGATATTAAAAAAGCATCGGAAGCGGCACACAAGGCCGGTGTAAGAATATATGCAATGTTCATTATTGGTCTTCCCGGAGAAACCAAAGAAAGTGTGGAAGCAACCATTAAGCTTGCAAAAGAGATTAAACCTTTCTACACGCAATTTATGTTTGCGACACCATTTCCAGATACCAGAATTTACGAATATTACAAAAAGAATAAGTTTCTTTTATCAGAAGACTGGAGTAAATATTTTCCATTAAATAAGGAACCGATTGTTAGAACTAGAGATTTGACCAAAGGAGACCTAATAAACTTAAAAAATAGAGCGTATAGAGAAACGCTATTTGATTTTAAATCCTTACTCGGACAAATCAGATGGAATGATTGGAAATGGAATATTCGAGGTATAAAACAGGTTTCCAAAAGAATGTTGGCTGCCCTTAGTTTTGAGCCCCTACGCTAACGGTATGAAGATTTTAGTTTTAAGCAGCCTGGCTGGCGATACAGGCAGCTATATCCGGGCGCTACAACTGACAGAAAGCCTCAAAGGGAATGGGGTAAAAGTCGAATTGGTTAGACCATCTCCGAAAACTTTACCATTTAAACTTGATTTATTATTTTCATTACCACGTTATCTGTACGAGATAATTTTTTTCAAATACGACTACATAATGGCAGTAAAATCTTACCCTAATGTCGGAATCCCTATATTTTTTAAAAAATTGATCAGCCCGACAAAAATTATTCTGGATACAGATGATTTGTCCTTTGCCTATACGAAAGGATTATGGTCTTGGTTTTCAAAAATTCTTCAGGAGATATTTTTGCCACTTGCCGATTTGTATACCTGTCACAACCCTAAACTCAAGAAATATTTGGTCGGGAAACTTAAAATACCCTCTGCCAAGGTCTATTTTTTACCCCAGGGGGTATCGCATATCTTTTTTGAACCGAAAGTGTCGTTATTAAAAGAAAAACGGCTTAAAGAGCGGTTAAAGATTGGTGGTTCTTTGGTATTAATATTTACCGGACATTTGGATGTTGCTTGCGATTTACCTATGATTCTCAGATCTTTGCCACAGGTTTTCAATGTTTATCCCCAAGCAAGGTTGGTAATTATCGGAGACGGTTTGAGAAAAAAAGAAATGCAGTCACTGTCCCAGAAATTAAAAATTGCCGATAAATTAATTTGGATAGGTTTAGTTTCAAATAATCAAATCCCGAATTATCTAAATATGACTGATATATGTCTGGTCTATTATCAAAATACCAGGGCTAATCTTTATAGAGTTTCACTTAAAATTAGAGAATATTTAGCCATGGGTAAAAAGGTAGTTTCTAACAATACGGGGGACCTGAAATTATTTGCAAAATACTCTTATCAAACAGATTCTAATTTGGTGGATTATGGAAGAATGGTGGATCGGTTGCTGGGCGGTTATAGCGACGGGCGGGAAAAAAAAGGAAAATTGTTCGTAAAGAAGAATTACTTATGGTCTATGATAGGAAAGAATTTTATTCAATTTTTAAAAAAGGAATTTAAATGAAATTATTCAAATTTAGCATTGTTATCCCTGTGAAACCTGGAAGAGTAATAGGAGCAGCTTTAAAAGCACTGAAGAAAGTGAATTACCCGACTAATCTAATCGAAGTAATAGTTGCATACGGATTTAATCCCTCGAGGCAGAGAAATAAGGCAGCGAATTTTTCTGGGGGCGAAATTATATATTTTCTTGATGATAATTCTGAAATTGACAAGAACGCTTTTCGGAAAGTAAATGATGTTTTTACAGGGAAAGAGATAAAGATAAGAAATTCCGGATTCAGAGGGTTTTCATTTTTTCCAGAGTCGGTTTCAAATGTAATTCAGAAAATATTTTTTTCGTCAAAAATTTACAAAGGAGAAATAGGAGCTGTTGGCGGACCAAATGTATGGACCAGGAAAGAAAACTTCTGGGAAACGGTATCCGGGGCTACTCAAGAGTCGTTCTTTTTACAAACGCGAATGGCTGCACGTCACAGGCCGATTGGTTTATTTCATAGAGCCAGCGAAAAGGAATTGGTATTATGTAATCTGGCTGTTAGAAGTGGGGTTTTTAAAAAAGTCGGTGGTTTTAATGAGGATCTTTATCCGAACGAAGAAAACGAACTCTTAAACCGGTTTGAAAGTGCCGGATATCAACTTGCTTATCACCCTCAGGTAAAGGTTGAAAGACCGAGAAGGCAATCTTTAAATGGTTTGTTGGATATGTTTTACAATTACGGAAGGGGCAGAATGGAACAAATTCGTTTGGAGGGACTCGTACCCAATCTGCCTTTGACATCTCCTTTACTGTTGATTGTTTATTTATTGTTACTGGTGGTTGTTTTGAGCTTAAATAAAAATTATTTAGTTAATATTATTTTTCTATGCCCAATTATTATTTATTTACTTATGTCCTTAGGTTCGGCAGGCGGGTCCGCCCTGAGAAAAAATAAAATGTATTTAGTCGTTTTTCTACCAATAATGTTTCTAATTTCCCATCTAACTTATGCTTTGGGACTTATTGGGGGACTATTTACAAATCTAAAGAAAAAAAAGATAAGAGGTAAACACACGGAAATTAAATTGGTCAAACTAAAGGAATTTGGTAAGGCTTGGCAAAAGTATGATTATGATAAAATGATGCCGTGACGAAATTATCCGTTGATCAGAAGAAGTGCATTGGTTGTGGTTTATGCGAGGCTTTGGCCCCTAAAACTTTTAAGCTTAATTCTATAGGTAAATCTGAAGTAATTAACCAAAAAGGTGACAGTAAGGCCGATATTCAAAACGCGATTGACAGTTGCCCCGTCAAAGCTATTTCGTATAAGTAATCTTCCTCAAGGTACGAAGAGCCCCGATCACCTTGTCAGGCTCGGTAAATGATGATATATATAGCCATACTTTCATGAAAGCCTTGATTTTGGCGGGTGGGTTCGGCACGAGACTTAAAGAAGTCATAAGCGACAGGCCGAAAGTTATGGCGCCTGTTAACGGCAAACCTTTTTTGGAATATATAATTCAACTTCTTCGAAGAAACGGGTTTAAGGAAATAGTAATTTCTGTAGGTTACTTGGGTGATTATATAAAGACTTACTTTGGTGACGGAACTAACTTTGGTGTAAAAGTTGAATATGTGGTGGAAGATTTCCCCCTGGGTACCGGGGGTGCATTGAAAAAGGCCGAATCTTATTTCGAGGAGCCTTTTTTAGTTGTTAACGGAGATACATATTTGGAAACGGATTTTTCGCGTCTTATATCTTTTCATAGTGGAAAAAAATCCCTGGCAACCATAGCGTTAGCCGTAATAAATAATGTGGGAGAATCCGGGTTAGTTTCTTTGCAGAAATCCGGGAAAATAAAATCATTTAAAGAAAAACCCAAAACAAGCAAGAAGGGTCTTGTTAATGCGGGCTACTATTTCTTCACACCGAAAATTTTCAAACATATTCCTTCCGGGAAACGTCTTTCATTGGAGAAAATAGTTTTCCCAAAACTGGTAAAAGCCGGGCTGATTTACGGTTATGCAATGAATGCAAACTTTTTGGATATCGGTAAACCGGAAAGCTATGAAATAGCAAAGACATATTTTAAAAAGCAGAAAAAGATAGTTATCGAAGCCAACGCTCCCGTGAGGGTTTGTTTTGCCGGGAGCGGAACTGACTTGCCGGAATACTTTAGGAAGTATGGCGGTAGGATTTTCTCCGTAACCATAGGGATGTTTGCGCACGTAAAAATTCAACTTACAGACCAGGCATTTATTAAAATTCATTTGAAAGATTACAGGAAAGAGGAAATCTACCAACTCGGGAAAATATTGCCGTATGACGGGGGAATATTTGATTTATATAAAGCAGTAATTAATAGATTGGGACCGGATTTGGGAATGGATGTTGAAGTTTGGGGAGATTTTCCTGCGGGAAGCGGGTTAGGTTCTTCTTCTGCTGTTTGCGTGGCCTTTATTGCCGGAATGTTAAGGTTACAGAATGAAGATATTACAAAAGAAAAATTGGCCGGACTGGCGATAGAAATTGAGCGGGATATATTAAAAATCCCCGGAGGGTGGCAGGACCAATATGCGGCTTCTTTTGGGGGGTTTAATTTATTTGATTTTTTGCCAAGCGGTAAAGTTAGAGTAAAGTCGCTGAATTTTTCAGGGAAGGACACCAAAAAACTGGCAAAGAATTTGATGTTTTTTTATATCGGAGCCAAGAGAAGCGAAAAGGAACAGCAGGTAAGTTTACGAAGGAATATTAATTCTGGGAAAAGTTTAAAAAGTTTTGAAATATTAAAGGTCCTCACAAAGGGATCGATAGAATCAGTTAAGAATGGTGATATGAAAAATTTAGGAAAAATTTTGTATCAGGTATGGCAGGCCAAAAAAGCGACAAGCGCAGATATTTCAAATACAAGAATTGACGATCTTTGTGAATTAACAATGAAAAAAGGTGCCTATGGTTGCAAGGTTTTGGGAGCCGGCGGGGGCGGATGTCTTTTGGTCGTTGCTCCGCCTAAATCTCACTCTTTAATTTCTAGAAACTTGAAAAAACGGGGAGTGATACCGCTTCCTTTGGTTTTTGATTGGCAGGGGGCTCAAGTAACATCAAATGAAAATCAAAAAATATATTGAAAATAATTTTCTGGAAAGCCTAAAGGTTGAGAAAGATACTCTCAAAATTTGTTGGCCGAAAATAGTTGAAGCCGCTAGGGCAATTATCGACTGTTATTATAAAAGGGGCGGATCGGTTTTTACATTTGGTAACGGTGGTTCGGCAACCGATGCGGAACATTTAGCAGAAGAGCTTCTTAACCGTTTTAAAAATTACAGAATTCCAATTTCGGCCTATGCACTCACTTCTCAACCTGCGATATTAACCGGGATTGCAAATGATTTCGGATTTGAAAAAATATTCTCGCGTCAACTTGAGGCCTTAGCGACGCCAAAAGATTTGATAATGGCTTTCTCAACCTCCGGAAATTCAAGGAATGTAATTAACGGAATTACGTTGGTAAAAAGTCGGGGGATTAAAACAATTGGATTAACAGGTAAAGACGGGGGAGAGTTAGCTAGTCTTGCAGACATAGCCATAAAAGTTCCTTCAAATGAAGTTGCCAGAATTCAGGAAGTTCATACATTGATCGGTCATATAATTTGCGGTATCGTTGACGAAACACTTTTTGGTGAAGAAGGCCTTGAGTGGTAATTACATGAGAATTCTAATAACGGGAGTAACCGGTTTAATAGGGAGCCATTTGGCAAAATTTGCGATTGCAAAAGGGCATATGGTTTGGGGGCTCCGAAGATTTAGAAGCGATAACAAAAATGTTCTCGAAATTCCAAAGCTCAAAGTTATAAATGGTGAAATAACCGACCCGACGTCAGTTGAAAGAGCTATTGTAATTTCTAAGCCCGATATAATTTTTCATCTTGCCGGACAAAGTTATCCTTCGGAATCTTGGAATGCACCCGAATACACAATTAATGTCAACTTGACTGGGACTTTGAGAATCCTTGAGGCGGTAAGGGAAATGAAAAAACCCGCCAAAGTGTTTATCGCTTGTTCTTCGGCGGAATACGGACTAGCCAAAAAGCTTCCGACAACTGAAGATACTTTATTAAAACCGGTAAGTCCCTATGGTGTAAGTAAATTGGCGGCGGAGGCCTTAGGTTATCAATATTTTATCAATTATAAAATTCCGGTTTTTCTCGGCAGATTTTTTATTCAAGTTGGCCCCGGGCAGGACGAGAGGACTTCTATTCAAACTTTTTGCAAACAAATGGCTCTGATCGAAAATGGCAAATCAAAACCTATTATTAGCATTGGGAATTTGAAACCAAAGCGAGATTTTTTGGATGTTAGAGACGGAGTTGCCGCTGTCTGGTCTATTGTTACAAAAGGGAGTCCCGGAGAGCCCTACAATATTTGTTCAGGGAAAGCGCCTCAGATGAAAGAAGTTTTAAAAATGGTAATTTCAAAGGGAAAAGTCAAGGTCGAAGTTAGGGTAGACCCGACGAGACTTAGGCCAACTGATGAACCGGTGATTTGGGGTTCAAATGCAAAGATATTTAGAGATACAGACTGGAAACCGAAAGTCGCTCTTTCCGATACCATCTCTTGGGTACTAGACTATTGGCGTTCCCGAGTATAAACACCTCCGTAATTTAATAGCAGGCTTCAAAGTAGATTTTTTTGAGGGGAAATTTTTCTTTGTCGAGTCCCTTAGTTGATTCTTTAACAAAATCTCTGGAGCCGCTCAGATATATTCCCGTTGTTTCTTTATCGAACTTTTTTGCTTTTTGCACAATCGAAAAGGTGGCGTGTCCTCCTTTGCCTTCCCAATTTTTGTCGGGTTTGGACAAAACTATTTCGAAAGAAAAGTTAGGATAGGTCATACTTAGAGAAGTGAGCATTTTGGTCAAAGCAATGTCCTTATTAAACCTTAAACCCCAAACGAGAGACACTTTTTTATCTGTATTTTTCAAAAGCTCAGAGATCATTGGGATGAAAGGAGCGATACCACACCCGGTTGCACCGAAAATGTAATTATTCATTTTACGGCTTAAGATAAATTGACCTTTTGGTTCTGAAGTTTCGACGGTTTGTCCTTTTTTAAGAGATTTAAGAAAAGTCGTTCCGGGGCCCCCCGGAGTTACATCGATAAACATATTCCAGTAGGGGAGCTGCTCCGGTTCGCTGGCAATAGAATATGACCTAAAAATATTGTCACCGACTTTTGTCAGCACAAATTGGCCGGTCTTAAAAGAGAAATTCTTACTATTAGATTTCAATTTTATTGAGTGGAACTTCGAATTAAGTTTCTGATTAGATATTACATTGTGCTGAAAAATCATATATTGACATTAATCTATATATCGTTTATTGTCAATATCATGCATTTCTCTTCGCAGTGTTCGGGGTGCTTCGCGGGACTTTCATGCGGTGTAAGGCTAGATATTGTTAATTTGCTTCAAAAAAAGAAAAAACTAAGTGTTTTGGAGATTGCCAAGCATTTTAAGGTAACGCAACCTACGATTTCGCATCACTTAATTTATCTTAAGGAGATGGGAATATTAAGATCCCGCCGGGAAGGAAGAAAAATTTTTTATTCCATTCACCCAAAGTGTGGATGGGATGAATGCTCCGTTTTTATTCAATGAAGACAATATATCTTGACAATGCGGCAACAACCGCCGTTTCACCCGAAGTATTTCTGGCGATGAAGCCGTATTTTTTGGAAAAGTATGGAAACGCCTCGGAGTTTCACTTGCCGGGAAGAGTTGCCAGAGAAGCCATTGAAAAATCGAGAACGAAAATTGCCAAATTTTTAGGAGCCGAGGTAAATGAGATTATTTTTACGGGGAGTGCAACAGAATCAATTAACTTATCCCATAAAGGACTTATAGAATCTCTTCGGGCAACTCTGAAAAACCCGCATATTATTACGACAGCAGTTGAACACAAGGCGGTACTTGCAACCTGCCGGCACCTGGAATCAATCGGTTGGGCGACGGTTACATATCTTCCTGTTGACCACTTTGGACGGGTTGATGTGGAACTTTTGAAAAGAGCCGTAACCGGTCAAACTGTTTTAGTTTCTGTAGGTTATGTGAATAATGAAGTCGGGACCATCCAACCGATTTCCGAAATCGGGAATCTGATAAGAAGGATAAATATCGGCAGAAAAAATAAAATATATTTTCATACAGACGCAACCCAGGCAATTAAACATCTGGATGTTTCGGTGGACCGTCTGGGAGTAGATTTCTTGTCTTTTACGGGACATAAAATAAATGCTCCGAAGGGAATCGGAGCCCTATTTATACGGGAAGGAGTAGAAATAGTCAGGCAGATGGATGGCGGGAGCCAGGAAGATGGTCTTCGGGCGAGTACGGAAAATGTTCCCTACATAGTCGGATTGGGAAAGGCTATCGAGCAGATTAAAAAAAGTGAGAAAATTACTTCTTTACGCGACACATTAATTAAAGGTATTTTAGAAATTAAAGGTGTTAAATTAACAGGACATCCGACCAAAAGGGCCCCGCACATAGCCTCATTTGTCATTGACGGAGTTGAGGGAGAGGCGATGGTTTTATCGTTGAGCGACCTGGGAATTATTGTCTCATCCGGCTCAGCTTGCACGAGCGGAGACCTGCGACCGTCGCATGTTTTAACGGCAATGGGATTGCCACCGGAAAAATCGCACGGTTCCTTGAGATTTTCCCTGGATGAAAGTACTACTCGGGCAGACGTAACCTATGTTTTGGAAAAACTTCCCGGAATAATTAAAAACTTAAGACTTATGTCGCCATTTTAAAATTTATGGATCAAATTTTTAACAATCTTTATTCAAAAAAAGTAATTGACCATTTCAGACATCCGCGGAATATGGGAATGATCAAAAACGCGGACGGTGTTGCAATGGTGGGGAATCCGGTTTGCGGAGATATTATGAAATTTTACATTAAGGTTGAAAAGAAAAAGGGGACTTCCTATCTCAAGGATGTGAAGTTCCAGACACTAGGCTGCGGGGCAGCGATAGCGACTTCAAGCATGATGACAGTCCTTGTTAAAGGAAAGAAATTGTCCGAGGCCGAAGAGGTTTCGAAAAAAGCAATAGTGGAAGCTTTGGGGGGCCTGCCGGCCGTAAAAATTCATTGTTCGGTACTGGCAGACGAGGGATTAAAAAAGGCAATTGCTAATTATAAGTTGAAAGAGGCAAGAGATTAAAGAATCTCCGCTAGATGAACACAGGGAATTGTTATATATTGAATCTATGCTGCCAGCCTTAAAACATTTCATCAAGTATCACCTCGACAGACAAAGACTACTTTACACGAGCCTAATTGTTGTTTTTGCGACTCTATCAATGTCACTTTATTGGGTCGCACTTAAGGAGACCCGTGTTACTTTAAGTGATGAGTTTCTTCATCGGGAGCAGGTAATTGCAAGGTCGGGTAGCCAATCTATTTCTGGGTTTATTAATCTTCTTGGTAAAAGTGTAGCACTTAGAGCGGAAGATTTTTCTGCGGGTTCAAACTTGAATGATATGCAGACTGACATAAATACTTTTATGGATCATTGGAGGGATACTCCGGCTGCTGCCATTCTTCTGGCTGATAAAAATGGGAAAGTCATTGCCCAAGCAAACAGGGCTGGAGTTCCCGATACAGGCAGTATTCTTGCAGATAAGCTATTTTTTAATTGGGCAAAGACTGCAAATAAAGGAGAATACTTCATTGGATCTCCCGGAGTGGGGATGCTCGGATACGTTAAAGGAAAATATATCTTTAATGTTGCATCACCGGTGGTTGTAAACGGGAAATTTAACGGAGTAATTTCTGTAGCAGTAATTTTAGGCGATCTTACTGATTATTACATCACCCCCATTAAAATATCTGATAGTACCAGGATGTTTTTGTTTGATCAAAACGGTATCGTTCTTAGTTCTTTGGCAAGCAATCTGGTTGGGACAAATTACTTTGACTTCTTATCGGGATACTCCTATCCGGGTTTAGATAAAATTGTCAGTGAACTTAGAATGGCCATGATATCATCCGACAGTGAGGGCAAGCTTGATATCAGCCTGCCTGACTCCCTAACCCCCACGACTGTGGGTGAGTTTCTTGTTGCCTATTCGAAAGTGAAAGCCGGGGACAATAGTTGGCTACTCGTTATCAAATCTCCGAAAAGCGACTCCGATGCATATCTTTGGAGAATTAGAGATGTTATTTATAGCGCTCTAGTTTTTACACTGGTTCTTGTATTATTATTCTCAATAACTAATCTGCGGGCCGAGATACATCGAAGGAAGCAAAACTCAACCTGATCATATGATACAGCAAAATCCTCTTTGGTTTAGGGCTCTCAGGATGATTATTAAGCTTCTGATACCCTTAATATTCTTAACAACGGGTCTGGCTCTCCTGTATTTAGCAATCCCAGGGTGGAGTTTGATAGTCGGAATTCCCTCCGTAATCTTTGGTATAGTTTTCCTTTTATATACCTATGACGAGATATCCAGCCAGTCCAATTTTGATGAAGGGTTGGAAAACGGGAAACATCAAAAAGAATTGCTTCAATAGGTTGGTGATTTCGTACCCCAAATGATATAATATGCCTACTTTCAAGAAATTTATCCCATGCGAAAACTAATAGTCCTATTGTTTTTGGTGGTATTGGCTGTTGGAGTACTTAAGCCGATGGGGGTGCTTGCCGTGGTTTCTTCCCGCACCCCTGCGCCTACGCCGACCCCAACACCAATGGCTCTTGTCACGCCCGAGCCGGCCCGCGTGGATATTACCCAAAAAAGTGTGGAAACCTTAGGCCCTCTGGAGAAACTCCTTAAGGAGCAGACACTGGGTTCAGTTTGGCCGTTGAACCCTGTTAAATATGCGATTCGTTCGTCAGTTGCTTCCGGAGTTCCTGCAAATACGATAGTTTTACTTTTGCTTTTACCGATAGTTGCTTTTGTTATTGCCTTTACAAGGAACGTAATCGGAATTAGGGGGTTCGGAATTTTTCTTCCCGCCGCTTTATCTGTTGTTTTTGTAGCCATGGGGCCAATTGTCGGAATAGGACTTTTTTTGGTAATTGTCATAGTCTCCACTGCCATGAGGATGATTCTTAGAAAACTAAAGGTTAAACTCCAATACCTACCCAGGATGGCTTTTATTCTTTGGGCGGTGGTACTCGGGGTTTTGGGAGTTCTTTTCCTGGCTCCGGTTCTGAAGTTTTCGGATCTTGCCAACGTTTCTATTTTTGCGGTCCTTTTCCTGGTGCTTTTGGCAGAGGACTTTACCCGCGTTCAGCTGGGTAAGAGCGTCAAAACAGCCATAAATCTAACCTTTGAAACACTAATATTATCTTTAATTTCGTTCCTATTTCTTACTTTCCAGCCGCTGCAAAGATATGTACTTCTTAACCCTGAAATATCCCTTTTGGTAATTGCTGTGGCCGATCTTCTTCTTGGAAAATATACCGGCCTCAGGGTTATGGAGTTTTACAGATTCAGAAAGCTTATCAGAAGCTAAAAAAATGAAAATATCCTCAATTTTGGGGTTAAATGCCAGAACTCAGTTATTTGCCTATAGGTATAATACTAAACGTGGAAAAGATATTGCTGATTCCAAGATTCAGACAACCAGAATCTTGAGAAAAGCCGGAGTAGCGCACCCCAAAATTTACAAGAAGTTTTTTGATCCTAATGATGTCTTTGAATTTGACTGGACAACCCTCCCGGATAAATTTGCTCTTAAGCCCAGCCGGGGAATGGGAGGGGAAGGAATAATAGTTGTTAAGAAACGTTTGAAGGATGGAGGGTGGTTAACTACGCAGAAAGACCGAATTAAGATTGACGATCTGAAGCTCCACGTATTGGACACTCTGGAAGGAGCATATTCTATGGGAAACGTACCCGATGTTGCTTTCGTTCAGGAATATGTAGGGAGGGCTAAAGCCTTCAGAAGGTGGGCCTACAGGGGAACCCCTGACATCCGTATTATTGTGTTTAATAAGGTTCCTGTAATGGCCATGCTTCGTTTACCGACTAGAGAAAGCGGTGGAAGGGCTAATTTGCATCAGGGGGCTATTGGTGTGGGTGTTGACATCGCTACAGGCATTACTACAAAGGCAATCTGGCACGGTGAACAAATTATATTTAAGCCCGGTACGGAAAGAAAACTTAGGGGAATAAAAATTCCCAGCTGGACGTTGGTTTTGGAAACCGCCGTTGCTGCACAAATTGCTTCGGGACTTGGGTATGCAGGGGTGGACATCGTGATTCACCCGGAAAAGGGGCCGATGGTACTAGAGCTTAATGCGCAGCCCGGACTTCAGATACAACTAGCCAATATGGAGGGTCTTAAAAAACGACTGGAGCGGGTGGAAGACCTTGACGTTGTTGATGCACAACATGGGGTTATGATTGCCAAAGCAATATTCGCCGGGAGATTTGAAAACAGGAGAGCAGTAGAGGAAGGAATAAAAACCCTTAAAAGTTTGGAAGAAGTTAAGATTTACAGTTTTGATAAATCCAAAAAAGCGAAGGTTTTGGCCCGTATCGATACGGGGGCCGTAAGAAGCTCCATCGATAAAAAACTTGCTGGAGAGTTAGGACTCTTGGTTAAAGAGAATGTATTGTGGAAAGACAGGGGGTATAGATCTGCAACAGGTCGGGAAACACGTCCTGTAATAGGAGTACAGTATGTGATAGCCGGCAAAAAAATCAAGTCCTCAGTATCCGTTGCCGATAGGTCGAAAATGTCAACCCGGTTTCTCATAGGAAGGAGCGATATGGCAGGGTTTTTAATTAATCCAAACGCGGAATGACAAAAAGAAAAAAGATATTAATCATAGTTGGGGGAGGGACGAAGCACCTTTCTACATTTGGATTGGAGGGTAGAAAACTTGGAATAGATGTAACACTGGCGTCTTTTTCCGATTTGGAATACGACTTTAAAGGTACCGATAAGGAATTTGCGATTACGGTGAGTGGGAAAGACTTGGCCAATTTCGATGTAATTTATTTCAGGTTGGTGGGCAAAAGGTTGGAGGATGCTTCAATTGTTGCAAATTATGCAAAGGGAAAACGAATAAAAATAGTTGACAAAATATACAAAAAATCTCAATTTATCCGTCTTCCTTTGACTAAGGGTCTGGAAACAAAACTCTTGTTTGAGCAAGGGCTTCCTGTTCCAAGGACATTATTCTTGTCGTTACACGAGATGGCAAAAAAAGCTCCGGAGCTGCTTGGTTTCCCGTTTGTTATCAAGGGCACTAACGGTAAACAAGGTCATGCGGTGTGGTTGCCGGAAAGCTTGGGTGAATTAAAAAGACTTGTCAAGGATTTGGGCCCTCGCGAAACTTTGGGAGAAAGGTTTCTGGCACAGCAGTTTATAAAAGCTAGTATTAGGATTAGGGTGTTTGTGATAGGAGGTAAAGCCAGGGCTGCCATCGTGAGACCTACAAGATGGAGAAGCCGATTCGATAGAGGTGAACCTTTAAGATTGAGCTACAAGAAAGTTCCGTTAAAGTATGCGCAAGTTGCCGAAAAGGCAGCCAAGTCATTGTACATTGATATAGCTGGGGTTGATTTGCTGGAGGATATAGATAAAAAATTATACGTACTGGAAGTGAATTCGGCACCGCGTTGGGACTCAATTGAAAAGGATACGGGGTTGAATGTAGAAAGGGAGATTCTCAAGTTTTTAATCACCGTCAAACCTGAGCGTAAGATATTGATGGATGAGTTTGCCAAAAAGGCTGTTAAGTTTGGATATACCGTCAGAGAGTATCTATCAGATAAAAGAGTTTACGAGGTTTCAAAAAATGGAAAGATTGCAATAACAATTAGTAAACATTTTCCGCTAAATACAGTCGTAGGGTCTCAACTGGCAAAAAGGAAGAACCTGACAAAACAAATTCTAAAAAAAGCCGGCATACCGATTCCTAACGGAATTTTAACCGACAACTGGAACGAGGTTTTGCAATCATTAAATACAGGGAAAATCAGTTTTCCTTTAGTTGCCAAGCCTGATACATCCTCGTTGGGGAAATTTGTCGCTGCAAAAATTGAAGACCCGGCGGATTTAAAAGCAGTTTTCGAAAGAATAAGAAAGAAATTTGGAACTGTTTTGATAGAGGAATATATTAGTGGGGAAGAATATCGCTTCTTGGTTCTGGATGGTAAAGTCTTGGCCGTTGCCCATAGAATTTTGCCTTTTGTCATCAGCGACGGGAAGTCAAAAATTTCGGAGTTAATAGACGGTTATAATAAAGGAAGGATAGAACCTTTGATACTTGGGTATGAGGTGGAGAGAGTCCTTGGCAAACAGGGATTTGATTACAATAGCATTCCGGAGAGCGGACAAAAAATTCTTCTGAGAAGTAATTCGAATGCCCATACGGGAGGAAAGGTTGAAAATCCTATCGGTAAAGTTCACTCGAAATATTTTGAGACAGCTATTAAAGCAACGGAAACTTTAGGTTTGAGGTTTTGTGGCGTTGATATTATAACGGAAGATATAATGAGTGGAGAGTCCAGATATTTTGTTATCGAGCTTAATGCCGATCCGGGGTATGATTTGCATTGGGAAACTGAAAACGGGGGTAAGTATGATGCTACAGAAGATATCCTAAATACGTTATTTTCGGACAAATCTGCATAATATAGTTACTCTTCATTCTGTGAAAATATTGTAATTTTCACAATCCAAATATAATACGAAGGATATATTTTATCCACAAAAAATCCGTCACGTTTAAGACGGATTTTTTGTTGTAGACCCAAATAAGTTATTTGAATTCTACGGCGTCACCGCCGAGAGTGAAAGTCTTATTTGAGCTCTACAGTTGCTCCAGCTGCTTTCAATTTCTCTGATGCGCTTTTAGCGTCTTCCGCTTTAGCGTCTTTGAGAACTTCAGCCGGGAGCGTTTCGGTCATTCCTTTCGCATCCATTAAAGTCAGATTGGGATTAATTTCCCTTAAAGCTTTAATAACAGCAATTTTATTTGCACCCGAAACTGTCATGGTAACTGTTTGGTTAGCACTACCTGCATCAGCTGCTTGGGCTTCCGCCCCTGCCGCCACCGGAGCTGCCACCGCTGCCGCAACGGGCATGGCTCCACTAACTCCAAGTTTTTCCTGCAGAGCACTAACTAACTCCGAAAGTTCCAAAACCGAAAGTTTTGCAACTTCCTCAACCATTTTCTCTACTTTTCCCGATACTTTTTTTGATTCTTCTGCCATATTAATTCACCTCCTGTCCTTACTTTTTGCTGGCCTGATCTAAAACATTTACCAGCTTCTGCAAATTTGCATTCAAAGTTCCGACCAAGCCATACTCGCTGCCCATCAAGGTTCCAAGCAATTGCCCAAGTAGCGCATCGCGTCCGGGGAGTTTGGAAAGTTTAACCAAAGAAATCTCGTCCTGGAAAGATCCTTCGACGATGCCGACTTTAAATTTAGGTACAGGCAAGCCGGCTTCACTGACAAACTCACCTGCAAACTTACCCAAAACCTGAATAGGGGCAATAGGGTCTTCACTTGCAATTATCAAGGCGGTTTGACCGGCAAGTATAGAATCGGTTAAAAGCGCCTTATCAATTCCTACAGATTCTCCGGCACGTTTAAGAAGCGTGTTTTTAACGACTATCATTTTTCCACCAACGGCAGAAAGACGTCCTTTTAATTCCTGCTGAGCTTTAACTCCAAGTCCTGAATAATTAACCAAAGTTACAGACTTGGCACCTTTCAGCTCATCTTTTAAATTGTCTACAAATATTACTTTTTCTGCTTTTAGCATTTATTGATTTAAGTCCAAAAAAAACGCGCCCCGAGGGCGCTTTTGAACTTAAAGCGGTGTTTCCTCGGTACGACTTAATTTTACGCGTACTTTCTTAGGACAAGGGAATGATAACTTATTCTGCCGGTGAAGTCAATCTGTTTTTGGAAGAAGGGGTGTGTGTCTGCCGGTTCTTCTTTCGATCCTTCTTTTCATACGAGATTCTCTTTCCTTGGCTTCGCCGTTTAGAAATTTCTTGTCCTCGGCCACGGTACTCGTACTGGAAATATTTGTATTGTCGGATTGAGGCGTTTTGGACCAATCAGCCAGAGTGGTCGGCTGTGAGGGCGTATTTACATGACTTAGAACTTTATCAAGTATTACGCCGTAATCATACTCGTCTCCCTTTTCAGAACTTTCTTTAGAGGTTTTATCTTCGTCAGAGCCGGTAATAAGATTCTCGGATGACATAGGCGGTCAAATGCTAGCAGAAGAGTGCTTTAAAATCAAACCTTAATCTTTACAGAGGGCCCCATAGTAGCTTTGATATAGGCTTTATCAATCTGTTTAGCTCTGCCAAAGGCCTTAAAAATCGTTTCTATGTTTTCTGCCAGTTCTTTACCGTCCTGGCTGACTTTGCCGACTACGGTATGAATTAGAGGAGCTTCTTTCTCTGTTTTGAGAACTACGGAGCCGGTCGAAAAACCTTGTGCCTTTTTTGCATCAGGTACTAAAGTGCCGTTTTTAGGATTTGGCATTAGTCCCTTGGGTCCCAAAAGTCTTGCAAAAGGAACAAGCTTTGGCATCATTTCAGTGGTTGCCACCAAAATATCAAAGTCGATTTTACCGTTTTTAAGTTTTTCAACTGTTTCATCTGTCGCAACTTCAACCTTTTTGGTTTTGCCTGCCTGGTGGGGAAGAGCTACTTGTGCTGAAATACCGGCCTTTTTAACAATCATATGCAGTTCAACCGTTCCATCAAATTTAGAATAGGAAGTCTCTTTGACAAGTTTAATTGCATCCGTTACAGAATAGACTTTTATATTGTCAAACTTTTTTTTGGATTCTACGTATTTTTTCCCCCTTACCTTTTCGACAATCTTTTTTCCACTGACTTTTTTACCCTCGTCACCTTTGGTTTCGGTTTCTGTCTCGGTAGGTACCTCGGCCTCAACCATCTTCACTCTTTGGCCACCCTTAAGACCGGCCAAATGAACTTTTTCAGCCTCTGCTTTATGAGCCTTTTCGCTTTTTTCTTTGTTTTTGTTTTCACCCACCTGGGCGGTTTTCATTTTCCCCATAAATTAATCTATTGTTACCCCCATACTTCTTGCTGTTCCCTCCACGATCTTCATAGCGGCATCGATATTTTTTGTGTTAAGGTCAGCCATTTTTTCCTCTGCGATTTTCCTTACTTGCTCCTTAGTCAAAGTTCCTGCAGGTTCTCTTGGGGCTTTGCCTGATCCTTTTTCGATACCGAGAGCTTTCTTGATCATATCGGAAACGGGAGCTTTTTTAATAACAAAAGTGAAGGATCTGTCTTCAAAAATGGTGATAACAGCAGGAACAACCTCGCCCTTCATGTCTTTGGTCTTTTCGTTATATTGCTTAACGAAGTCCATAATGGCAACACCATGTTGTCCCAAGGCTGTTCCCACGGGAGGAGCGGGAGTTGCCACCCCAGCCTGTAAATTGATTTTGACTACCGTTTTAACCTTTTTTGCCATTTATATTTCGGAAGAGGGTTTTACCCCCTTCCGCCTTTCCCCAAAACAGGGAGTCGACAAACAATCAAACGCAAAGGGAACCCTTTTTTAGAAGTTTCGACTTGCGTCTCCCTCAGATAAATCCGAGGTATTGGTATTATACCTTTTGAATTTGTAAGAAATCAAGTTCGACAGGGGTTTCCCTGCCGAAGATTGATACCAAAACCTTAACCTTTCCTTTTTCCTCGTCCATTTCATGAATTGTTCCCAAAAAATCAGAGAAAGGTCCGTCTGTGATTTTAATAGCTTCTCCAACGGAAAACTTGGTCTTGAACCTCGGAGCGGGGGAACTTACGAATTTTTGAATGTTTGCAACTTCTGCCTCAGATAGGGGGGTGGGGTTATTACCCGCGCCTACAAATCCGGTAATTCCAGCAGTTGTTCTTACCGCGAGCCAAGTCGGATCATCCAAAATCATTTTAATTAAAAGATACCCGGGGAAAATTTTTTCCTTGATTGTGGCCTTTTTGCCGCTTCTGATGATAACTCTGTCTTGGGTTGGAACGAGCATTTCGAAAACTCTACCCACAAGATTCATTGTCTCAACCCTCTGACGCAAGGTTTCCATAACACGAACTTCGTGCCCTGAGGAGGTGTGGACCACATACCACTTGGCCTTCGGATCGGTGGTTGCGGCAATAATCATATGTCCCGGGATTTTTTTATTGCCGGTTCCACGCTCTGATACTTGTATGGTGTCTTCGCTCATGTTCTAAAAATTATTTGGTTATTACCAGGGTTAAAATTCTGGTAAATAGGTAATCAAGACCACCGACATAAAGCCCGATGGCCCCCGATATCAAAAAGACGATTAAGGTTAGCCTTACAATCTCGTTCCTTTTGGGCCAGGTAACCTTGGAAAGCTCGCTTCTTACTTCGGAAAAGAAAGTAATGACAGATTTCATCTAGGCGTAAATTGTAACAGATATTTAGCCCATAGACAAGGCATGGATTTTGTCGGCTGTGGTATCATATTTGCACAAATGCCAAACATAGAACGAAAACATGTTCCGGAGATTCCGGGAGTGAAAAAGGGTGGAGAATTTTTTAAGGGAAAGTCCCCAGAGATAGCGGGGCAGGAATTGGCTTCCCGAAGACGGCTGGAATTTGGTGAAACACCACTCGACCTTTGCTTTGTCGACAATTTTAAAGCGGAATATCTGAATATGCCTGTATTAGGCAGGGGCGAGGAACCGCTTACAAAAGCAAATTTTTGGGAACCCAGAGTCCACAGGGTTAACGGAAGTGTGATTACTTGGCGTTGGGAAAAGCGAGATTCCGAGAGGCGCGATTTTTCCGGTTATACGGCATTCGCTGGTAACAAGATTGATTCAAAATTTAAATATTCGGAAATTCCGGTTAGTTGGAAAGTTGCCGTACTTGTTCCTCAGGTAGTCAAAGACGGAATTGAGGCTGCCATGCGTCAACAAGACGAGATTGCCCATGACTACCGTGCAGGTGTCGGCCCCGAAGCGGATCGCGTAGACGAGACTTTTGATCTACTTTTTAACATAAGTGCTGTTTTTGCTGCCGGAGAAATCGAAGATCAATCAAAGTTAAACCTAAAAGCACGAGAGGCGGAATCCGTTTTAAGAGACAACGGTTTATTGGAAAGCAAAGATGAGATATGGAGACGTATTGTCAATTTTACACTTGATGCTACAAAAGAGGATCGTATGGGTAGGATAAACCCCCTTGTATCACGTGTCCGGACGAGAGCAGCTTTTCTGGCCGCAACCGAAAGAGAAATGATCGGGAGGAGTGTTGGAACCAAAGCCGAGAAAGTATACCAACATCTGGCAATAATTAGATCCGGAATACGGGCGAAAATGCAAATGGCCGTAGATACCCTTGATGATATCTATGGTCTAACAAGAAGAAGAGTCGCTAAAGATATTGCCATGCGGGAGAGAAAAATTACCTGTTCAACCGAAGAGTCTTTAGATCTGGAACAATATGCGTTGACAGTTGCAAATGAAGTTTTACGAGGAATCCAACCCGCACCATATTTAGTTCCGGTTACAGCGGCCAGAATTATCCTGGCGGGAGAAAAGGCATATAAAAATGGGCAGGAGGAAATTACTGTTAGGCGGATTCTGGGGGGGAATGATTATATTAAATTTTTAAACGACTCGGCAGCCAGACAGGCGAGAGAACGTAAACCATTAGTTGTCGAACCAAGGGTACGTCTTGCCCATGACATTCTTAAACAAAGTCTTAACGATCCGAGAACAACAGATTTAAAAGTTTTTGATAGATGATGACTTACCCCGATTTTATTTACGAAAACCGTCTTCGGAAGCAAGGTTATAAATTTATTGCAGGAGTGGATGAAGTGGGGAGAGGTTGTTTCGCAGGACCTGTTGTGGCTGGCTGTGTGATTTTTCCGTCGGATTCCAAATTCCGAATACCGGATCCTGCTTTGATCAATGATTCAAAGAAGCTTACTTCGAGACGAAGGGTAATTGCTGATAAGTGGATTAGGAAAAACGCTGCCGCTTTTGGAATAGGTCAAGCAAGTGTTAGTCAAATAAACAGGCTGGGTATTAAAAAGGCTAGCGAGATTGCTTTTCGGAAAGCAATAAAAAACACCGGTGTCGAAATAAATTATCTTTTAATTGATGCTTTCTATATCCCGTACGTTAAAGATCTTAGACGGAAAAACCAAAAGCCGATTGTTAAAGGGGATACAAAGTCAGTTTCAATTGCGGCTGCGTCGATTATAGCCAAGGTCTATAGGGACGATTTAATGACAAGGTTGGGTCGGCAATCTAAATTCAGGAAATATAGATGGGGTAAAAACAAAGGCTATGGTACATTGGAACACAGGGTTGCCATCAAAAAATACGGGTCGACTCGCCAGCACAGAAAACAGTTTGTGGATACTTGGATTAGAAATTTCTCTTCTTCTCAAGCTCGATAGAGTGGGCGATGCGGTATTTGGCTTCTTTTCTTTTTTCTGCGGGCTTTTTGTAGTGCTCGCGGTCTCTATATTCCTGCATAACGCCCTCCACGATGGTTTTTTTACGAAACCTCGCGATTAATTTGTCTTCGGATTCTCCTTTTTTCTTTCTTAATATAAACATTAGTAATAAGTCGCCTCCTTTCCGCTTGCAGCGCTATTTTACCAATATTGTCCAACTAAATGAAGTACCTACTTGCTTCTCCAGAAGTCTAAAGTGTCTTTAAGAGTGGTTTCCAAGGGGATTTTTGGCTCCCAACCTGTTAATTTTACAAACTTTTGGTTATTTCCGACATAAACGGGGGTATCCGAGGCGCGCAGTTTTGAAGGATCCTCTTTAACGGTTAACTTTTTATCGGATAACATAAGTAAGATTTCAAGGATTTCTTTAATCTTGACTCCCTTACCTGAACAAATATTGTAGCTGTCACCGGGAGTCCAGTTTTTATCGATGATGGATTTATAAGCGGCTACAACATCACGGACATCAAGGTAATCGCGGATAGGCTCCAAGTTTCCAACCATAAGAACGTTGCTTTTTGGGTTCTTTTCCAATTCTGCTACCTGGGAGGCAAAATCCGGTACCACAAAACCCTTTCCCTGGCCGGGACCTGTGTGGGTGAAAGGTCTAAGTATCAAAATATTCAATTTTTCGCTTTGCGTAAAACTATAGCTAAGCCGGTCGCTTGCTGCCTTACTGGCCGAATAGAACTTGGTGGGGAAAAGCGGGGAGTCCTCGGTTATGTTTTTCGGGTCGGTGGTATTGCCATAAACTTCTGAAGAACTAATAAAGAAAATTTTAGGATTATAATCTGAATTCTGACGGACCCCCAGCACAGTTTCGTAAAGATTTATCGTCCCGAGCATATTTATTTTGAACACCTCCTCAACGTTTCTGTCCCATGTTTGGCTTTTTGCCGCCAGGTGGAAAACAACTTCGGGTTTTTCCTTTGAGATTAGATCAGCCAAAAACTTTTTGTCCAAAATATCACCGGGGAAATAATCTATTTTGGGGTTTGGGTTAACTCCGGTAACATCAGTTCCGGTAATCTGATATTTCTCAAGTAGTGTTTCGGTAAGATAATGTCCTACGAAGCCAGCCGCACCGGTAATTAAAACTTTTTGCATTAGGAAGATACTTACCTAAACCTTTTCAGATCTGCGTCCACCATCATTTCAATTAATGTTTTAAAGTCGGTTTTGGGTTCCCAACCAAGCTCTCTTTTGGCTTTTGAATAATCGCCAGTTGATTCTTTAATTTCTGTAGGTCTGAAGAATTTTTTATCGGAAATTACATGATCTTTCCAATTAAGTCCTGCATGTTCAAATGCGATTTTGCATAAATCCATAATTGAGTGCGAAGTATCTGTGGCTATGACGTAATCTTCGGGCTTGTCCTGCTGAACTATTTTCCAAATAGCTTCTACGTATTCCTTGGCATATCCCCAATCGCGTTTGGCTGTAAGATCCCCCATATGAACCCTGCCTTCTGCATCAACCAAAGGTTCGCCCAGCTCATCAAGGGGAATATTTTTTGCGTGATTTTTAATGCAAGCAACGGCAGCTGTAACCTTTCTTGAAACGAAATGTAAACCTCTTCTAGGACTTTCATGGTTAAAAAGAATTCCGGCTACCGCAAACATTCCGTAGGATTCGCGGTAGCAGCGTACCATCAAATGTGCATAGGCCTTAGCAATACCATAGGGGTTATTGGGATCGACAGGGGTAGTTTCATCAGCTTTCATTTTTGCGATGTTTCCGAAAATTTCTCGGCTGGAAGCTTGGTAAAATCGGGAAGTGGGGGAGAGATTTTTGATTGACTCTAAAATCCTTACTACGCCCATCCCGGTAACCTCGCCTGTATAAAAAGGCTGTGCCCAACTGTCCGCCGGAACGGACTGTGCGGCAAAGTTATAGACTTCGTCGGGTTTATGGTCCCTTATTACCCTGCTAATGGATTCGTAATCGGTGAGGTCTGCCAGTTCGACCTTGATTTTTCCAAGAAGGTGGCCAATATTCTCCTTCTGGTTAGTTGTACTTCTCCTTATAGTACCGACAACTTTATAGTTTTTCTCAACCAGAAGATCTGCCAAGTATGATCCGTCCTGAGAGGAAACCCCGAATATTACGGCTATTTTTTTATCTGCCATACGATAATCAGAATTATATCAGATTTCAGAAAAACCGCGAACAACAGACAAGTTGAAAAGACGACTTTGCAAAACAATTCCAAATGCTTCATCATTTAGTAATGTTTGCTCCTTTTAGAAGGTCGTTTGCATTTTTGGGCGATAAAGTCTGGTCCAAGGTAATTCTTTTTTCTTTGACGCTCTTTCTGATTCGTATTGCAGACGGGGTTATTTCTTTTTGGGCACCGAACCAAATCCAGTCTTCTTTGAATAGTTCCACCTGGATGGGAATAATAATCAGTTTCCAATCAGTGGTAGGATTTGGAGCAGATCTTATTTTCCCGGCACTTCTTAGGACTACAAAAACCAAACGTCTGGTTTTTTGGGCAATAATGATGTCTGCTCTGACTTCATTTTTTCTGGCAACCTCGGCAGTTAAGCCTTTTGTTGCTATATTTTTAGTCACTATGGCCGTGTGGGGAATTTATTATGAGTTTATGGCTTTTGCCGACTATCAATTTATAGGAAGCGTAGTGCCGCCTCACATGCGCTCAGCGGCATGGGGAATTGTTGACACTTTTTTAAATATGGCTTACTTTTTGGGGCCACTTTTGGCAGCCGCGTTGCTTCTAAATGGCTATATATTTACAGAGGGTTTAATTTTGGTTTTTTTGGTTGGGGCACTATTGCTTCTTTCCTTTTTTAAAGGAGCTCATGACGCTCCGGCCCAAATAGATATGAAGGAAATTAATCCTTGGGTTGAGTTCAAACACTGGTTAACTCTATCTAGGCATATTTGGCCGGCAATGGTGGTTAGTTTACTTTTGGGTTTTATAGACGCGACCTTTTGGACAACGGGGGCGGTTTGGACAGAGAAGTTGGTTAAGATAAATTATCTAGGTGGCCTATTTTTGCCGTTTTATCAGCTACCTGCAATTTTTTTGGGGGTAGTGGTTGCAGGGTGGGGAATTTACAAAGGTAAAAAAATACTGACGGAAAAATTTTTGATTGTTGCGGGCATTTTTCTCGCAGGACTTGCGATTAGCGGGAGCATTTATTGGCAACTGACTATGGTTTTCCTTTCATCTGTTGCGCTTGCCATCTGCTACCCGCTTCTCGAGGGTGTTTATACGGATATTGTGGTCAGAATGGGTAAGGAAAGAAATGACTTGATAGGGCTTACCAGTTCGGTCTCAAATGTTTCCTACATAGTTTGGCCCCCGATTGTCGGGGTGGTCGCAGGGATAGTCGGTGAGAGATTAACTTTTTCTTTTGTCGGAGTATTGGTGGTTGTAGTTTCCATAATTCTTCTTTTTGTTACCCCGAAAAAACTCCGTTTGCCGCAAGGAGAAATCAAAAGCTGGAAGTAACCTTTATTCGATTTTTAAAAGTTTAGCGATCTGCGTCGTTGAGGGGACGTCGATCTTGGGGATTTCGATAAGTGAGGCGCCTATACTTTCCGCCTGCTTACGTTTTTTTTCGATAACGGGGTCGCCGGAAGTAACTGCAATCACCTCGGGACTAATGACACTAACGAGTTTGTTGTAATCTTCGTCTTTCATCTCGTCTGCCAAAATAATTACCTGGTCTACAAAATGCAACGACTCAAGCATCTCACGTCTTTGGTTTTGGCCATGTATAGGGCGTTTTTCGCCTTTGAGCCTTTTTATATTTTTGTCGGATTCCAGAGCCACGACCAAGTAGTCACCAAGAGCTTTGGCCTTTTTCAAAAAATGAATATGGCCGTAGTGAAGAATATCAAACGCTCCGCCAACAAGAACTACTTTAGCAGGAACCTGTCTGGCCAAGCTTTGTTTAGTTTTTTTTGCCTTTAGCTTTCTCATAGTTTGCTTTTACTAAACTTGCAGCAGTGTTTACGGTTTCCTCCAAACATCCTTCCGGATTATTTATTATAACCGCTTTTTCCTGAAGAACCCGAAGATGGGGAAATTCCTGCTCGTCTCGGGCGGAATACTCACCCTGGTTGTAACGGACTCCATCCCTTGCTTTTCTCCTTGACTCAATTTCGTCTTTGGAGGCTGTCACACAAAGAACTGTAGTATTCTTTTGAAGAATTTGAGCGTGCTCCGGAAAATGTTTGGTAAAAAAACGTTCGGATGCAACCTCGGCTGCGCGTGAAGGATCAATTCTCCAAACCAAATCCTCGCCGCTTAACAGACGTTCAAGTTCGCTTTTAGGGGTTGCCTTGTTTGATGATCCTGTCGGTGTAATATCTTCAACAAGTTCTCCGTTTGCTGCCATTTCTTGAAGTCTTTCTCCGGTTATAAAATGGTAATCAACGCCATGAGTTTCTCCGGGCCGGAGCGGTCGATCCGTGCATGTAACAATTTTCTTCAAATTAAGATCTTTAACCAGCGGATGCCTTAGAAGTTCTATCATGACGGCATCTTTTCCGGCGCCGGAAGCGCCGCTTATGACCAGTAAAAATCCGACTTTTATTTCTCTCACGGCACTATTCTAACCTGTTTCCTCTTTTTTTGCAGTAGCTTTTATGTCATATTGTTATTATGCCCACCTCAAAAAGCGAGGACGAAGCTTTAGTCAAAAAATCCGTTCCGAAACAAAAAACTAAACTTGCGGTTGACAAAGAAGCTCTCAAGAAATTCCGTTTGGTTGTTGTTGCTTATTCCAGCGTGCAAAGAGAACATTTTGCCACAAAGTCTGCCTATGAAGCAGAGGTTGAGGTAGAAGAAAGAGCGATCGAGGTTTCTGAAGAGATCAGAAAACTTGGGGTTCAGGTTCGGACACTTCCCGGAGATCAATATTTTTACACCAATCTTCTTGTCGATAAACCCGACTTGGTAGTTAACCTTGTGGATACGCTAAAAGGCCGTGACCAACTTCAACCGTCCGTACCGGCAGCTCTCGAGCTTGCCAATATTCCCTATACGGGTGCAGGAATGGAAGGTCTTATCATCGGTAATAATAGGAACCTGACTAAAAGACTTCTAATGGCTTACGATATTCCAACCCCGCCGTTTCAATTCATAAGACGGGCGGGAACAAGTATTGATGAGGATCTTGGCCTTCCGTTGATAGTCAAATTAAATGAAGGTGGGGGAAGTGTGGGGATTGACAATCATGCGGTTAAGGAGAGTTTTAGGGCTACCATGCTTAGGGTCAATAAAATGATTTCTACATATAGATATCCGGTAGTTGTTGAGAAGTTTATCGGAGGTCCGGAAATAACCGTGGTGGTTTTTGATGACGGAACCAAGCGCCACGTTTTTATGGCACAGAAAATATTCAGAAAGAAGCCGGACGGCAAACACTTTTTCACAAGTTTTGAGTCTTATGAAGATGAGAGGGCCTATAAATACGTGCCGGTAGAGGAGAACCTCAGATTTGAGATTACCAAACTGGCGGTTAGGGCTTTTGGTGGCCTTCAACATAATGACTACGCAAAATTTGATATCAGGCTCGACGAAGAAACTAAGACCCCATATTTTACAGACAGTAATCCCAATACAGCCTTCGGACCAGACATGGGTCTTCCCATGACTGAGGTAATGGCTATGCATGGGGTGGAATTTCCGGATATTATGGCTAGCCTTCTCTCCAAGTATGCCAGGGATTTACCCGAGTAGCCTGCTCCCGACAAATACAACCCCCGTCTTGACGGGGTAGACATAAGGCCGTACAATTGGGCGAATTATGGTTTTAGAGAAAAACCCCAAAACACGACGCTTAGCCAAAAGACTCCTTGAGCTTGAAGATAAGATTGTGGGCAAGCCGTTCCCCAAGATGAAAAGGTCAAAACAGGTGACTTCTTCCCATTGTGGACCTGCAGTGATTGAGGCACTTTTCTCTTTTCTTGGGCAGAAAGTCTCACAGGCTTCCGTTGTCAGATCAATAAAAGCCGACAAAAAAATTAAAAAGATTGGTCTGAACGTCACCGACCTAGGACTAGCCGTCAAAAAACTTGGCAAAGGTAAGTTTAATTTTTGGAAAAAGGCGGGGTCAACCATTTCCAACCTGTCGATAGCAGTGAATAAGTATCAATATCCGGTCGGTGTCGAATGGCAGGGGGTTTTTTACGAATATGCAGACGGGGACAACGGACACTATTGTGTCGTAACCAGAGTAAATAAGGAGGGAGGATACCTTAGGCTCGCAGATCCGTTTTTCAAGTTTGCCGGGGTTGATAGAAAATTCACATTAAAAGATTTTCAAAAAAGATGGTGGGACGAAAATGTTATCGGCAAGAAAACCGTGAAGGATAAAAAAATGATGTTTCTCATAACTCCAAAAAGCGACTCCTGGCCAAGAAAGCTTGGAATGAAGAGGGCCTAACCTCGGCTTTGTACTTATTACGAGTTTCTTGTAGAATTAAAAAGATGTCAGAATCACACGAAGGACCTGAAACGTTTTATGGTAATAAATCCAGACAGGAAATCAGCGATTTTATTGAAAAACATACAAGCCGGATGCAGGTTCCTCGCGAACCCAGCTTCCTTCGCAGACTGTTTGGTCCCCGTGGAACGCAAACGGTTGTTTCAATTAAAGATGACCGCGAGGGAAGGATGAATGCAACCCGGGCACCTTCAATGATAAGAAATCAAATACGTCAGGAACCGGAAGAAAAGACGACAGAAGGACCACACGAGTTGAAAAATGGTCGTTGGGTACCAAAAAAGTAGCCCGAGGTGCGAGCAGGCCGAGAGGGAATCGAACCCCCAATGATGGTTTTGGAGACCACCGGTATACCATTTACCTATCGGCCTATATGGATATTATACCCCAATAATTTGGAAAAATTGGACACGCCTGCTACAATACGCCGATGGAAGAAAGATTCGAGGAAAGACATATAGTACATGGTCTAACACAGGAAGAATTGAAAGACCGTGTACTAAAGGATGCGGATGAGTTTCCTTTTAGCTACGACCAGTTTTATGATAGGATGCGGCATAATTTGAGAATAAATGGTATTCCCCTAGAATCTGCGATCAGGGATGCATTCGTGATAGATGACAACCGTAGAGTTACCGGTGTAAAACCTACCCCTTCAGAGGATCCCCGGAAGAAATAAAAAAACTAACCTGGGGGAGGAAACACATATGCGCATAAAATGCATTTCCTCCGGAGAGAGTGAGATTAGTTTTTTGTTGCTTGGACCTTATTTATCCTTCTTTTCTTTATATTCTTTGATGGCATTTTTTGCCATAACTTGCTTTTCAGGCTGACCTGCAAATGCCCGGCTGGCAGCCTCCTCTAAGGTCGACAAATTTCGGCAAGGGCCGACTGTACAATTTTTCTTGGAAATAAGACTGTATCCAAGGTCGTCCTTTTGGACGGTGAAAATATTTTTTGCCATAATTATCCTCACTTTGAATAAATCTCTCTCTTTTCCCAGGTTTTAAGGAACTTGAACTCAAAAAAGAGTACTTAGCCTCGGCTTTCGAGACAACTCCTTGCTTGAGCTCAGAGGCAGCATAGTATCAAATTTAACACGAAATGTCAATACTATAGGTAAAACTACTTTAACTTCGAGGACTCTTTGTGAAGCTGGACCCCACACACCTTACCCTTCGCCTTTTCAGAACTATTCGTTCACGGCTCAGGGGGCGATTGAAAGGGGTTTCGTTACTTTAATTTGGAAGACTCTTTGTGTAACTGTACTTTCCTGCAGAATCTACAGTACTTTTTGAGGCCAAGTTTGCCTTTGCCTTTGGTATCCATATTAACTTTATTCCTGTCTGTAATGTAGTTTTGGTTTTTACAGACGGAACAGATTAAAGCTACAATTTCGCGGGCTCCCTTTTTGGCCATACCGGACATTTTACCACGGAGTCTTACGCAGTGGCAAGCTTGTCTTACCATGAAGCTATGGGAAGTAAAAGTAGGAGCCTGAGGTGGAGATGTGAGCCTAGGGAGAGAATTGGACTCTCTACTTCTTTCTTACCAAGAAAGCGTTCTACCGATGAACTACCTAGGCGTGAAGCTAATTATATCAGATAAATGTTCACATCAGATGATTAAACAAGCGTCGCCGAATGAATAAAAGCGGTATTTACTCTTAATCGCTTTACGATAGGCCTTTCCCATTAATGATGAGCCAAAGTCTTTGAATTTTTCATTTGTATTCGGATAAGAAACAAAAGCCGAAACCAAGGCCAAAAGGGTAGAGGTCGGAAGGTGAAAATTGGTAATAAGCGTATCGACGAATTTAAATTTGTAAGGTGGGTAAATGAATATATCGGTTGAACCGGATAATTTTCCGGTTGTAACTGTCTCCAAGACACGTGCGGAGGTTGTGCCTACGGCGACGATTCTTTTGCCCGACCTTTTGGCTTTGGCTAATCTTTTGTGAGTTTCTTTATCGACAAAAAATTCCTCCTCGTGCATTTTATGATCCTCAAGAGTTTTGGTTTTGACTGGTGCAAAGGTTCCCAGACCGACGTGCAGGGTAATATATTCAATTTGGACCCCCTTGTCTTTCAATTTGGTAAGAAGCCTTTTGGTAAAGTGAAAACCTGCGGTAGGAGCTGCAACCGAGCCGATGGCTTTAGCATAAACAGTCTGGTATTCCTTTCTCAAGTCAGATTCTTTTTCATCGGACTCTATATAGGGCGGCAGGGGAGTGTGGCCATACTTACTTAGGATTTCTATGATCTTATTTTTGGTCAAATGGGTATCTATGATAGCCGTCATGTCTTTTTGTCCGATCGCGTTAAATAAGTATCTATTAAGAGTGATATTTGTGCTGGTCTTGATCCCGGGGTGAGTTAAAGCTGTCCAGATTCCCGGTTTAATTTCTTCCAAGAATAGAATTTCAATATTTCCCCCTGCTATCTTTTTTGCAAATATTCTGGCCGGGAAAACCTTGGTTTTATTAAGAACCAAAACGTCGTTCGGTCCTAAAAATTTATCAATCTCGAAAAACTTATGGTGAGCAATTTGGCCTGAATTTCGGTTAATTATCATAAGTCTCGAATGGTCGCGGGGCTTGACGGGGAAGTTGGCGATAAGTGATCTCGGAAGCCGGTAATCAAAAAGCGAGGTCTTCATGCCAATGGAATTATACGCTCGGAATAAGATATAATACAGCATATTAGCCGGCGTAACTCAGCGGTAAGCAATAGCTTGGCCGCTGAAAACACAGAATTACGCCGGGATACCTTGCCGGCGTAACTCAGCGGTAGAGTAGCTGTTTTGTAAACAGCAAGTCAGAGGTTCGAATCCTCTCGTCGGCTCACAAATTTATTTGATAGGCTGAGGTGGCGGAGCGGTCAAACGCACGAGACTGTAAATCTCGCGTCCGAAAGGGCTACTCAGGTTCGAATCCTGACCTCAGCACTCATGTGACACATGCTTCGTTTAGTTTTGTCCACAAAAAAGACCCTGTTTTCAAAAGCTCGGTGGCATTCCTGGAATATCCAGGTGGGTGAGCTGCCTCCCTCGGCACAAAGGCCTTGGTCGGACTTCGCCCTCCCAAGTTAAATTTACTTGATCAGGAAATTAAAACCGATGCTTCCTTTAACAGGGTCAATATCATTGTAGCATGAAAGTCAATCCGTGAAAGTATTAGATCGTAGAAAATCCCGGGATAAGAATCCGCAAAAAGAAATTGATGACAGGACTCAAAATCGGTGAGATTAGAGACGTACCGCTAAAAATGGGAAAAATCAAAAGAACAAGTAGAATAAAGCCAAATCTGTTCAGGAAGGCATCAAGCTCACGAGCCTCCTTTTCCGGTAAAAAACCGACTAATATCTTTCCTCCATCCAGAGGATGAATTGGAATCAGGTTAAAAACTGCAAGGATGAGATTGAACTCGATTAGATAGAAGAAGAGGGTGAAAAATGTTGCCGTAGGAAATATTACTAAAAGAACCCTGAGAAATATAGACAGCGTTATAGCGAAGATTAAGTTTGCCGTTGGCCCTGCTAAGGAAATTAAGGCAGCATCTTTTTTGGGATTTTTAAGGTTATATGGGTCGATTGGGACCGGTTTTGCCCAGCCAAAAAGAAAAGGGGAATGAAAAAGGAAGAGAAGGAGAGGTACAAGTATCGTTCCGTAGATATCTATGTGGGGGATGGGGTTAAGGGTAAGTCTGCCCATGAGGCGTGCGGTTGGATCTCCAAGCCTATCTGCCGCCCAACCATGGGCCACTTCATGAACAATTATGGCCATTGCAAAGCCAATTATGCCAATAACGATAAATAGAATATCCATTGAGATTTGAGCTAATTATATAGTATAATCGTCCCCATGGCATACATTTGTGACAACTGTGGAAAGGCAATAGTTTATGGTAGACAGAGCACTCACGGCCGTGGTGTTGCTGGGAAAAGGTGGAAGAAAAGAGCCCCAAAAACCCTGAAGATTTTTAAACCCAATCTTCAGAAAATTGCCGTTATGGTGAACGGTAAAAGGACTCAAATGAAGCTCTGTACGAGTTGCGTCTCGAGATTCAGAAAAGAAGGAAAGATCAAGAAAATTCAGCCCTCGGTAACGAAAGTTGCATCCTTGTAGCCCTCTTTAAATTGTTTCCAGGAAACTTTTTCTTTTCCTTCAAGTTGAACTTCATCCAAAATCAATTTTTCGCCTTCGAGATGCGCTTTATGGATTTTAATTCTTCGTACCGTCGGATCGGTTGGAGATAAACGGACCATGGTCCAGGCTACAGGCCAAGGGAGCATCGCTCTTATAAACCGTTCCACTTCTTCGGGGGTGGCTTTATTTAAATCGATACGACCATTTTCTCTAGTCATAATTTTTGTGAATGTCGCGTCTGATTCGTCCTGAACTTTCGGCGTAATTTTACTTTGCATATAGGGTTTTATTAGTTCAGCCAGAACTTCGGCTGAGCGTTTAAAGAGCCGCGCTCGAAGTGTCTCGGTTGTATCTGTCGATAAGACATCTTCTTTAAATTGGGAAACAATCGGCCCGTGGTCAACTTTTTCATCCATTTTGAAAATAGTTACTCCTGTTACAGTTTCTCCGGACTTTATTGTCTCGGGTATCGGAGAAGCACCCCGATACTTGGGTAAAAGCGATGGGTGAATTACAAGGATTCCATGCGGGAAAAGGTCGATAACGTCTTTCTTTATTATCTCCCCGTAGGAAGCCAAAACTCCCACGTCAGCAGTAATTGAATCGATAACCAATTCATGGGCGGAGTAATGAATCGGAATTTTGTGTTCATGGGCCCATTTATCTATCGGAGAAAAGGTAATTACTTGTTTTCTGCCGACAGGCTTCGGGGATTGGGTGACGACAGCAACAATTGGAGATTTTCCCGGCCCCGTCACAAATTTTTTGTGGAGGCAGGTCAAAATCGGCAAAACGTAATCCGGAGTTCCAAAAAAAACAATTTTCAGATAAGATCGACCTCCTCCCACTCATCGCCGTCAACTTTATACAAAGGCTTTTTCTCCTTTAGAAGATGGTCTACAAAAAGAATTCCTTCGAGGTGGTCAATTTCATGCAAAATTATTTGGGCGTTGAATCCTTCGAAAGTTTCTGTGACACTTTCCCCCTTTTCGTTTAAATATTTAACGGTAATTTTACCCGCCCGCTTAAGGGGTCCGTAATAATAGGGAAGAGAGAGACAACCTTCGAGTATTTCGCGTTTAGGTTTTCCCTTTTTGCCGGATTTCAGACTTTTGGCCTTCGACTCAATTTTAATAACTTCGGGGTTAACAACTACCCTTTCAAATCCTTTGTAATTTGCAACAAAAACTCTCAGGGTTTTGCCGATTTGAGGAGCGGCGAGACCGACGCCTTCGGGTTCTTTTTGAACACTCAAAGTATCTTTCAGGTCCTGAATTAATCTTTGAGTCTTTTTGTCAAAATGGACAACAGCCTTGGACTTCTGACGTAAAACCGGATCGCTTGAAAGCAGTATTTTTCGGATCATGCCTGAATTATATCAAAAATATGTAGCCAATTGGGAATTGCCGGATTACTTGATACTTTCGAGTGCTTGTTTAGAAAGAGAATCGGTGGGGTCAATGTTAGTCAGAATATACTCCAGCTGGGCCCTGGCCTCAGCGTTTTGCTTTTTATCAATGAGGAGATATGCGTAAGCAAGCCGGGCGTCTTTATAATCGGCCTTGAGCTCGACCGTCTTTTTAAGAGTTTCCAACGCCTGATCAGCTTGCCCGGTACGGGCGTAAACCAAGCCCAAATTATAATAAAGTTTGGCGTCCGTGGGAGCCTGAGTAATGGCGACTTCCAGAGTCTTTCCTGCGTCGATTAAATAATTTGGATTAATTGCCGAAAGCATAATAAATATTCCAAACTCCACTCTTTTTAGATTTATATCTGCCGGGGAAATGGCTACAGCTTTATCTATTTCAGAGATGGCCAAATTGGACAATTGTGTAGTTTGATCCGTTTGCTTTTGCTGATTAAAAGCTATGGCGAGATTGGTGTAGGAATATGCAAGTCCCCGTTCAGCGCCATGATAAATGGCTTGATTCGGTTCAAGACTGATCGCGTGGGTTAAGTACCCTACCGCAACATCAGGTTTGCCGATAGAATTATAGCCTATGCCTAATGCGTAAAGATGGTCGGCGTACCAGTAGCGACAAATAAGAATCAAAAGGTATGAGGTAAAAAGTAAAACTGCTCCAACGGCGGTCTTTCGTATGTTTGATACTGAGGGATTCCCATTTTGTGTTTTTTCCTCCTCACTTCCAAGCAGGGTAATTGCGAGTGCCGGAAATAAAAATAATTCAAGTTGTGTCGGCACCACGGAAAAACCGAAGAAATTGGTGACCAAAAGCGAGACGTAACCTGCAGCCAGTGCGATTTTTAAATTGTGAATTTTTGATTGCTCTAATGAATCCGGATAATTTTTTGAATTTGGGATTTTGAATTTTTGAAGAAAAACAAACAGTGAGAAACCAATTAGGACCAAGTAAGCTAAAAGTCCGACAGTACCGCTATTTGCCGCGAAATTAAGGTATTCATTATGAGCCTTGTTGTAAATGAAATTCCACTCGGAGGTTAGGTTATGTTCGGCGGGGCGGTATAAGTAGTATGAATATGCAAATGTTTCCACTCCAGTGCCAAAGATCGGATAATGAAGCCAGACTTGTATTGCTCCTTTCCAGACAATTCTTCTAATGCTACTTGATTCTGTCCCGCCCGTTTCCAATGATGTAGACCCGGCTTGTACTATCGGCTGTGTTTGACCTCCTGCCGGCTTTCTGATTAAATTGCCAATACTCGGAGTCCACTGCGTGCCACTAATAAGACAAACCACAGTTATACAAACACCGATGAATATAAAGGCAGGAATTATTTTTTTGATTTCATTGCGTTTTTGCCAGACTGTAAATCCCCAGAAAATTAAGTATGCTACTGCAAAGCCCAAATATCCGGAACGTGATTTTGTGAATATCATTGTCCAGAAGAAAAGAACAAACAAAGAAAGATAAAGCCAAAGTTTATAATTATTGAGCCTGAACTTTGTGTCTAATAATAAATTCCAAGTAATCGGCATTAATGCAATCAGCCAGGATGCCAACCAGTTTGGCTGCCCGAGTGTGGAAAAAACTCTGGACTGCACATCCTGAACCCAGATATTTTTGTCAATGCCAAAATGTTCCATGACCCCGTAAATTGAAACAATGGCGGCGGAGACGAGAGTTACGTAAATTAATTTGATGGTTCTTTTGACATCGAAATAACTTACGAATACCCAGTAGAGTAGGCAGTAGGAAATAACAGACATCATTCCACCATTGAACCTTGAATAGTATCCCAACCACGATGTCCGGGGGTCAATTGAAAGAACGGTAGAAGCAAGTTGCGTTCCCAAAAAAACCAATAGAGGAATATCCAATATTGTGCGACGAAAGATAAACTTTCTTTGAACAATCATGTCGACGATCCATGCACACGCAATTAAGGTTGTCAAAATGTAAACCAAAACCATTTTGTTAAATTCAAAAACTTCTGAAGTGAAAGGCCATAAAACCAGCGGAACCAGGAAAAGTAGAATTCCAAAAAGCCAAAATATAATTTTTCCCAACGTCTTCACAACTTAAGATTGTAGCACAAAGGTTTTCGTTAAAAACCCTTTGCAAGTTTTCTCTAAATAGGTATACTCCTGATGCGACACAATTTACATGAAATTCATAAATCCCATAGACAGATTCCTGGGACTTTTCTCCCACGATGTTGGAATTGATTTGGGTACAGCCAACACTCTCGTTTATGTCAGAGGCAAGGGAATCGTTATCCGCGAACCTTCGGCGGTGGCAAGACACAAAAAATCAAAAGAAATTTTAGCGATAGGCGCCTCTGCAAAGAAAATGACAGGCAGGGCTCCTGCGACAATCGAAGTAATCCGCCCCTTGCGGGACGGGGTTATTGCAGACTTTGATGCAACGGCAGCGATGCTTACTTATTATATTAAGAAAGTTCACGAATCAGGAAGTTCGATGCCGAAAATTCCAAGACCGCGGGTTGTTATAGGAATTCCTTCGGGTGTAACCGAAGTTGAAAGGAGGGCCGTGGCAGATGCAGCGTTAGACGCGGGCGCCCGTGAGGCAAATTTAATAGAAGAACCCATGGCTGCGGCTATTGGAGCGCACCTTCCGATTGAGGGACCTGAAGGGATATTTGTAGTTGATATCGGAGGCGGGACGAGCGAAATTGCCGTGATCTCTCTTGGCGGAATAGTACTTGGTAGAAGTGTCCGCATTGCCGGTGACGAAATGGATGAGGCAATAATTAATTACGTCAGACTTAAGTACTCGCTCCTTCTGGGCCAACCCACAGCTGAGGTGGTCAAGATTGGAATTGGTTCAGCGGGTTCTCCAAAAGAAAGTTCCGATAAAGCTGAAAAATTTGCCGTTGTCCGCGGCCGCGATCTTGAGGTAGGACTTCCAAAATCGATAAGACTCACAAGCGGTGAAATCCAGGAGGCTTTAAGCCCCATTATTCAGGAGATTGTCGGGAATATTGTCGATACGCTTGAGGAAATTCCGCCCGAGCTGACCGGCGATATTATGGAGAGGGGAATTACTCTTGCAGGCGGAGGGTCCCAAATTTCTGGAATTGATAAAGTAATTTCCGAAGCTACAAAAATGCCGGTTTGGATTGCAGAGGATCCCTTGACCTGTGTGGTCCGGGGTTGTGGAATTTGCCTGGAAGATAACGGACTTCTTAAAAGAATGAGGGTAACAAAAGGCCTGTAATTTCCAAAATTTGGATTTTCAGTGTAAATTGGTAGTTAAATTATGAATTCTCTCTCAGCAATCAAATCCCAATCGTGGCTTTCCTGGTTTTTAAGAGGAATTCTGATTCTTTTGTTTTTGGTTCTTTTTGCAAAGCTTTTTGAAGTCCAGATTATTAAAGGCAAATATTATCAGGATTTGTCACAAGGCAATAGGATCCGCCACGTCGCCGTTCCCGCCCCCCGCGGAAGAATTTTGGCTCGTGGTGGAGAAGAATTGGCAACAAATGTTGAGATTAAAAAAAGAGTTAAATTTGCTTCCGACGGAAGTTTTACTGTAACGGATGATTTGACTGACGCAAAGCCGGAAGAATTTATTACCGATTACAAAAGAGTTTATCCTATGGGTGATAAATTTTCTCATGCGCTAGGATATCTTGCTCAAGTTGGTCCAGAGGAGGTGGGTAAAATTAATCCGGGGTGCCCTGAAAAAGGCCCAATGTCTCCCGATGAATTAATCGGTAAAACAGGTTTGGAACAAGCGTATGAATGTAGTTTACTGGGAACGCCGGGTGAGGAGCTTATTGAGGTTAGCGCGACAGGTGCTGAGGTCAGAGTTTTGGGAAGACGTGAACCTGTCCCTGGGCGTGATCTAAAAACAACAGTTGATTATGGACTTCAAACGGTGGTTGCTTCGGCAATGAACGGAAAGAAGGGGGCGGCGATTGTAACAGACGTAACGGGACAAGTTTTGGCTTTTTATTCTTACCCGACTTTTGATCCAAACCTGTTTATTAATAAGAATAATAGCCGGGAGATCGGAAACTTACTTAAAGATCCGGGTCTACCCTTTTTCGACAGGGTTATAAGCGGTACATATCACCCGGGATCGGTTTTTAAGCCAATAGTTGCTCTTTCGGCGCTGGAGGAGGGTGAAATTGACAAAAATTTCCGTTACAACGATACGGGCATGATAACGGTGAATGGTTATTCCTATACCAACTGGTACTTTACGGAGTATGGAAGAACGGAAGGGTCTATTGGTTTGGTAAAAGCAATAGCCCGTTCTACGGATACATTCTTTTATACAATAGGGCAAATGGTAGGGCCGGAAGAGATTGCAAAATGGGCAAAGACTTTTGGCTTAGATAGCCCAACAGGGATTGACATTCCGGGAGAAGCTGCGGGTCTTATACCGACTCCCGAATGGAAAAAAGAAGTTACGGGGCAGTCGTGGTTTCTGGGAAATACTTATCATATGGCAATTGGCCAGGGGGATGTTTCAGTTACCCCTATTGAATTAAATAATTACATTTCGGGAATTGCTACCGGCGGAAAAATTTGTGAACCCAGATTCAATATGGAGAGCGCTCCGAATTGCAGAGCCGTAAATGTCTCCGAAAGTAATTTCAGCTTGATACACGACGGAATGGGAGCGGCATGTTCGGAGGGGGGTACCGCCTTCACTTTTTTTGATTTCTCGCAAAAACACAATGGGACAACCGTTGACTGTAAGACAGGAACGGCAGAGGTTGGCACAGACGGAACACCCCATGCTTGGTTTACCTTTTTTGCACCGGCGGTTAGTCCCCAAATAGTATCCACGGTTATTATAGAAAGAGGCGGTGAGGGCTCGAGTGTTGCCGGTCCTATTGCTAGAAAGATTGCCGATTATTATTTTGCTTCTCAAAGTAATTGACAACCAAACTTCATATGCAGAGTTTCTGAATATTAGTTATAGTTATTATTGTGACCGAGGATTGGTATCTGACTGCTATTTATGCTTTTAATTATTTTGGCCCTGCGAGGGTGAAGCTTCTCCTGTCGTATTTTGGCAAGGCCAAGGATGTTTGGAAAAGCCCGAATGAAAAATTAATAGAAATTGGATTATCGAATGAAAAAGTTACCGCGTTCGATAATTTCAGGAAGTGCTTTGACATCGAAAAATATTTTAACCGTTTGGATTCTTTAAAGATCAGGGTTGTGACAATTTTGGATAAGAACTATCCGCAGAATTTAAAAGGATTAGACGGAGCGCCGTCAGCTTTGTATTACAAAGGCTCTCTCACATGTTTGGAAACCAATTCGGTTGCCGTCGTAGGCAGTCGGCAAATGACTTCTTACGGAAAAGAAGTCACGGAAAAGTTTTCAGGAGAATTGTCTGATTTTGGAATTACGATAATTTCCGGGCTGGCACGTGGCGTGGATACTTGTGCTCACCGTGCCTGTCTTGCTGCGGGCGGGAAAACTGTTGCAGTTTTGGGAAACGGGTTGGACAGTATTTACCCTCCGGAGAACTTAAAGTTGTCCCAAGAAATTATAAATACAAAAGGTGCGCTTATTAGCGAGTACCCTTTGGGGCATCCGGCTCTTCCAACCAATTTCGCGGCGAGAAACAGAATTATCTCAGGCCTTGCTTCGGCCGTTATCGTGATCGAAGGAGCCGAGAAAAGTGGTACTCTTCTGACTGCGGCCCACGCAGCCGAACAGGGAAAGACTGTGTTTGCGGTTCCGGGGCAAATTACCTCACCTCTTTCCAAAGCACCTTTATTTTTACTTAAGAACGGAGCCAAAATGGCAACCGAAACCAAAGACATTCTGGATGAGCTCGATTTGCAAATAAAGGTGGACAGGCAACTATTCGAAAAAATTGTTCCGGGTAGTCCTGAAGAGGAATTATTACTGGAAATTTTGAAAAATGAACCCTTGCATCTTGACGAGCTTGTTAGAATATCAAGGTGCAAAACCGCTGAAATTTCTGCTAGACTGACAATCATGGAAATGAAAGGCATGGTAAGAAATTTGGGTAAGGGAATGTATAAGAAATTATGAATTTCTAGGCACTTGTTCTAATGAACAATTGTAGAAAAATATAATATGGATTTAGTAATTGTAGAATCACCAACCAAGGCAAAGACTTTAGGCCGATTTCTCGGACCGGAATATGTCGTTGAAGCCACAATGGGTCACATTAAAGACCTTCCCAAGAGCCAACTGGGAATTGATGTCGATAACGATTTTAAACCGGATTTTATAGAAGTAGAAAAAAAGCTTGACGTTATAAGAAAGATTAGGTCAGAGGGAAAAAAAGCAAAAATAATTTATCTGGCAACAGACCCTGACCGAGAGGGAGAGGCAATTGCCCAGCATGCCTCAGAGGTGTTGAGGGCAAGCGCTAAAACTAAACGCGTAGCCTTTCATGAAATTACAAAAGAAGCGGTTGATGCGGCAATAGGCAGTCCACGTGAGGTAGATAAAAATCTGGTAGACGCGCAGATAGCCAGAAGGGTATTGGATCGTCTAGTGGGTTATAAACTTTCTCCGCTTCTTTGGAAAAAAGTCAGGAGGGGTCTTTCCGCCGGTAGAGTCCAATCGGTTGTGGTCCGTCTCATAGTTGAAAAGGAACGTGAGATTGATGCATTTAAATCGGAAGAATACTGGGAAATTTTCTCAACAGTTAAGGAATTAAAAAAATCAAAAGAATTCACAGTCCAATTAATAAATCAGGAAGTAAAAAATAGGCAAACAGCTGAAAAGATAACCTCAGAACTTGGGAAGGCAAAATATGCAGTTTCCGATGTGAGGAAAAGAGAGGTCATAAAAAGTCCTTACCCCCCGTTTACAACCTCGACCATGACTCAGGCTGCTGCCAGAATTTTCGGGTGGTCCTCGAAACGAACAATGTCCATCGCTCAAAAACTTTATGAAGAGGGTCTTATTACATATCACAGAACCGATTCATTTAATCTTTCAATTACTGCCGTTAATGCTGTCCGGAATTATATCGGAAAAGAGTTTGGGGAAAAGTATCTGCCGGCGTTGCCAAAGTTGTATAAAACGCAGTCAAAAGTCGCCCAGGAAGCCCACGAGGCAATCCGCCCGACCAACGTAAATCACAAATTTGAAATATCTGATGATAAATGGGCCAGGGATGAAGAAACACTTTATAAATTAATTTGGGCAAGATTTGTTGCTTGTCAGATGACGTCTTCAGTTTATGACGAAACAACTATTGACGTTGCCGCAGGAAGTTATCTGCTACGTGCGGGGGGGCAAGTGATGAAATTTGACGGTTGGAGACGGGTTATTCCGGCTAAACTCGACGCTGAGGGCTCGGTTACCCTTCCGGAGGTTTCAGCCGGGGAGGGATTGGACCTGGTAAAAAATTGGAGCGAACAAAAATTTACACAACCCCCCGCAAGGTTTAATGAAGCCTCGCTTATTAAAACTTTGGAAAAACTTGGGATAGGTCGTCCTTCAACTTATGCACCCACTATTTCGACCATTCAAATCAGAAATTATGTGGAGAAAAATGAGGGCAAGTTTTCTCCGACCTCGGTAGGCGAGGCGGTTAATGATTTTCTGATTGGGAATTTTCCTGATATTTTTGAGTATGCTTTTACGGCTGAAATGGAAGACAGTTTGGATAAGGTTGCCGATGGGAAGCTTCCTTGGGTTAAGGCAATCAAAACTTTTTACGGACCGTTTGAGAAAAAACTGGGTAGTGTTGAGAAAAATGCAAAAAGAGTCAAGATTGAGGTCGAAAAATTGGGCAAAAAGTGCCCGGAATGCGGGACCGGAGAACTTGTTGTCAGGACCGGGAGATTCGGCAAATTTATTTCCTGTTCAAGATTTCCTGAGTGTAAATATACGGCTAAATATTTGGAAAAGATAGGAACCAAGTGCCCCGAATGTAAAATCGGGGACGTGATTGTTAAAAAGACGGGAAAAGGCAGAAAGTTCTTTGGCTGCAGCCGCTACCCCGATTGTAAATGGGCTAGCTGGAGAAATCCCAAGGTTTCAAAAGAGACACAACCGATAGAGCAAACTCCATAGCTCTTTGCGTATTGACACGGTACTTAGCCAACTGCTAAAAAGCTTTCAGATATTTCATAAATGAATAAAGATAGACAATACGAGGTTGGGCAAGCGCCTCTAAATGAAAACTTGGACAGATTCGCACCACCTTATACACCCGAGAAATTTACTCCTGAGGAAACTAAATATTTGGCCCCATTTTTTAGTAACACAGATAAACCGGTTTTTGTGGTCCAGCATTTACCTGAAGAGGTAATCGGAGCTCTATCTGCCAAATATAGCCGCGCGACTGAAAGTATGCGTAGAACTTTTCTAAAGGAGTATGTGGAGCCGATTGTCCACCCTGAAACGCAGACTACCTGGAAAGATCTGGCTTGGGGTGGAAAAGGGCAAGAAACCCAAAAAAAGAATACGTTTATGAAATGGGTTAACTTTGTAAATAATAACGGCGGAATGGATGAAGTTGTGAACATTCAAAGAGGCAGGAAATTTTTTGATAAGTGGTTAGTTGATTTTGGTGATGATTCAATTGCCGAGATGGGTGGAATTCATCTCTGCATCGAGGGGCTTTCGAATGTTGCTACGAAAGAAATTGAAGACCAAAGAATTGGAATTTCACCGATCGAAAAATCTTCCAGATATGTTTCGTTTGCAGACAGATTGCCTGACGGCAATTATCGGTATGTAGTTCCGGGTGAGATTAAAGGTACTTCAAATGAAGAATCATATAGGAAGACCATGGATGAACTTTTTTCAACTTATTCGGAGCTATTGGATCCTTATGCTGAATATATTAAAAATTTATATCCCAGAGGAACTGACGAGAGTGACGCGTCGTTTGAAAAATCCCGGAAGGCAAAAACTTTCGACGATTTACGAGACCTTTTGCCATTTGCTACGACAACCAACCTTGGTTTATACGGCAATGGTAGGTCGTATGAGTATTTAATAAACAGATTTACTGAGCATCCAATTGGTGAAATGCGGTACCTAAGTGACCAAATTGCGCAGGAATTGGGCCAAGTAACCCCATCGTTTATCAGAAGGATTGATTCCCCCATAGGCAAGGAAATCCAGGCGTATAAAACCGATATTAGAAATCTTCGTGATGAACTTTCAGAGGCGCAGTTTAGTATACCCCGCAAATCTAAGAGAGAAGGCTGGTCTAAACTTATCAGTTATACAGGCGAGGGAGAGACAGAAGTCCTGACGGCGTTTTTGTTTGGGGGCAAGTCTTCCCCGAGTTTGGAAGAGGTGCGAAGCACTGTTACTGGTTTATCTTCGGAACAAAGGAGGGAAATATTTGGGAGGATTTTTGCTCAAAGAAGTCTGGGCAAATTAAATCCAAAAAGGGAAGACGTCCGGTTTAAAAAAATGCCAAGGGCTTTTGAAAATTCAAGATATACCTTTGAAATGTGGGCAAGGGGAGGAGACTACAGGGATCTTCACAGACACAGAATGCTGACCCAGGAGAGGCAAAATTTTACAACCAAGTGGGGGTATGATTTGGAGAGTGAAGTTCTTGATTCTCCTTTTGCAGAAAGAATTCAAAGTGCCCTCCAGGCAGCAGCACCTGTTTTTGAATCAATCCAGAGAGAGCATCCTGATGCTGCCCAATACGGAGTTCCTTTTGGATATATACAACATTGGTATATGAATATGAGTGCGAGAGAAATTTATTATATGGGAGAACTCAGAACCGGTCCTCAGGGAAGGCCTCACTATAGAAAAGTTGTTCAGGAAATGGTTGATCAGGCGGCCGGTGTTCATCCGGATTTATTTAAAGGAATATTTATAGACAGGAATGACTACTCACTTGCAAGGAGGGAATCGGAAAAATGGAGCGATAATAAAAGAAAGGAGCTAGGAGTTTAACCTATGCGGGAAAGAAATACAGATGAGAAAGAAAGATTACCACGGAGATATCCTTTTATTGCAGTTGTCGGGCCGGTTGGAGTTGGAAAAACTACTTTTACTGAACTTTTGACGAATGGTACAGGTGCCACTAAACTTCAGGAACCCTATCTGGATAATCCATATCTTAAATATTTTTATACTAAAGACCCTATCGATTTTAGTTTTGACAGTCAAATGTTTTTTTTGGCAAATGATGGCCTTTCGGCTAGAAGAATTCCCGAGTTCTCAAAGCGTGGCCCCGTGTTTAAAGATGCCGGGAGGGAAATGAACTCCATTATTGAAAGAGTCCAATGGAAAATGGGATGGATAAAGGATGATGACCATGAGAGATATATTTCTGCCGGCAATAATGCTTATAAAGACTGCCTGAAACCCGATGTACATATTGCTTTGAAGGCAAAAGAAGAAACTGTTATAAGAAGAATTTTGGAAAGAGGAGCCAAAGAGAAAGGAAGGGAGATGGAACTTGCGATGCACAAGAAATATCCAAAATATTTTCCAACATTGGTTACGGAGTTTAATAGTTGGTTAGAAGAAAAACAGAGAGACTGCAACAGCTGCGTTACTGTGATAGATACCGATAAATTTGATTTCGCTCGGGATGGTAGTCAAATGGAAGAAGTAGTTACCGAAGCAAAAAACTGGCTGAGTTATTACATATCGAATCCGAATCAGAGAAACCAAGTTGGTTCGGATGGGGCAAAATTAATAATGCCGGACTCTTTTACAACGCGACCGCATATTATTGATCGTGTACCTGGGGTAAAAATAGATTATTAGTTAGTTTAGAAAATGAAGGAAAGAGGAAAATTTGTAGTTGTAACGGGTGGTGTTGGATGTGGAAAAACAACGCAGCTTGGCTGTCTTGGAGAAATGCTTGGTAATGAATCGTGGTTTTATACCCGAGAACCCGGTGGAACAAAATTTGGTGAAAAGTTAAGGTATGTTGTTCAAGACGAAAAAGACCCTGATACAAAGATTGATCCTTATGCGTCACTTTTGACATATAGTGCGTCAAGAGCGAATCTTATCAGAGGAGTAGTAATTCCGAAAATTAATGAAGGTGTCAATGTTTTACAGGACCGTTATTGGTACGCCACGTATGCTTATCAAGGAGCAGAAGGGGTTTCCAAACCAATTATTTGGCTGGTAAGTATGATTGCTACCAACATGTTAAAACCGGATTTGGTAATTCATTACGATTTATTGCCGGAGATAGGAATGGCTAGGAAATCCGGCAGAACTGACTCTGACAGATATGATGAAATGAAACTCGAATTTCACAAAAAAGTCAGGAATAATTACCTCCAGCTTAAAAAATTGTACCCGGGAATATGGAGAACTATTGATGCCTCAAAACCTATAGATGCCGTATTTGAGGAAACCAAGCAAGTTCTCGGAAAATTCGATATAATTTAGGCATGCAGAAAATTCTTGAGTGCGTGCCGAACTTCAGCGAGGGGCGTGATCTTAAAGTAATTAATGCGATTTTTGATGCGGCAAAATCCGTAAAATCGGTTAAAGTTTTTGAGCTTGAATACAACAAAGACCACAATCGTTGTTTGTTCACAATAGTGGGCGAGCCGGAGGAGGTTTTAAATTCTGTTTTTGAATCCATAAAAGTTGCCACAAAGTTAATCGATATGGAAAAGCATTCGGGTGAGCATCCCAGAATTGGCGCTACCGACGTGGTTCCTTTCGTCCCCGTTTCAGGAGTAACAATGGAGGAATGTGTAGAATTAGCCAAAAGATTGGGCAAAACGGTAGGTGAGGAATTGGATATTCCCGTATTTCTTTATGAAGAAGCGGCAACGAAACCCGAAAACCGCAATTTGGCCGATGTCAGAAAAGGTGAATATGAGGGTTTAAAAATTAAAATGAAAAAGGCGGATTTTGGCCCGGAAAAAACGCATTCTACTGCCGGCGCAATGGTTATCGGAGCCAGGAAATATTTAGTTGCTTTCAATGTAAATCTGGATACGCCCGACCTCGAAATTGCCAAAAAAATTGCAGGAATAGTCCGTGAGAAAAACGGCGGCTTACCGGCGGTTAAAGCCTTGGGATTTGAAGTTGACGGGTTGGCACAGGTTTCGATGAATCTGGTCGACTATCAAAAAACCAATTTCGATGAAGCCTACCGCGCGGTCGAGGCAGAGGCAGCAAAATTGGGAGTTAAGATCAAAAGTTCGGAAATTTATGGTATGATTCCTCTCGAGTCGATGGTGGCGGCTGTAAAATCTACCTTTAAAGCGGACACTTTTAAATCCGATCAAATTCTTGAAAAAAGACTATACGAATGAAAATACAAAATCAAAAAATATCAGACTTTTTGGATAGTGTTGCCTCAAAAGCACCAACCCCAGGGGGTGGAGCGGTTGCGGCAGTAACCGGTGCTTTGGCGGCGTCCCTTGTGGAAATGGTTTGCAACCTAACCATCGGTAAAAAAAGCTACCCCGATGTGCAGGATGAAATGATAAGAGTTGCAGAAAGAGCCAGTGAGCTGTCTCAAGAACTCTTAGATTTAAGCGATAAGGACTCTGAAGCCTTTGAAAAGGTAATGGAGGCGGGGAATGGTGAAGATAAAGCTAAAATTAAAGCGGCTCTTTTGACTGCAATTGAGGTTCCCCAAAAGGTTGCAGAGCTTTGCGAGAATGTGCGTGAATTGGCGGATATCGTGGCTGAATTGGGAAATAAAAATGCACACTCGGACGCAATGAGCGCGGAACACCTGGCCTTTGCAGGTGTCCAGGCCGCCCTGGAGAATGTAGAGATAAATAAGCGAAGCTTGCTTCTCGTGAACTCGAAGTAAGCGTAGCTTGGCACTGCTCGGAGCATTGTAAAAAGATGCTTGCGAAACTGGGTCAGGCTTGATAAAATACCCATTACACACGCAGGTCACGTTTCCTGGACCTTCCGATCTGCGGCGGTATAAGGAAATGGCAATATTATGATCAAGGTATCATTAGATCAATTACTGGATAGCGGTGCCCATTTCGGGCATCAAACCAGACGATGGAATCCCAAAATGGAGGAGTATCTCTATGGCCAGGAAAACGGGGTTCATATTTTTGATTTGACTAAGGTAAAACCCCTAATTGAGGAAGCTTTGGGATTTTTGACCAGGTCTGTTAAAGAAGGGAAAACCATTCTGATTCTAGGAACAAAAAAACAGGTCAAGGATAAGGTCGCCGAAGTTGCCGAAAGGGTAGGCGTTCCTTATGTTAATGAGAGGTGGCTTGGTGGGACAATCTCCAATTTTGAACAAATGAGAAGGTCTCTGAAAAAGATGGAGGAAATGAAGACCAATATGACCTCAGGCTTCTATAACAAGTATACAAAGAAAGAAAGACTACTTATTGACAGGGAAATTGCACGTCTTGAGAGATTCTTCGGTGGGATCGAAAATCTAACCAACGTTCCGGATGTGCTTTTTGTTGTCGATACCAAAAGAGAAGCCGGGGCTGTTCATGAAGCCAACGTCAGGAAAGTCCCCGTCGTGGGAATAGTCGACAGCAACTCCGACCCGGATGTTATTGATTACCCAATACCTATGAATGATGATGCAAGTAAGGCCCTTGAATACATATTAGACTTAGTTGGTCAAGCCATTGAAGAGGGAAAGACCAAGGTTAAAAAGGTAGAAACTGTAAAATAAAATGAAAAAAATTGATATAGCACTAATCAAAAAACTCCGCGAGGAAACCGGCGTGGCAATAATCAGAATTCGGGAAGTTCTTGAAGAGGTTGGCGGCAGTGAGAAAAAAGCTTTAGTAATTCTGAAAAAAGAAGGAGTTGAAAAAGCGGCTAAGCGGGAGGGCAGGGTGACTACAGAAGGTAAAGTTTTTGTTTATGCACACCACACAGGAAAAATTGTCGGAGTAGTTGAGCTCCTTTGCGAAACGGATTTTGTAGCCAAAAACGAACTTTTTGAAACACTAGGCCGCGATATTGCGATGCAGGTGGCCTCTATGGGAGACGAAAAGCTTACCGACCAGGAATTTATTAAAGATCCTTCTAAAAAAATCAGCGATCTCATTAAGGAGGTTATTGCCAAAACCGGAGAAAACGTTCGCATTGGAAGAGTTTTTCGTATAGAATTGGGGAAGTGATGGATGAATCGATGGTTCGATCCAAAATGCAATCTTCATTGGATGTTGTGGGTGCCGATATTGCCGGAATCAGAACGGGGCGGGCAACCCCTTCCTTAGTTGAAAATATTATTTGTCCTGCATATGGAGGAACCCAAAGACTTAAAGTAGTAGAACTGGCAACTATCACCGCGCCGGATCCATCACAAATCATAATTAACCCATGGGACAAATCAATCATCGGAGATATCAGAAAGGGGATAACGGAGGCAAATATAGGTATGAATCCTTCTATTGATGGCGAAATAATAAGAATAACCATGCCCCCTTTGACAACGGAAGACAGGGAAAAGTACGTAAAGCTTCTATCGACGAAACTTGAAAGCGGCAAGGTTATCATTCGTCAGGTACGCGCCGACGAAATGCATGAGATTAAGAAAAAGTTTGAGGCTAAAGAAATGACTGAGGATGAGAAGTTTGCCAATGAAAAAAAGCTCCAGGAAATTACTGATGAATTTGTCGGTAAAATTGAAGAAATGGGGGAAAAGAAGAAACTGGAGCTACTTCAGATCTGATATACTCTTATCATGATTGTCTCAATCTTGATCTTTATTTTGGTTCTTTCAATCCTGGTTTTAGTGCATGAGCTGGGCCACTTTATTGTTGCGAAACGAGCCGGGGTTAGAGTAGAAGAATTTGGTTTCGGTATTCCACCCCGCCTTATAGGTAAAAAGATTGGAGAGACAATTTATTCTATTAATGCACTTCCTTTCGGCGGGTTTGTCCGCTTGCATGGGGAGACTGATGAAGAGGGAATTACGGATCCGAAACGTGCATTTTTAAATAAAAGTAAAAAAGCAAGAGCACTTATCGTTATTGCCGGGGTTATCATGAACTTTATTCTGGCAATTGTGGCTTTTGCAGTTGTATATTCATTTTCCGGGATTCCCAGGGACACGGGGAAACTTAAGGTTATCGATGTAACTGCGGGATCTCCCGCACAGGTTGCCGGAATGGTTGTGGGGGATGTTATTACTAAGGTTGGGAATAGCCCGATTACTTCAGCGGATGATTTTATAAGTAAGACTGCTGCATTAAAAGGAAAGAAAACTGTTTTTGAAATTCAAAGGTCCTCCGGAAGCCAGGTATCAACAGTTGAAGTTACTTTGACTCCGAGAGAAAATCCCCCTACAGGTGAAGGGCCTATCGGCGTGACCATAACGACAATGGAGATTTATTACCCGCCTATTTGGCAACGTCCTTTTTACGGAATTTACTACGGGTTCAAGGATGCCCTTTTTTGGGGTCAGACGATAGTTTTAGGTCTCGTCGGTCTTTTTGGAGGTCTTTTAAAAGGCCAGATTCCTCAGGATGTTTCCGGGCCTGTCGGAATTTTTGCAGTGACCACCGAAGCTGCCAAAAGCGGGATTCTAACGCTAATCAATTTTGTAGGAATTCTTTCCGTGAATCTCGCGATACTTAATATCCTTCCTTTTCCGGCTCTTGATGGGGGCAGACTTCTTTTTGTCGGAATAGAATCGATAACAGGCAGAAAAGTTTCCCCGAAAGTTGAAGGTGCAATTCATAATATCGGGATGATTATTTTACTTACGCTCCTTTTGGCAATAACAATCGGGGATGTTCGCAAATTGATTACATTTGGCGGCATTCAGGGATTTATCAATTCGATGGTGAAATAAATGTTACAATAGCTTCGTATGAGACAAACAGCTCTTTTCCCAAAAACCCGTAAGGAGTCTCCGAAAGATGCAGAAAGTATTAATCATAAACTTCTTGTACGTGGCGGATTTATCGATCAACTGATGTCAGGTAGCTGGACACTTCTTCCTTTGGGTCTTCGTGTGGTTACAAAAGTAAACCAGATTATCAGAGAAGAAATGAATGCCATCGGGGGACAGGAAATGCTTATGCCGCTTCTGCATCCGAAAGAACTTTGGAGTGAAACCGGCAGATGGGATAAGGCCGATGAAATAATGTATAAGCTTACAGACAGCAGAAAAAAAGAGTACGTCCTTTCCTTTACTCATGAAGAAATTGTTATGGACCTTCTCAGAAAAAATATTACCAGTTATCAGGATCTACCGGTTGCTGTTTATCATTTCTCCACAAAATTCAGGAATGAGCCGAGAGCCAGGAGTGGAATTTTAAGAGGCCGTGAATTTATGATGAAGGATCTTTATTCGGCTCATGTGAGTGAGGAGGACATGATGGATTATTACGAAAAAGTTAAAGTGGCTTACGTAAAAATTTTTACCAGACTCGGATTTAATTTTAAAGTTGTTGAGGCAGCGGGTGGGGTATTTACCGATAAACACACTCACGAGTTTCAGGTTTTGGATGCCAACGGAGAAGATACTATTTTCGCGTGCGACAATTGCGATTATGCCGTAAATAAGGAAATATTTGAGGGTAAGACAGGTGAGACATGCCCCAAATGCAAAAAGGGAAAGATTGAAGAATTGACCGGGCTCGTAGAGGTGGGAAACATATTTCCGCTCGGAACTTGGTATGCGGAAAGAATGAGGGTCTACTTTACGGACAAAGACGGCGGCAAAAAGCCGGTTTGGTTTGCAAGCTATGGAATCGGGCCGACACGGGTTATGGGAACTTTGGTCGAAGTCAATCATGACGAAAAAGGAATTACCTGGCCGAAGTCTGTCGCTCCGTTTGATGCGCATCTGGTTGAACTTCCCGGAGCGAAAAATGCAAAGAAAATCTATGATGAACTTATTGAAAAAGGAATTGATGTTTTGTGGGATGATAGAGATGTTGGTCCAGGGGAAAAATTTGCAGATGCTGATTTAATAGGAAATCCGGTTCGCCTGGTTGTTTCAAGTAAATCTGCAGATAAGATCGAGTGGAAGGAAAGAACTTCAGAAAAGTCCGAACTCTTGAGCCTCGATGAAGTTTTGGGGAGGCTTAAAAAATAAATGGAAAATTGCGTATTTTGCAAGATTGTTAATGGTAAAATTCCATCAACTATATTAAAGGAAACAGACGATTTACTAGTAATTAATGATATAAACCCACAGGCTGATACCCATATTTTAATTTTTCCAAAGAGACATATTAAGGATATAACTGAGCTAGATGATTCTCTGTGGGTTGAAATAAAAAAATTAGGGTTGGAACTTGCAAGAGAAAGAGGTATAAATAACTTTAGATTAACAACAAATTCCGGTGACGCGGCTGCGGTTCACCACATGCACATGCATTTATTAGCTGAAGTGCTGGCTGATCGAAAAATATGATATATCAAACTTTGCAGCAAAAAATCGGAGAGTCCATGAAGGCCCATGATGAAATTAGAACTTCAACCTTAAGACTTCTTCTATCCGCTCTTAATTACGAAAAAATCGATAAACAGCACGAGTTAACTGAAGAGGAAGAACAAGTTGTTATAAGGCGCGAGGCAAAAAAGAGGAAAGAGGCAATCGAGATGTATAAGAAAGCGGGAGCGGAAGACCGAGCGGCTAAAGAAGAAACCGAACTTGAAATTCTTCAGAAATATCTTCCTCCGGAAATGGGAGAAAAAGAATTAATTAAACTTGTTGACGAAGCAATTTCCCAGATTAAGCCCGTGTCCGTTGCCGATATGGGGAAAGTCATAGGATTTGTGAAAGGTAAAGCGCCTGGCGCTGACGGGGGTAAAATTGCAGAGATTGTAAAAGAGAAACTTTCTTAAAGTATCTAATGATTAAAGTCTTCGTAACCAAACAGTCGAATTATCCAGTTAGAGTTCTGGATATTAAAAAGAAATTAGTCGTGTTTTTGGCTAAAAATGGCATTGTTTCGGACGCCGAAGTAACTGTAGCGATAATAGGCGAAAAGAAGATGTCGGAAATTGGAAATAAATACTTAAAGGACAAAAAGCTTCATAATGTGCTGTCTTTTGTACCTAATGAGGTGAAGGGTGGATTTGTATACCCCCCTGATGGAAGAATTCATTTGGGGGAAATTATTATTTGCTATCCATTAGCGGTTAAGGAAGCAGAAGAGGAAAATGTTTTAATAGACGAAAGGGTTTATGAACTAGTTGAGCACGGGGCATTGCATTTATTGGGAATTCACCATGAATGAAATAATGGCGGGCTCTGCTTATTGCGAAGAATGACACTTTATCTTAAATACCGGCCGAAAAATTTGGACGAGCTTGACCTTAAGGATGTTAGTGAATCTCTCAAAAAAATATTGTCAAAAGGTTCGATGCCGCACGCGTTTCTTTTTGCAGGGCCAAAGGGAACAGGTAAAACTTCGGCGGCGAGAATATTAGCAAAAATGGTAAATTGCGAGTCAAAAAGTCCTCCGTGTGGAAAATGTCAACAATGTACATCAATTGATAATGGGAATAATTTGGATGTTATAGAAATGGATGCTGCAAGTCATCGGGGAATCGACGATGTCAGAATCTTGCGGGATGCAGTTAAACTTGCGCCGGTTTCTGCAAAGAAAAAGATTTATATTATTGATGAGGCCCACATGTTGACTACGGAGGCGAGTAATGCCCTTCTTAAAACACTGGAAGAACCACCCGAACATGTAATTTTTATTTTGGCGACAACGAATCCCGAGAAATTGATTGACACAATTAAATCACGTACTACTTATATTCCTTTCAGGAAGGCAAACCCCACTGAAATTGTGCAGTCTCTCAAAAGGGCCATCTTAGGCGAAAAAATAAAAATGGATGAGGAAACGCTCTCCGTTATTGCAGATGCCTCAGACGGATCTTTCCGGGATGCTATAAAAATTTTGGAGCAACTTGTTGCCGAAGAGAGACAACTTTCAAAAGAATTTCTGGAGGAGTTTCTCTTCAAGAAAAAGGCATTTAATTTAGACACTTTTACAATCCTTTTGATTAAAAAAGATGTAAAAAGTTTAATTGAAGAAATCGGCAAATTTGATGCGAAAGGGGTAACAGTCGAAAACTTTCTGGAATCTCTTCTTAGAAAATTACGCAGATCGCTTTTGGCGAAAGTTGGTAGCGGAGTTGATGAAATAGAAGATTTGGACAAAGCTGGATTAATTAATCTGATTGAACTCCTGGAGGAAGCCTCGAAAGAAGCCGCTGACTCATTAATTGAAGAATTACCTTTGGAAATTGCGGTTATAAAGTGGTGTGAGCAAGTGGAAGATAATCGGCCGCAGTTCACTCACTTGAAGCAAAACTCGTCTGTCGCCGGAGGTGACACCGGTTCTGGTAGTTTCCGCTCAGAGACTTCAGCTACCCGGAAGCTGACTCAGACGGTTGCTTCTGGCGTTCGTGAACCTACGGCCGCTTCTGAAGCGTGTGGAGAAGTGGTAAATGATGGTGTCTGGAAAGACATATTGGCATTGATTAAGCCGATTAATGCCTCAATCGAGGCACTTCTAAGAGCTGCAAAGCCAATGGCTTATGATGGTAAAGTTCTTACATTGGGAGTTTATTACAAGTTTCATAAAGAAAGACTTGAGGATGCGCATCACAGGAAAATCTTAGAGGATGCGGTGGCGAAAGTTTTGCTGTCCCCGACAAAAGTGGTATGTACATTAGTTGACCCACCGCCGAGGAAAATTGTTGAAGAAATAAAGGTAGAAGCGGTTTTGACGGAAGGCAAAGATAAAGATATAATCAAAGCTGCAGAGGAAATTTTTGGATCTTAATTAAATGTTTGACAAATTTAAACAATTAGGGGAACTCGCCAAAATGCGGCAGAAGGCCATGGAGCTTCAAAAAGAGCTCGAAAAGATTATTAAGACTGATGAAAAACATGGTTATTCTGTTTCTGTCACGGGGGATCAGAAAATCCGTTATATTAAAAAAGGTGAGGAGGATATGAAAGAGCTGACGGACCTTATAAACGATCTAATGAAAGACGTTCAAAAAGAATCAGCCAAAAAAATGATGGAGATGGGAGGAGGGTTAGGCGGTCTTCTAGGTGGTTTGGGTAAATGAAAATAGCACGGCCGATAGCGGCACTGATTGAATCTTTCCAGAAGCTTCCCGGAATTGGACCAAAGAGTGCCCAAAGACTTACCTACTATTTGCTTCATGTTCCGCAAGCTGAGTTGGATGATTTTGCCGAGTCGGTTTCCCGATTAAAGAAAGATACAGTCCTTTGTTCAGTTTGTAAAAACGTGAGCGAGACCGACCCTTGTCCTATTTGTTCCGATACAATTCGCGATCACGCGATAATTATGGTGGTAGAGCAACCTCTCGATATTTTGGCGTTTGAAAAAACGGGAAGGTTTAAGGGTGTTTATCATGTTTTGCACGGAGCGATTAGCCCCTTGGATAATATCGGACCGGACGAAATTTATGTTCAAGCATTGTTTGAACGGGTAAGAGGTAAAGCGACGGTTAAGGAGATAATAGTGGCCACAAATCCGACAATGGAAGGAGAAGCCACTTCGATGTACCTTCTAAAGAAATTAAAATTTGATAATCCAAAATTGAAAATTACCCGCTTGGGGATGGGAATTCCGACGGGAGCTGACTTGGAATATGCCGATGAGGTAACATTAACTCAGGCGCTGGAAGGGCGCAGAGAACTAACTTAATAAGATATGAATACTGCCAAACAGGCGGGGCAGTCGGCCCGCGATATTGCCCAAAAAGTTGCCAAACAAATGGCCCGGGAGCCCTTGGAGGTTCTTAAAAAGGCTGAAAGCCAAGTTACCGGAATTGAAACACAAAAATTTCAGGAAGGCGTATCCCAAAACCAAGACTCTGAGACTCAGGCAAAAGTTATCCAGCACCAAAACGAACTTCAAGATAAGATCAAGTCAGGTCGGAGAATGGAAGCCTTAAACCAAGAAATTAAGGACATTCATAAACAGGATTTATTTAAAGATCTCCAAAATAAAATTGCACAAGGAATAGAAGTTCCAATTGCGGATCATACGGAACTTTCAATGGAACAAAAACAAGTATTAATGGCTCAACAGGAAGCGTATAAAAATCAAAAATCTAGAATGGAAGATCAAAATGCACTTGCTGAGGTTCCGGCAATTCACTCCAAGCCGAGCAGAAGATTTGGTGCCGGGCAAAAACAGGAGGCGGAGAAGCAGCAAACCCGTGTAGAAAAGCCGGTTCCTCCGTCGGGATAATCTGATACAATAGCCTTGATGGATATTTTTCTTACAAATTCTTTAACCCGAAAAAAGAAAAAGTTTGAGGCGATAAATCCTCCGGATGTCGGAATATATACCTGTGGAATGACTGTTTACGACTACGCTCATATCGGTCATGGCAGAAAGTATGTTATGGACGACATTCTTAAGAGAGTTCTTAAGGCAAACGGCTACAAAGTTAAGCACGTTCAGAATGTTACTGATGTTGGACATTTGGTTTCGGATGCTGATGAGGGGGAGGACAAACTGGAAAAAGGTGCAGTCAAACAGGGCAAAACGGTTTGGGAAGTCGCCGAGTTTTTCACCAAAAATTTCTATGAGTCTATGGATAAACTTAATATCATTAGACCCGATATTATCTGTAAAGCCACCGATCATATTAAAGAACAAATTGAATTGGTGCAGAGATTGGTGGATAAAGGGTTTGCCTACGACACCCCTGAGGCGGTTTATTTTGATATTGCCAAATTTCCGAGGTATGGTGAAGCCTTCGGCCAGAAACTTGAGGAGAAAAAAGTTGCCGTAAGAAGCGAAGTTAAAACAGGGGAGTATAAAAAGAATCCTGCCGATTTTGCACTTTGGTTTAAAAGGGTCGGCAGATTTGAAAATCATACCATGCATTGGAGTAGTCCTTGGGGCGACGGTTTTCCGGGTTGGCATATCGAGTGTTCCGCAATGAGCATCAAATATTTGGGAGACCAAATTGATATTCATACGGGGGGGGAAGACCACTTGAGTGTTCATCATCCAAACGAAATTGCACAAAGCGAGGCGGCAACGGGCAAGGTTCCATTCGTAAAGTATTGGCTGCATACGGCGTTTCTAATGGTTGACGGAAAGAAGATGAGTAAAAGCCTGAAGAATTTTTACACAGTGCAAGATGTAGTGAAAAAAGGTTTCGATCCGCTTGCTCTCAGGTATCTTTACCTCGGAGCTCACTATCGCGATCCTTTAAATTTCACTTGGGATTCACTGGGGGCTTCTCAAACCGCGCTTTTGAAGCTTAAGTCTCAGGTCGTGAATCTCAAATCTCAAAACAACAGAACGATTCTTTCTGAGGATAAGCAAAGTAAAATTGACGAATATAGGGATAAGTTTATGGGAGCCATTAATGATGATTTGAATACATCAGAAGCTTTAGCTGTATTGTGGGAAATGTTGGGAAGCAACATCCCCTCGGCGGATAAATACGATCTGGCTATGAATTTTGATGAAATTCTCGGACTAAATTTGGGGGAGATGAAGATTGTCGAAATTCCGGAAAATATCAAAAACCTAATCAAAGAGAGAGAAAAACTTCGTTCTGAAGGAAAGTATGCGGAAGCGGATAAAATCAGAAGGCAAATTCAAAAGCTTGGCTTTAGTGTCTCCGACAAATCCCTTAAATGAAGATCTCCGCGGTAATTTTTGATTTAGACGGAACATTGATTGATACAGAGGATCAGTGGGGACTGGCTTTTGTCGAGGTCTTAAAAAAACTTGGGAAAGATGTTACCGATAAACATCCTGAAGTGTTTGGTGCACCCATGGAAGACAGTTGGCCGATGCTTCTTAGGAAATACCGGATTAAAACGGGTAAAACAACAGATGAACTTGTGAACATGACCTACAAGGAATATGTGAAGCAGTTACCGGGGATATCGCTAATGAATGGCGCCGGTGATTTTCTCAATGATCTTAAAGATAGCGGATTGAAGTTGGGATTGGTTACAAATTGCGAGTGGTGGGTGGTTGATAAGGTTTTTGATAACCTGGATCTTAACGGCGTTTTTAATGCGATCGTTACGGGAGAAGAAACACCGCTCCCAAAACCGTCCCCACAGTCGTTATTATTAGCTGCCGATAAACTTGGAGAACTTTCGGAAAATTGCCTTGTGATAGGAGATTCTCCAACTGATGTTGAGGCCGCTCAAAATGCTGAAATGAAGGTTGCTATTATTGATACGACCGGAGAGAAAGAAAATATTGAAAAGGCGGACTTGGTGGTCGGAAGGTTTTCCGAAATTACAGTAAAAGCGATAGAGAAGTTGTGAAATAGTTATTTAATGCAATATAATTAAATGCATGCCAAATCAAAATCCTTCAACGTCTCCCTTTGAGATAGTCTCAGGTAAGAAGCCCAGAAGAATTGGTACCCGCACAATTGTGATTACGATATGCGTTGTTGTCTTTTTAATCTTGGCCGTAGTCGCGGGGGTACTTTTGGTCCGCCAGCAACAGAATATTCAAGAGAAAGCGTCGGGAAGTCTGTGTCCGGCGGCTGCAGCATGTCCGGTTTCAGGACAACCCGATTTACTAAGGAGTTGTAATATCGTTAATGCTGATGGCACTCCGCAGGAAGTAAGCTGTTCGAATACAGGGAATGTGGGACAGATATCACCCTGTGGTCCTCTGAGTTTTTGTTGCCCCTCCCTAGGAGCGTCTTGGACGACAGATTTGACTTTGTGTACACTGCCTTCACCAACACCGATCGCTACCCCTGATCTTACGCCAACTCCAATTGCTACGTTTACTCCTATACCCGAAGGTCAGGGATCAGGCCCGACAGACGGTGAGTTTGCAACTTCTGCTACCACTTCTGCTACACCGACCGCTTTGGCAACCCCGAGGGAGATTCCCGTAACCGGAACCGACTGGCCTACTATTTTGGGAGCGGGAATAGGTGCAGCTGCAATTATCGGAGCAATACTTCTGGCTATCTGAAAGTCCTGAGTTCTAGCGAAGGACTAGAGAGAAATTTTCTTAAGAGAAAACTTATTGACAACAATTCCTATGTGATCGATTAGTGGAAAGTGGCTTCTAATTTCTTCCTGGAATTTTTCTGCAAGATTTGCAGTATATGTTCCAAAACCGGCTTTCTCGGATTGTTTGCAAAGTCTATCTTCCCATTCATGAATAATTTTTAGTATAGCTTCACCTTCCTTGTTGAACTCGTTCTGATTATTGTCCTGATCGATGGAATATTCAAAATGTGCTTGGGTAAATTTACCAAACGCCTCCTTATTTTCTGAAACCATTTTATCGAAATATTCCTTGTACTTGGTCATCTAGAGATTTTGTCGGAAAAATTAGTCAAAATCAACCCTTGATTTTAAATTTGGATTTTATCGAGAATATGTATATCGATATGACTACTAATTCTATTGACAAATATTAGTTAAGTAGCTAAACTATTCTCTTCGAGGAAAACCCAAATATGTTTCAAAGAAAGCCGGTAATCGAATCTATTGTCAATAATCTACAGTCAATAAAGCGGGTTTTGGCCAGTGGGGGTCACACAATAAATAAAGGTCTGGGAATTACAATGACCCAGGCAAATGTTTTATTTCTTATTAAGCACAAAGGTACGATGAATGTAACTGAAATTGCCAATGATCTGGGTGTGACGAAAAGTGCCGCAACTCAATTGATTGATGGCCTTGTCAGGCAAAATTTTTTAGCGCGTGAGACGGATATGGAGGACCACCGAATTTTAAAGATAAATCTTTCAGACGCAAGTCATAAGCGAATCGCGAACCTTCGCGGGAAAACAGTAAAGATGCTCTCTGCTAAATTCGACATACTTAGTGATAAAGAACTGGTTAGCTTGGCAAAAATCACACAGAAACTGTTGGAAAACAATAATGGGGTAAAAGAATGTTGAAATTAATAAGATTTCTTAAGCCTTATATCTGGCTTATTTTGATTTTGAGTATATTTACATATCTTCAGGTAATGGCCAACCTGAAGTTGCCCGATTATACGGCTAAAATCGTTAATGAAGGAATTATTCTTAACAATAATTCTGCGATCTACACTAACGGAGCTTTAATGCTTTTATTCACTCTGGCAGGAGCTGCGTGTGCCATCGTTGTCGGATTTCTGGCAGCGCGTATTGCTACCAGTTTTTCCCGGGATGTCAGACACGAGGTTTTTACAAAAGTGGAAAGTTATTCAATAACCGAATTTAATAAATTCTCAACCGCATCCCTCATTACCCGTTCGACAAACGATATCCAGCAAATCCAAATGGTACTTATAATGCTTTTTCGTCTGGTTCTTATGGCCCCCCTGATGGCAATCGGAGCTTTGCAAAATGCTTTTTTAAACGCCCCCTCGATGAGTTGGATAATTGCCCTGGCTTCAATTCTGCTTGTAACGCTAATTGCTACGCTCTTTGTTTTTGCCCTTCCCAAATTCAGACTTGTACAGGAACTAATTGACAAACTAAATCTTGTAGCCAGAGAGAATTTAACCGGCTTAAGAGTGGTTAGGGCATTTAACAATGAACAACGCGAAGAGGAAAAATTTGAAAAGACGAATCAAGACCTGACCAGAGTGAATTTGTTTGTAAACAGATTAATGGTTCTACTCCAGCCGGCGATGACTCTAATACTGAGTATTTCCGTTGTGGCAATAGTTTGGTTCGGGGCACGTCTAATTAATACCGGCACTATCCAAATTGGCAACATGATCGCATTCATGCAATATGCGATTCAGGTTATTACATCATTTCTTCTGATCTCCATCATATTTATTATGGTTCCGCGTGCTTCGGTTTCTGCAAAAAGAGTGGCAGAAATTATCGGAACCGAGTCATCTGTTAAGGACCCGGCTCGCCCGGTAAAAGTAAATGCGGAAGGTCGGGGTAAAATTGAATTCAAAGACATTACCTTTGCCTACCCCGGGGCAGATTTACCCATTTTAACCAACATTAACTTTACGGCAGAGCCGGGGGGGACAACCGCCTTTATCGGTTCAACCGGAAGCGGAAAAACTACTTTGATAAATCTAATCCCGCGATTTTATGATGTTACTGCAGGTCAGATACTTTTGGACGGAATTGATATTAGAGATTTGAAACTCACAGATCTTTATAGCCAGATTGGTTACGTTCCACAAAAGGGTGTTCTTTTTTCCGGCACGGTTAAAGAGAACATTAGTTATGGAAATAAAAACGCAAGTGCAACCGAGATTGAAAAGTCCGCCACTATCGCTCAAGCCTCGGAATTCATAAATAAACTTGACAAAAAATATGACAGCGACATCTCCCAGGGCGGCTCGAATGTCTCCGGGGGGCAAAAGCAAAGACTCTCAATTGCCAGGGCACTTGCCGTTAACCCGAAGGTGTTTATTTTTGATGACTCCTTTTCGGCGTTGGATTTTAAAACTGACGCCGAACTTCGCAAAGCCTTATTTGCCGAAACCAGAGATAAGACTGTTCTAATCGTCGGTCAGAGGATCAGCACTATCATGAATGCCGATAAAATCATTGTTTTGGACGAAGGCAAAATTGTGGGTCAGGGTACTCACAGTCAACTTCTTAAAAGTAATGAAATATACCGAGAAATCGCGTATTCCCAATTGTCTGATGAGGAACTTAAGTCACGAAAATTATAAATAATATTATGAACAAAGATGCAGAAACTAATAAAATTCCGAAAATTCCCGGCAGGGGTGGGGTGTTTGGCAGGCCGGCGCACATGATGATGGGGGCACCTGTCGAAAGAGCTAAAGATTTCAAAGGTACCATAAGGAAACTTATGGGTTATCTTAAACCGTTCTGGATACAGATGGTTCTGGTTCTGGCTTTTGCTATCTCAAGCACTGTTTTTGCTATAGTTAGCCCGAAAATACTCGGGACTGCTACCAATCAAATTGTTAATGATTACATTAATATAAAAACTTACGATCAAATTACGTCCATGTTGCCGGCAGGGACGAAACTACCCCAGGGGACTACAGGCAAAGACCTTATCTTGAAACTTCCCCCAAGCGTGGTGCAAAAAATACCAAAGGACCAGCTCGAGAAAATCCAATCTCTTGACTTAACAACAAGGCCGATATTTCACTTCGACGTGATAAGAAATATCATTCTTCTTCTAATCGGTCTTTATGTCTTGAGTAGCATATTAAGTTATATACAGGGCTGGATTTTAGCGACGGTTACTCAAAAAGTGACTTACCGGTTTAGAAAAGATATATCTGCCAAAATGAACAAACTTCCTTTAAGTTATTTTGATAAACATACGTTTGGCGAGGTTTTAAGCAGGATCACAAACGACGTAGACACGGTAAGTCAGTCGCTTAACCAGAGCATGTCCCAAATCGTTACTTCTGTTGTTATGATCCTGGGGATTACCGTTATGATGCTTTCGATTAGCGCTCTCTTAACACTGGTTACCATAATAATTCTGCCTTTCAGTTTTATTTTAATTGCGCAGCTTACGAAGCGTTCACAAAAACAGTTTGTTAATCAGCAGGAAGAATTGGGAAATCTTAACGGCCATATTGAAGAAATGTATGCAGGACATTTGGTTATGAGAGTTTTTAACGGAGAGGCGGGTTCTGTCGCCAAATTCGAAGGAATAAATAACAAACTTTTTAACAGTGCCTGGAAATCACAGTTTTTGTCGGGTCTTATTTACCCCCTGATGAATTTTATCGGGAACCTTGGCTATGTGGGAGTTTCCGTTGTTGGTGGTTGGCTTGCCATTCAGGGAAAACTCCAAATAGGGGATATTCAAGCATTTATTCAATACGTTCAGCAGTTTAATCAGCCGATTGCCCAGACGGCTAATATTGCAAACGTCTTGCAATCTGCCGCTGCTGCAGCGGAACGCGTTTTTGAGTTTCTGGCGGAGAAAGAAGAAGCAAAGGATGTGGAAAATCCTGTTATCTTAACTTCTACCAAAGGAAAGGTTGAATTTGATAACGTCGTTTTCGGGTATAACCCGGGAAGTCCTGTAATTAAAAATCTTTCTGCGAAAATCGAACCCGGACATAGAATTGCGATTGTCGGTCCGACAGGTGCCGGTAAAACCACACTGGTAAACCTGCTCATGCGATTTTACGAAGTCCAATCCGGTTCCATAAAAATCGATGGCACCGATATTAAAGACATGGACAGGCAGGACGTTAGAAGACTTTTTGGTATGGTCCTTCAGGATACCTGGCTTTTTAAGGGCACGATACGCGAGAATATTACATATGGAAATTCCAAAGCCTCCGAAGCAGAGATAATACAGGCTGCCCAAGAAGCACATGTTGATCATTTTGTCAGATCACTTCCTAAAGGATATGACATGGAGATTAACGAGGAAGCCAGCAATCTTTCTTCGGGTGAGAAACAACTTCTGACTATAGCCCGCGCCATGCTTGCTAAAAATCCAATGCTAATCTTAGACGAGGCGACAAGCTCAGTCGATACCAGAACTGAGGTTTTAATCCAAAAGGCAATGGATACCCTGATGAAAGATAAAACCAGTTTCGTGATTGCCCATAGGCTTTCGACCATTCGCGATGCCAATCTCATCTTGGTTATGAAAGATGGCAATGTGATCGAACAGGGAACTCACAAAGAACTACTAAAACTGAATGGCTTTTACGCCTCACTTTATAACAGCCAATTTGCAATTAGCTAAGTTTCCCCTGTGATACACTGCTACTCTATTTTCAGCTATTTTTCAGCTATCGTAGTATAATATAGCCTTGATATGAGAATTTTAGTGGTTGAGGATGAACATAAAATTGCCAACTCCATAAAACGCGGATTTGAACAGGAAACTTGGGCGACCGACGTAGCTTATGATGGAGAGGAGGGCTATGATATGGCCTCCTCTGAAGATTATGATGTGATAGTTTTAGACCTTATGCTTCCAAAAATGGATGGAATGGAGATTTGTAAAAAACTCCGGGCTGACGGAATTAATATTCCGATATTGATGCTTACCGCCCGCGGAGAACTTGCCGACAAGGTCGAAGGGCTAGATAGCGGTGCCGATGATTACTTGGTTAAACCTTTTGCTTTTGAAGAGCTTTTAGCAAGGGTAAAGGCACTCTCCAGACGGCCAAAGCAAACTAACAGTGAAGAACTTAATACCAATGATTTAACGTTAAATACAAATACTTTCGAGGTTAAAAAAGGCGGCAAGGTAATCGAACTTTCGCGTAAGGAATTTGCGCTTTTGGAATATCTTATGAGGAATGCTGGAAGGGTAGTTTCCAAAGAGAATATTATTGCTCATGTCTGGGATTATGAAAGCGATATTTTACCCAACACCGTTGAGGTTTTTGTAGGGTACCTGAGAGAGAAGGTCGGTGGCGATGTTATTAAAACGGTAAGGGGATTTGGGTATAAGATAGTCTAATCTGGAATTCATGTTTAAAGAAGCCCGCCTTAAATTAACAGGTTGGTATCTGGCTATCATTATGGCTATCAGTTTCTCTTTTTCTGTGGCTATTTATGCTGGTGTCAACAATGAACTGACAAGGATCGGTGACATGCAAAGAGCTAGGCAGGATAGGGTAGACACAATCAGCAATTTTTTAATACAAAACGGTCTTCCTGTACCGCCCGAAGTTCAATCACTTGATTCAGAAACAGTTGAGCAAGCAAGACTCAGAATCATTTCGACCCTGGGACTTATAAATATCGCTATTCTGGTTATCTCCGGTCTTGGCGGATATTTTCTGGCAGGACTTACCTTGGATCCGATTTCGAAAATGGTTAAGAAACAGAAAGAGTTTGTGGGCAACGCTTCACATGAGCTTCGTACGCCACTGACCTCCCTCAAGACCGAGATTGAGGTAGCCTTGAGAGATAAAAACATGGATGTGGATGATTTTAAAAATCTTTTGAGGAGCAATCTGGAAGACGTAAATAGTATGCAAAAACTTTCAAATTATTTACTCGAGCTCAACCGTTATGAAAATTCTGATATAAATATCGAAATTGGAAAAGTTGAATTGTCTGGGATCGTTGCACAAGTTGTCAAAAAAGTCGGTCCGGTCGCCCACACCAAGAAAATTCAATTGGTAACAAAATTACAGAAAGTGATCGTCAGCGGAAACGAGGATGCTTTGAGCGAGCTTTCGACAATATTAATTGAAAATGCCATAAAATATTCGGGTAGAAGTAAAACTGTCGAGATAAAAACCAAAGGCAAGGGAACCCTTGAAGTAAAGGATTTTGGTATCGGAATTCCGGAAGCGGATCTTCCACACATATTTGAGAGGTTTTACAGGTCCGAGCTTTCCAGGTCTAAAGAAAAGATTGACGGTTACGGTTTGGGACTTTCTATCGCCAAGTCAATAGTTGATAAACTCGGGGGAAAAATTAGGGTTGCCAGCAAACTTGGGCAGGGGACAACATTCTCGGTACAGTTTTCTACTGCTTAAATAATTTCTCAGTTACGTCTCAGGTTGTGGACCCAAAATTCATTGCAGGAGTATAATCACTCCGTAGCATGGCGAAAAAGGAAGTTAATCTAAATTGGTGGCAAAAGGTTATTCGAAAGTCAAAGACTTTTTGGAGTTGGCTTCGTGCAGATAAAAAAAGACTATCCGGTGCAGTTATTGTTCTTGCCATCTTGATCTTCGGAATCTGGAAAATTACCTCAACCAAAAGCAACCAAGTTCAATATCAAACCTCTTCCGTTCAAAAGGGGACAGTTGTTTCCACTATTTCCGCCTCAGGTAGGGCAATTTCAACAAGCGTTCTTCCCATAAGTACCGACGCGTCGGGAATTGTTGGAAAGGTTTATGTAAAAGACGGTGATCATGTGGTTCAGGGCCAGAAAATTGCGGATATTACCATGGACACAAGCGGTCAACAGCAATATTTGCAAGCGCTTAGTGGCTATTACTCTGCCCAGAGTGGCCTGGTTTCTGCGAACAATGCTTATTATAGCCTTCAGGCTGCAGAATTCTCCGCGAATCAAAAGTTTATCAACGACGCGCTCGCCAGAAGTCTTGACCCAACTGACCCTACCTACATTCAGGAGAATGATGCCTGGTTGGCTGCTCAAGCGAGTTTCTTAAATCAGGGAACTACTCTTTCTCAAGCTAAAGCTTCTCTCAGTAACGCCGCCATTAATTTACAGCTTTCCGCGCCCACAATAACGGTTCCTTACACCGGAACAATTGCGGATATTAATTTAGTGGAAGGTATGGTTATTACAGCAAGCACAAACTCTACGACCGGAGCTACCTCTTCGCAAAGAATTGCGGTTATCAATAACAATGCCACGCCTGTTATTAACGTAACTTTAGGCGAAACCGATGTGCCGAATGTTAAAATTGGCCAGAAAGCCACGATTACCTTTGATTCAATCACCGACAAAACTTTTACGGGAGTTGTGGCTACGGTCGATCGGATAGGCACAATTTCATCTAACGTAACGAGCTATGGGGTTAATATAAAACTAGATAGCGGTTCAGACCAGATCTTACCCAACATGGCAGCAACTGCCGATATAATTACGAGTACAGTGACGGATGCTTTATATGTGCCTTCTGCCGTGCTTGTTACTCAAAACGGGACAACTTACGCAAAGACTTTGGTCAAAGGTAAAGAGGTTGACGTTGCGGTTGAAACCGGAATTTCTTCTGATACGGATACAGTTATTACCTCAGGGCTGACTGAAGGCGAAACTGTTATAACGGGAACAGTTACCGCAAGTTCTTCTACCAGCGGATCGGCAGGAACCTCAATATTTAGCAGAAGCTTTGGTGGCGGAGGTGGGGCAGCAGTAGTAAGAACTGGCGGAGGAGCCGCAGTAGGGAGATAACCGCCGTGATACAGGTTTCCCATGTCAGTAAAATTTATAGGACCGGGGATGTTGAAACAAGAGCACTTGATGACGTTAGCTTCAAAATAGAAAACGGCGAGTTCGTGGCCGTAATGGGTCCATCTGGTTCGGGTAAATCAACTTTAATGCACATTGTCGGGGCGCTTGATACTCCGACATCTGGAACTTATATTTTGGACGGAGAAAATGTCGAAAACCTTTCTGATGATGAGCTGGCCGATATAAGGAATAGAAAGATCGGATTTGTTTTCCAATTTTTCAACCTTTTACCAAGAACATCGGCTTTAAAAAATGTTGAGCTTCCAATGGTATATGGTGGAATTAAAAAAGAGGAGAGAGAAAAGATTGCAATGAAGTTTTTGGATATGGTCGATCTGAGTGATCGTCTCGGTAATGCCCCCAATCAGCTTTCGGGAGGTCAACAGCAAAGAGTTGCCATTGCCAGAAGTCTGGTTATGGATCCTTCAATAATCCTGGCCGATGAACCCACTGGTAATATCGCCACCGCACAAGCGGAGGAGATAATGGCAATTTTTCAAAAATTAAATAATGAAGGACGAACCATTGTGATGATTACTCACGAGCCTGATATTGCCGAGCACGCAAAAAGAATCATTCATATCAGGGATGGAAAAATAGTTAAAGACGAGAATGGTCACAAACAAAGGATTATAAGGTTATATAACTAAAATGGATATAAACGAACTAATTGCGGAAGCGTTAAATACTTTAAGAGTAAACAAGCTAAGAACTTTCCTGGCCATACTCGGGATTGTTATCGGGATCGGAAGCGTTATTGCCCTTGTGTCTTTAGGCCAGGGATCTCAGGCTTCTATTTCAAATCAAATAGAGTCTTTGGGTGCCAACCTTTTGACGATTTCCCCCGGAAGCCAGCGTGGAGGATTTGTACAAGGAGGGGCGGGAAGTGCAACTACGTTGACAGTTGAGGATGCTCAAGCAATCTCAACTTCACCTACCGTGACCGATGTGGCTAACGTCTCACCCGAATATACAAGACGGGCCCAAGTCACAGCGAGTGGCAAAAATACAAACACCGAAATTATCGGGGCAACTACCGTTTACGAGACAGTGCACAAGGTTAGTATTGCCACGGGTCAATTTTTAACCGATGGTGATAACGCAAGGCAAACTAAGGTGGCAATACTGGGACCGACTGTCGTAACAGATCTTTTTGGGGATGGAGCAAACCCTATTGGCCAAAGTATCAGAATTCAGGGACAGTCTTTCAGAGTAATAGGGGTTACAGTAAGTAAAGGGGGATCGGGCCTGGGTAATCAGGATGATGTAATTTATGTTCCGCTTTCAACCGCGCAGAAAGTTTTGTTTGGCGCGACAAGCTTGAGTGATATTTCTGTAGAAGCAAAAAGTGCTGCAGTGATGACCGCTGCTGAGAACGAAATCGGATACCTGCTTTTGGACAGACATAAAATTGCAAATCCCACAAATGCCGATTTCTCGATATTTTCACAGAACGATATATTGAATACAGCGAGTAGTGTTACCGGAACTTTTACGGCACTTCTTAGCGGTATTGCCGCAATTTCCTTAATTGTTGGTGGAATCGGAATAATGAATATTATGCTTGTGACGGTCACAGAAAGAACACGAGAGATAGGACTCAGAAAAGCCTTGGGTGCCAAAAAGAGGGACATTATATCTCAGTTCCTTATTGAGGCTATTATTTTGACTTTTGCCGGGGGAGTAATAGGGATGCTTGTTGGAGTTCTGATATCGGTCGTTATCTCCAAGCTTATTAGCATCCCGTTTGCAGTTTCTACCGGTTCTGTGGCATTGGCAATTGGAGTTTCGGGAGCAATAGGTATAATTTTTGGCTGGTATCCTGCCAAGAAAGCCAGTGATCTTCAGCCCATTGAGGCTTTACGCTACGAGTAAACCGAAAAAGTGAGCTAATCTTCGAGTCGAATCTATCAAAGCTTTACATTATGCATTTTGCCTAGGTTTAACTTATAATGTATACTTCCCTCATGGAAATTCTAAAATCATGGATGGTTCAGGACTTTGTAGCCCGTCTGTCTGCCAGTATTCCGTTCGGGACTAGGGAAGCAGTCCAGGGGACAGGATATGGGAAGGTAACAGGTATTTTGAATGAAATGAAGTGTGTTGAAATAGTCCATCAAAGCAAACCTCTAGTTTCTGGTAGTTCCGATAAGAATATTTATTCTAAATTACCGGATAAAGACTGCTCCATCTGCTCGTTTGAAAGAAGCGGAAGTAGCGGTTGTGTTATTAGACGGCAGGATCTAAGAAAGATATACGAAGATAGTCGTTAGTTTAAGCTTCCTTTCAGGTAGTGAGGCTAACATTTATTTATAGTGAAAAACGCAAAGGCGATAGTTCCGGTAGTTTTACTTCTGGTCGGCCTTGGGGCCGGCTTTTTCGGCGGAATTCAATACAGGAATTATCAGATTAGTAAAGCCCGCGGAAGCTTTGCCGGTGCAAACGGAACCTTTCAGAGGTTTACAGGCGGCACCGGGGGTGGGCAAGGAGCACGCGGAGGAGCAGTTTCCGGAAGCATTCTTTCGATGGACACAAGCTCTATAACTGTTAAATTGGCTGACGGCAGCACAAAAATAGTTCTTTTCGGTGGAAGCACCACATATTCAAATACAGTTACTGCAGCGCAAACTGATCTTAAAGTAGGCAGCCAGGTTGTAGTACTTGGTTCAACCAACACAGACGGAAGTGTGACTGCAACCAGCATCCAAATTAATCCCCAGTTTGGCAGGGGAATGATGCCCTCTCCGGCCCCTACCCCTTGATCTATTTGGCTACGCTCAGGATAAGTATATTCTCCTCTTATTTTAAGTTATATTTCAGCTAAGGAATGGTAATGTTGATATATGAAAAAGTTTTTGCTGTCAACTCTGGTTTTAATAATATTTACTGTTTATGCAATCCACTTAAAGCCGGCCCAGGGGGCTAGCCCTGTTGCTATTGCTCCGATACCGACAATAAATCGAACACGACGTTTTGGAGATGACGAAGGCGTTGTAGTACCTCCCGCAGCTATTGCCACAACGGTGCCTGCACCAACCCAGACGACTAACGCGGTTCAACCTCCCGCTACGGCTAATACCGGAAAGTATAAAAATGGAACATATACAGGAAGTGTTGCTGATGCTTTTTATGGGAACGTTCAGGTTCAGGTAACGATTTCAGGAGGACAGATTACTGACGTTCAATTCTTACAATATCCGAGTGATAGACAAACATCAATTGCGATAAACTCTCAAGCAATGCCTTACCTGAAACAAGAAGCAATTCAAGCTCAATCTGCACAAGTTGCAGGCGTTTCCGGTGCCACGGCTACGAGCCAGGCATTTATTCAATCTTTGGGAAGTGCTCTCCAACAGGCAGTTTAAGATTTTTCAAATTATGGGAAATGCAATAACAAAACGCATTGCCATCACGATGGGAATGCCGGTCACCGTAGTTATTGACGGCAAGGAAAATGCAAAAACCAGAAACGATATTGAAAAGGTTTTTGATTATTTTCGTTCAATCGACGCGAAATATAGTCCTTTTAAGGACACAAGTGAGGTGGCAAAATTAAATAGGGGAGAAAAAGTATCAGATGAGATGCAGGAGATCCTTCGACTGGCTCAGGATTTGCATGAGCAAACAGGCGGATATTTTGATATACGAACACCTGTCGGTGTTAAAGACCATGACGGGAAAATTGATCCTTCAGGAATCGTAAAAGGTTGGGCTATAGCTCAGGCCGCAAAAATACTAAAAGACCTCGGTTACACCCGATTTTATGTTGATGCGGGGGGAGATGCTGAAATTGTCGGAAGGGCGTGGAAGTGGGGAATAAGAAATCCGTTTAACGTTTCCGAAATTGTAAAGGTACTTAAGTTAAGTAATTGCGGAATTGCAACCTCCGGCACTTACGAAAGAGGGCAGCATATATATGATCCGGTAGGAGGCAAAAATGAGATTACCGATATTGTCAGTATGACCGTAATAGGACCAAACGTTTTCGAAGCGGATAAATTTTCCACACCGGCCTTTGCGATGGGAAAGCGTGGAATTGAATTTATAGAAAGGCAAAAAGGTCTGGAAGGGTACATGATCGATAGAAATAGAATTGCAACTATGACAACAGGTTTTGGAAAATATGTAGAACTACCATGAAACAGGTCGACGACTTTTTAAACAATATTACGATGTACAGACTAGTTCTGTACTTTCTGATTTTGCTTGCCGGGGTTGGGCTGATTTACAGTGTTGCCGGAGTACTTCCTGTTGATCCTATCAATTACATTTTCTCGTTTACTTTCCTGATCGTTGTCAGCGGAATCGCCAATAAGGTTTTTGCAAAGGTTTTTGAAGCTCAGGCAAATACCGAGTCCTGGATTATTTCGGCAATGATTTTGGGACTAATTATTGCTCCTTCTAAAAACATGCAAGAAGTAATATTCCTAGGCTGGGCCGCAGTTCTGATGGTCACGTTAAAGTTCGTTTTGGCAATTGGCCATAAACACATATTTAACCCCGTAGCCATATCAGTTGCCGTTACGGCTTTTACGATTCAGGAAAGTGCCAACTGGTGGGTGGGGAATGCCTCTATACTTCCGGTTTTGGCAGTCGGCGGATTTTTGGTTGTCAGAAAAATTAAAAGGTGGGATATGGTTTTGGCATTTCTTATTGCAGCCATGTTTTTGATCGGACCGGTCAGGTGGGTCAGATCGATTGCCGATACCCCTCTAATATTTTTTGCCGTGATTATGCTGACAGAACCGTTAACCACCCCTCCCACGCGGACTTTAAGAATTTTGTACGGGGCATTTGTGGGACTTCTTTTTGCGCCCCAGATGCATATAGGTAGTATCTATACGACACCGGAATTGGCCCTAATAATCGGCAATATTTTCTCGTATATGGTAAGCCCTAAATATAAATTGGTCCTGACTCTAAAGCGGAGAATCAAACTGACACCCGATACTTATGACTTAGTTTTTGCTGCCGACAGGCAGATTAATTTCACTCCAGGGCAGTATATGGAGTGGACACTGGAACACGATAGCCCCGACGGTAGAGGTAACAGAAGATATCTGTCACTTGCCTCCTCTCCTACGGAAAGGGAAATCAGAATCGGAGTAAAAGTGGGGTCGCCTCCGAGTACTTTTAAGAAAAAACTAATTTCAATGATTCCCGGCCAAAGAATTGTAGCGGGTCAGCTTATCGGGGATTTTACACTTCCGAAAGATCCGAATAAAAAACTGGTTCTGATTGCCGGCGGTATAGGAGTCACACCTTTTAGGAGCATGATTAAATATCTTGTTGATGCCAATCAAAAACGCGACGTCGTCGTTTTATATTCTTCAAGTTTACCCAATGAATTTATTTATACGGATGTTTTCCGGGCTGCCAGGGAAAAACTGGGAATCAGAACAGTTTATGTGGATACGAAAACACAGGGGCACATTGATGCAGCCAGGGTGGCTAATGAAATTCCGGATTATAAAGACCGTACTTATTATATTTCCGGAAGTCATGGGATGGTCAATTCATTTGGTGAAATCTTAAAAAACTTACGCATTCCCGCGGGTCAGGTAGTTACTGATTATTTCCCGGGGTTTGCTTAAAAAAAATGAGAAACGTATTTAAAATATTAGTCGGGGTATTGGTTTTAGCCATTCTTGTTATTGGCTTTTTTAGTTTGTCCAAAAACAATATTACTAAAAATATTATTCCGCCGATTTTTCCGGTAGCGACGCCGGTACCAAACTCGCTTTTAAATATTCAATATATGAGGTCACAAAGCTACCCGGGAAGCGATATTACCATTGAACAGACTCTTCCTCCGGGACCGAATTTTGACAGCTATCTGACTTCGTACCAATCCCAGGGGCTTAAAATTTACGCTCTACTTTTGGTGCCGAGGGGGACAAAGCCGGCGAGCGGCTGGCCGGTTATAGTTTTTAACCACGGATATATTCCACCTCAGCAGTATGATCCGACACAAAGGTATATTGCCTATGAAAATGCATTTGCGGAAGCAGGGTACATAGTATTCCGGCCGAGTTACCGCGGTAACGGAGCAAGCCAGGGAACTCCGACCGGTGCATATTATTCACCGGACTACACGATTGATGATCTGAATGCGATTGCCTCTATTAAAAAATATCCTGATTCAAACCCGAATAAAATCGGTGTCTGGGGTCATTCGATGGGCGGTGCAATTACTCTTCGGGACTTAGTTATTAATAGAACCGATATTAAAGCCGCGGTTATTTGGGGCGGGGTAGTCGGTTCTTATAACGATCTCATTTATAATTGGCAAAATAGAGTTTCATACCGTCCCGCACCCCAGGACCTGGCTCTCCGAAATAATAACAGGCAAAATATGATCAACCAGTTTGGTAGTCCGCAGGCTAATCCCGCTTTTTGGAATTCGATTGATCCGACGAATTTTGTATCGGATATTACGGCACCCGTACAACTGGATGTAGGGGGAGCGGATGCTGAAGTTCCTCCCGATTTTTCCTCAGCCCTTTACAACAAATTAATTGCAGCCGGTAAAACCGCCGAATTTTATTCTTACCCCGGAAGTGACCACAATATTTCCCAGGGATTTACACTGGCGATGCAAAGATCAATTGCTTTCTTTGACAAATATCTAAAATAAACTTAAGATTTATCTGTGAAGGAAAAATATTTCGTTTGGGTGAAGATATTGGGCGTTATCGGGGTCGGATTGGCTCTGTTCTTGCTTTGGGAAAGGTATTTTAAACCGAGTTTCCAGCCCTGCAATATAAACTCAACTGTTAATTGTAATGCGATTATCTGGGGTCAAGTTTCAGATACCCTTGGAATTCCGACGCCCCTGATCGGACTTATCGGTTATATTTTTATTCTTTTTGGGGCTTTCAGGAAAAATGCAAAATTAGTTCTTGGGATGTCGGCTTTCGGCTTGGTGTTTTGTCTTTACATTGCTTACAGGGAACTGTTCCAACTTCACGTACTTTGCCCGGTATGTATCCTTTGCCAGCTCGACATGATCACGGTATTCATTTTGGGGATTCTTCTTGTTCGAAAACCTCCGGAAAAGACTCCGGAAACCACCCCGTAGTATTGACTTTAAACACCTATAGTGTTAGTATTCCGGCATCTAGACGCGTGCCTAGACTGTGCGTTAGCACATTAAAATTCATTCAAGAACGTTCCATATACCCAAAGGAGGTATAAAATGGAAAACATATCTGGTAACAAGGAAATACCAAAGAGGACTCCATTGAAGTCCCCACCAAAAGGCCTGCTACCTGTATTAGCTGTTGTGATTTCTCTTGGCCTCTTGATTGCAGGTGCCGTAATCGGGATTTGGTTCAACGGAGTTGTCAGTGCTGACAACACCTATTGCCAAACGACCGATGGTTATCAACTGATAACCCAACGAAAGGCGACTGACGTCAGCGGCAACGATCTTTTTATTTTACGAGGAGTTATCGCGACAGGCGAAGGCAGTGTTGGAGGATCAAAGATCACTATTCCGCCATGTGGTTCGTTGGACCCTGACATTCCGGTAGTTAATAACCTGTTTATAACCTTAGACGGAAAACAGGTCTTTTTGGCCGCCGGATCAGTGTTGAGGGATACTCTGCCAAACCCTACCCAGGACCCTCAGCCGTAATAGTTAGTACGGAAACGGTTGAGGCCAGTTCTCAAACTTCCGGGTGTTCACTCGATTTACCTGGCGATTTGCTGCCTTGGTGCAATCAGATTGTGAATTATTCGGAAAAATACCGGTTAGATCCATACCTTGTATCTGCAGTTATGCAGATGGAATCAGGAGGTCAGCCGGGTGTGATCTCGTCAATGGGAGCCGTGGGGCTTATGCAAGTAATGCCGAAAGATGGCATTGCGGCCTCGCTCGTTTGTATAAACGGCCCCTGTTTTGCCGGTCGGCCATCAACCCAGGAGCTTCTGGATCCCGAGTTTAATCTCGATTACGGATCCGGAATGCTTTCCAGGTTGATAAACGATCGTGGATCGATTAGAGATGCTTTAAAAGCATACGGACCCCGTGACGTTGGGTACACCTATGCGGATAAAGTTCTCGCGATCTATGACCAATTGGCCGCCCCCTAAAATATTGTTCTTGAATTGAATCACCGGAGCTCTAAGCTTCATCTTTGTTTTTTTAAAAAGATGTCGTTTATCTCCGGTTTTTCATGGCTAAAAGTGTATAATAAGGCCAATTTTATGGCTAACCCGGAAAATCCTCAGAATATCGAGGAACATAATATTACTGAAATACTGTCACAGTATTTGGCCGGAAGAATCAAAAGGGAGGACCTCAGTGAAGAAAACCAAGGCATGCTCGATCAATATGGCCCGGGTGGATTAATGGATTCAGATCCGAATTTTGCTACGGTAGTTAATGCCAGGGTAAATCAAATCCGTGAATTTCGAAAAAACACTTTTATTGACTCTACCGAGGTAAAGAAGAAAAGAAGGGGTAGAAAGAGTAAAAAAGAAGAAAAAGAGCCGGTACAGGAAACTAAGCCGCAAGGGTATATTCAGGGTGAATTTTTCCAAAGCGATTTTCGATCTGGTCTCGATCCGGAAAGAAGAATTATGAAAGTAGGGGCATATTTAAACAGCCGTTTTCGGCAGGACAGAAAATCGATATTAAATCAGGAAGTAAAACATAAACGAGAAGAATTAAGAGACGCAATCGGTCTACCCCAGGCTAGGGGTAAAGACCCGCACGTCAACGATAAATTCTACAAATACTTGGTCAATAAAGTTGTGAGATATGATAAATTTGGAATATTCCGTGAATACGATCGTGTGATAACTGAACCCCCTCCCGAGTTAAAATTGAAAATTGGAGAGATTACGGAGTTTATTGATGAAGTTCTGAATGGCGATTTAAATCGACCTCAAAGATTCCAAAGATGTAATCAATTTAAGGAAGAATTTAAAAAGAAGTGGGGAGAATGATATACTAAAAATGCACTTACCCGGTGAAGAAGTATGAAAAAGATATTGGGTATTGTTGTTGTTTTAGTAGTATTGGCGATCTTGGGTGGGTTGGGATATGTCGGGTATAAATATTTTTGGCCGACTTCTATAGATCGGTTGGGAGGCCCTACGGTCATGGCCCAACTTTGCGATACCCAAACTAACACCTGTGCTTCTATTCCGCAAAGCGTGGATTCCGGGTCTTTAAAAATTAGTGTTACTGCCGGAGGCAAACCTATTAGCGGACTTGAAGTTGATGTGGGGGGTAAACCCGGCGCAATCCAGTATTATATGATGTTGACTGACGCAGAGGGAGCAGTTGTTTTTAACTGGATACCGCCCGGTAGTTATTCAATATATTTTAACAGCAACAATTTTCCTGCACAGTTGGGCAACCCCCCTTCGGTTCCGGTTGATATAGCGCTTAGCCAAACTACCCAAAAAACCATCGATTTAACTTCACGGTAATTCAGAAAACTTACAGGAAGGGTTGATAATATATCTTCATGAAAAAGAACCTTACGGTGTTAATTATCTTTGGTATTGTTTTTGGTTATGTTGAAGCGACGGTTGTTTATTATCTCAGAAGCCTTAATGGTTACGGGTCAGGCTATCCTCTTGGTGATTATCAAACGCTTCTCAATTTGGGTTTTATTCAATTTGTATCCGGCAAAACCTCGCTGCTCGGACGCGTCGGAATTACCAAGGCGGAAACTTTAAGAGAAGCTGCGACAATTGCAATGCTTGTCAGCGTAGCCCATCTGTCCGCAAAAAATTTAAAGGGGAGAATTGGCGCTTTCTTAATTGCATTTTCTACATGGGATTTTTTCTATTATATTTTTCTTAAGATTCTGACCGGCTGGCCGGGAAGTTTTTTTGATACAGATGTATATTTTCTTATTCCTGTAGCCTCCGTCGGGCCTGTCATAACACCGATAATAATCTTTACAATTCTTTTTTTAATCGGATTTAAATTTTATTCAGAAAGTCCTACCTGAAATTCATATGATATACTCAGCATATGGGAGTGAAAAAGTTAGGTCTTCTTCAGGCTTCGGGGGTGGGTGCGTATTGTGCCTTGGTTGGATTTATTATTTGGCAGGGATCAAATCTTTTTCCGAGAATTAATCCATATTACGGTCCTGTGATGATCCTGCTCCTTTTTAGCACATCCGTGATGATTTGTGGTTTGATAGTTTTTTACAATGCATATCATCTATTCTTAGACGGTAAGAAAAAAGAGGCGTCAGAGGTTGTTATATACACCGCTCTTTGGCTTTTTGTATTTCTTATCCTTTTCTTCTTGATCGTGGCATTTCTCTAACTGATTGACACCCATTTTATTAAGTAATATTCTGAATATAATGTCGAAAAAGTTAATAACTCTTTTACTCGTATTTTCGGCATTAATTCTCTTGCCTGCCAAATCCTTGGCCGCCAATCCTCCAAGCCAAGGAAATTCTATATACAGTAGTCCCGGAACTCCTATTCCTGCGGATGGCGTCACAGCCGGAACAATAACTGTTAATTTGAAAGATTCGGGTGGTAATTATGTGATAGGGGATACGATTACTTTATCTTCTTCGAACAACAATACCGCAGCATTCAATAATTCTCAGACAACGGGATCAACCGGTAACGCAACTTTTACCATAACCTCAACTGCCATAGGGACTACAAAAGTTACCCTGTCGGATAATACAAATGTAACGACTTTTACGGATTGGTTCACGGTAACCTTTTACTCGGCGGCTCTCGGCTGCTCAAGCGTCCCGGCTGCCCCAATCCTTACCGCGGTTACCTCCAACTCAAACAATACGGCGACTTTGATATGGACAGACTCTGGCAACCCCGTTTCGAATTATCTGGTTTCTTACGGTACAGTCTCTGGTAAATATATTTATGGCAATACTAACATTGGCCCCCAGGGGACGACGAGTTTTACTGTTGGAAGTCTTTCGGGTAATAAGAAATATTATTTTGTAGTCGCAGCCAACAATAATTGCGGTACGGGTGGGTATTCCAATGAAATGAGTGTGGTCGTAAATCCTACTCCGACCCCAGTGCCAACAGTTGCCCCGACAGCCGAGCCGGTCGCCACTCCACAAAGTGAGGTAACGGTAACTTCTGTAACTGAAACCCCGGTGGAAACGCCAACTCCTGAAGTTGCAGCGGGCGGAAGTTCAATGATCAAAACTGTGGGTATAATCCTCACCGCTGCCGGATTTGTAATAATAGGGTCGTTAGCCGTTATTTTAATAATTGCAAAAAGGAAGAGTGGGAGAATCCCTCCTATTCACCCGCCGCTATCAGATATCCCGGCCGGTTCGAATCCACCCACCGAAGGTATCCCGCCGAGCCCTCCATCCACAACACTGCCACCAGCTGGGGAAAATCCTCCTCAAATTTAACTTGGGGATGTTGATAAAGGAGATTACCCGTGAGAACATTTAAGATAGAAATATGTCATTAAATATTCTATTTTGCGTTTGGATAGCTTGGGGGAACATTTAGTCAGGCCTTTTTTCTATAATGGTGGTTTAGGCTAATTTTGTTTTATAATTAACCAGTGATTAAAAAATCAATTGGTAGCCTTCTGGATTATCTGGGACTTTTCGTTGTTTCTATTACACTGTTTACCGGCGGGATTTATCTGCTCTCATTACGAATTCCATTTTGGAGTTTGTTTTTTGGGGCAGCGTCTATCCAAATAGGCATTATTTTGATTATTCTTTCTTTTGAAAGCTTCATAAAAAGGAGGTCAAAAGCAATAACAGAAGATTACAAAATAATACCGTGTCTTATCTGCAAAAACTCTGTTTATGTGCCCAAATTTCAGAGAACTGTAATTTGTGACGAATGTCAGGTAAAAATTGCCAATTCGGCAAAATTATTTATGGTTTTGCTTTTTTCGATTTTTTCAATTTCTTCGGGTGTTTATCTAATAAGAAGTAATCAGGATATGAGAGAAAAGGCTTCGACAACCGAATACGTATGTGATCAGGGGATTTGGGATCCGCAAGATTGTAGATGTGGGTATAAGGGGGATTTTAATTGTCCGGATAAAGAGTCTGCCAAGATTTGTAACAACAATCATAAGTACTGCTGTACAGAGTCTAATACACTAAACGCCGGTTGGGAATGTAAACTGAGCGAATGAGGTCAGTTAAGATACCTGCTTTTAGTGGATAAGACCCAACTGCCGGAAGATAAATATAAATGCAACTATTCCGGCGATTAGAGTAAACAGGAATAAAAATATCAGATTCTCACCGGAAAACTGATCTATGAAATCAGATGTTCTTGAAAGAGCACCTTCGTGATCGCGTTCCCTTTCTTTGTACTTTTTGTCCGCACCCTCGGATTTGCTTTTGGATTCCGACTTTCTTTTTTCTTCTGATAACGATTCCTTTCGTTTCAGATAAATATCATGATCCTTTTCCGTTTCCTTGTGTTCAATGCGTTTTTCCGATTCGGTGTCATGTTCTTTGACTATATCGCGGTGTTCAATATATTTTTCCGTTTCGGTTTTGGTTAACTTATCTACCTTTTGCCCCACTTTTTGCTCCTCTTCCCGGAGTTTTTGAAGCTGGCCTTTTAAATATAAATTAATATTAACGTCAGATTTATTAGTTGTGCCACCACTGTTTGAGGTTGAAAATATCAAATTATTTTCCTTGGCAGCAGGCGGTTTACCAAATTCATTAAGCGTCCCGGTTAAAAGTCTTCGATAAGAATCAACTGCGTCTTTGGGAAAAAATAATCTGGCTAGCGTATCCTTCCAGCCGGGGGAGACCATCACACTTTCAATTTCTATTTCGGTATAGTCTCTTAAATGGATTTTTGTTTCCTGGGCTTTTGACTCGGTTTTTTCGGGGGAGTTGTCTATAACTGTGAACCCCGTGTAGACAGAGAAAGACTTTCCTCTTAGTTCGAGAAGAATTTGTTTTAGTTCTTCTTTGCTTTTAGGCCATCTAATCGGTCTTTCGTCGAAATAAATGAATGAGGCGCTTCCGATTACTACGGAGTCGGGGTTTTTGCCGGAAGCATCTTTTGCTTTCCAGAAGGAAAAAGTTTTTACCAGATTTGCGGGCGGTAACTTTTGCGAAAAGTCCTCGGTGAAAATGACCTCACCCACTTCATATGAAACATTTAGTTTCTTAAGAACTTCCTCTACCTCGGGCGAATCGGAAGTAACTATTATCTTGTTCATATCTTAATTACAAGTATAACGCAGATTCTTCATTCTTCCAGATTTATTGTGTTAAAATTCATCGGAATGTCCAAGAGAGAGATTTTCCTGGTATTTTTATTTTCTTTGGTTACCGTGGTGGGCATATCGTTAATCAGGAAACCGCTTCCCAAAATCCAAAAACGGGAACCGGTAACTGCCTCCAAAAAATGTCCATCAGGTTTTATTCTAATAGCTGACTTTTGTGTTATGAAATACGATGCAAAGTGTACCAATCCCAATCCAAAATGCGTTACGGGCGAAGGGGTATATAAAAATAACGCCCCTGGATGTATATGCCAGGGAAATTTTCAGATAGTTTCAACAGCATCAGGTCCCCCGATTACATATGTGCCAGAAGATGACGGGACTAACCAGAGTGCAAAATCTTATTGTCAAAATGCGGGCTGGCATTTAATGACAAATACTGAATGGATGATTATCGCGAAGGATGTTGCCCAAGTTTATGCAAATTGGTGCAACAAAGACGGTACGGGTTGTGGAAATCCACCCGGCACCAGCGGGAAAATTTTGGCAAACGGACATAATGATTTAACTCCGAATAATGCCCTTCCGGCTGGAAGTGATGATCAGCCGTGTTTTGGAACCACCACCGACGGATCGGATAAATGCGGTGGTAAAAATTCCCAAAAAAGAACCTTAACCTTGAGTAATGGTGAAGTAATTTGGGATTTTGCCGGAAATATCTGGCAGTGGGTTGACGAAACTATTGCAAGAAAAGATGAACCACGATCGCTAGTTCCAAGTCTGGGTGGAAATGGATGGGTTTGGGCGGAGTTTCAAACAGTTCAGGGGAGCGATTTGTATAGTCCGACTAATTCAAATTGGGATTCAGCCCAGGGGGTTGGTAGAATTTATCATTACAATTTGGTTGGCGATACGGATACAACTTTGTATACGTTCGTTAGGGGAGGGAATTGGAGGCATGGATATGATAGTGGTGTTTTTACGATTCATATGCAGCCGGTTCCGGGTAAAACCAATATTGACGACATCGGCTTCAGGTGTGTAGTAAACCCAATTTAGGAATATATTTTATTTATTGAAAGATAATAAAAGCCAGTTTATAATCTCGGCGTGTCCGTTGATCATGAGATTTCAAGAAGAGATTTTTTAAAACTTTCAGCTGGTGTTATCGGAACGGTAGCGTTATACCCACTTCTCGAAAAAGTGAGCTCCGAAATTCTTCCAATTAATCGAACAGAGACGGAATCGGCAAATAAAATTTCGTTTAGAAAAGACAGAATAATAGATGTTAATAGCGAATCTGTTTTTCCCATAGGGCTTTATTTTCTTCCCAGTCCCGGAAGCCTGGAGTCATGGAAAAAAATGAGCAGTGCCGGGTTAAACATAGTAAATCAGTGGCCGATGGGTGAAAACTCCATTGGCGAAGCTGAAAAAAACGATGTCTATTTTATGACTTATCTTCCTAACATGCCGGGTATAACCAGAACCAGAGAAGTATATTTGCAAACACTTAATAGACTTAAAAAATCAAAATCTAATTTAGGTTATTATGCTCCGGATGAACCGGCAATTGACTGCGCAAAAATCCTGTACATGAAAGCACTAGGACAAATTCAACAGTTAGATCCCGATCATGCAGTATTAACGGATTTTTATGAAAGGCCTCAAGCCACAGAGGGTTTACTCGATTTCGGGTCTTATAAAAAGAGCTATAAGGGTGATCCGAGTGATTTGAATGATCTATCGGGTCCGGTTACTGTTGATGAATTTCAGAATTGGTTTTTGAAAAAGTCACATACAGAAATTGTTTCTTATGGGTACGGTTACACCGGAGATGTTAATGATAATGTAGATTATGCTGATATTACGGATGAATATATGACTCGTTTAAAAAATGGAGATTTCGGACAAAGTGTAAAAGCGGTTTGGGTGACGCTGTCGGCGCATAGCGAGATCCCGAGAACGCTTAAGAGTATGCGTTTCCAGGCAGTTGAAGTTATGGCTCACGGTGCGACCGGGATTTTATGGTGGGATTGGCCACCGGGGTGCGAAGCTGAGGATTGTCCGGGTTATCCGGGAAAAGGAAATGGTTATTCGACGCATTGGGAAAAGATTCAGTACATAGGGCGTGAGCTGACGGGGGTTAAGAAAGGCCTAATTGGTGAAGAATTGATTTTGGGGAAAAACCAATCCGGAAACGTTGCATATAAACTTACGAAATCTGATGAAGGTAAGTGTTATGTTTTTGCTGCTTCTAATTTCAAAGACCCTAGGGAACCGTCAAAGGAAAAGATTCACATTTCACTGCCTAACAAATCTTTTTTGGTCTCGGGCGAAAATAGAGTTGTTATAAGCGATAGGAATGGATATTTGGAAGATAATTACGGATATCTTGACGCACGCATATATACCCAATTGGGGGATATATATTAGTTTATTTTTACCGGCCGAAGTTTACTCTTAATCCTCTTCGAATCTTTGCCCTAATATAATAGTCGTCCAGCCTGTTGCGTGTTGAGATAAAGCCTTAGCTTGAAAACAGGTTCTTGACAAGTACTACAACTAGTTGTAGTATATCAAGTATGACAACTGTTCAGAAACAACGTATAACTCTTTTCCTTAATTCATTGATTTCCAAACACGCCAAAGCTCAGGCAGTTGTTGAGGAAATATCTTTAACTTCACTCGTAGAAAAAGCCCTAATAAAATATTTACCCAGAGAAACAATAATTAAAAAAGTGGTATTAAGAGAGGGAGTGAAATAAATTGACAGAAATTGTAAATGAGACAGTAACTACACAAAAGAACAATACAGATACTATTAAAGTTGCTCCGGTAAAGATGGAAGCGACGGCTTCTCAAACTGTTGGATATTTGGTTTATTTCTTTTTTGGAGCTTTAGAAATATTGCTCGCCTTTAGACTTATCCTTAAGTTGGCTGGAGCGAATTTAGGGAACGCTTTCGTGGGTCTGGTTTATGGCATAACAGGCGTTTTCATCCTACCGTTTAGTGGAATATTTCATAAAGCAATTACCCAGGTTGTAGATACAACCTCCGTTTTTGAGCCGGCAACATTGGTTGCGATCATTGTCTACGGAGTTTTGGCTTGGGGGGTAGTAAAGCTTTTGAGTGTTCTTTCGGGAGAAAAGCAGGAGTCCTAGTTTTGAAGTTAGATCGAGGGTGATATTTATGGGAATTTTAGATATTATAATTATAGTTTTAGTTATTGCCTGGATAGGTGGTTTTTCTCTCCACGTTGGTGGGGGACTTATCCACTTACTACTTGTTATTGCTGTTATTGTTCTTGTTGCACGTCTGCTAGGTTTTAACATTTAATTATGGCAAGTTTACAACAACAAAAAGATGAGATTGATTGGGAGGCCCAAAAAGCGAAAGATGCAGTTGACCAGGCCGACTTCGATCAGAGACAAGCGGCTGCAGATCTTGAGAGTAAAAAAGTCCGACAGGCAGCAGAAGAAGAAGTCGCTAAAATTCAGTACGACGCCCAAAGATAGATTCGTGGCAAGCAAAACTTGGCCATTCACTTCATGAATGGTAAAATCCATTTATGTCACTCTCTGTAGGGATAGTAGGTTTACCAAATGTAGGAAAATCTACACTTTTTAATGCTCTACTTAAAAAGCAGCTGGCATATGTGGCTAATTTTCCTTTCGCAACAATAGAGCCGAATATCGGAGTAGTTCCAGTTCCCGATGATCGTTTGAGACAACTTGCCGAGGTAACAAAAGAAGCCGAAAATATGGCATCTTTACCTCCCGAGGTTCCCGCAACAGTGGAGTTTGTAGACATTGCGGGACTTATCGCCGGCGCTTCAAAAGGAGAAGGTTTAGGAAATAAATTCCTGAGTCATATCAGAGAAACCTCGGCAGTTTGTCATGTTGTCAGGGCTTTTTCGGACCCGGATATTATTAAACAGGGAGTTACCGATCCAAAAACTGATTTTGAAGTTGTAGAAACCGAGTTAACTCTTGCGGATTTTCAAACCCTGGAAAAACAGAAAGATCCGGGCAATACCCTCGATAAAGAACTAATTAAATGGTGGGAGGTTGTAACAAAACTTAAAAACGAACTTCAAAAAGGAACTCCTGCGCGCGACGTGACGCTAACCGAGGAAGAGGAAAAAATTGCCAAAAGCTTAAGTCTTTTAACTGCTAAACCGATCCTCGTTGTTCTGAATGTTGATGAGAGTGCACTTAAAGAGGCGGATAATCTTGAAACCAAGTATGCAGAAGAGTTTAAGGTTAATAAAAATCAAATTGTTGCTATCTGTGCCAAGACAGAATCGGAGCTTTCGGAACTTTCAGACGAAGACCAAAAAGTTTATATGCAGGATCTGGGAATTAAAAAATCGGGTCTTGAACGCTTAATACAAAAAGCGTTTGCCACTCTCGGCCTGATCACTTTTCTTACAGCAGGGGAGAAGGAAGTTAGAGCCTGGACTATTAAGGCGGGAATAAATGCCCAGGAAGCGGCGGGTGTAATTCACACGGATTTTATCAAGAATTTTATTAAGGCGGATATTGTTGATTTTAACGATTTTGTTGAAAATGGGGGGTGGAAGAACTGCCGTGAGCTTGGTAAAGTCCGCTCTGAGGGCCGTGATTATATTATGAAAGACGGAGAAGTTGTTGAGTTTAAGATCGGAACCTAAAGATTTAATTTTGTTAGGTCGATAGGATATATTGTCTTCAGGTTTGCGACACCGTTCACGACGGTTCCGACTTGGATATTTTTTTCATTATATATTTCTATCTTTTTGCCTGTAACGGCAAGACTGATGGGCTCAATATTCCTTTCTGAAAAATGAAGTTGTATGCTGTCTGTGCAAAATTTTTCACCTTTGGCTACTTCTTTTACACAAGGTCTTTTGCCAAAATGGTTAATCACTTTGGTATAAGGACAATCTTGCCTGCAACTAAGATCTTTGACCCGTTCGTTCATTGAAGTACGTATTCTATATTTTTTTATTAAACTAATCAAATAGGTATAACGAAGATCTTAAAGTCGGAACCCGATTAGCCTTGGGGTTATCACCTTATTCTGGGGTTTACGAGCTTGCTTATCAAAGGGTCCCAAGGACCAACGGGGTTTCCCTCCGCTTCCATTCTATCTAACTTTTGGGCTATATCAGCCGTTTGAGTTGCTTCTGCAGCTTTTTTGGCTTCCCCCTTCTCTCTAATATATCTGCTATATGCTGCGGCATCGTAGGGCTCCAATCTCTCGCTCATGACTTTCATCCTAAAGCCACTTGTCGGGGAAGTCAATATTTGGTAGAATTCGCCTTGTATGAATAAATATGAGTTAACTTTAGTTCTGGATGGTAAGGCCGGGGCCGCCAAAAAGAAAAAGGTCACAGAAACCTTGGAAAAGACCCTGAAGATTTTTAAGGGTGTAATTTCCGAGTCGAAGGAGTGGGGTGTTAAGGAGCTGGCGTATAAAATCGGCAAAAGTGAAACAGGCTTTTACCTTTATTTTGAACTTGAACTTGACCCTTCAAGTGTAAAAGCGTTAAATGATAAATTAAGAGTAGACTCTGATTTAATCCGGTATTTACTGATTAGGAAAGACAAATAATATGGCACGAAGTTTGAACAAAGTAATGTTGATCGGAAATCTCACAAGAGATCCTGAGATGCGTTATACGCCCCAGGGAACAGCGGTTTGTACATTTGGTGTTGCCACCAATAGGAGTTGGACACTTGAAAGCGGAGAGAAAAAAGAGGATGTTGAGTTTCACAATATTGTGGCCTGGAATAAACTGGCCGAAATTTGCGCGCAACTTCTTAAAAAAGGCAGAAAAGTTTATGTCGAGGGCAGGCTTTCGACCAGAAGTTGGCAGGGTCAGGACGGAACACAGAAACAAAGAACAGAAGTGGTTATAAATGATATGGTAATTCTTGACAAGAAAAGCGATAACCCCGCAGATGTGGGAATGGGTGTCCCCGAGGCGGGGATAGAGATTCCGGAAGCACAAGTGGAAGCGCAAGCTGTCCCCGAGGAAGTTTCGGAGAAGCCGGCCAAAAAATCCAAAAAGTCCGAAGAGAAGATCGAAAAAAAAGAAGAAAAGACAGAGGAGCCCAGTGAAGAGGACATTCCTTTTTAAAAATGGCCAAAAAAGACCTCAAAAAAAGAAGAAGAATAATTAAGGAAGAGCCGGTACCTGTGAATTGCCCTTTTGATAAGACAAAAACCGAACCGGATTATAAAGATATTGATACTTTAATGAAATATATGAGTGACCGTGCCAAAGTCTTAGGCAAGGCCCGTACCGGAATTTGCGCCAAGCACCAAAGAAAGATTAGCGTTGCTGTTAAACGTGCAAGACACCTCGGCCTTCTTCCGTATGTTCCTCAAATTTAGTGCTTGAGTCCATTGTTTTCACCGAGTATGATCTTTCGTATGCGTATTAAAGTTGGCTTCTCCAGAGTAAGGAATATTATCCTGATTCTGATCGTCGCATTAGGACTTTTTATCGGCGGGTATAAATTTGGCGTAAACGGATATAAGGCGGAGGTAACAAAGTCGCTTCAGGTGAACATTTCCAGGACTGTTCCGCCGGACAAAAACGTTGACTTCTCACTTTTTTGGCAGGTTTGGGATACCCTAAGCGCCAAATATTTTGATAAATCAAAGTTGGTTCCTGCACAGATGGTTTACGGTGCAATTCAGGGTATGGTTGCGTCACTGGGGGATCCCTACACAATGTACCTGCCTCCGACTCAGAACAAAGTTGTTAATGAAGATCTCAGCGGTTCTTTTGAGGGTGTCGGAATTGAAATCGGCTATAAAAATACACATCTGGCTGTAGTTTCGCCTCTGCCGGGTTCTCCTGCGGAAAAAGCCGGTATTAAACCAGGAGACTATATTGTACATATCACCGATACCAAAAAAGGGATTGACGTCGACTCCGCGAGTTTGGATCTGTCTACGGCCGTTGATGATATAAGAGGTCCTGCGGGGACCGTTGTTACATTAACATTAGTTCGTGACGGTGACGCCACTCCGATGGTGGTTCCTCTGACTCGTGCCAAGCTTGATGTTCCTTCGGTTACGCTTTCCTGGGTGGGGACGGATTCGACCGTTGCCGATATAAAAATAGCAAAATTTGACTCGGCGACCGATGGCGAGTGGAATAAAGTGGAGTCGGAGGTAACTGATAAGTGTCAAACACAAAAAGTTGCATGCAAGGGAATTATTATCGATTTGAGAAATAACCCGGGAGGGTATTTGCAGTCAGCTATAGACATTGCCTCTGACTTTGTCCCTATGGGAACAACAGTTGTTGTTCAGGAGAACGGTGACGGGACAAAACAGGAATACAAATCGGAAAAACTTCCCAGACTTTCGAACTATAAAATTGTAGTTCTTATAAACGGCGGAAGCGCCTCCGCGTCGGAAATATTAGCAGGGGCCATGCGTGACGATAGGGGGATAAAACTTGTCGGCGATCAAAGCTTTGGAAAAGGAACTATTCAGGAACCGATTGATATAGCGGGAGGAAGTGGTCTGCATGTTACGACAGCAAAATGGCTGACTCCCGATGGGACCTGGGTACACGGAAAGGGTTTGACTCCGGACGTGGTGGTTGCCAATAAAGATACTGCGACCGACGCGCAACTTGACGCGGCAATAAAGCTTTTTTAGTGCAGATCAGGAGTCATTACTTGGCGCAGATGCAAAACATTTTCAGCTATTATTAAGATAACAGGGTTAAATTTTGTCTTATCCAGAGTGGAAATGAGAAAATCATCTTTTAAAAAGACCTTGGTTGGGTTGGCAATATTGGTAATTGTTACCGTTGCCGTAACTTCCGGGGCTATTGCTGATAGGCTTTTTGGATTTAAGCCCCTAGATGTTCTTTTTCCCAGGAACTCCAGTCTTAATCTTCAACAAAGGGTAGTTGATGAAAGTAGCGACGTAATCGATGTTGTCAAAAATGTGGGACCATCAGTCGTTACGGTTTCGGCTCAAACCCCAAAACAAACTGTAATTCAATTTTCTCCCTTCGGCGGATTTACCCAAGGGACCCAGGGGGGCACCCAGCAGGATATTGGAAGCGGATTTATAGTTTCTTCCGACGGACTTATCGTAACCAATAAGCACGTAGTTTCTGATACAACCCTTACTTATCAGGTTTCGACTTCGGATGGCAAATCTTATAATGTCACGCAAATCAGCCGTGATCCCAATAACGATATAGCCGTATTAAAAATCGCGGCCAGCGGACTAAAACCGATTGAGCTAGGAGATTCATCAAATTTGCAGGTGGGGCAATTCGTGATTGCGATAGGTACCGCACTGGGGCAATTTAGAAATACTGTAACAACAGGGGTAGTTTCGGGACTCGGCCGCGGAATTAATGCAGGGGACGCCTTTCAGGGGTACGTTGAGCAGCTTGATAATGTGATTCAGACTGATGCGGCGATTAACCCCGGAAATAGCGGAGGGCCTCTTCTTAACTCGGCCGGACAGGTAATCGGAATTAATGTTGCGGTTGCTCAGGGTGCTAATAATATTGCCTTTTCCATTCCGGTTAATACCGTCAAGGACGCCCTAAACCAATATAAAGCCATGGGGGGTTTCCCCGCAAAAGCATACCTTGGTGTTGAATACCAGATGTTGACACAGCAGGTGGCTCTTCTTAATCAGGTTCCGCAGGGAGCGTATGTAGTCAATGTTATTGCCGGATCCCCGGCGGATAAAGCAGGAATACAAGTAGGCGATGTGATATTCAAGATTGACGGAAATACTCTAAATGTCGCCTCGGGAGGACTTGGATCTTTAGTTTCTGGAAAAAAGCCCGGTGACACAATTAGCCTTGATATTTGGAGGAACGGACAAACAAGTAATATCAAAGTTACACTTTCGGCGTCGCCTCAGTAGTCTTCTTTATTGGGGATTCCCAAGACCAGGGGATTAAAAGCGTTATGCTCAGGCTTTGTCGATATATACTTAAGGACTTCGGGATTGTTTTTAATTATTTCGATAGCGCTGTCTCTACCGAATATACTGTAATTTGTCATTGCTTCCTTTTCCTCTTTAGAAATAAGCCCGTTAACTTTTAGGAAGTTAATCCAATCGTGCAGGTTGCCGCGGTCCGAGAGATGGTAACACATGGTCGGGAAGAATAATTGACGATTATTACGATCTTTTAATAAATCGTAGATAGGCTTGTGCGTCAGATCGTGTTGCTGTGCTTGAGATAATGAGTTGAATTTTTCTGTGCCAATAAAAACAATAGCTTGTAGGGAAGACTTCCTGGTTGTTTGTTCGTATCCTTTGATTTTTCTCAAGTCATCGGCTGCATTATCGGCCGAGAAATAACCGTCAAGTGCAATAACGGGGATGAGCTGACGGTTCAGAGGCTTTGTTTCATTAGAAATTACAACAATAGGAACTTTTCTCATATCGTTAAAACAGTTTGCCTCAATTACCTCGCCCTTTTGAAAATTGTATTCCAGTCTGGGATTTCTGAGAGTAGTTATGGCAAACCCGCGATTGATGCTTTCGGCCTTACCTTCTTTTCCGAATTTTATTTCTCTAAGGTTGAAACTTGGCTTTTCTGGGAACATACATGGCTTATATCACTTGGTGTTCCCGGCCGTCAAGTATTGTTATTGTGGATGTGGTAAATTTTATAAATTCCTCGAATTAAGATATCATATCCCTATGAGTGACATGGAACCGGCTTTAATTCAAGAATTGGTTGTTACAGAGCAAAAATCATCCCCGCTTATTACAGAGTATAAAGACGAGGTAGTTAAATTAAGCCCGTCTTTGATAGATTTGAGGCTACTCGGGTCTTTTGGTACGGGAAATGAGCAAAGGGCAAGTGATCTTGATCCTTGGCTTGTACTTAAGGAACTGCCTGACTTGGAAGATTTAAGCGTTTTATCCAAAAAAGAATTTGAGGTAAGACAACGGTTGTCAGCCAAGTATGAATATCCAAATTTAGCAAGACATAGAGCCACGATTTTCTCAGAAGCCCAAACGGACATATATGATCGATCTTTTGCTTTAAGAGTAGGAATTCCACATAAATTGGGTGCAATCAGATCATTAATAAATAAGGATTTATATAGTCCGGAAGTTAAACCTCATCCGACCGACTTGGTCGTAACCCTTGAAGAGTATAAAGGCCTCTTCGATAGAAATGCCATAAGGGGGAATCCGTTTCCGCAGCGAAAATTTGCCCGTAGGGTGGTTCAGGATATGACGCTTTATTTCAAAGGAAGTTATATAACCGAAAAAGGAAAACTTGACGGGATAATAGAAAGAGATTACGGCGGTTCCGATGAAGCGGTTATGCGGGATTCTGCAAAAGTTGTGGATTCAATATCAAGAGAACTTCCGGCAGAACAGATTTACGATAGGGAATTATCTCATCAGTGTTTATTTACCATGGAGAAAGTTGTTTGGGAGCTTTCCCGATCATATTTTTCTAAAAGGGCATTTGATGAATGGCGGTTGAGTAAAAAACGTCATGGAGGCTACTACCCGGTTGAAATAAGAGAGTTGGTAGACAATTTTAGCCGGAGTTTTAAAAACACCCTACCTCCAAATGATTTGTTGAATTCTTTAGATATGCTTGAAAAACCAGGTTCGGGATTGGCAGAAGCGGAAAATTATTACCAAAAACATTCTAGATGGATGTTGGAAGCTGCAGGTATTGCCCTTAAGGCTTCTGAAGAGAGAATATCTTAGAAGTCGATTTTGGAGGTCAATTCAATTACTTTGTCCAGTTCTCCGTCGATAATGTTTTCCAGTTTTCCCCACGATTTCCCGATTCTGTGGTCGGTGACTCTGTCCTGGGGGAAGTTATAAGTACGGATTTTTTCGGCCCGCATACCGCGTCCGATTACGCTACGATAGCCCGCGACCGTCCGCATTTTCTCAGCCTCCTGACGTTCCCAAAGACGGGATCTCAGGAGTGAAAGCGCTATTTGCCTGTTTTGCTCCTGGAACCTCTCCTCGCGGGCTTCTACGACGGTACCTGTCGGTTTATGGACAAGTCTTACCGCGGTTGAAACTTTATTCACATTTTGGCCCCCATGGCCTCCGCCCGTGGTAAAACTCCACTCAAGGTCGTTCGGGCTTATCTGGATTTCGGTTTCTTTGATTTCGGGAAGAACTACTACTGTGGCAGTTGATGTGTGAATTCTGCCTCTTTTTTCGGTTACAGGTACACGCTGGACTCTATGAACCCCAGACTCATTTTTAAGGCTGTTAAAAACTCCGGGACCGCTTATTTTGAGAGTTAGATCGGCAATCTGGAACACCTTCCAGCTTTTTTTCTGGGCAAAGCGGATATACATGCGAAGGAGGTCAGCTCCCCACAATTTAGCTTCATCGCCGCCTGTGGCGCCCCGAATTTCCAGATATGCTGTTTGTGGTTCCATGAAGGGTAAATTAACCTTGAGAGCGAAGTTCACTAAGACTCTCGGGTCTAGCGGCTTCTTCCTGAAGTTTCTTAAGTTTTTTTGCTTTTCTTTTCTCGGTCTTGCTTACGTGTTTTACGGCCCCTGCCATTTTAGCCTTAAAAGCATCAACTCTTCCTGCCGTGTCTACAAATTTCATTGTTCCCGTGTAGAACGGGTGACAGTTATAGCAAACCTCAACATGAATTTCAGGCACAGTTGCACCCGTGGTGAATGTATTTCCGCAGGCACAAATTACTTTAGCTTCAGGGAACCATGTGGGATGAATTTTAGCTTTCATATCAAGGGTCAATTATACCGTCTTTTTTTCCATTCAGCAAGGAAGACCCCGGCAGCGATAACGATAGCTCCAACAACAAAAGGAAGAGTAATCTTTTCCCCAAGCCAGAAAACTGAAAGAGGCGTACCGAATATGGGGTATAAATAGGCGATGAGATTTACTTCACTTATTTCGATCGTTTTTTCGGCTTTATGCCAGAGGAAGTAGGCAAGGGTCCCTGAAAGGATTGCCATATAAAAAACACCCAGGTGGTAAGAGAGGGGAATAGAGGTTATTACTCTAAACCCGGAATTTAGAATAGTTGGAAGGCCGAAAGGCAAAATGGTTATAAAACCAATGACAAAGGAAAGATTGGTGGCAGTTATGGCATCAACATCGTCTCGGAGGATCATTTTAGCCAAAACTGCGGTCACTGTGGTCACAATTACAGAACCAAAAACCAGAAGATTTCCTTCCAGGCCTCCGAAACCGCGACCGGACTTAAGTACGGGACCGATGATCGTAATTAGCGTTCCGGCTAAGGCGATAAGAATGCCTATGGCCTCTTTCTTGGTTACGCGCTCTTTAAGGAAGAATACTCCCGCAAGTGCGATTGTAATCGGAGCCATGGTAGAAATAATATTGGAATCAATTGAGGTAGTTTTTTCGGTTCCGAGGAAGAGTAGCCCCAGGGAAACCGTAGAAATTAAAAAGCCGTTAAAAAGAGTTAAGGCCAAAGTTTTGGGGTTTTTAGGAAGTTTAAATCCGGTAATAACGAAAATAATTACCGCCAATACTGCCGAGATAAAAAAGCGGTAGGTTAGAAATACCGCAGGGGAAAAACCTCCGAGAGTATATTTAATAACAGGACTGGCAGCTCCCCAAATTACAGCTACGATCAGTAGTTCTATATACGCACGTTGTCGGGCAGGGTTCATTTGTTACGGCAAAAGGTCAATTATTCGGTCAATTCCAAAGGAAAAGCCAACAGCCGGAATACTGCGTCCGGCAAACATTCCGATCAGATTGTCATACCTGCCCCCTCCACCGACGGAAAGTCCGCCGGGAGTTTTGTCAAGTTTAAGCTCGAAAATTGTTGAGGTATAGTAATTTAAGCCGCGGGCAAGATATGGATTGAAGGAGAAATCTTTTCCTTCCGCAAAACCTGCTTTTGTAAGCCCGGCAAAAATATTTTTCAATCTTTCGGTTTTTTCCGATTTTTCAAGTGCGGCAAACATTTTGTCGGCTTCTTTAAGGTCGATTTCTTTCAGAATCTCAATTACGGACTCGCGCCCGATTTTGTCAATTTTATCAATGGCAATAATTGCTTCTTTGGAGAAACCGATTTTATCAAAAAGTTCCCTGTCATTAATCTGGACGGTAGCGTCTTTTAGGCCGATTGCACGGGTAGATTCGACAATCGCTGAGATAACACGGACGTCTTCTTCAAAATTATCCGATCCGACCGTATCGAAATCAAACTGTGTAAACTCGCGTCTTCTACCTTTTTGGGGGTTTTCCCCGCGGAAGACTTGGCCGATTTGGTATCTTGAGAATGTCGGTTTAAGTAGGCCGAGGTTATTGGCCACAAAGCGGGCCAGAGGGACAGTCAGATCATACCGGAGAGCCAGTTTCCTGCCTCCTTTATCCTCAAACTGATAGATCAACTTTTCTTCCTCGCCATATTTTCCAAGAAGTGTTTCTGCGAATTCGATCGTGGGAGTTTCTAGAGGAGCAAACCCATACTTTTCCAGCACGGGAACAATGGCATTTATCATTAGACGCCTTTTTGCAGCTTCAGCGGGCATAATATCGCCGAATCCTTTTGGTGTAACCGGACCCTTTTGCATAATTATTATTATATCAGTTTGAGCGCAACAAAAAACCTCCCGGTCATTGCTCACCCGAATAGGTGAGCAAGGAACGAGAGGCTACGGGAAGGAATTATATACCTATAATTTACAATGTCAAATGTCAAAAACGGATCGGATAAAAGGAGGGGTGGCAGACGAATCAGTTACATAGATTATTAGATCGTCAACTTTAACTCCCGCGATTTTTATACTGCTTGTCTTACCGTTTGTGAAGGACAAAATAGCCGTATTTTTAGCAGGAGTGAGGACACCACTTTCTCCGCTTTTTATATCGGCAACCGTTATCGAGTTTTTAGAAATATTAGTAGTCTTACCGAAGGAGACGGAAAGCCCCGGATCCGATAGAGGATCTGTAATAAGTATTCTTTGGGCATTTAGGACTTGGTTACCGTTTACATAACCCATGGCTACTATAAAATCTCCGATTGCAACGTCAGTTAGCTTAACAGTCTTGTTATTTGTTCCTTTGGTGTTAATAACAGTGATTCCGTCCCCGCCTATTGCGATTTGCTCAATTTGGCTTTCCGGGGTTTTTGTTTGGATAGTCGAACTGGTTATATCCGTAACTACGCCAAGGTATGCCTTGGGCTGATTCATGGCGGCAGCCACTTTTTGGGCGACGTTTTCTCTGATTGCTGCATCTCCCGTGGCGGCGCTACCCGGAGTTCCCGGAACGACTGTGATAGGTTGAAATGCCGATGAATAGATGATTAAAACTTTTTGAACACTTTGGGCACCTCCCGGATTAAATGCCGTAATCATGATCTGATTAATACCCGGAGTAAGGGCTACATCTTGGCTAAAAATTCCATTTTCGTCACTTTGCAGGATATAGTCTCCCGTTTCTCCTGAAACCACGGTCCAAGTCAGAGGTCGGGTAATACCTGAGACGGTTACTGGGGAAGTGGTAACGACATTATTATTCTCAGGAGTATTTAGTGTAATTTTTAATTCGGATCCGGGATTTTGGGAGGCGGGGGTTTTCTCAGGAAGCCCGGATTTTGGCTTAATCATGGAAGAATTAATTCTCCAGACGCCGAATGCAATGATAAGACCAAAAGAAATCCCAATAACTACCACCCAAATAAGTTCGCGTCTCACGAGGACAAATATAATCGATCAACCTATCTAAGTCAAGGCTAGCAAAAAACAGTCTTGCCATAATACGAACGATTTGATAGAGTGCTAAGAGAAATGGATATCACATATCTGGGGCACTCCTCGTTTAAAATCAAAACCAGAACGGCAACTGTTATTACGGATCCCTTTGATCCCCAGATGGTCGGGCTCAAGTATTCGGGGGCTGAAGGCGAGATTGTAACCATTTCTCACTCCCATCCGGATCATAACGCTGTCGGTAAAGTCGAAGGAGTTAAAAAGGTTTTTGACGGACCGGGTGAGTATGAAGTTATGGGAGTTTCCATTATCGGGTATCCGTCGTTTCATGATGCAAAGCAGGGAGCGGAACGTGGGAAGAACACGATTTTTATATTTGAGGCTGACGGACTTAGGCTTGCCCATTTGGGAGATCTCGGCCACACCTTGAGCGATGATCTTGTGAATGAAATCGGATCAATCGATGTCCTGATGATCCCGGTCGGAGGGAAATTTACAATAGGTCCAAAGGAGGCAGTAGAGATAGTCGGGAAAATTGACCCTTACTTTATAATTCCAATGCACTATGCCGTGCCGGGACTAAATTCCCAGACTTTCACCGGAGTGGAACCGGTTGAAACGTTTTTAAAGGAAATCGGAATGACCGTGGAAAACTTACCCAAGTTTTCGTTAAAACGTGAGGACATTTTGGAAGATCAGGGTAGCAAGGTTCTTATTTTGGAGAAAAAATAGTCCTCTTTACAGACTGCCTAAACGAGTTTATATAAGTAATTAAATATGGCAGCACAAACCAATCAAGTCCGCGTTCCGCCTCATTCTCAGGAAGCCGAAGAAAGTGTTCTGGGAGCGATGCTTATCGACAAAGATGCCGTTATCGCCGTTGCCGAATTTTTGCTTCCTGAAGATTTTTACGATGAAAGATTAAAGGAAGTTTATCAGGCCTGCCTGGATCTTTATGAAGATAGGACCCCGATTGATGTTCTGACAGTTACGGAAAAGCTTAAAAAACGAAAATCGCTCAAGAGTGTCGGAAGTTCGTCATTTTTAGCCGATCTTGCCAATAAGGTTCCGACTGCGGCGCATGTTGAACATTATGGACGTATTGTCAAAGATACGGCTACAAAAAGAGCCTTGATGTCTGCGGCGACGCGGCTGGTCGAGGTTTCGATGGATGAGGGGCTTGCGGCAAACGAAGCCTTGGACAGAGCCGAAAGTGAAATTTTTTCATTGAGCCAAAAATCTCTCAGTAAGACGTTTACTTCAGTGAGGGACACCCTGGCGGAAAGCTTTGACAGGTTGGATGAACTTCATAAATCAGGCGCGGGAATAAGGGGTGTGCCAACCGGATTTGCCGATCTGGATGACGCTCTTGCGGGGCTTCAGCAATCCAACCTAATAATTCTGGCAGCCAGGCCGGGAGTAGGCAAGACTTCACTTGCAACAAATATAGCACAGTACGTTGCGGTGGAACTTAAACGGCCGGTTGGGTTTTTCTCGCTTGAAATGAGCCGTGAGGAACTTGTAGATAGGCTTTTAGTTGCTCAGGCGGATATTGATGCCTGGAAGTTAAAAACCGGAAAACTTTCTGAGGAAGATTTTACAAAATTAAGTGACGCCATGGGTATATTGGCTGAGGCACCGCTTTTTATCGACGATACACCCGCTTTATCCATACTCGAAATGAGAACAAAAGCCCGCCGTCTTCAGGTAGAGAGCGGGGTAGACCTTATTGTAGTTGACTATCTTCAGCTTGCCAGATCCCGTCAGCTCGAAAATAGGGTTCAGGAAGTTTCCGAAATTTCCCAGGGGCTAAAAAATCTGGCAAGAGAGATTAAAGTCCCCGTACTGGCTCTTTCGCAACTGTCCCGTGCGGTGGAAACCAGGGGAGGTAAAAAGCCCCAACTTTCGGATCTTAGAGACTCCGGGTCGATAGAACAGGACGCGGACGTTGTAATGTTCCTATGGCGGGAGGATGACGATAATTCCGAGAATATGATGCTTGATATTGCCAAACACAGAAACGGACCTCTAAAGAGCGTTCCTCTTCATTTCAAAGGGGATAGAATTAAATTCTTCGGACGGGAGACAAAGCACACGAAATAATGATAAAATAGCCATGAAGCCGAGGTGGCGGAATGGCAGACGCGTAGGTCTCAAAAACCTATGGGGCCTTAAACCTCATGAGGGTTCGACTCCCTCCCTCGGCACCATCAGAGATTAATTTTTCAGCCAGAAGATAACAGCCAGGATGATTAAGGCCTGGTTTAGAAGTCCCCAGAATGCGGTAGTATCACTTTGAATGGATTTTTGGAAAGCTATCCATTTTTTGATCCAGGTAGTTCGCATCTTGAGGAAAAAGTACGGTCCTTCCATTACATCTGGTAAAACCGCGGCGAAAGAACAAGCCAGAACCAGAATAGCCTGTCCGACGTTGGGAAGGGCCTGATAGGCAATAAAAGATCCCGAAACGAGAGCCAGTGTTGAATCTATAGTAGTAATTACGGTGCTCCTTCGTGTGGGGCGGCCGTATTTTTCGGTTTCGGAATTTAAGTGTGGGTTCCAATGGGGGACCATCTCCATCACAAAGTGGCTGGCAAAAGCCAGGGGGATAGCGATAAACGGGTTGGGAATTTTGGAGGCGATAGCTGCGCCTATAAAGACATGCGGGGTCTCCAACATACGTAGAAGTAATAATAGTCGTTTTTCGGGGAAAATTCCAGCCAAGTGAGATATAATTGATGGATGCTGGCGAATTTGGCTGTTACAATTTTGGCTCTGCTCATCTTTCTCTTTCTCTTTTGGAAACGACTTAAGGAGGATTATGCTTCAGAAATTATTTTTAAAGCGGCTACTTATATTTTGGTAGGGATCGGGATCGGCTGGATAGCCGCTGCCAAATTTTTTCCGGCTTGGTTTTTTTGGGCATCAACTGCCGGGGGATTTACCGGTTTATCTTTTGCGATACTCCGGTTTAGAGTTAAGTTTTACGAAACTTTGGAAGCTTTCATAATTTCATCCTCACCCTGGCTGGGTTTGGTTTTTCTTGAAAACTCGGTAGCGCGTTCCTCTCTTAGCTCTTTTTTGGCCTTTATCGTAATGCTTGTTCTTGTTTTTGTTTCATATTATCTCGATACGCATTATAAAAGGTTCACCTGGTACCACTCCGGCAAGATTGGTTTTACCGGTTTGGCGGTTGCGATAATATTTTTTTTGGTAAGAACTGCTATTGCTATAACCAAAGTTCCTATGCTATCCTTTGTCGGCCAAGGTGAGGCAGTTATTTCGGGGACGATGGCTTTAGTCAGTTTTTTGTTGCTGTTTAATTTAGGAAGGGTAAAAGGATGAAAAAGAAAGAAGCAAGTCTAAAATTTCCGTCAAATGTATTAACGCCTGTTGCCCGTTTTTTGACTGCCAGGCTTCATACTCTGGAGAAAAGAAAGAAAGAAATTTCCAAGGAGGACCCGTTTGCCGATACTTCCAGGGTTGATGACAACGCTGCGCCGGATATTGAGGCAGACGAGCAGTATGGACATGCCAGAACCTCTGCTATAAAGAAGGAAATCTCAAAAAATATTATCGGTGTCAGGAAAGCTCTGACCCGGATTAAAATAGGCAAATACGGAATTTGTGAAGAATGCGGCCAGATGATTGATACGGCCCGTCTGATAGCTTTTCCCGAGGCAACTCTTTGTGCCAAGGATGCAAGGAAAAGAGAAAAGTAACCTCAAATGGAACCCAAAATTATTTATCAGGATGATTCCTTTTTTGTGGTTGATAAACCTTCAGGCTGGATTGTCAATGAAGCTGCAACGACCAAAAACCAACCCGTGCTTCAGACCTGGCTAAGACAGTTTGAATACCCGTTGGTGGATAACCTTGCCTTCCGGCACGGAATAGTTCATAGGCTTGATAAGGAAACGAGCGGAGTAATGATCGTTGCTAAAAATAAAGGATCTTTCGATAAGCTTCAGGCGGAGTTCAAGAGTAGGGAAGTGCAAAAGACATATATTGCCCTTGTTCACGGAAAACTGGAGCCATTGGAAGGAAATATTTCGGTTCCGGTTGGGAGACTTCCCTGGAGACGGGACAGATTTGGAGTTGTTGCCGGGGGTAGAAATTCGGAAACCAATTATAAAGTTTTACAATTCTTTCCGGGCAATAATGCCGGACATACCTTAGTCGAATTTTATCCGAAAACAGGTAGAACTCATCAGATTAGAATACATTGTAAATATATTAAACACGCGATTGTCGCTGATGAATTTTACGCCGGTAGAAAAACCGCCAGGAACGACAGAAAGTGGTGTCCGAGACTTTTCCTGCACGCCGCGTCGATTAAATTTATTCACCCTGCGACGGGCGAACCTGTCGAATATAAATCAAATCTGCCCGGTGATTTGGAAAGAGTACTCGAAAGACTCTGAATCAACACACACTTTCACAATACTCTTTACCCTTCGACTTCGCTCAGGGCAAGCACATGCAGTTTTCACGAAGTTATTTACATTTGATTTAGTCTCAATGTAATATGATATATATGGACCTGACCCTGGGACTTTTATCCGTTACCGTTGCGGCTGTCGCCGGAGGATTTTTGGCAAGGCTTCTTAAGGTTCCCGGTTTGGTTGGTTATATTATTGCAGGTATTCTCATCGGGGCGGTACTTTCCCCCGGTTTAAAAGAGGTTTCGGGACTGGCTCAGGTTGGAATTATTCTCCTGCTTTTTTCGATCGGAGTCGAGCTTTCTTTTGAGAGGCTTTCAAGATATCTCAATATCGCGGTTTTCGGAGCGCTGATTCAAATTGTATTAGTTACACTCCTTGGCGATATTATTCTTACCTGGTTTGGAATGACGTGGGTAGCTGCACTTATTCTTTCGCTGGGTTTTTCCATTTCCTCAACCGCGGTTCTGGTTAAAATACTGTCGGATAGGGGAGAGACGGATACAATTCATGGAGAAATAATGCTGGGCTGGTCGCTGGTCCAGGACCTAACTGTAATTCTTATTATGGTAGCGCTTCCGCTTTTGGTCTCTGCCGGCGGGGGAGGATTGGCCTTAACGGCACTATTGGCGTTAGGAAAGGCTTTATTAGTCATTTTAGGTGTAATTCTATTTGGTAAAAAACTTGTTCCGTATTTTGTACATTTGTTGGCAGGTACCAATTCCAGAGAACTTCTGCTTCTGGCATCCATCGCTTTAGCTTTAGGTACCGCTGCGATAACATCCTTCTTTGGGATTTCCCCGGCTCTTGGAGCCTTCCTCGCGGGAGTAGTAATTGCGGAATCCCAGGAGCATCACGCGATATTTGCTGAGACGCGTCCTTTGAGAGATTTGTTTGTGGCTCTATTCTTTGTGACTTTGGGGTTTTTGGTAACACCCTCGGTAGTGATATCCAGATTCGGACTCATCGTGGCCTTAACTATAATTGTGATATTGTTGAAAATTCTGGTAGTTTTTGTGATCAGTTCTGTATTCGGATATAAGGGAAAAACGGGAATTGCAGTTAGCTTCGGTTTGGCGCAAGTGGGGGAGTTCGCTTTTGTAATTTTTTCCGCAGCACTTGCCCTTCGAATTTTAAGTCCGGAGGAAACCTCGATCGGCATCGCCGTAACCCTTCTGACCCTGATTTTTTCACCGATTCTTTACAGATCTGTTGTTCCGTTCTGGAGAAAAATGAAATCGTTGACGGTAAAGTACCCCGGTTTGTCCAGGCTTTTTATAAGCGGGGAAAAGCACGATTTTGATGAGAGTATCTTTAAAGACCATATTATTATTTGCGGATACGGTAGGGTTGGAAGTTGGGTGGGAAAGGCTCTCAAAGAATATGAAATACCGTTCGTGGTTGTCGATTACAATCAAAAAGTTGTCCAAGAGTTAAAAGATGCCGGTACAGCGGTTATCTACGGAGACCCGACCGAGCCGGAAGTGCTTGAGGCAGTAGGAATTAGGAGAGCCAAGGCGATTATTTTGGCAATTCCCGATAGGGAAGTTCAGGAAACGCTGATTGCTTATGTTCAGACGGTTGCTCCCGATGTCAAAATAATTTCAAGGGCCCACAGGGACGAGGACTGGGAGAAGCTGAAAACCTTGAGGGTGGATAAAGTAATCCAGCCCGAGTTTGAAGCTGCTATTGAAATTATCCGTAGTGTTCTGGTTAGCCGCGGGAAAAGTAAAGAAGAAATAAGTGACGTGATCAGGAATTTGAGAGTTTCTCACAGCAAGTAGTTTCTAATTAGTATGAGATCTGCCCGGCGTCGTGCATTGATTGAAAAGAAGAGAAAGACCGTTAAATTAAGCGGGTTATTCTTTAAAGTTTTTTTGCCCATTTTACTGATACTGGGAATTTTAGCGTTTTTTAAATTTGATACCAGATACTGGAACGGGAATGATAAATTTATATTGGCCTACAGGCTGGAAAACGGTGACGCTGCAGTTAGTGTACTGGACCCCAAACTTGTCGAATTTACGACATTGGTTATTCCGGGGGACACAATGGTAGATGTTGCCAGAAATTACGGCGAACTTCGGATTAAAAACGTTTGGCAACTTGGGGTAAATGAAAAGCTGTCGGGGAATCTTTTAGCGAGTACTATTACCGAGAATTTTTTGTTTCCTGTCTTTTTATGGAGTGATAGCGATGCCAGAGCCTTGTACGACGCGAATATACCGGGCATTATCCATTTTGTACTTTTTCCAGAATCAACGAACGTGACTTTTGGCGACAGGGTATCAGCGGCTTTGTTTGCTTTGAGGGTTCGGGATTTGGGTAAAAGTTGGCTGGACCTTGGAAAAAACCAGTTTTTGGTTAGGCAGAAGCTTATTGATGGACAACCCGGGTATATTCTGGCAGGAACAATATCACCCCGTTTAACAGCTTATTTTTCTGATAACACGTTTGCTGATACTGCCAATTCTGGTAAAAACCTAAGGGTAGCGATAGAGGACGCCACCGGTATTCCGGGTGTTGCGGATAAGGTTGGACAAATAATTGAAGTGGTGGGAGGCAAAGTCGTATCCATTGATAAGAAAAGCGGGGCTTCGACCGATTGCACCGTTTTCGGGTCAAATAATGAAGCGGTCAAAAAGATAGCGGATATTTTTTCCTGTAAGGTGACAAAAAACACCGGGAATTTTGACCTGGAGGTTGATTTAGGGCAAATGTTTGCAAAGAGATTCTAAGTATTTTGGTGTAGTGCTTAGTCTTCAGCAGTTTCTTCGAGATTTGGTGTTTCGGGAGGGTCTTTGTGTATAAGTTCCGGGGGAGTGAAGGAAACATAATCAATTTTTTCGGTGGGGAACGAAGGAATCTCGGGAGCTTTTGGTCCTTTTTCCAATTCTCTGATAAAAACTTTTACATCCTTTGAGTCAACGGCTTTTATTAAAACCTGGTACTTATTACCGGCTTTAATCAGATTTCTTAGTCTTGCGGCCAGATCGTCAGGGAGTCGTCCTATATATTTTCCGTCCTGCGTATTAATGGAAACCTTATGTGCGTGGGAAAAAAGCTGGACCTCTTCACACGGGTCAAGGTTTGCGAAAATTTTGTCGTCTCCCAAGTTAACGAGCGTTACAAGTTTGGTCTTACCGGGTTCTTCGAGGAAAGTTTCAGTAGAAGCCGGGCCTGAAAAATGAGTTTCATGGCTCTCGGCCGATTTCCATTTTTCGGTACATTTTAGGGCGATCGGATTGACCGGATCAATTTGCAGGACTCTTTTGGTGGCTTCCTGAGCCTCCGGAGTTTTGCCGAGTTCCCAATAAGCTCTTGCAAGTCTGTTTATTGCATCGGTATCTTCCGGATTTGCGTTAATAATTTCGAGATTTACCTTTAGAGCTTCTGACCAGTTGCCCGAGAGAGCCAAATTAATGGCGGTTTGAGAGGCAGAAGTGTCCATATAGATTGAACTGTAATTGAGTATAAAGACACTGGTTATCTTGTCAAGACCTCCTTCAAATATTTTGATATAATACCAATGACTGGGAAGGCTATTATGAGCGGTCATTCACACTACGCGACAATCAAACGCCAAAAGGCGACCAATGATGCGGCTAAAGGAAATCTTTTTTCCAAAATGGCGCGCGCAATTATGATTGCCGCAAAAAGCGGGGCAGACCCCGATATGAATTTCAGACTCCGTTTTGAAATAGATAAGGCAAGAGCGGTCAGTATGCCTAAAGAAAATATTGAAAGGGCTATAGCTAAGGCAACTACTGAGGCGGCAAACCTGGAGGAAATTACCTATGAAGGTTTTGGGCCGGGAGGATTTGGGGTTATGGTTGAAGTAATGAGCGATAACAAAAATAGAACCGCTCAGGAAATTAAGAATGTTTTTGAGAGGGGAGGGGGGACTCTGGCCGGACCGAATGCGGTTGCTTTTAATTTTGAAAGTAAAGGTTTTATGCTTGTCAAAAAAAATGCTGATCCTGATGCCCAGATGCTAACTCTTATCGATTCCGGGGCAGAGGATATTGAGGATTCTCCGGATGGCTTTGAGGTTTATGTTGCTCCTGATAAATTGGGTCAGACACATAAAAAACTGGTAGAGAACGGGTTTACCGTTGCCGAGACCGAATTGCAAATGAAGCCTAAAAATTTTCAAACAATAGAAAATTCCGCGGACGCTTCGAAAGCGATAAAGTTTATGGACGATATAGAAAGCCTTGAGGATGTTCAAAAAGTTTTCTCCAATTTAGATATTCCCGACGAGGTCATGAGCCAAATTCCTGCTTAATATGAGCAAGCGCCGCCGTTTTGTTGTTACATCATTACTCCTTTGCCTGGGATTTATCGCTGTCCAGTTTTTGAACGACCAAAACCGTTTTTGGGCCATCGGTGCTTTAGGGGTTTTAACCATAGTTTTATTTTATTGGTCACTTCTGGAAAGTCTCGGACGTAAGATGACACTTCTGACATTGATTTTACCAACCATTTTTACATTGGGTGTCGGCGTCTTTTGGTTTTTACTTCCCGCAAATATATTCGCCCGGATTCCTATCGTGTTGTTTTACGGAGCCGGGATTTATGTTTTATGTTTAACTGCTAATATTTATTCGGTTGCTGCAGTCCGGACTATAGCACTACTGCGGGCGGCTAGGGGAGTAGGTTTTGTACTCAGTTTATTAACATCATTCCTTGTATTCGATGCAATATTATCCGTAAGAACTGAGATTTATATCTTACTTCCCTTTACCTTTATTATCTCTTTCTTACTTTATCTTCAGGGTTACTGGTCAATGCTTTTGGACACCGAATTTTCTAAAGACCTGGTTATTTTAAGCGGAATTTCTTCTCTTCTGACCATGGAAGTAGCCGCCGTCTTATATTTTTGGCCTGTAACCATCGTTGTGGGATCTCTATTTTTGACAGTGACTTTTTACATGCTTTTAGGGCTCGGACAGGCAAAACTCGATGGCAGGCTTTTTCCCTCAGCCGTTAGGGAGCACCTGGTTGTCGGGGCTCTGGTTTTTGCGGCAATGTTTTTTGCCACGCACTGGGGAGGCTAGCTTAGCTTCAATTAATTATTTAAGATTTACAATATAGAAATTTGGGACACACACAGGCAGGGGAGCAGGGTAGCATACATCCTATAATTATACGTTATAATGGGACTGTAGGGGTTGGGTTTTCATGAATATTATAGGTAGTTTTCACGATTTGCGACGCATTGGAGCGTACGAAGAAAAACCGAACACAAAATTTACAGAGGATATGTATAGTTTGATACAGTTGTTAGCCTCAATGGCCTTTCATTTCCTCTCGGTAGTGCCATGTATGTGGATAAGTAATTTGGATGTTGAAGCGATATTCATTACTCTTCTTAAGGGAAGAGGTCTATCCTGCCGACCCTTATTGGTGATGACTGCATAACCCCCTTAGTGGGCCTTGTCCATTATTGTCAGTGATATACGCCGGGAGAAGTTAACTGTATATAGTCGCACAATGTAACTTTTGCGACGCACTCTAAAGCTGTGAGTGAGTGGGGTCTTTTTCTGCATAGCACCCGAAGCTTACCTTATTTGTATATTATTTTTTTGTTTGTTTTTCTTATTTAATACCCCTAAATAATTATCTGTCGGCAAACCCCTTTCCGAACAAATACCGAAGTATTTTAGTGACTTTCCCCGACTCCCCCGTTTTTGGTCAAATATTAGTTAATTCCGAATATTCGGGATAATTAGATGATCATATAGTCGTCTTTGGTAATGACGGGGCCTTAAAATCGATTAAGTGAGGTAAGAAACGAGGCTAATATGGATTTAATTGTTTTTATATGATAAAAAGGTCCTCATGGAAAGAAAACCGTCTATTACCGAAAAGCGTCCGTTTATTTGGTCCGAACTTTTTATAGGAAATTGGAAACTCTTTAGAGACGCTATTCAAAATCCTGAAACGATTATGGTATACGACATTGACGGAATATTGGCGTATTCTGCAGAAAAGGTTTTAAAAAGATTTAGTGATGAGTACGGCATAGACACATCTCCGGCCAAAATAAACGGTTGGGGCTATCTGACAAATTTGGCAACGGACGCGGGCTGTACAGCAGAAAGAATTGAACACGCAGAGGATTTTTGGTATGACCCGCAACTTTTGCTTACTGTAAGGAAGTATTTGTATATAAAACCCGTGGTTTCAAAGACAATTGATCTTTTTGGACCCGAAAGGAACTACGTTCTTACTTCGAGAAACCCTGAATTTAAAGATACGACTACGAATTGGCTTGCCCGTGAGTTTCCTGAAATTCTTAAGAAGAATATTATGATTAGGGACAATAAAAACATAGATTCGGCCGGGTTTAAGGCCGGATGCCTTCGGAACTTGGCCAAAACTGCACCCTGGGTAATATTTATTGATGACGCAACCGATTTTGTTAAATCGGCGGTGGATTCAAAGATCGACAATTTAGTGGCGATAAACATTCCGCAAGGAGTAGTTATGCCGAATTTTCGGCACGAACAGCTTATTGTGATCAAAAGATACCCTGAGAATATTCAGGCAATGTACCCTTTAATGTTTGCCGTTGATAAAGCCGTAGACGGATGCTAAATTAAATAGTTAGTCGCACAATCATGGGACTCTGCCCTACTCCGGTATTGGTGTATATTTTGACAGATTGTTTTCATTAAGCATTTCTTCCGGATAACCCATTGACTGGTATTCTATTTTGGGAAAATATTTGTGTTTTACTTTATCGGATATTGAAGAAATATTATCCATAGTTTGCTCACCTTGTGAAACCGGGTGTGTGAGTTCCCTAACCGATTTATATCCCAACTCTTCAAGGTAATTCTCTATGGAAGCTTTAGCCCAATCTAATTCCACATCGATACCTTTTATTTCGGGAAAGACAAGAGTCGCAGCATAATCAACAATGGGTTCACTTAGAGCGTGGTGTGGTAGTAAACCTTTAGGATATAAAAAGTGTGTCAGTTCGTGAGCCATGAATCTTTTGAATGCCAGTTTGGGAAAATTTTTTTGACTGACCCCCTGTTTTTCAATATATTCCCTGTCGGATTTACATTTTTCTCTAAGTAAATCCATGGAGTTAGGAACCATCATAATACCCAGCTTGCCATAAGTGACCGCGTGTGCAATAAGAATCGACCCGGCTTCAGTTGAACCCCTGGTGTCTATCATCCGCGCCGCGGGATTTCTCCAGTATTTGTCGGGATTCTCCCCCGGTTGTTCAAACAAATATAAAAAGGCTGTAATCGTATCGGTACCGGTAAATATTATTCTATTCTTTATATTATGCTGATTTACTCCTTCCCTGTCGGGCGGACCAAGTAAATTAACCAGCCGGTTATACGCCGTCGAAATAATTTCATCCGAATCAATCCACACGGGTTTGGCTTCAATCTCAGTTTTTAAGGCTAAACATGTTTCGTCGTCCCACGTTTGATAAAAAGCTTCCCTATCAATTACTTTTTCCCGGTTCCTTTTAAATACTTTCGAAAGGATATTTTTCGCTTTTTCCGCAAAATATATTTTTTCCTCTGTTGGTGCCAAATCCGGATTTTGAGCCATAACCTAAGTATAGCAAAGCAACGCTCAACCTACTAATGTCGCACAATCTTATTGACACAATCCTCAATCTATCTTAGTATCAAAGTGTTGAGTCTCTTATAAATGGCTGATGCTGTCCAAAATCAGTCCGAAATAGCTTCGAAAGTAAACCAATTTTTGGAATATCTTCAGGTGGAACGGGGCTGCTCTCCCCTAACGATCAGAAATTACCGCCACTACCTTAGTCGTTTTATCTTATGGATGGATTCACAGGGAATTAGGGAGAACCTGACTGATATTAACCCCGATGTGATCAGAAGCTTCAGAGTGTATCTTTCTAATTTGCCTGGTGAAAATAAAGCCCTGTTAAGTAGACGCACACAGGGTTATCACGTAATTGCCATGAGAAGTTTTCTTAAATGGCTTCTAAAAAATGATTATGCGGTTATGGCACCTGATAAAATTGAACTTCCCAAGGTAGAAGAGAGACAGGTAAAGTTTTTAAACGGAGAGCAGGTGGACAGGCTCCTTAATGCACCGAGTCAGTCTACTATTCAGGGCAAGCGTGACAAAGCAATTTTGGAAGTCCTTTTTTCCACAGGGCTTCGTGTTTCGGAGTTAACAAAACTTGACCGCGATAAAATCGATCTGGACCGGCGCGAGTTTGGAATTATCGGAAAAGGCGGAAAAGCCAGGGTCGTGTTTTTGTCGCAAAGAGCAGCCGACTGGCTTATTAAATACTTAAACGAACGTGACGATCATTTCAAACCTCTTTTTATTCATCACAAGGGAAAGGTCGAACCGACCACAAGCGGAGAAAAAATGCGCCTCACTCCGAGGTCTGTTCAAAGAATGGTAAAAAAGTATTCTCACAAAATGAAACTTCCGGTTGAAGTTACGCCCCATGTCATGCGCCACAGCTTCGCTACGGATTTACTGATGGCGGGGGCTGATATCAGGAGTGTTCAGGAAATGCTGGGACACAAAAATATTTCAACAACTCAGATTTACACCCACGTAACCAATAAGCAGCTAAGGGATATTCACGCGGCATTTCATGGTAAAGGGGGAAATTAGAGTTAGATCATATTTTTGTGATTTTCAATTATTCTTGCCCCAATAATCTCTGTTGTTTTTGCAACCTCATGAAATATTGCCCGTTTAAGTTCACTCTTTCTTTGTGTATCGGTGGTCATTTCAACCTCGTTGGTAATCGGTTTAACAGTATTTTCAATTGCTATTAATTCTTCAAAGGCGGTTTGCACCTCCTCGGGACTCATGGCTCTTGAAATTTTACCAGCGTATTCCTCTCTTTTTGTATCAGGTTCGGATAGAAGAGCTGCTTTGAGGGGAAATGATTCTACAAAATTTCTGACATAATCCTTTTCGGATATTTTTCCGAAAATACCCCTTCGTAATATAGGAAAAACGAACTCTTTTACACCATTACCATTGGCAAAAGTTCTTGAGCTATTAATTTCCGGGTAATTTTTTTTGAAGTAGTGGTAGACGATAGAGTGCCCGGACCCTCCTTGTATAATTGCGAATTTCTTTTGATTGTTTTCAGGTTGACCTATGTACTTTTTGATTTGTTCTGTGACAGTGTCATTACGAAATTTAAGTTCTGCTGTCATTAGCTGTGTTCTTTTTTTTCGCAGTTCGAAAGAATCTTTTATTTTTCCCTCGTAGAATAATTCGTAAGACTTTAGGCGCAGATTTTCGGTGTCTGTAATTCCTTCCCCTGTGTCCTCTTCTTGGGATGAATCGATAAAATGAAATTCCTTATTCTCTGAAATAACTTTTCTAACAATTGGCATTATGAAATCATGCCCGAGAAAATATTTATTGCAGTCTGCAATTGCGCGGTCTTTCGCTGCTGAATCGCTGGAGGACGAAGCCAGATTAATTTCTTTCTCCATGTCTTTGCGTGTCGAATCCGACTCTCCATGAAACTCCATTAGAATAACGTCCGCATTCTCACATTCCTGCCAAACCCGGTTAACATTTTCGGGTATGTGCGTAATATTTAGGAATTTTAAATCGATACTTGGTTTAGCCGGTTCACATTCCGCCACTTCAGATGATTCCATAAGGCTATTATTAAGTATAGCTACTTCTCAATTTTTTCCCAGGGAAATCCCGGGCGGCCGAAGTGGCCGTAGGAGGCGGTAGCCAGATAGATCGGGGTTTGCAAGTTAAGTCTTTCGATAATTGAGCGTGGTCTGAAATCATATTTTTTGGCTACGTATTTGGACAGATCTTTCCCTTTTTCGTCTAAGGCGCGAAGCATCAGAGGCTCAGCCTTACCGATTGCATAGGCGACGGAGACCAGGCAGTCCTTGGCCAGTCCATTTCCTACTATGTTTTTGGCAACAAAACGGCACATATAGGCCCCACTTCTGTCAACTTTGGTTGGATCCTTTCCTGAAAAACATCCCCCTCCGTGTGGAATAAGTCCGCCATAGGTATCAACCATAATTTTCCGGCCGGTTAAACCCGTATCGCCCATGAATCCTCCGACTTCAAACCTTCCTGTTGGGTTAACAAGAATATCAATACCTTTGGTATCCCCCACTACTTTCTTAATTAATTTATTTGTAATTTCGCGTCTTATGGTTTCGATCGGAACTCCTTTTTTATGCTGAGTTGAGACCAGAACAGTTTTAATTTTCCCGTTCTGCATAGTGATCTGGGCTTTTCCGTCGGGATGGAGCCACTTAATCTTTTTGCTTCTGCGTAAATCCTCCAAACCTCTGGTAAGTTTATGGACCATGGCAACCGCCTTAGGAAGATACTCGGGAGTTTCGTCTGTCGCAAATCCGTACATGATTCCCTGATCGCCTGCGCCTCCGGTATCAACCCCCATGGCAATATCCGGAGATTGCCTCACGATATTTGTAATAATTTTAAGCTTGTCCGTGTGCCCGATATCCCTGTAAACTTTTCTTGCGATTTTGGCTGCATCAAATTTTGCGTGTGTTGTAACTTCGCCACCGACAATGAAGAGACCGTGACTTCCGAATGACTCTACCGCAACCCGGCTTTTGGGGTCCTCGGTCAGACAGGCATCAAGAACTGCATCGGAAACCTGATCACAAATTTTATCTGGGTGCCCGCTGGTCACGGATTCAACTGTGTAATTTTTGAAGGAATCTAAGAAAACATTACTCATATCGGTTTTCCCCCTTCCGGAGGACAAGTCTAGCTTTGGCACCTTCTGAAGCCTTTACTCCAGAGGTTGTCGGCGGATCTTCAGGCTAGCTCCCTCCCCGCACTCTTGATATATGGATTCATTCTAGCTCAGGGCTATCCCATGTCAAGTAGAAAAAGGGTATAATTACGTTGTGGTTACCATAATTCTACCCGGATATTCAGTCAAAAATAAAGAATGGTTGGAAGAAACGGCTGAGAAAATTAATTCCAGTAACGAAATTATGCCAATTTATTGGGATCATTGGGTAGATACAGGGAATAAATTCAACCCCGAAGCAAAAGCTCAGCTTATCAGCGGTGTTGTCGGTATGCGGATATCTGATATTATTGCCAAGTCGATAGGAACACTCGTTGCGGCGTACCTGATTCAGCAAAGTCCTGAAAAAATCAATAAAGTAATCCTTAACGGGATTTGTCTCAACGACTTGGGCGAGGACGATAAAGAAATAATAAAAGCGGCTTTAAAATTAATTCCTCCCGAAAACATTATTTGTTATCAGAATGAAGATGATCCGCATGGAAATTTAGAACAGGCCAAGAATTTTCTCTCCGGAATAGACTCTGAAATAGTTATAATCTCTAAAGACAGAGACGATCACGAATATCCCTATTTTGAAGAATTCCACGATTTTCTCTTAGGTTAGACTAACGGACTTCGTACGAAAGAGAAACGGTAACGTCTATTTCGGTGGTTCCTGGTTGAACATTCGGCTGGGTAACCGATTTTTCGGTAACCACACTTCCGGCGCTGGGAGCCATAAGGGGTCGTATGTTAGAAGGAGTTTCCTCAGACACGTTGATTATTTTCCCGAGAGTTATTCCTGCTGCTTTGGCCAGGCCTTCTGCTTTAGTTTTTGCTTCGGCAACCGCCTGATCCCTGGCGTCCTGTAGAGTTTTATTTTTAAGGTTGTCGCTTAAATCAAAATTAACTCCGCCAATGGTATTGGCGCCGAAACTTGTGGCGGAAGCGAGCAGATCGTTAATTTTTGTAAAGTCGCGGATTGTAATTTCATATGAAGTCGAAACCTGATAACCTGTTATTCTTTGGGTAGGAGTCGTGTAGTCATACTGCGGGTAAACATAATAGGAAATTGTTTTGATGTCTTTATCCGCGATTCCGGTCTTTTTGATTTGAGCAACCAAATCCTGGGATTTTTTATTGACAGAATCCTGAACGGTTTTAAGGTTGGTACCCGATTCCTGAATTCCTAAATCAACCTTGGCGATATCGGGAGCAACGGTAGAAGTACCGGTTCCCTGAACGATAAAGGGTTCACCCTTCGTTTGCGTTACCGAACTAAAGTTAATCGGAGGCCCCCATTTGGCAAAAATGAAAAGAAGAATAAAAAAGATTATTACTGTACCAACTGTTCTGGCGGATGCCGGGACTTTGTAATCGTCATTCACAAAACAAATATAACACATTTTAGTTTGACAGAAAAGCATTTTGTAGAGTAAACTCGCGCTATGACAAAAGAATATGAGGTATCCCAATTAAACAGAGATGTTATTGAGGGGAATATTGGTATGGTAATTGAACATTTGGCCGACGCCCGCCTCACGCCGACTGAAATTAAAATATTATTGGCGACAGCAATACGTTCCAGAGCCAGAGTTAAGGAGTTGGAAGCAAACGCAATTGATGATTCTTTTGGAGATCTGGAACATTCCGGTGGCAAAAGTTCGTTTGAGAGAAGACGGGCCGAAAACTTACGGGAACTTGCCGAGCAAGTTGAAAAATTTTAAGTATTAAATTTCCCCTTCTTCCCCGCCTTTTTCAAGAACTGCAGCGGCGGCCACATTATCGCTTTTATCTGCAAAGCGCATAAGAATTACTCCTTGGGTGGCACGCCCAAGTTCAGGAATATTTTTAAGAGGTAATTTAATTACCTGTCCCATCTTGCTGGTAATTATCACCTGATCAAAATTTTGTGTAACCATTATTGCCGTTTTAAGATTTCCGGTTTTGGGATTAACTACGGAAGCCTTAACTCCTTTGCCTGCTCTTTTTTGAACCGGGAAGAGATGTATTGGGGTACGTTTCCCAAGTCCCTTTTCGGCTATCGTCAGGATATCCCTGAAAAACTTCTTTCTTTTGTCGGCCGGAACCGTTTCTTTTCCGGGGAAGACCTCCATGCCGATAACTTCATCATCCTTTTCCAATTTTATTCCGGTGACTCCGGTGGTGGCTCGTCCCATTGGTCTGACATTTGCCTCCGGGAATCTTATTGATTTTGCACCCTTAGTTAGAATAATGATGTGGTCATCCCCCGTCGTAGGATGTACCGAAACCAGTTGATCATCAGTACGAAGTTTTATTGCAATAAGTCCCGATGCCCTCAGGTTTTCAAATTCGGATAAAGACGTCTTTTTAATAATCCCTGTTTTGGTCGCCATGATCAAATGCTTAATTCCCAACTCTTTGGTAAGCGGCACCATGGATTTAATTTCCTCCCCCTGCTCAAGGTTTAACAAATTAACTAAGGCTTGTCCTTTTGCCTGACGCGAACTTTCGGGAATTTCCCAAGCTTTCAGACCGAAAACACGGCCTTTGTTGGTAAAGAAAAGAATTGTGTCGTGAGTGGTGGCGTCGATCATGTGCTCTATTTCATCTTCCTCTTTAGTTGCCATCCCGATAACTCCCTTGCCCCCTCTTCTTTGGGCTCTGTATGCTCCTGCCGAAAGACGTTTGATGTAACCGGTCCTGGTTACCGTGATCAGGGTTTCTTCTTTGGCAACCAAGTCTTCTTCGCTGAATTCTCCCACAGCGTGTTTATAAATTTTGGTGCGTCTGGCGTCGCCGTATTTGGCCTTAAGTTCGGCAAGTTCGGTAACTATGATATCGAGAACCCTCTTGGGATCTTTCAAAATAGCGGTCAGAGCATCAATCAGTTTCTTTATTTCCGCATATTCCGTTTCAATCTTCTCGCGTTCCAAGGCGGCAAGGCGCCTAAGCTGCATGTCAAGGATTGCAGTTGCCTGAATATCGCTCAAACCAAACCGGGAAATTAAATTTTTCTTGGCATCTTCCTGGGTTCTGCTTTCCCTGATGGTTTTAATAACGGCGTCAAGATTATCGAGAGCAATCTTAAGCCCTTCCAAAATGTGGGCTCTCTTTTTGGCTTCGGTTAAATCAAAAATGGTTCTTCTCGTCACCACTCTTTGTCTGTGTTTTACATACTCGACCAAAATTTGCTTGAGGTTAAGGGTATGGGGAGTGCCGTCAACCAGGGCCACGAAATTTGCGGAGAATGAACTTTGTAGTTTTGTGTGTTTGAAAAGATTATTCAGGACCGATTTTGGTTTTGCATCACGCTTTAGGTCTACCGCAACTCTCATTCCGTCCTTGTCGCTTTCGTCCCTGAGATCGGCGATACCGATAACTTTTTTGTCTTTAACAAGTTCGGCAATTTTGGCCACAAGTTCGGCCTTATTTACCTGATAAGGAAGTTCGGTAATAATAATTTGCTGTTTGCCTTTGGCACCTTCGACTATTTCGGCAATTCCACGGACAACAATGCGTCCCCTACCTGTGGCGTAAACTTCGTTAAGAGAAGCAGCGTCATAAATTACGCCACCTGTCGGAAAATCCGGACCGGGAACTATTTTTACCAAATCTTCTATAGAAATATCGCTTTCAAAACTGATTTCGCTTGGAGTGACTTCTTCCTGTGTTAACGCCTTTTCGGCACCGCTGGCAACAAGGTTAATCTTTTTAATAATAAAATCCGTATGGGTTTCCTGGTCTTTTATTTCAGGTACCTCAAAATTGGATTTAATTACACGGCCTTTCTTAATTATTTCGGATATGGCGTCTACAAGTTCGCTTAAGTTGTGGGGCGGAATTTTGGTGGCCATCCCGACCGCGATTCCCTCGCTGCCCATCAGAAGTAAATTGGGTAAAAGTGCCGGAAGATAAACCGGTTCTTTAAGGGTGGCGTCAAAATTGTCTATAAAGTCCACAGTTTCTTTCTCCATATCTACGAGAATACTGTCCGCAATTTTGGCAAGTTTTACCTCGGTGTAACGCATGGCAGCCGGCGGATCCCCGTCTACCGAGCCGAAGTTTCCCTGCCCGTGAACCAGGGGGTAGCGCATGGAAAAAGTCTGGGCAAGACGTACCATAGCGTCGTAAACCGCCATATCCCCGTGCGGATGGTATTTACCTAAAACTTCTCCGACCACCTTGGCGCTTTTGGTGGTGCCTGATTGGGAAAAGTGAAGACCCATAAGGTGCATGGCATATAGGATGCGTCTGTGGACCGGCTTGAGGCCGTCCCTGACGTCCGGAAGGGCGCGGGCGACGATAACACTCATTGCATAATCAAGATAAGATGTAGATAACTCTGAAGTTATTTCAGTTGAGAGAACTTTACCGATATCAGTGGACATAATAATGAGGCTACTTCAGCCTCGACACATTTTATACTTTTGGGGGTTAAGAAGCAATGACTAAACCGTGTCCTCAGGGGGTTTTTGATCTTCCTCTTTAGTTTCTTCTTCGGCTTTGGGTTCCTCCGGTTTTGGCTGATCCTCTGTCGGGGATTGATTATTTTTCTTACCGGATCGGAAGATAACGTAGCCGATAACTGCAATCACCACCAAAACTCCAAGGCTAATCTTTTTGTGCGTCATTATCCACTGAATGGTGCTTTGTGGTGCCGGAGTTGCGGTAACCGGTGTGATTGTTGGTTCAATAGTCGGTGCGATAGTTGCAACCGCTGTCGGTTCAACAGTGGCTTTGGCCGCGGCGGCCAAAACAGTAAATGGAACGGCAAGTGAACCAAGAAGGACAGCGGAGGTTACTGCAGCTGCGATAGTCTTTTGAAAAATCTTCATGTTTCTTTCAGCTAACTTGCATTATACATAGAGAAATGTATCTGTCAAGTCGTCAGTCTGGCCTTAATTACGGCACGCTGACCATCAAAGAGTCCCCAGCATGTGTAAATAGTTAATTCTTCAGCGTTGGTTGGAGAAACAAGGTCTACCCTATCCGGCCCTACGAAATATTTTTGATCTGCAACGTAGTTATATATTTTGCCGCTTTTGGTCTTAATAATAATTTTTTGACCCAGACTAAGGTATGGCAGGTTACCAAAAATGATCTTTTTATTGTGTCCGTAGATGACGGTATTTCCCCCACTCCCCGGGGCGGCCGATGTGTTTAAAAATGTTGCAACAGAGTCGGAAATGAGCCAAACACCGTTCTTAATTTGTCCGGGTTCAACTTTAAGATCAATTTGAATCGAGGGAATAATAATTTCGGCCGGAATATCCATATTCGCTGTCGAGGTTGCCACAGCTTCGGGAACCTTTGAGAATGAGAGAATTCTGACACGGTAATAATTTACCGCGCCAAAAGAAAAAATGAGTAAACCGGCGAGAATTAAAAATAACGGAGCTCTGTTATTTCTTTGAAGCTTTTTTGAGACCTTTGAGACCGAATGCTGAGAGTGTTGCACCAATACCCATTATAGCCTGATAGAAGACCTCTGCAAAGGATCCTGTTCCTGCCATTGTTGAGGCACCTAAAACCTGTCCGCCTGTTCCTGTTCCTGCAGGGGTTCCGGGATCTCCTGGCATACAATCGTTAACTGCATTGACTGCAAAGTGGTAACCGACTCCGGGCGTAAGACCGTTGATAGTATATGAAGTGACATTTCCTGTGTTGGCTACACCGTACTGATAACCGGGGGCACTTCCGTAAACGATTGAGTAATATGTTGCATTAGCAACAGCGCTCCAGGTTAGTATTTCGCTATTTCCTGTACGGACTGCTGAAAGAATAGTAGGTGTTCCGGGCTTTGTGGCATTGCATACTGAGGGACCCGCTTGGCTGGACGAATTTCCACCTTCGTTTGAAGGACCGGGTGTGGCTTCGGGTGTAGGACTAGGTGTAGCATTTGGCTCACAATCTACGATCGGAGCGTCGTTGCAAGCGACTGTCTGTGTATCAGCGGGCACAGTTTTCTGACAACTATTCCCTACATGGGTATAATCAGCAGGACAACCTGTTGGAGCGGTATGTTCGGGATTAATATCGTTATTGTTTCTGTGGCAACGCTCGTTCCAATTTCCATTATTTTGCCAATGATAACCGATTGGACAAATACCGTCTGCGTATTCGGTATGGCTTGTTGAACACTCATCATCACTTCCGTTATGATGTTCACAAATCTGGGTCTTGGTTCCTACACTCGAACCACATTGGGTTGCAACACAATCGGAGGTATCAACCCACCTATTATCAGTATGAGACGTGCCGGCTGAGACTGAGGTTAGGGATTTTCCAAGAAGAAAAGCGGCTACAGCCAATACGGCTGTCAGGGCTAAAACTGAAGCTTTACCTGGATTAAATTTGCTCATATTTTTATGAACTGGGCTATGATATCAGCGATTTCTCAGCTTGTCAAGTACTAACCTATAGGTTACGTACTTTTCTTTCTGAAGAGCAGGTAGCCGATTACTATAAGAACCAATACGACTCCGAAAGAAATTAATTTGTGTGTCGAAATCCAGTTGCCAAACCCGGAACTTGTGGCCGTGGCGGATACGCCCGTGGCTATTGGGGAAGCTGTTGCGCTTGGGGTCGGGGTAACTTTGGTTCCTAATACGGATCCTGTTCCTTTCTCTTTAGGAAGGACTGTTACTTTGCCGGAAACAGGTGCGCTTGATGCGCCAAGAACCTGAACTGTTGCTCCTGTGTCCCCAACCAGGCCCGACGAGTTGCCTGCGTGATCAATTGCTCTGATGTTGTAGTAATACTCTACGGTAGGATCAAGACCATTGTCGTCCCACGTCATTGTATCTCCGGGGTTTCCGCCTGCTTCTACAAGCCTGTGGGAATCATCCGCGTTGAACCCGGCTACCGTACCTCTATATATAATTACTTTTGTGTAATCGCTATCCAGCGGGTTTTTCCAGTGAATTTTATAGGTAGTTCCGCCTGCCATTCTGTCCTTTCCGAAGTCAGAAACAGACCCCGGAGCGGTTGTATCCAAGGTTACCGCCGTTTCACTTGATACTCCGTCTACAATGACCTCAAACCAGAATTTTCCTTCCGATCCAAACTGATACCCGTTTACCTGAACCAGACACTGGTTTACCGTCAAATTAATGGCCGGTCCAAAGGCGACGTAGCTTCCTCCATCTTTCTTCGAATAAAACTGTGCGTTGGTTCCGTTGGAAGTACAGGAAAGTTTAAAATCCGTATAGTTGATATACCCCGGCAATGTTTGGATTTGGACAATAGTTGCAGCATGAGCAGAGCTTACAAATAAAGCCAAGCCTACCAAACCGCCAAGTAACGAAACAACTATTTTGTTAATTTTTTGCATGTTTTTTGGTTCCTTTCTTTAGGCTGTACCCCCTCATAAAAAGTCCGATTCCCAACGCGCTTAAAGCGAACATGAGTACTTCAGTCGGGCTTCCAGTTCCCGGAAGTTCTGTGGATGCGCCCAATACCTGTCCCTGCAAGTTTCCGCCGTAGCTATTGCCGTTGCCGATCGTAACGGTAGAATTAGCTTGGGAACAATCTTCGGTGAGACTGGTGTTGTATGTTGCTGTACAGCCTGCGAAGTTTTGATAACTTCCGTTCGAAAGAGACGAATCGGTTGTAACCCTGTATGAAAGCGCAACTACCGCACCCGCAGCAAGCGGTCCGAAGTTCCATGTTAATCTGGATCCGTTTACTGTCGGATCCGTGCCTGTTACGCCTGATGTGGAATTTGTGATGTAAGTAAACCCGCCGGGCAAGATATCGGTAATCTGCACATTACTGAAGTTAACGTTTCCGTTATTTGTGATTGTCAAAGTATAGGTCACTTGATTTCCTGCATTGATTCCGCCACCGGAATTATTGGACTTTGCAATAGTAATGCTGGGATTTTGCCAGGTGTTGGTTATGGTACAAGTCGCACTTTCCCCATTTCCTACCTCTAGCTCTGTACAGTTGTCGTATGAGGCTAGATAACTATCCACTGCCGGTTCTGTAACAGTATATGTTCCCACATTAACCAGGGATTCGTTTTGCCCGTCAGCCGGATCAAAAGTTATCGCGGTGCCTCCGTTTATCCGGAATGAGAAATCGTCAAATGTTGCGTCTCCTCCACTGATTACTTTTTTGACAATTAGCGTTCCAGGCTGGTCATCATTGGTAATGGTGCAGGTCCTGGTTTCTCCTATGGTGATTGTTCCGGAACAATCTGTTCCGAGTGTCTTGGTATAACCGGCAAAATCTTCCTCGTTAACGGAGTAGTCTCCTGCGTCCAGGGTTACTGTCGTTCCGGGGTTTTCGGCTCCTGCGAAAGACGGGTCGGAAACATTTGTCCCTGTGACGTTCATCGTGAAGTCCCCGGCCAGTGCCTGCCCGCCGTTATCAGTAATTACATGCTTGATGACGGTTAATTGCGGAGATACATCGTTATTGGTAATTGTGCAGGTTTTGGAATCGGCAAGAGTTAAGGTTATTGAACCGTTAGCTGTACAATCCCCTCCCCAGTCGGAAGCTGAATAGCCGGGCAAGTTTATTTCACTCGCGTTATGGGCACCTATTGTGAATGGATTAAAATCACCGCTGGTAACTGTTGTGCTGTCAACTTTAAGGACAAAATCAGCTACGTTTTTGGTACCACCATGGTCATTATTAACTGTTTTGACAAGTTTAAGTTGGGGAGCAATTGCGGTATTCGTTATGGTGCAGGTCTTTGTTTCGCCCAAAGCTATGGTTCCGGAACAACCCGCCGAGTCCGACTGAGTGTAGCCTGAAGGGCCGGATTCCGTAACATTATATGTTCCAACTGTTGTCAGGGTTTTATTCACTCCACTTTCGCTTCCTGCAAAGGAGTTTCCACCGATTGCAGTTACTCCGCCGATTGTCATGGTAAAGTCGGCGGCCGTATTTATCGATGCGGTTACTCCATTATTAACGTGCTTAATAACAATTAAATGAGCTGCCTGATCGCTATTGCTTATTGTACAAATGGCATTTTGAGCGAGCCCCAAGGTTATAGTACTGCCGGACAAATTACCGATATCGCAGGACCAACTTCCGTCTTGGGCATATCCTGCCAGGTTTGATTCGGACAATGTGTATCCAACCCCCGCCGTTACCGCATGGAACGTAGCGGAATCGCCGGTATCAGTGAAGCCGTTAGCATCACCCGTTGCAGTTAAATTCCAATTTGCCGGTACGGCGCCTCCGCCGTAATTGTTTGCAACTACCTTAACCAATTTTAAAGTTGGGGCAATGTCATCGTTTGTGATAGTGCAAGTTGCTTCCTGGTTAATTCCGAGAGTAATATTGGAACCGTTTTGTGTCCCTCCCGCACAGACCCAATTACCTGCCGTATAACCGCCGGGATTTGTTTCACTTAAAGCGAAAGTATCGGCTTTTAGTGTCGCACCCGAATCAACCGGGCTTGTCCCACTTAGGTCATTTGATCCTGTACCGTTTGCGGTAAGTGTGAAGTTAGCAACCGTGGCAGCTCCCCCGTTATTATTTACAACAATTTTTCGGAGGTGAAGTATTGGGGCAATATCGTTATTTGTTATGGTGCAGGTGGCAGATTCACCTAACCCGAGGGTTATATCATTTCCAAATTGATATCCTCCAACGCAGACCCAAGAGCTCGCGTTGTAGCCGCCGGGACCTGATTCAGATAATGCGTATGTACCGGTAGAGAAGGTGTCACCGCTATCAACAGGAGTTGTGCCACTTAATGGTGTTGCACCTGCAGCCGATAAAGTCCAAGCTGTTGCTGGCGCTGTACCACCATTATCATTAACGATAACTTTTCGGAGCTGAAGAGCCGGTGCATTGTCGTTATTTGTTATAGTGCAGGTTGCCGTTCCGCCGTTCGCGATTACAACACCCGAGCAATTGTCATACGAAGTTGTATAGCCGGTAAAAGGAGCTTCCGTAACATTATATGTCCCTGCATTTACAGTTAAATCATTTTCTGCATGGAGGTTATCGGTACTCTGGCTAAAAGTAATTGGATTCCCTCCGTTGACCGAAAAAGTAAAGTCGTTAGCATTTTCGCCCCCACCGTTATTGTTAATCACTACTTTCTTAACTTTCAAGGTTGCGGTCTTATCGTTGTTGTTAATAGTACAAGTTGCGCTGTCGCCCCCGGCGAGAGTGATTGAGCTTCCGGTTACGGCTTGCCCTCCATTTTTAACACAACTCCAATCTCCGGCTGTGTAGCCTGCGGGAGTTGCCGATTCTGAAAGAGTATAAGTTCCAATTCCAACTGAGGCGTTTGTGACATTCGTGCTTCCGGTAGCCCCGGAAATTGTATTTGGACCGGTTGCTGTAAGTGTCCAATCTGTTGCAGCTGCCGCTCCCCCATTATCATTTGTTATTGTTTTGACAAGTGTTAAGTGTGCATTTTGAACAGTGTTGGTGATTGTGCAAAGAATATCTTGGTCGAATGCGGCATTTAGGGTCCAGGGATTTGTTCCTGTTACTGAAACTGGTGTTTGTGTTTCACTAATTACGCAGGAGACAGCCGACGTATAGTTACTTAGGGAAGTATCTGTTCCAGACGTTTCCCCGATGGAATTTGAACCAGCCGTGACCCCGATTTTTCCTGTATCTCCACCATTCCCAATGTTTGTTGCCTTTGTGTTCCCATTCACCTGCAAATTAAATAATCCAGAATCACTTGAAGGAGAAAGAGTTTTGACTATCTCAATCGATGATGGTGGAACGGGAATGTCTACGGTAAAACCATCTTGGCAATTGCATTTAGATTTCGTCCCAGGGACGGCATCATTTGGCGAGCTGCATGCACCATCGTTTTGTTGCCAGCTAGTACAATAAGGGAGTTTTAGAAAGCCACTGCTATCTGGATTGCAAGTTGCAGTCATTGTTATGGAGATTGTCCCGGTTCCGGCACTGCTTATGTCTCCACAAGAATCAGTACCACTTTCTGTAAAAGGTGCAGGAGTACTCGGTAAAATTGTACCCGAGCATAACCCATGCAATGCGCTTGTTTGACCATTTGTTGCAAACCAAAGGCCTACATTATAGCGATCACTTGCATTTGAGTGTATTTGCCAATTGGCTGTAAAATTTACGGTGTCGCCGGGAAATCTACATCCATGACCGTTAATTACAATTCCTGAGACGGAAGCAAGCGAGATGTCGTCAGCTGTGCAAACGAGTCCACTTGGAGATTTGGTTTGGTCTTGTACACACGCAATATTACTTAAAGTTGTGGCTGATGCACTATCATTAAATGTTGTTGTGGCTACAACTCTCTCCAAATCCTTAATCTCAACTTGATAATTTGGCCTGTAGTTGCTGTCAAGTTGGTAGGAATAAACTATCTCGCCTTTATCATTTGCGGTTACGGAACCGGTAAAATTAACAGCCGGGGCATCGGAAGAAGTTATATTAATAGTGTAGGTTTTCCCCGTGATGAACCCTACCCCTGTGATTAAGACTGAATCTGTGGGTGCGTAATCAAGCTTATCTGTGGCTATCGTGGCACTTCCGTCTGTTTGGTATGTAATATCGAATTGATCAATTGTGGAGGTGTCTACTGCGGTGTTTTGTAAAATAGTGGCTGATATATGGCCATTTTCAACCGGAGCCTCGGAAGTTAATATCGGGCTGGAGATTGGCTGATCCGAGGCAGGAGGACCCTGGACCGTTGGATTGCTCTCAGGTGCCTGGGTTACTACCGGTTGGTCGGAAGGAGTTGGTGTTACCATATCCGTTGCGGCGGGTGTATCTTCAGGGGTAGGGGTTGCAATCTCTGCGGGCGTAGCATCGGGTACAGCCGTGGGAGTGGAGGTGTCGGTTGGCGCAATTGTGGTTTGATTAGCCGATGCATCTGTGTCTATCGGTTGGACAGTCGCTTCAGGAACCGGAGTGGGAGTTGCTTCCTGGGCTAAAACGGTAAGAGGTGCAGCAAGGGAATTAAAAAGAAGCGCACTAGTGGCGATCACCGACAGGATTTTATTGAAATTAAGCTTAAATTTCACTTTAATCTGGACAGATACCCGAGATTATACTATCAGATGTATCAATGTCAAGTTTTGCCTTGTAAAGTATTTACTATAAGGGTTCTGGGAAATTTTTATAAATATCCTAAATACTTCAACTACAATATAGGTTGTGTAAAAACTGTTGTCAATGCATTAAATTACATCAAAAAGCAGGATTTGTTTAAACCGTTATAATTAGGTGCCGACCATGAAAAAATATTTACTGCCTTTTTTAGCCTTGTCCGTTGTGGCGTTAATCGTATTTGTTATTTTCTTTTCGTCCAGGACGGGAACCCAACCCTCCTCCGTAAACTCCTCGGTTCCTAAATTTGACCACATTGTAGTGATAGTTATGGAAAACAAGACCGAACAAAATATCATCGGAAATAAAGACGCGCCTTACATTAATTCTTTGGCCGGAGCTGGTGCTTTAGCTGCCAACTACTCTGCGGTAGGAAGCCCCAGTTTGCCCAATTATTTGGCTCTTTTGGGGGGAAGCACTTTTGGAGTTACCAGTGATTGCACAGATTGTTTTCAAAATTCCGCCAATTTGGTAGACCAACTGGAACAAAACCATAGAACTTGGAAAGCCTATATGGAATCTATGCCATCGCCCTGTTTTCTCGGAGACTCAAATCCATATGCCCAAAAGCATAACCCTTTCATATATTTCGACGATATTAAAAATAATAGTGACCGTTGCAATAATATTGTCCCAATGGACGGGCTTACTTCCGACCTGGCCACGACTTCCTTTACCCCGGATTTTATTTGGATTAGCCCGAATCTGTGTAATGATATGCACGACTGCCCTGTCCCGCAGGGCGATACCTGGCTCTCGCAGCAAATTCCGGGAATATTGGAATCCCCCGCTTTTAAACTTCAGAAATCGTTATTGGTCCTGACTTGGGATGAGGGGAATTCCTCGGATAAAAAAGTAGCTACGATTTTGGTTGGCGCAGGCGTTAAAGGGGGGTTTGTCTCAAACACTTCATACACCCATTATTCGCTTTTGAAAACAATTGAAGCATCCTGGAATCTTTTGCCCTTAACAGCCAATGATCAAAAGGCCATCCCCCTGTCCGACTTTTTCCAATAAGTTTTACCAAAAAAGCGGGGCAGACCCGAAGCTGGAGATAGTCATAAGGTTTTAGCCCAAATCAATTTCTTTCGAACCGGATCTGAATGGCTGACCCTCGAGAATGTGTTTTCGATTACTCTCTAAATACATTGCGCTTTTTGTTAGGACAAATTCTATTCTTTCCGAGTAATCTATGAGATCCCTTGGTAAAACAAATCCCGTGTTTGCCTTCTCGGATAGTTCCCTGACGATAGCGACGGCAACATCAACCCGTTCGGTCTTTTTCCACTTCGAGCTCGGATTTAAATTCATGCCCGTATTCTACCAAAAGAACGACTAATGTCAAAGCTCCCGCAAATTTTGACTTTGTGCCTATGCGGGTATACACTCTCGGGCAAGATGGGAAAAGAACAAGCTAGAGAAATCTTTAGGCAACAACTTGCAGCCCTTGGAGGAAACGGGGAAGCCGAGGCTGAAAAGTTAAAAAAGAAGAATGATGAGATTGTGCGTCTGGCCTCCAAATTCGATAAAGAAACGGAAAAATCTCTAATCGAAGCAGAAGAGCGTTTTTTGAAGGAAACAGAACCGGTCGCCTCAGTAGCAGGTATTCTCGAAGAAGCTTGCAAAACTATTGAAAAAAGGGAAAGGAAAGAACCCGGGTCAATAAAACAGAGTAAGATTTTTAGAGTAGATATTCTTGGTGATCATGGTACTGACAGTTATCCGGAGTATTACAACCAGGTAGACTTTGTAAAGGCCGTAGAGGATGGAAAATCTATCGATAGTTCAATAAGCGGGGTTATCCTGGCTTATACAGGAAACACCGAAGCAAGCTCGAACTGTGTACATTTGTGGGTAAAGATGGAAAAAGATGAAAAATCACTCATTTTTCCCAGAATCGCCTGGTACATAGGAGAAAAGAACGGCGTGGTCGAAATCGGGAATCTTGATGTAACTCCATTTGCAACTCTGGTAGCAGAAAAGGTAGCCAATAGAGACTTCTATAAAAAGGTAGAGTACCCCGGTTGGGGTGATTGGAGTTTAAATTAATTCCTCCTTATTTGAACTGTAAAAAAGCAGGGTGCTTTCAGTTTCTATACACACCCCTCATCTCCGGAGGCAGCATATCTGCAAGCCTTTGCATATGAACATCCGCGAGATACTGAGCCCTTTCTTTTGGATCTTTCGGTAGTGAACTCTTTTCGAGATTCATTTCTCCCAAACTTAAGGGTTTTCCTACCTCGATTTTTGGGTGATTGGAAAACTTCCCGTAAACAATTGCTACGGGCAGATAACGCAATTTGTCAGCCTGGTCATATGCCTCAAGATATCCAATACCCTTTTTTGCAGGCAATAGTGCCCCGTTATCACTTCTGGTTCCTTCCGGAGCGATTCCATAAACCGAACCGGGAAGTTTCATTACGTTTTCTGTAATTATTCTTAAGTTGGCACTCATTCGTTGGCTTCTTTTATCACTATATATATTTGCATTTGTACTATCTTTATCCTCAGGTTGGACAATGGGTAAAATTTGGATACCGAGAGGTTTTAAGGCCCTGAGAAGCATGGCGCTTTTGAAATCACGGGCGGGATCATAATGTTTCATTGCAGCAGGACCAATAATCCTTTTTGCATTTGTCAGAAAATTAAATACCATAGGAACGGCCAATTCGGCATCCGTCATGGATGTATGGCTTATATAGAAGACTACGGAATTTTCTTTAAGAAGTTCATTTGCCGATAGAATGTTTTGCCGGCTTTCTTCGGAAAACTCAAGATTCAAACGGCGCAAAAGCCCTTCCCACACTTTCCCCGCCGCAGCACGACGAAATTCCCGAAGGGATCCTCCCAACCCGGCTTCATTTTCCCGCATGAAAGTGATTATAACAAATTCAGTTTGCCCAAAAAAAGAGGGGTGCTTTTCTCCCTGTTTACACTAACCTTTATATTTATTAAACTGACTACCGTATGGCTGATGTGACCAACATAGAAGGAACGGTTGCAAAATCAATTGACACGGTTGTTACTAAAGAAGTTCCCCGGGAAAATTTAATGATGCGCTGGGCCGACGGGGGTGATCCGGCCACGTTATATTTATCAAAACGTCAGGCAGAATACACTCTTGATGCCCGTACGGGAATAAGAAACGCCAAAAACCCGGACGCTCCGGTTACTCCGGAATTCACCGAACCTATGCCGGAAGGATCAATTATAGACCTCGGAGAAGGCCAAACATTTTTGGTTTCACCCTCATCCAATAGGGCGATACAAAATCAGTTTCCGGAATCCGTTTTTGTAAAAAGAATTCCTACGGAGGATAAGGTTGACGAAAACGGAAAAAATATTGAGGGGTTTGCCGGTTTAAATCAAAGATTCCAGGCGGAAGGAAAAACATATATGGTCTATTCAAAAGAAAACGGTAATATTCCCCTTTCCAAAAAAACCGTAAACGATCTTCAGGGAACAAAGTTACAGATATAGTTTTTACCAAAAAAAAGCAGGGGGTGGCTTCACTCTTCAGGAAAGTACTTGACTTAAAAAGTATTCAGACTTAGGATGCAAGCACCATGAATGAAAAAGACGAAGGCGCGCTCAGGAACCGGCTTCTGACTGAGGAATTTGGAAGAGATAGAGAAGTATTTAACTACGCCTATGATGCACTTCCCCACTTAATGACATATCCGGATTCTCATGCCGATGTGAGGAAGGTAATTGCTAAGGAATTGGACTATAACAAACTGCCTTTTGACGAAGAAAATGAATTATATAAAGGCATTGCTCTCAAAGATCAGGTCGGTATCGTAAAAGCCAATCAAGGAAGACGGCCTCTTTGTGAGGCTCTCGATATGCTTCCCTGTAAAAAAGAGGCATGTCCTATTTACATCGCGCCTGGAGCAAAAGATTATGAGGGTAAGGTTATTACTAAAGTTCCACTTTGCCGTGAGTTTAAAATAGCCTTCAAAAAGTAAGGAACTCCACAAAAAACAGAGGGGTCCTTTACCTCAATGATATATAATAAGACTGATGAGCTCTAAATTAATCGGCTTGCTGGCACTGCTTATTTTTGGAGTCGGAATATTTGCTGTTATTTTTTGGTCTATATTAAGTCATTAAAGGGTTGTAATTCTAGCAAGGTTTGCCGTCGTTATCTTTAGTTTCCTCGTACCAAACAAACAAATCCGCTGCAGCTTTATCTATTTTTTTAAGGTTACCTAAAACCACATCTCTGATCTGAAGAGAAGTAACTTTTATAAGAGAGTTGGACTTTATCCATTCCGTAACATATATCGCAACGGTTTGCGCGTGTACGCCATCAAGCCCGGCAGCCTCCGCTACCCTGACGATCTTGGTTTCGTCATAAACTTCCAGAGTTCCGTCCCTTTTAACAACATTAACGTTCATCAGTCTATTTTATCAAAATATTTGAGATTTTTTACCACAAAAAAGCAGGGGGTGGTTTCAGGATCTATATTTACAGCCACGGGAGCTTTACTTTACTGCAGTAGTTGTCCCAAGCGGTACCAAAAGTTTTTGATAATATTTCTTCTTCTTTGGGTGAATATATTCTGGATCCAATATATAAGACAATACCAATTAGAAGTCCTAACCAGGAGTTAAGTAAAAAACCAATTAGCGGCAGCACAAGCAAAGACACACTCGTATATATAGGGTGCTTAACTAAAGAATAAGGGCCGCTTGTTATCAGTTCTTTTCGAGGCACTTTTATTAAAATTAAGACTACTGACCAAAGCCAAATAATAACTCCGGGAATTAATAAAATAACAGAAGCCGCTTTTAAGGTGAATGACGATCCCCCAACATTAAAAAAAGATGGAAATATATTAGTCAGGATCAAACCGATTACCAGAAACGGCAACGTAAAAAGCATTATTTTATCTCCGCTTCCAATAAGTTCTTTTAATTTCATAATCATATCGTACCACAATAAGCAGGGGGGATTTTACACCAATATGTTAAACTGAGAATATGAAGGTTCGCATGTGGATCGTTATCCTATTGGGTCTTGCCGGTGCAGCTTTGGAACTTTTAGCAAAGGGCGCATTTATATCCGACGATTTAAGATCAAATTCCGGTTTATTGGCCGTGATTGGTTTAGCTCTTTGTGTATGGTATTTAATCTCATTCCTGATGGGTAAAGTCTCGTTGAATGCCAGAAATATTTCACTTTTACTTCTGGGGTTTTTCCTAAACGGAGCCGTTTTCTTTCTGATGAAAGATGGATTATTTATATTTATTTTATTCCCATTTATCGTAATCTTTGTTGTGATTTTGAGATTAATTTTTAATTTTGCACACTATATCTCCGACCAATTTATCAAATCAAAAAATCGATAAGATTTATTCTTATACCACAAAAATGCAGGGGCGATTCACCTATGCGAGCGTTTTTATGGAGTATTCCAGAAAGAAATATTAGCGTAACTTTGGGAGGTCTTGGGCGTAGCGCTACCAACATTTGGTATAGTAAGCGTGTCACCACTATTGTTGTAAGAATCTAGCGCGCTGATAAATGGTTGTATTCCTAACCCTGACGAATAAGCTGCGTCTGCCTGTGAAATTATAAGTTGAATATTTGACGGACACCCAAAGGCTGCGCAATTAAGTTTGGCTGCAACGAGCTGTTGAAGCAAAGTCATTCTGGATTGATCTACGGAATTTCTTTTGGCACCGGTGGATGTTTTAGGAATGCTAGAATAAAAGGCTCCAAACAGTTGGCTGAGTCCTGCAGATGGTGTGTTGGTGATAGTTCCTTTATGTATATTAGTTGCTGGTGAAAGATTCACACCGATATAAAACGGATGCTCATTAAATATGAATGAGGTGAAGCTGGTATGTGTTTGCCAGAAACCGAGAGTTCTTGAGGGACTTAGTTTCTTGTTGGCAAAGGTACAAGTGATGTTTTTACCTGCGGTCAAATTTATAGTTGCGCTAAGCGTGGAATATGTGGTATTTGCATAAGATAGTGAAGTATCGTTGTCGATACACGAGATTCCATTCGGTACCCAGAACACATTTGGCTCTGTTTCACCGATTGTAAAGGATCCCGGGAGCAGTTTATTGAAAACTTTGGTATTTAGGCTGCTGCCGTCATCGATAAGAGAAAAAGGTCCCAACGCCCCACCGCTAAATGAAAAACTCTCTATATCATTCGGTTGTGCATCTTTGATGATAGTAATGCTTCCGTATCTGGTATTTGTAATGGTGCATGATTTTGCGTCTCCGGCGATTAATGTTACTGAACCATCTGATGCGCAATCCCCTGCTATAGTCGGACTGTAATTAGATAAAGCCGTATTTGTCCCTGCTACCTCTCCAGCGGCATGCTTACCTGCGGTCACAATTACTGCGCCGGTTGTTCCCCTATCTGATACATCAGTAATTTTTGTAGAACCGTCTATCTGTAGGTCAAAAAGGCCGCCATCGGTACTCGGAAGTAAAACCTTATTTACTGTTAGTGTGGTTAAACTAAAAGGCTCGCACGCAGAGTCGCCGGCCGTATAATTGTTATCCCCAACATAGTGAGCGATAAAGGAGAATAAACCGTTTGATAAAGGACCTTCGGAACTGGATATTGCAGTTCCAGGATCTTTGTTATCCAAGGGAATACTCCCGGCAGACGAACCTGTTGGGGTACATGCTCCATTAGTAAAGAAGGAAAAGTCAACATTTCCACTGGGCTCAAGCCCTGTTACTCCAATCCCTGCAACAGTTGCCTTATCGTAAACAGTCGAAGTAGAAGCATCTGTCGTTATGATACTGTTATCAAAATTATGAAGTTCTGTGCTAATTGTCGGAGTAGCTTGGTTCACTGTCAAATTTTCGCACGAGCTGTCGCCAGATAAATAATTTATGTCACCGTTATAGTGAGCCTTGAATGAATATGAACCCGTGGAAAGTGGACCCCTACTGTTTGATGGATGGGCAATCCCGCTAGAAAGAACAACAGTCCCCGCAGAAGTATTTCCGGTTGAACAATCGCCACTTGTGTAGAAAGTAAAATCAACACTTCCGGTTGGAATTCCAAAAGCCCCGGAAGATGTGGCTTGGTCATGAACTGTGGACCCTAATGCAACAGGACCACTTACTATACTTTCATTAGCCAAATGAATTTGTGTAGAAATATCTGGTGTAATTTGGTTTACCGTTAACAATTCACACAAGCTATCAGCGGGATTATTATTATCGTTACCTTCATAATGAGCGATAAATGAATATGTTCCCGCATTCAGTGGTCCTTCGCTATCGGACGGATGAGCTGTTCCGTCTGACAAAGTTACAATTCCTGCCGAACTTCCCGCATCTTCTGTACAACTACTATTTGGGTAGAAAGTAAAATCAACATTTCCGGTCGGATTATACCCTCCGGATATTGTGGCGCTGTCGTGAACGGTGGACCCGGCGTCAACTGATGTAATGGGGTTGTGTTCTGGATCATGAATGGTGGTGGAAAGAGTTGGAGACGCTTTATCGATAGTAACTGCTTCGTTACTGCAATTATCCGTAACAGGGTTATTGTTTGAATCTCCGTTATATGTTGCAATCCAGTGGTAGGTACCCGCCATTAGCGTGGTGTAGCCAGCTGAAGTTGAAGAACCATTTATTAGAGGCACCTCCACGTCTGTAAATACCGGCGTGTTTGAACAAGTCGAATCATTTGTATCATAAAGATTGAAAGTTACGGTTCCCGAAGGATCAGATCCCCCGCTAACAGTGGCGGTATCATAGATTTGTATACCCACCACTCCGCCGGCTGAAGGAGTAGTATAAATAGTCGGACTGGCTTTTTCAGTACCTGTACAATACAAACTTGCGGATTTTGTTTCGAAATTCGAATCAACTCTGTAGTGTGGCCCCCCTGTCCAGGTTGCTAGATCTAGGGTGTAACTTGCAGGACTTGTTGACCCAAAAGGGATAGTTTTAAATATTAGGGGATCTGCCGGTACGAATTGGGTTCCATTTCCACCATGTTTATCGTAGAGAGTCAAAACAATTCCATCGTCCGGAATGATCCCGGTAAAGGTAACTTGTCCTGTTCCGTTACAATCTGCGCTAATGCCGGTAATTGCAAAAGTTGGCGTTTGTGCAAATGTTGTACTTTGCCTAAAAATACCTAGACGTGTCGTGACGAATCCCAGGAAGAAGACCAAACAAGCAGTGGCAGTCAATAACTTTTTAAACATCCTTTGCTTAGAACATATATAGGTTGTGTAAGATGTTCTGTCAATATCTCAAAATATATCGTTTTTGTCCTATTACCATTCATGATATATATCCTCTGAGCGTAAATTATGAGTATCAAAAAAGCAGGTAGTCTTTCGTCTCCCTGCAGTTTAATTTCCCGGGGTTGTGGTAGGTTCTTGAGGCGGGGTTTCAGTCGGCGTAGGGCTTGGCGTTGGTGTTGGAGGCACTGTTGGTTCTATGGTTGGTAACACTACTGACTCACCGGCAACCTGTGGTTCTGGAGATTTGCATGGTCCCACATAATCTTCTTCGTGTCCTGCTTTTGGAGTTCCGTTTTCGTCAAAATGTCCATTTAATGCTTGGGGTGGAATTTCTAGGGTAATATAATTCGCCGGCTCATCTTTTCTTCCGGCAACATGGCATATTGTGATTTTTTCTGATGGTGTTGGTTCCCAGTTACCGGCAGTAAACGAATTACCTAAACTTAAATCGTGATCAGTAAAGTACGATGAAGATACTCCAGCTAAAACAAAAAATATTGCAAATATGGGAATTACCATTGAGACTTTGTTTGTGCCATTATCCTCTTCCGAAACTTTTATTTTTTTTAATAAAAAACCAATTCGCTTTATTGATTCTTTCTTTAGATATTTTAGCTCTTCATATACAATAATAGTTGCTGGAACGATCACCAGAAGTATAAATATTTTTGGATCTTTAGCGGAATTTGCCGCATACCCCAAAAACGGTATACCGATTATTACTTTGCCAACTATCTGACTAGGTTTTATTTGCGCACCATCAATAGCGGAATTTGCATCGCCTCTTGTTGTATAACTCCCCATTATCACAGAAACTATTCTGTGAGTTATAAAGGATTCTGAGTCTGCGGAATTTTTAAATGTAACAACGTCGCCAGTTTTGTAATTTTTAAGAGGTGATGAAAAGACAATAGATCCGGTTTGAATTGTCGGTTGCATGGAACCTGACGTAACAATATAAACACTTGGAATACCGGCAATATTTTTAATATCTAAAGATGAAAGATATAAATGATTTTTTACCAAAAATATCCCGACTAAAGCGCCAGTTTCCAATAAGACCAGCAACAAAAGAGAGGCCAAAATTATATCGTAGATTTTTTTAGACATTTGCCCAATAGATTGCGCGAATACAACCGCGATAACAATCGTATCCGTGTTCACGCAATCTCAGGACAAACAATTCGTATCAACATCAATTCTGATGCCCGATTTGTATGTTCATCCAATCAACGATAGCTGACGGCGCAGCAATCGAAATTTGCGAATCACCAGTGTCTAAACTTGTTAATGCGTCAGCACTTATCTGTGTCGATTTAACGTTAAACGTTAAATCCAAACTTTTACCCTGTAAGGTATTATCAGCGTTTGGATCCATTGCTAATTGGATACTTAATCTGTATTTATATCCAGGTTTTAATGCACCTGTAAATACTCCACCGCCTGTTCCCATCATATTGTTTTCAACAATAGAGTTCCAAGTTGTTAGAGATATTTTTCCTGTTGTATCACTTGCAGCCAATGCAGTGTAATAAGCACCATACGTTCCACTACCAGTCCCATCAGTTATAAACGGATCTGTGACTTCCCAAGTAGATGTACCATCTGGTTTGAGAAATTCCATTTGGGCCGTTTTTATATACATGTGGTCAGCCATTACACTTTCACCAGTCCAGCTAAAATAACCAAACCACCCAAGATTTATTGAACCTTCGTTTGTCATCTGAATAGTGGCAAGAGTGGTAGCATCACCTGGTCTTAGATTAGTCGTAGTTCCTAAATCATATGTAAATGTGTTACTGGGTGAATCGGCATTAACGTCCATTGCTAGAGTACCGGAGGTCAAAGTGTTTGCATATGAAACATCAGTATCATTAAAAAAAGCCCCTGTGGCCTTGACGGCAACTACAGTAACAAGTGCTATTGTTGCAACACTTATTAATATTTTTTTCATAAAATTTTCACCCCCTTTCCCGTCCCATACTGCGTGGGGACGACACGCATATCAAAATGAAATTTTTCAAAAATACGAGAAGCTACCAATGTAGTCGTTGACTGAAGAGCCACGTCGAACTTTGTACTATTCATCGTATCGACGAAACCAAGAACTAACCCGTGAGGCAGTTAGGGGTTAATAATTCGAATATGAGACTTTGTTGTAAAAAGTCAATATATCAAACATACACAAAAAGGAGGGGGCGCTTTTAGTAGACTTGGTTTGCAATGACGATGAGGCGGTCGAGGGTGGTGCCCGGGGGGTAACAGGTTTGCATAGTAAGAGTGTTTTTATCCGGGTTTCCGGTCAGATATTGACTATCATTTGGGGCTACCACTTTTACCTGATCGACTAAATATTTATATTTTGTGCCTTGATAGTAAATAAATACTTCATCCCCTTTTGTAAGTTTTCCGAGAAGGTAAAAAACGGCATTATAAGTATTGACGTTATAAAAGGCATCCGTCGAGTGGGCAAAGATATAAACATTTCCCTTACTTCCCGGCAGTGCAGTCCCTTTTGCCTGGGCTACCCCGCGCTTTAAGGCTTTCAGATATTCGGTTTTATTTTGTGAATCGACATTGGCAACGACGGGGGCTACGGCGTCAATTTTGGGGATGATTATGGAAAAATCCGTATTAGGGGGTGTCAGGACTTTTGCAGGAGTGACTGTTTGTTCATCCGCGATTATGAATTTATTGCCGACAGCTTGGTTATAGTTATATTTGATTTCTTCCTTGGCAACGGGCCAGAAAATTGCAACCAAAACGACAAGAGCAACAGCAATTAAAATGGTACCGGCGATCTTCATTAATTGATTATATCAGGCAATCACCTTTTGGGAACGGACGGCCGGTGAATTATATAGGCTTGAGGGTTTTAAATAACAATTTTTGTATTTTGAAAATAAAAGTCTCAGTCCGGCGTTTTAAAATCACAGTTATGGGGCTTCCGTCCGGCGGATTTGTTATTCCTGCGGGGTAGTATCCGTCTGCGCTGATATTGGCCTTAACACCGGGTGTATCGTAAGGAAGATAAAATTGTCCGGAGCTTCCGGAAATTACGGTATTATCTTGACTGACAATAGTTGCTCCGGAAATCCCCCGGCCTGCCTCGTTAATAAGCACTCCTTTCAAAACACTTGGCGTAAAGAAGTTTTTAAGTACAGCCGCTCCTTGTCTTCCCGTTCCGTTATCATTCCAAATTTGAGTAGTGCCGCCGAACCCTGTCCAATAATTGATACCGATAAGATTATGGTTATTTGCAAGTAGGGTTAAGGCGGAATTAATCCAATCCGCCTGTTGGGCTTCCGTTAAATTACCCTGTATTGAAGGAATCGGAACGCCGAATTCTCCTAAAACTACCTTGCCTCCGGAGGAGGTTGCAATATCCGTAATTCCCTGGTTAAGCTGCCCGGGTGTGGGAACGTAATGGTCAATAACTACTACTCCCCCAAGAGCCTGGGTTGTGGCCGGGTCCATCACAAGGCGGGCAACATCCGCGTTCATTGGAAAATAATTTGTAGTTACGTTCTTGCCGATCTGAGCCATTGCATCCCTGGAAATCTGGTACTCGTCTATTAAAAATTGCCTGTGTCCTGCCACATCTCCTGTTTGCCTGGGGTCCCCCGGACCTCCGTTTTCGCATTCAGTGCAGGCCGTAAAAATATCTCCGTCGGCAAATAGATTTCCGTTATCCAGAATAAATTGCTTGAGCATAGTCTCATGCAGGGTCCTTGTTATTGGAGGGTAATTAAACCATCCTTCCCAGCCTGCGAAGTTGCCCCTGAACCAGACATTGAGGTTATATTTACGGGCCGCGTCCACCCACCTTTTTAAAAACGGAATAAATTCGGAGTCATAAGGAGTTCCGATTGCAATGTAGTTGGCACCGGTTCCCGCGATGGCTTTGACCTGGGTGTCGATGGTTGCGTCGAAAACAGGGTCTCCCGCGTACTGTCTGGCCAGGTCGCGGCTAAATTTAACGGTATCAACCGACTGCACCTGCCAAAAATGCGCAGGGTAATCGCCGGGAACCACAGGGTTCTTTTTAAAGACGATAACGGTACCAATAATTATTATCAGTACAATACAAATGACGGTTAGTATGATGTTAGTTTTTCGCATATTTCATTTTGGTAGGACTATTTCTGTTTTCCGAGAACGGGAGTGTAATTAAGGCCTGAAAGGTACTGCGGGTCAATTTCATAAACGTCTGCAAAGGGATAACTTGACACCAGATGGTATTTGGCAAATCCCGGGGCGTTAGCGATTGCTTTATATGTTAAATCGTTATTATCATAAGTTCTCATCACGATCCAGCGTGCCCATTTGTCCGGCCGGGCAAGTGCGTTTGTCCAGTATAGCCCCGTTCCTTCATGAATAAACCTGCTCATGGGTAGACCTGAGGAGAATATGATAGCGTCATGACTGGCAACGGAGATTAATATAAAGCCCGGCTGATTCCCTGCGGCCTGGTTTAGATATCCGGCTACCTGACTGACGTTTTTCTGGGAGCTGCCCACCCTGGCGTCATCAATTGTAACGGCGTCGCCGTTTCTAAAAGCAAAGAACATTATGAATGCGTAAAGTCCTATTAAAACCCAACGCAGGTTTTTGACTCTTCCTATCAGGTAGCCGATAAATACCGCAAAAGCCGGCATCATCATAATTCCGTAGCGGATGTTAAACCAGGTGTTACCGGAAATCCCCTGGACAAAAAGAACTGAAAAGCCCATAACCAGGGCCAATATATTAAAAACAAGGGGGGCCGCAAGAGATACCGTAGCAAGGCGCGTTGACCCTTTAATATTCTTGTCGGACCAAAGTAAGATTCCGGCAATAAATCCCAATCCCGCCACAAAAGTAATACAGTTATAGAGAATTGCATACAAATAAATTTGACCGGACAGGAGAAGGTTGCCTTTAGTCGGCAGATTGCCGGCCGCCAGAAGCTGCATCTGCTGGGCATGTGCGGAAAAAGGACCCAGTACAAAATAAAGCGGATCTTTAAAAATGGCTGCGTTCCAGCCAAACCAGAGAACGATTCCGACTGCCCCCATGGTAAGAAAAAGAATCGTAAGCCCTTCGGCTACTTTATAACCCCGGTTTTTCCAGGTTGAAATTGCCACAATTGCTGTTGCAAAGAGAAGAAGAAACCAGCCGTCGTAACGCACGAGAGTGGAAAGCATAATCCAGAGAGAGGTCTTCATTAAATTAAGTAAGGATTTATCCTCCGCCCAGCAAATCAGGTAATAACAGCCGGCCGTCATGGTTGCGAGGAGTAAAAGCTCCGTCATTGCAGTGGATTGCAGGTATAAAATGTTGAGGTTGAGGGCAAAGACGGCAACTCCGGCAATACGGCCCAGTATATTTACATTCAGTTTCTCCAATATCTTATAGATGATGAGTCCGGTGGCAACAAAACTGATCATGTTCCAGATTGCTCCGGCAAACCCCGAGTGCCAGGCCCAATTATTCCAGACAAGAGGAATCATCAAAATATGATTAAGGGGCAGCCAGACGCTTCCGAGCTGGGCCAATCCCGGCTTGAGATTCTCTACAACCCTTCTGCCGATATCCAAGTGACTCCTTGCGTCGTTATAACTTAATCCCAAACCGTTTTGCAGAAATACATAGAAATAAGATATGGATAAGACACTTAAAATCGCCGCAATCATCCAGAATATATTTCGTTTCAAAAATGAACGTAACTCAATAATCTGTTTTTTGGGAATCGCGAAATCAATAGATTTCTCGGTTGAATATATAGTTTTCATAGGTTTTTCGGATTTTTTCTTAAGGGAGTTAAGACGAGAGACAAACAGGCAATAATTATTGCTCCGGTAATAATTTCGTAATATTGGTAAGAAGTAAGAAATTTACTTAGGTAAGATTCATAAATAAATGATTTTGAAACACCCTGCCGCAGCTCGTAAATATTTCGGTCAAACGAATATCGTTGTACCTGCCCCGAGATTTGTTCGAGATTGGCAGCCTCAACCTGCGGTGGATTTGCACTCGAGGTAAGCGCCCCGGCCGTATTTACGATGACAGAGTAACCGAATAAGACCGAAAATATAATTAGCCGGAGACTGCTTGTCCGCCATTTATCAAGAAATGCCGCTATACAAATACCCCCCAGGCCGTAAAGCGGAATCAAATATCGTGAGCCAAAAGCCCAGCCTCCCCAGGGATCTCCCCAAAGTGCATAGAGGATAAGAGTTATCAGCATGACCGCTATTATTACGGAACCTATTTGGCGGTTTTTTCTGTAAATTACCCAGGCTCCGAGGATGCTTAAAAGTATCACCGGGGTAAATACGATAATTCCCCGATCCGGGCTGATAAGTTCCAGATAGAGACCGTTTACCAGATAACGTGATTGGAAGAAAGAGAGTGCCGATTTCGCAGGAGGTGTGTCAAAAGTTTTTTCAAGATCTGCGGTTACCGGCCGGGAATTTGCAGGATTCCCGTTAGCGTCTATGTTTTTTACGGACTCTACCGTACCCGAAAATTGTAAAGGATTTTGATAGGATTTCAGGTTGAACCAGAGGAAAAATGCAAGCGGGACCAGAACCGTCAGAAAGCTAAATAAATGCCAAAGCTTTATTTTTAAATGGTAAGTCTTTGAAGTTTGTGTAAGGGTAAAATAATTCGCTAATGCCCAAATACCGATGGGGGCCATCAAAATGAGATTCGGATAGTCCAAAGGGATAGACATTGCGCACAGAAACCAGACCAGGGCGAGTGACCAGATCTTTTTGGAACCGAGAAGTAAATAGAGACTAAGTAAAATCAGGAAAGTGGAGACGTGGTGCTGATAAAGAGTTACGGCATAATTAAATGCCGGTGTCGCAAACAGAAACGTTAATGCACCAAGTGTAGACGCTACGGGATGAAAACCAAGTTTAACGGCAATTTGCCTGATTAGAAATACATTCAAGAGAGCAAAGATTGATATAACGGCATATGCTCCGAGCTGTGAACTTCCCAGAAGCTTACCGATTACATATCCCGGCATGACAATATAAGAAAGTCCCGGGGCGAATAGAGATACATAGTGGCCGTTAATATAACCAAGGTCAGGAATGGAGAACTGTGCGAGCGGAATAGAAAAGAAAAAGGATTTATTTTCCAGCAACGAATAGACCAACGCGAATCTCCCGCGCTCCGGTGAAAGTTCAAACGGACCATCACTTGTCCAGTAATTGGTATTAAGCGTATCCGGTGTGGGCGTTCCGATGTGTCCGCGCAAACTGAATAGTAGTATAACTGCCGCAAATATGAGGTATAGGTATTTGTTTTTCATATTGAAATTCTGAGATTATTAATAGCGAAGCTGCGTAATTTTATTGCCAGGGTCGAGGATAATGCTTTAAATTCTATAAAGTCGAGTGTACGTGTTGTTCCGATTCTGGGAACATTTAACCGGTTAATCTTCGTATCCAATATTTTTTCATCCATGGAAAAACCAAGTGCGTAACCGCTTTTATCAACCAGTTGCAATATATCATTATTATATTTCCCCTTTGGATATGAAAAATAGCGTATAGGAATTTTTAGACGATTCTCGAGCGCCAGCTTGCTGCCGCCGATTTCGCGGATCATTTGTTTCCGGTTACAGGTAGTTAAAATTGTGTGAGTAGCACCATGGCTACCGATTTCCCATCCGTCATTATGCAGGGAAAGTATCTGACTGTCCGACAGGAGCTTCTTCTGATTGCCTAGTTGGCTTCTGTCGGCATGCTCGACGTATGACAAAACGAACAGAATCGGTTTAACACGATATTGCCTGAATAATTCTTTTGCCTGAAAAATATCGGCATAGCCGTCATCAAATGTTATTAGAAACTTGGGCTTAATCCATCTTTTTTTGCCCTTTAAGTATGCTTCAAGATCCTGCGCGGTTGCCGGTTCAAAGTTTTTAGACATGTATTCAATCTGACGCCCGAGTGTTTCAAGGCTGATACCGAATTTCCAGTTATCGTCCCCGACGCTATGGAAACATAAAACCACAAAATCGGGCCTCGTCAACCCCAGTAAACTATTCACGGCGTAGATGCACCTATTGATAACCTTACGGATAGTAATGAGCATATTTGTTTTCATAATTATTTTGACGATCCCGCCAGTTCCCAGGTATTACCGATAACCGCTTTCTGATTAGAAACGGCAAATGTGTATAGAAATACAAACGGATAACAAATGGCGGCAAGAGGTGCTTTTATAAACATTTTTAGCCCCTCGGTTATGCAGAGAGCGGCGGGCCAGGCGTTTTGGTTTTGGACAAAGCCGGTTCCGAAGAAATCTTTCATAATTTTTACGGAATGTAAGTAGCGTACGCTTTGTTTTCTATTGTCCCCTAGAGTTGCCGGAATCCGGTAAAATATTTCGGTGTTTTTTACAAACGCGTATTTAAACCCGTTTTTAATTGCATAAAGGTAGGAAAACATATCCTCGCCATAACTGAAAGGAAAATTTATCGATTTATATAGCCGTTTGGAAAAAGCCCTGGCTTGTCCGTGGCAGGTATATAAGTTCATACCCTTTTTGTATTTTTCAAAGACACCGGACCGGTAAACGGCACCGAGGGTAAGCACTCTACTTACAAAATTCGAATTGTATAATTCGGACACCTTGCATGAAGTCAGATCAGATTCCCCGTCTATAATAGGTTTAGCCAATTTTATAAGGAAATCTTTGTTCCTGATCGATATATCGCCGTTCAGGACTATTAGAATATCGGACCCGGTCTTATGAGTAATTTGGTTCAGACCCCGGGCTATTCCCATCCGCTTTTTATTTTTTATTACGTGTATTAACGGACTTTTTATGGCCCGGATGGTTCCGACCGTATTATCAGTTGATCCGTCGGACGAAACAATAATCCTATCTATCTTGATACCATCCTTATCCTGCTTAAGAAGCGCTCTTAAGAGCCGGCCTATGTTTTTTTCTTCATTAAATGCAGGTATGCCGACGGTTAGCGTTTTTAAATGTTTGGATTTTTTTGGCATATTAATCTTTTGTTGAGTTAATGCTGGCCCAGGTACCGTTTATAAGTTTTGGAGGATTGACATATTTTACTACACGTAAAATAACCTGAATCAGAAGTGCCGTGGGAAGTAGTACCGGAAAGCGGATAAAAGTTTTGAGTATCCCCATAATTTTTCTGGATAGGGGCACTTTAAATTCCGGGTTTAAGTCCTCGGTAAAATATTCCTGCACAAGTTTCTTACCGCTGATGAAGCGTACGTTCTGTTTTAGATAATCCTTAAAATTACCGGCAAGCCTGGTGTAGACAATAGCTTTTGAAGCAAATTTAAATTTGATTTTTTCTTTCCTGGCCAGAAAATATAAATATTTTGCATCGACGATTAAGCCTTGCGGAAAGTAAACCGTATCGGCAAAATTTTTACGGAGTGCCAAAGCAAGTCCGTTACAATTGTGAACGGAATCACCGCCGTTCAGATCTTTTCGTGTTTCATACCAAAACTCCTGTGTAACTTCCGTGATTTGTTCGAAGAAACTACGTGGAGGAAAAATCGCATCCCTTCCGCTAGTCAACCCCACTGCCCCATTTTTAAACTCTGCCACAAGTTGGTCCAATACATGGTTATCCGATAACATACAGTCTGCATCGAAGGTAACGACAATATCGCTTTTATTGATTCTAAAGAGCTGGTTAAGACGGTTAGCTTTACCGACAGAAGTTTCCCCAATCAGACATTCAATTTTTTTGTACCGCTCTCCCATTTTCTTGACAATTTGGGGAGTTGCATCCGTACATCCGTCGCAAATCACCAAAATCTTATCCAGCACAAAATTATCCTGTTTTTGAGTAACTATTGACCGTAAAAGAGATTCGATGTTTTTTGCTTCATTTTTTGCCGGAATCCCTATGGTTACTTTTAATTTTTTAGACATATATTTTGTTCATAAGCTGATTTTTTATTCCGGGGTTTCTCAAATTGAAAAAGGCCTGACGCAGTGCGATATAGGTTTGCAAATGCTTATTTATTTGCTTTTTAGACACTTTATTAATTGAACGCATCCAAAAATCTTTTGATTGTGTAACGGCAAGATAATTTAAATCAAAATTGGGAAACGTGGTACCGGCTTCTTCCCAGTCGATTAGCCAAATTTTTCCATTTGTATTGATAATATTGTCGGGCGATAGGTCTCCATGCATAAAGACTTTTTTAATACTCCGGTTTTTGTAAAACCAAAGCCAGGAGGCCGCTGCCGTCTTTATAATTTCCTTCGATTTTTTTGGCTCATTAATGCAAAGTATTAGCGTATAAAACGGCAATGAAAGTATAGGGCTAACGCCTGCAGCTTTTATTGATTTATCGCGGCTTATGAAGTTTGACCAGTATCCGACTGAGCCGATTACTTTTTCCATGACCCTTTTTTGAACAGCCTTGTTATAAGAAGTTAAGCGTCGGCCCTTGATGTAAGGGTAGAAAACCGCAAACAAATTATTTTGCTCGATAGTATCGTGAATGTACGGAATGAATATTTCCTGCTTCCTTTTACTGAATATTTTACTTTTTAACATTTCAATAACACGGGACTCATTTTTTAGGTTGTAGTAGTTAATATCTAAAATTTTTCCACGCCATACTTTTGCGAAATAATCTGATTTTCCGTCACTATAAATACCAAAAGAGAAATTTTCACTCTCTTTCAAATTCTTCTCCAGTTTGTATTTGCCAAGTCTATGAGGCAGCCGGGGGATTTTATTGTCGACTATCCTGTTTATCAATAGAGCCATATACAGCCATAAAGTAAAATAGGGGTATTTTTTTTGCATATTATGTAGCTCCTTTAAATAGTTCAAGCGTTTGCGACGCGCTTTTATCCCAGTCGAAATTTCCCGACCACCTGACGGATTCCTTAGACATTTTTCTCCTCAAACCCGGATTTTCGAGAAGCCGCAGGATATTTCTTGTAAATTCGTCAACGTCTCCGTATGAAACAAGAAATCCGCTGTGCGGATTATGAACAGCATCTCTTAGGCCCGCGACGTTACTGGCAATTACGGGAGTTCCGCAGGCATTTGCTTCAATTGTGGTAATTCCCCAACCTTCAATAAGCGACGGATTAACAAACACCCAGGCTTTTTGGTAGAGATTAACTTTCTCTTTTTCGCTAACTTTTCCTGTAAAAGTAATCTTGTGATCAAGGTGGAGTTTTTTGGTAAGTTTCATAAGGTTTCTCTTTTCGTCGCCGTCGCCTGCAATTACAAATTCAACCGTCGGCATTCTTCTTAATATCTTTTTGGCACTTTTAATGAATATAGGAATACTTTTTTGCGGACTGAGCCTGCCTAGGTATAAAACCATGGGACTGACTGATTTCCTGCCGGGTTTATATATATTTGAGTCAACGCCGTTGTAAACCACATAAGGCTCGTTTTGTGAGATGTTGTGCTCCAAAATATCGGCTTTAGATGACGGTGACACAGTCATTACCTGCGTGTTTCTGTATACCGCCGGCATAGCATATTTTTCAAGAATCATTCCGATCCATGAGAGCGGCGGCTTTAGCCTGATGCGGAAAACGTCCTGATGAACATGGTGAATTAAAAGGAATATTTTTTCTTTCGCATAAAGAGGCGTGAAAAAAGGAATTCCGTTTTCCGAATCTATAATTAAATCAAAACGGCCTCTGAATTTGAATACATAATATAGAAATGCCCAGATAAATACTGTATAGAATCCTCCGCGGCGGATTATATTTATTCCGTCAATCTGTTCGTTTCTGGGTGACTTGTGGTCGTCCCCGCAGAATAGTGTGACTTCATGACCCTGCCTTACCCAGCGTTTGGCCAATTCGTGAACATAGACTTCCGCCCCGCCGCTCCAGACGTGTTTTGTATCGCGCCAGTTGAAGACTAAAATATTGAGTTTATTTTTATTGATAGCCGTAAGAGGCGCCGGCGCCGGTGTAAAAAGTCCCAGTAGGTCTAGCGTATTTCTGGAAACAGATTGCAGTTTTCGGTAGTTAATATGAACGGAAAGCATCGCAGCAAAGTAAGCAATTCCTCCGATAAACATGACATCCACAATTTCGGAAATATTTGCATGGAAGACAAACATTCCTATTATTTGAAGCAATGAAAACATAAATCCAAAATACGGCAACATATGTTCGCCTTTGGATTGGTGGTAAAGAATTATGCTAAGGGCTGATGTTTGGAATACCATGGCCAGTGAATAAAGAGGCAGAAAAGGTGTAACCGAGAGAATTTTGGGACCAAAAAGTATTGGCGCAGTAAACTTTCCAAATACTCCGATACCTATAAACGCAATAAGCGATGATATGACTGTCGCTGTCAGAAGTTTATAAAAAGTAGATTCGGACTTTTCCCCTTTACCCTCATGCCTGCTAATTAGCGGGATTATAAAGGGTGTAAACTGCGACCCGAAGAAATAAATCATTTTTCCCGTCAGTGAAAGGAGCGTATAGCGGCCCGCGTCTGCCGGGCTCAGGAAAAGTTTTGCAAGAATTACGTCGAATGTTAAAAATGCTATAACCGACAGATTATTAACGAATGTCGAAGTGAAAAATCTCTTTGGGAACGTTTCAGGTACGGCCAGCTGAACGCCCTCTTCCCTACTCTTTATGTGACTGGCGAAATACCAGCCTACTATGAAAGAAATGAGCAGTGATGCCGGAATTGCCAGATAAACCAAATCATGTAATCCTATTTCTACAAAGAAAATTGAAAGTGATAGCTTAGTTAATGCGACAATTACCCCCATGAACCCGAAAACAATAAAAAGAAGATTCCCGTTGATGAATCCGGAATCAACCGCATTGGCGAGGCCGATGACCCAAATGGGAACAAAAATTATAAAAGGAACAATAGTATCGGATTTGAATACGTGTTGAAGAACGGGAGTTAGTAGCAGCCAGACTGTTGCCAGAACGATAGAAACTTTAATACCGTCTTTTCTGGTTTTTGCCCAAAATCTTTTGGCGGGTGTATCGTTCTTGCCGAGAAGGAAAGCGCTCTTATGAGTAACGGAGTTTGATAAGGCGCTAAAAGGAACCGTTGCCAGGTATAGGAAGCTTCCAACGAGACCCACCATTCCGAAATCTTCAAGGCTAAGTTTGCGGCCAAGATAGGCGTTATATAAAAAATTTAAAGCATTCTCAAACATCGTCGCCCCGATCAGAAATGCCCCTGAGAAATATTCTGATTTCACCAGAGTCTTTATTCTTGCGATTCCGGGTATTCTGAGATTTTTAATAAAATTGAACTCAAAACTTTTTGCTACTTCTTCTTTAACTTTTACCCTGTCCAGTCCATGGATTGTCTTTTCCCAAAAATGAGGTTTGACGAGCAACTGGTAGAATGCAACAAACGCCCCGATACTAGTTAGGAGCCAGTAAAACGGAACCAGGAAAACATATTTTATTATGCTCCACTCTTCTCTCTTGGCTGCGCCGATCATGTAGTAGTAGAGGTAAAGAAAATTGCCGAAAACTGCAGAAAACACGGCCATATAAAATATCGAAGGCGGATATAAAGCCTCGATCTGGGGACCGACAAATTTATAAAGCAGAAAGTAAGCTGCGGTCATAGCCCACAGAAAAGGATTTATCAGCATAAAACCTACTCTAAGACCCGAAACCAGCTGGAAGATTAAAGAGTGCACCCGTTTTTCCTTGGCGAAGCTTAGGGGATTTCGCATCTGGACAAAATATGTTTGCATGTAGCCCTTGAGCCACCTACTCCTTTGGCGTATCCAGTTTTTGAGATTACTGTTGGCTTCTTCCAAGGTTAACGAATCAATAATTGCGGTTTTATAGCCAGCCCTGAAAAGTCTGGCACCAAGATCCGCATCTTCAGTAACATTAAACGGGTCCCAGCCTTCGATCTTCTTTAAACCTGCTGTTCTGAAGTGGTTACTAGTGCCGCCTAAAGGAATTGATGTTCCAATTGTTTGGAGTCCGGGGAGGACAACATCAAACCACAAAGAATATTCGGCTGTAAAAAGCCTGGTCAGAATATTTTGATGGGGATTATAGTAATTAAGTTTTGCCTGCAGGCAAATTACGTCTCTCCGTGAATTACGGAATCCTAAGTAAGCCTTTTTAAGTTGTTCCGGCTCAGGTTGATCTTCAGCGTCATAAATAACAATAAAATCCCCTTTTGCGTGATTCAACCCGTAATTACAGGCTTTGGGTTTGGTTTTTGGCTGTGAATCCGGAACTATTAAGATTCTGAAATAACCGGGAAGATCCATCTTGCGGGCGGCTTTGATTGTTTCTTTATCGTCATTTTCAAGAAGTAGCAATACGTCGAGTTTGTCCTTAGGCCAATCAAGTTTTTTAATATTTTCCACGAACTGAGGTAAAACCTCGGTCTCTCTGTAAAGAGGGCAAAGAATGGAGTAAACCGGAAGGCTCCCGTCGGCAATTCCTCTGAGCCGGCTCTCATCAAAGCTAATTTCAGGAGGACTATGCAAACTTTTAAGAACTAATAACCCGCCGAAAAGTACGTCCAAAAAGTACACAAAGGACAGGAGCGCAAGAAATATTATTGCAGTTAACTGGGGACTAAAGACAAGTCCTAAGATAAATATAGCCAGCGCCAGGGATAAAACTAACTTTTGGATGGGTGTAAAGGTTACGATTGCGGATTTTGTCTGGTGAAGGGTTGTGTGGGTTATAAATCTCCGGTTTTTGTAGAATACACCGGCTCCAAGCATCGAATTTTTTAATTTAGGTTTTAGACGATAAATCTTACCCGGCGAGAGTCTTAGAGCTATCGCAGTACTAACGATTTGCCAGGAAGTTTTGATAAGGTTAACTTTAGATTTACCGCTTTCTCTTTTCTGAAAGTCAATGTTAATTGACCCGATTTTCATACCCAGCTGCTTTGCGGTGTGGATAAGATGTAAATCGAAAGCCCAGGGTTTGATATCTTTTGTCTCGAGATGGTAAATTATCTCTCTTTTGAAAAGCTTCAAACCAGATTGGGTGTCCAGATCCGTTCCGAGAAGGAATTTGGCATAAATCATATGCCCGGCCTTCGATATAAACCGTCTTAAACGACCCTCTTTATGGATTTTCCTATTTCCGATTACTATCCCCAAATTGTCTTTTTCTGCTTTTTTCAGCATCTCGGGGATGTATTCAGGTGCATACTGCAAGTCGCCGTCTATCATGGCGATGTATTCAGCATCTGAATGCTCCGAACCTTCCAAAATCGAGTAGCCTTTTCCGACTCTACCCTGCTTTAATAAAATCGTTACAGGGTACTTCCCTGACAGACTTCTGAGAGCTCCGCCGATGTTATCGCTGGAGTGGTCGTCGATAATGATAATACCGTAGGGGATTTTTAACCTGCCCAGGCTTTTCCCGATTCTGGAGGTTAATTTATAAAGACTTGCGCTTTCATTTAAGACCGGAATAACGACATCAATCTTATTCATATTTTTGCTGACCCCATATCCTAAGTGAAGGAATCCCCCTCTCGTTATGGGGTTATGAGAACTTGTTGGCAATTATGCAATAAAATGCTGAATAATTGCTGAAATATATAGCTAAGATTTTATAAGAATGACGGTTAAGCTGCGGCTTTTTGGGAGCGGACGATGGAGTAAATCACAATTCCAAGACCAACTATTACAATCAGCCAATAGACGGGACTGCCTCCCTTGATTGTAATTATAACCGGGGCAATAAGAAGCGCAATCAAATTCATAACTTTAATTAACGGATTTAAAGCCGGACCCGAAGTATCTTTTAAAGGATCTCCTACGGTATCCCCCACAACTGCCGCCTTATGTTCGTCGCTCCCTTTTCCTCCGGCCGCTCCGGCCTCAATCATTTTCTTGGCATTATCCCAGGCCCCTCCGGTATTGCTCATAAATACGGCCAAAAGCTGGCCGGTCAAAATAGCTCCGGCAAGATACCCGCCGAGAGCTTCTGCGTGGAGTGTGACCCCGACCAAAATCGGGACGGTAATTGCGATAAGAGCCGGAGAAGCCAAAGCCGAAATGGCTGCCTTGGTGGTCAAATCTACAACTTTTGCGTAATCCGGCTTTTGGGTTCCCTTCATGATGCCGGGCATTTCCCTGAACTGTCGCCTGACTTCTTTTATAACTGCAAAGCAGGAATCGGAAACTGCCTTGATTGTCAGACTGGAGAAGAGGAAGGGTAAAGCCCCTCCGATCAGAAATCCGACAAAGACCAGAGGCTGGGCAATGTTTATTCCGGTTAAGTGTGAACTTTCAAGGTAACTTTCAAATAGAGAAACTGCAGCAATAACGGCAGAGGCGATGGCGAAACCTTTGGTTGTGGCCTTTGTCGTATTACCGATTGAATCGAGTTTATTTAGGATGCCCAAGGCTTTACCCTTCATTGCAGCCAACTCGGAAATTCCCTGGGCGTTATCGGAAATGGGACCGTAAGAATCCATCGAAACAATAAGACCTGTGGTTGTCAGCATTCCCATACCTGCAAGGGCTACTCCATAGGCGGCCATCAGGGGGTTACTGAAAAGCACAAATGAAACCAGGATTGTGGCCCCGATTGCCAGAATTGCCCAGACGGTTGAGGAAAATCCGCTTGTCAGCCCGGATAAAATTACTGTTGCCGGGCCGGTTTGGGCCTGTTTGACGATTTCTTTAACCGGCTTATGATCTCCTGTTGCATAGTCGGTAAGAAGGAATATGCCGACCGAAAGGATAATCCCCAAGGTTGTGGCAACTGCCAATTTCCAGTCATGGGTAAAGTAGTTTGAAAGGTAGAAAAATCCGGCGATGGAAACAACCGCCGCAATTCCAAATCCTTTCAGGATTGAGTTCATACCGTCCTTTATTGAATTTTTGTTTTTGGGATTGATACTGAAAATACCGAGCATTGATGTCCCGATTCCGAGGGCCCTGACGGCTAAGGGAAACAAAACTCCGGCAACTCCGAAAGTTGCTGCTCCCAAAATCATTGCGGCAACTAAAGTTACTTCATAAGACTCAAAAATATCGGCTGCCATTCCGGCACAATCCCCGACGTTGTCCCCCACCTGATCTGCAATTACTGCGGCATTTCTCGGGTCATCCTCGGGAATATCCTTTTCAACTTTTCCGACAAGATCAGCCCCGACGTCCGCCGCCTTAGTGTAGATTCCTCCCCCGACCCTCATGAATAGAGCTATAAGGCTTCCCCCGAAACCAAATCCTACCAAAACCTCCGTGGCCAGTGCCCCGTAGTGCCAGTATATGAGCGTAGCCCCGAGAAGCCCTAAGCCGACCGTTAACATTCCGGTTGTTGCCCCGGCCTTAAGGGCCAAAGAAAGTGCGTCTCCGAAGCTTTTGGTGGCCGCCTGGGCGACTTTAACATTTGAACGTGTGGCTATATTCATCCCAAAAGTGCCGATAGCTGCCGAAAATACCGATCCCAAAAGAAACGCCAATGTCCGTCCCAGTGCTGGAGAACCTGCCGGAGCGCTTATATAAATGAAGACTGCCAAAATGACGATAATCGGAGCTATAGTTTTAAACTGTCTTTTGAGATAGGCGTTGGCACCTGTCTGGACAGCTTTACTTACTTCCTCCATTTTATCGTTACCCTTTTCCTGCTTTATAGCGTACCAGGCCAGGGCAACGGCGACAAAGATTGCGGCGATTGCGGTTGACAAAATTATTGTCAGGAACGAATTGGTTGCAAACATACTATATATAGATAATAAAAGGACTCGGTTTTCCTGAGTCCTAAGGCTATTTTAAGAAATCCAGTTTATTTGTCAATGCCCACGTTGGCCGGTTTACAATACCACTTGACATGAAGTTTGGAATAACACAATACTGGTATATACAGAAATTGGGGGTGAGAAGTAATGGCTAAAAGAAAAAGTCCAAAGAGAACCGGAAGATCCAAGGGCGTAGTTCGTGGAATTACCGACAACAGAAATTTAAGTGTTCTCGTCGTCGTACTCGCTCTCCTTTTGTTTGTTTTTTCGGCAGTTTATATGAGTAGGGGCGGAATATAAAAACCTTTTATTTGTATATCCGGATTGGAGAGTTTGGTCTTTCGGCTTTGCTTAGGACTTCGTTAGCTGAAGTTTATGGTTAAATATCAAGGTTGGCCAGCTTGGCGTGTGTTTGAATGTATTTCTTTCTCGGCGGTACCTCTTCTCCCATCAGCATCTCAAACATGTTGTTGGCGGCCTCAGTGTCGTCAATTGTAACTTGCTTTAGGGTACGCGTTTCAGGGTTCATTGTGGTTTCCCAAAGCTGGACCGGATTCAGTTCCCCGAGGCCCTTATATCTTTGTTGGGTGTACTTCTTGTCTTTAAGTGTCGGGATTATTTTGTCTTTTTCTTCGTCGTTTAGGGCGTAGTAGATATCTTTACCGCATTGAATTTTATAAAGCGGAGAAAGAGCGATATAGAGGTAACCCCTGGTTATAATCTCCGGCATATGACGGTAAAAGAAAGTCAGTAGGAGTGTTGAAATATGCGAGCCGTCTACATCGGCATCAGTCATAATAATAATCCGGTGATATCGCATTTTGTCGTAATTTAGGGAATCTCCTATTCCGCCCCCCAAGGCGACAATCAGATCTTTAATCTCTTCAAATTTTACAATCTTATCCAACTGGGCCCGTTCGGTGTTTAATATTTTTCCTCCAAGTGGCAGAATTGCCTGATGCCTCCTGTCTCTTCCCTGTTTGGCGCTTCCGCCTGCGGAGTCACCTTCTACTATATATAGTTCGGATATTTCAGGGTCCGAACTCTGGCAATCGGCGAGTTTCCCGGGTAGGGCCGCGCCTTCAAGGGCACCTTTCCGAAGGACCGCGTCTTTGGCGGCTCTGGCGGCAAGACGGGCGCGGGCGGCAAGCATTACCTTTTCTACAATTTTCCGTGCATCTGCCGGGTGTTCTTCGAAATAAGTATCCAATCCTTCTTTGACGACAGTTGCCACAAAGCCCTGAATTTCGGGATTATTAAGCTTGGCTTTTGTCTGGGATTCAAATTGCAAGGCCTCCGAAGGCATCTTTATATAGACGATTGCAGTTAAACCTTCCTTCATGTCATCGCCCGTAAAAACCGCTTCTTCTTTTCCGTTGCCGTTTTGGGTTCGTTTGTAATAGTCGGTGATCGCGCGGGTCAGGGCAATTCTAAATCCCGTAACATGGGTTCCGCCGTCGGTTGTATAAATTCCGTTTACAAATCCTTTAACGTTTTCGTTAAACGAATCAGAATACTGAAGAGCAGCTTCACAGGAAATTGTTCCGTCGTCTTTTGAAATATAAACAACGTCGGTTAGCACGTCTTTACCCCGGTTGCTGTGGGCAACCAGCGACTTTATTCCGCCCTCAAAATAAAAAGTGCACTCGTCTCCGTCATTCTCGTCGACAAAATGGAAAGTAAGTCCTGCAACAAGGTAGGCCCGGTCCCGGAGTAGATTTTTAATTTTGGCATTCTCAAGTTTTATATCCCCGAAAATGGCTTTATCGGGGACAAAAGTGGTAATGGTTCCGGTCCCCTCAACTTTAATACCCCATTCCTCAAGTTGTTTGGCAGTTGCCTCCCCTACTTTTTTGACGGGTTTTCCCTGGTGATATTCCTGGTAATACGCCTTATTGTTTCTGAGTACAACAACTCTGAAATATGAAGAAAGTGCATTGGTTACCGATGCCCCGACTCCATGAAGTCCACCCGAGATTTTGTATGCTCCCCCGCCGAATTTCCCACCGGCATGGAGTTTGGTCATGGTAAGCTCGAGAGCCGATACTCCCGATTTATGCATTTCAACGGGAATTCCCCTGCCGTTATCCCTTATTGTTGCCGAACCGTCTTTGTTTAGGGTTACCCAAACAGTGTTGCAAACGCCGGCAAAGCTTTCGTCAACGGAGTTATCTACAATTTCCCTGAGACACTCGTGAAGTCCCCTACTATCCGTCGAACCGATATACATTCCGGGACGTTTGCGCACAGGTTCAAGTCCTTCAAGGACCTGAATTTGCTCGGCTGTATATTCGTTTGTATTTGCCATACGAAGATCATGCTAACGTATATATTTTTAGCTTTCGTAAAGGGGATCTAAACAAGGCTGACGACCATGTTTGTAAGATTAAGGGCAACATTTCCGTTAGCTCTAAGATAACTTAGGGTCTGGCTTAAGGTTTCCAGATTTTTAGCGGTTTCGGGGAAACCGGTCTTTTGTAAATGAAGATTCCCGTGAAGAAAATTGACCAAATTTTCGGCAAATTCTATAGCTTTTTCTCGGTTTTTAATTTTGTCTACATAAGCAAGTTTTTCCCCCGTTGACAATTTAATAAATAGTTTTGCTTCGCCACTTTCATCTTGTGCCACCTGCCCTTTAACCCTGATTACCTGGCATCTTGAAACAATAGTCGGTATTACTTTTCGCGTCGAGGGAGCAGTTAAGGCAAAGTAAATATTTTCCTGCGGTTCCTCCAAATTTTTGAGAAAGGCATTTAAAGCCTCCTCCCCCGCTTTGTGTATATTCGTAGAGACGACAAGCGTCGGTTCATTAAAACTGAGACGGATTAAACTGTTCAGACTTCTGACGTCATCAATTTTAACTAAGGAGAACTCCATCACTTTTGCATGAAGTTTTTTGGCCAGCTTTTCCACTTCAGCATTTAACATTTCAGTATTCGTTCCGATTAGAAGATATGCATGCATGGTTTTGACAATTAACAATTAGCATTTAACGGTTTAGATTACAAGTTTTTGATCAGTTTGTGTAAATACTGAATGACATGCCTCTAAGGTACAACAAATCGGCGTTCAATTCACCCTTGCAACACATTGCAGGGTTTTCTTGAATGCTGTTATAATGAATCAGCAGTTAAAAGTTAATTTGTTAACTGTTAGCTGTTGTTTATCATGCCCACTGCCAAACCTATTCCAATTACGGAGGATAACGGAACCGAAACTCTAGCTGACGTTTTGGTAAAACTCGGAGTTCTTGATGCGACGCGTGCCAAACAGATAAAACTTGCGGAGATTCAAAGCGGATCGACTCAAGAGGATATTCTCAGACAGGGTAATATGGTGCCTGAGGGAAAATTGGTCCAGGCAAAAGCTCAACTTTATAATATTCAGTTTATAGATCTGACTGCAATCCCCATAGCTCCGGCTGCCCTTTCGGCACTTCCCGCAGAAGTAGCGGAGCGTTTCAAAGTTTTTCCTGTAGGAATCGACAGAAAAGACAAAAGCTTAATTCTGGCGATGGCAGACCCCCTGGACCTCTCCGCAATAGAGTTTATCGAGCAAAAAACAGGTTTTCATATCAGACCACGTGCGGCTCTTGCATCACAGATAGAAGATTTTGTTCAGAACCGCTACACGTCTTCTCTTACCCAGGAGGTATCGGCGGCGCTTAAGGAAGTCGAGCCCGAGAAGGAAAAAATGGCGGCTCTTCAGAATTCCACAGGGGGGTTCATACGCGAGGAAAAAATTGCCCAGATTGTGTCGCAAATATTGGAATTTGCCATTAAGAGCAGGGCCAGCGACGTTCATATAGAACCTCAGGAAAAATCCACCAGAGTCCGCTATCGAATCGATGGAATTTTGCAGGAAAAGCTTTCAATCCCAAGGGAACTCCATGATTCTTTAATTTCGAGAATAAAGATATTAAGCGGAATGAAAATTGATGAGAAAAGAATCCCCCAGGACGGCAGATTTAATTTTAAAGGCAGTGAGGAGGAGGTCGATCTTCGTATTTCATCTCTTCCGACAACCTGGGGAGAAAAAATTGTCATGAGGCTTCTCAAAAAATCAGGCGGTGTACCCGACCTTCCCGAACTGGGACTTAGGGGCCGGGGTTTAAAGAATTTACAGGATGCAATCCTCCGGCCTCACGGAATAATTCTTATCTGCGGACCGACGGGATCCGGTAAAACAACAACACTTTATTCGGTTATATCCAAGCTGAATACTACAAAGGTCAATATTGTTACTTTGGAAGACCCTATCGAGTATAAAATACCCGGTGTAAATCAGGTGCAGATTAACCCTGCGGTAGGACTGACTTTTGCATCCGGCTTGAGGTCATTCCTTCGTCAGGACCCGAATATTATTCTGGTCGGGGAAATTAGGGATCGCGAAACTGCCGATTTGGCCGTTCAGGCTTCACTTACGGGGCATTTGGTATTTTCAACTTTGCATACGAATGATGCTTCGGGCGCCCTCCCCCGCCTTCTTGATATGGGTGCCGAGCCGTATCTTCTGGCATCGTCAATTACCTGTATTGTGGCTCAGCGTGTGGTTAGGGAAGTTCACCAAGCCTGCAAAGAGGCCTACTCACCCGATCCTAAAGTTTTGTCTGATATTCAGAAGGAACTGGGTAATCTTTGGCACCCGACGGGGGAAGTCAAATTTTATAAGGGTAAGGGCGATCCCGATTGCGCCAACTCGGGTTATTACGGCAGGATTGGTATTTTTGAAGTTATTCCCGCTTCGGAAATGATCGGAAAACTGATTTTGGAAAGGGCTTCCTCGACCGATATAGAGAAAATGGCAAGACAAGAGGGAATGATATCTCTCAAACAGGACGGGTACTTGAAAGTTACCGAAGGAATTACTACAGTAGAAGAGGTACTAAGGGTAGCACAGGAATAACATGAACGTTAAACAATTACTGCAATCCGTGATAGATGCTGAGGCAAGCGATTTACATCTTGTAACGGGTATTCCGCCGACTCTGCGTAAAGACGGGGAGCTTATGCCGATTCCCTCTACCGGTGTTCTTACTCCGGATAATATCGGGGATCTTCTTAAGGAGATATTGACCAGCGAACAAATCGAGAGACTGGCCGTTAATAAAGAATTGGATTTTTCTCTGTCATTTTCCGAAAAAGGAAGGTTCAGAGTCAACGCTTATACGCAGAAAGGCTCACTGGCCGCTGCTTTCAGGTTAATTCCTTTAGTAATTCCTTCAATTGAAAATTTGGGACTTCCCTCGATCTTGCATTCATTTACCAGTTTGCGTCAGGGTTTTGTTCTGGTAACCGGTCCTACCGGACACGGAAAGTCTACAACACTGGCAGCGATGATTCAGGAAATTAATCAGACCCGCCCGGTTCATATTGTGACAATCGAAGATCCGGTCGAGTTTGTTTTTAACCCGGTAAAGGCAATTATTTCCCAAAGAGAAATGCGAAGTGACACTCATTCGTGGGAAATTGCTCTCCGCTCGGCTCTTAGGGAGGACCCCGACGTTGTATTTATAGGTGAAATGAGAGATTACGAAACCATTGCGGCGGCTCTGACTGTTGCCGAAACCGGGCATCTGGTTTTTGCAACCCTGCATACCAATAATGCGGCGCAGTCAATCGACAGAATTGTGGATGTTTTTCCCGAGGAGCAGCAGCAGCAGATACGTTTACAACTGAGTAATGTCATCGAGGCAGTCTTTTCTCAAAGACTTATCCAAAGTGCCACCAAAGGCAGAGTGGTCACATATGAAGTAATGTTGGGAAGTAGCGCCATCCGGACCACCATCCGCGAGGGCAAGACTCATCAGATTGAGAGCATTATTGAAACTTCCCACGAGGTTGGTATGAGTACTCTGGAAAGGTCTCTTGCCGATTTGGTCAAAAGAGGCGTGGTTACGCTTGAGGTGGCAGAAAGTTGGTCCCTTCGTCCGGAAGAACTGACACGTCTGATCCGTACCACTTAATATGGTAAGTAAAGGAAACTTCAGTAATGAAAAGGTTTAATTACAAAGCCAAAGACAAGTTAGGGAATCTTGTTACGGGGGAAGTAGAGGCATTCACTCCAAATGCGGCTGCAAGGCTGGTTAAGGGCAGAGGTCTTTATGTTATTTCCATAACGCCTAAAATGGACTCCCCCTTTGCCGTTATAAGAAGATACAGGGACAGGGTTACCGTTGGTGATGTTGCAACTTTTACACGCCAACTTTCAACGATGATCAACGCGGGTCTCCCCATTACGGAGGCGATTTTAATTTTGAGATCACAGTCGAAAGGATCGATGCAAAAAATTGTCGCCCAGATTCTTGCGGATATTGAGGCGGGAGATTCTTTTTCCGACTCACTAAGTAAGCACCCTAAAGTATTCTCCCGTACGTATATTGCCCTCGTCCGGTCGGGGGAGGTCGGCGGAGTAATGGATGCGGTACTTCTCCGGTTGGCCGATAATATGGAGAAACAGGAAGAATTCGGCAGCCGCGTGAGAGGGGCAATGATTTACCCGGCAATCATTATTGTAGGAATGGTAGTAGTCAGTTTCGTGATGATGATTTTTGTTATCCCTAAGTTAACTTCTCTTTATACGGATTTTGGTGCCACACTCCCCGTCCCGACACAGATACTTATGGGAGTTTCTAGTTTCTTTGTCCGTTTTTGGTACATAATGATCCTCCTCGTGGGTGGGGTGCTTTACGCTTACAGAATATATGTTTCAACACCCAAAGGGCGCAGGAATATGGACGCCTTTATATTCAAAATTCCCGTATATGGTGAGCTGCAGCGTCAGATTATTTTAACGGAATTGACACGTACTCTTTCTCTCATGGTCGGAGCAGGCGTTCCCATTCTTGAGGCTCTGACTATTACTTCCGAGGTTGTGACCAATACTATAATTTCAGAAGCCTTGCGGGATGCGGCAACACAGGTTGAAAGAGGATTTCCTATAGCCTTTTCGTTTTCGCGTCATCCCGAGGCCTTCCCGTATTTATTAAGCCAGATGATAGCAGTGGGAGAAGAAACGGGGAAAATGGATGAAGTTTTGACTAAAATCAGCCACATTTTCGAAGTGGAAAGCGATGAAAAAGTCAAAGGTCTAACTGCGGCGATTGAACCGCTTGTGATGATAGTTTTGGGTATCGGGGTCGGATTTTTGGTTATTGCCGTAATACTTCCGATTTATAATTTGACCAGTCAAATTCAATAAAATTAGCTTCGGAATAGTACTTGACAAGCAAATTTAGATAGTTAATACTGAATATGTAATGAAAAGAACACTTGCCCAAGGCTTCACGCTGATTGAACTCCTGATCGTTATCGCAGTCCTCGGAATTTTGGCGGTTGCCGTTCTTTCTGCAATTAACCCGATCGAACAGATTGACAGAAGCAGGGATACGGGAAGCCGGTCCGATGCCGAACAGCTTATAGGAGCTGTTGACAGGTTTTATGCTACTCAGGGTTATTATCCCTGGAGATCAAGTCCGACTCTCGGTGCAGACGCATATGCCTTTAAGAGGATTACGGCTTTGACTGATTGGCAGGACAATACTGGTGTAAATGTGTTGGATAAGCTTTCGGGTGTTGGCGTCGGTGCGGCCGGCGAGGTAAAGTTGTCTTTTGTTCAGAGAATAATTGGAGCGGGATATAATTATATGTTTGTTTATAACAGAGGAACCTCGGGTGATAGTACTTATGTATGTTTCAGCGGAAAGTCTAAGGCTTTTCAGAAAGAGGCTACGGATCGTTGTGCAGGTACCAATGGAGCTATACCGGATGATTTAGATAGAGCTTCTGTGTGTAATGTAACTGTGGATGGCGTTGCCGGCAAGAGTATGACGTGTCTTCCTTAGTGTCTTTTTTTTTATTTTTCTTCTAGGACTTGTTTTTGGTTCGTTTATTTCGGCACTGACGTGGCGCTACCCCCTTGGCATCTCGGTTAATAAAGGAAGAAGTATTTGTCCGAACTGTAAGAGTCAAATTTCCTGGAAAGATAATATTCCCCTGCTCTCCTTTATTCTTCTCGGAGGCAGATGCCGGAATTGCAAAAAGCCGATCTCATGGCGTTATCCTGCGATTGAGCTTGCGACCGGAATCGGTTTTATGCTAATAGGTTATCAAGTTTTGTGGTTAGTAGTCTTTTGTATCCTGGAAGCAATATTTATTATTGATCTGGAGCATAGAATTATTCCCGACACATTTGTATTTACAGGAATTCTTTTACTTAGCTTATTCTTTATGTTTAGCGGCTATACGCTACTCCTGCCCGCTCTTTTGGGTGGTTTTCTTGCGGCAACATTCCTGGTTCTTATTCACTTATTTACCAAAGGGCGCGGTATGGGCCTCGGGGATGTTAAATTTGCCGTTTTGGGAGGAGTCTTGGTCGGACTGAAACTAACCCCGGTGTGGCTATTTTTGGCTTTCTTGACAGGCGCGGCGGTAGGAAGCATACTGATTTTGGGTAAGCGCGCACACCTTAAAAGCCAGATAGCTTTTGGACCTTTTTTGGTAGCCGCTATCCCTTTAGCTTTATTTTATGGAGAAAAAATACTTCTCTGGCTTAAGTTTTATTGAGGTTATGGTCGCCGTAAGTGTTATTGCCATTTTGACCCTGCTTGTAATAAATACTTATCTCGGTCAGACTTTTAAAGGATATGATGCGAAACGCAAGGGAGACCTCGATAGAATTAAAGTGGCCACGGAAGAGTACGAAAAGGACAATAATTGCTACCCTCCCGCCGCTCTTGTTAAATGTGAGAATGGAGGTGCCGGACTTAAACCTTACTTAAACACAATTCCCTGTGACCCGAAAACCCATGAATCGTATGCTTATGAACCGGATCCCGAGGGTTGCCCCATATGGTTTCGGGCTTATGCCAAATTGGAAAATCTGGGCGACAAGTCAGCAATACCGGGAATTGGCCCGGGCGGAGCCTATAATTATTATGTGTCAAGTCCGAACGCACCCCTTCTTGGTGGATTTGCCAGTGAGGTCCCGACCTCTCATTGGGGTTGTTTTAGCGGAATCTGTAAGCCTTTAAAAGAGAATCCTCCGGGAAACCCTGTTTGCGGCCCTTCCAGTACGACATCCGATTGTTATAGTCTTAACCATTGTATTCCTGAGGGTGCTCAGGATTGGGAGTGTAAATGAAGAAATTTTCCAAAACCGAGCTGATTTCAATATTTGTCATTTTTTTTATTTTGATAGCTGTTTCTGTTCCTAATTTTGTTATAAGTATAAGGAGAGCCCGCGATCAGGTAAGGAGGGACGATATGGGGACATTGGTTCATGCACTGGATCAGTATATGACCGATTTTAAAACGTTTCCGTCTGCTTCTCCTGACGGACGCATGATGGATTGTCTCAAGCCCGGAGATAAACCGGTTAAAGATAATAAAGGAAATTGGACGTTTAGCCCGATCCCCTGCGACTGGGGGAAAGATTCTTTTGCCAACCTTATAAACGGTAATATTTATATATCTGTGCTTCCCCGCGACCCGGATTATCAAAAAGGAGCAAAGTATTTGTATTTTAGTGACGGAGACAGATATCAAATCTATGCCGCAATGGAGGGGTCGGATGAAGCGGAAGTTGATCCAAAAATAGTTGCCAGGGGTCTTTTGTGCGGAACCAGAGTTTGCAATATTGGCCGCTCTTATAATGTTCCTACTGATATTTCTATCGAGGAATATGATAAATTATTAATAGTACCCAATGTTAAAAAATAATCGGAAATTATCTAAAGGTTTTACTCTAATCGAGATTTTGGTGGTAATGGTAATTTTGGGAATTTTGGTTACCATCGGTCTCGCTTCGTTTGTGTCTGCACAGGCAAGAAGCCGTGATGTCAGGCGTAAAAGTGACCTTAAGCAAATTGCAACGTCTCTGGATCTTTACTATTCCGATTATGAGGTCTACCCTACGGGTTCGGTTGACGGAAAAATCAAGGGTTGCCCATCCGGTACGGGAGTGGCTTGTGTTTGGGGAGGAACTCCGTCGGAATTTAAGGATGGGAAAACTACTTATATGAAAATAGTTCCGGCTGATCCTTTACTGGGGTATAACTACTATTATCGGACTATTACCGTTAACTCTTCGGTGGTCGGTTTTCAACTTTATGCACATTTGGAAAACACCAAGGACATCAATTGTCTACCCGATGCAACGGGTGTAGCCAACTGCAGTAACCCTGTAATTCCCGCCGGTGTAACATGCGGCGGATCTTCAAAATGTAATTTTTCTTTAACAAGTTCTAACGTAACACCGACTCAGTAGTGGTCTTAGAAAACTTTTCGTAGTATCATTTATACAGGAATATGTCTGCCCGATTTATAAAACTTGGCTTCACACTAATCGAACTTCTGGTGGTTATTTCTATAATCGGGATTTTGGCAACTCTTGTTGTTGCAAACTTAAATTCCGCAAGATCTCGTGCCCGCGACGCTGCGAGAAAGTCGGATCTTGGGAATATTTCCACAGCTCTTAGAATTTATTATAACGATAGAAACGTTTATCCGGCCAAAGACGCCTCATATCAGATTGTAGGCTGCAGTTCATACACTACCCCAGCTACTTGTGCCTGGGGGACCGAATGGTCAGTAGGCTCCGATCCCAATAAGATTACATATATGGCAACGGTTCCGAAAGACCCTCTCCCTTCACAGTCATACAGGTATGAGCCCGGTGCGACGGGTGATACATTTATCCTGACGGCTTGTTTGGAAAACGGCAGTGACGCTCAAGGCGTAACCACAGTCAGTACAGCCTACGATACTTTCTGTTCATCGTCCCATTGGATGTTCCAGTTAAAGCAATGAAAATTATAAAAAACGGCTTCACACTGATTGAACTTTTGGTAGTTATTTCTATAATCGGGATTTTGGCTGCAATGGCCACCTTATCCTTCACCTCGGCTCAGAGACAGGCGAGGGACGTCACCAGAAAATCTGATTTAGCGCAATACCGCACTGCATTGGAAATGTTTGCCAATAAAAATAACGGTTTGTATCCAACTTCTTCTGCGACCTCCGTGTCACGCATCGATCCTAAAAATCTTTGTACTACACTGGAACTTGGCACGAACTGTCCTGCCGATCCGAAGACAAGTGACTCTAATTATTATTATAGCTATATAACTGATGTTGCAGCCGCCCCGCTTTTCTCTGCGCAAGCGACACAGTATGTTCTGTGGGCAAAACTCGAAAACGTTACAACATCACCCACCTACTGGGTACTTTGCTCGGGCGGTAAAAGCGGGGTCCTAGCTACCGGTGTCACTCCGTCAACCGGAGCGTGTCCTATCTGATGAAATTACAAATCCCAAATTCCAAAATACAAACTCTGGCTCGGGGTTTCACTTTGATCGAACTTCTGGTGGTTATTTCCATTATTGGAATACTTCTGGGGCTTTCGGTTTTTGGCCTGCAGGGGGCAAGGTTGTCTGCCAGGGATGCCCGACGTAAGTCTGATTTGGAAGCTATTCGGAGCGGACTTGAAATGTATAAGGCGGATTGTAATAGCTACCCTCTTACTGCTCAAGTAGCCGGTGGGACGGCGCTTGTCGGCGCTGCGGGACTGGCCGGATGTACCGGAAATACTTATATTTCACTGATACCGATGGATCCAGTTTCTCCGGCCCGATCCTATGCGTACGTATCCGCCGGCACGACTTATACTTTGTGTGCTGCGTTGGAACAGGCACCATCCCCCGCAATGGCACCGAACCCCGCCTGTGGTAGCTGTACGGTTGGATGTAATTATCGGGTTATAAATCCATGACCATGAAATGGAAACATCAAATTACAAAAAACAAATACCAAATAAAAAAGGTGGTTATGGGTACACCCCAATAAGAACCATTCGAAAGAACCCTGTCAGTGTGTATGCCTACACCCTGATTGAAATTCTGGTAACCCTGACAATCATAGGACTTCTTTTTGGCTTCGGATACGCCAATTTTAGGGATTTTTCGAGACGGCAGGTACTCAGCGATGCCGTAAAGACGATACAAGGAGACTTGAGGTTTACCCAGGCTAATGCAATAACAGGCCAGAAGCCGACAGGTTGTGATTTAACCAAAACGCTTGACAGTTATAGCTTCAAAGTTGTTTCTGAAACTGAATACACAATTTTAGCAAACTGCGGAAGTACGACAGTTACAGTAAAGGATGTAAATATAGCTCCGGGTATTACTATTGCGCCTATTCCCATAACTCTGAATTTTAAAATTTTAGGTCAAGGGACAGACGTGGGCAGTTCCGATTGGACACTGACTCTGGTGCAAGACGGAACGGCAAACACGGGAACCGTGACTGTGACGTCGGGAGGAGAAATAAAATGAAATCACAATCCGGGCAGTCGCTTTTTGAGCTTGTGGTTGCAATTGCGATTAGCGCTCTGATGATTGTTGCCATGGTTTCCCTGGCGGTAAACTCCATCCAAAATGCAAATTTTGCCAAAAATAAGGCCCTGGCCTCAACTTATGCCCAGCAGGCGATGGAGTGGCTCAGAGGACAAAGGGATAGCGGAATAGATACCTTTATCGATAATGTAACAATGGCTACCGGTTCGAGTAGATGTTTAAACGATTTAGCTTGGACAGTTGCTCCCTGCGGTTCGGGTGCAACCATCACGGGGACCCCTTTTATACGTCAAGTAACTTTTAGCGTAACGACCCAAAACACTAAAAAAGTTGTTAAGGCAGATGTTACGGTTTCCTGGAAGGACTCGCAAGGAACCCATCAAGTAGAAAGTGCCACGAATTTGGCAGATTTGAGATAGTGTTTAAAAATGACAAATAGTAAATTACGAATCACAAAAGTTGCGGGAAAGGGTATGAGTCTGGTCGAAATTCTTGTTGTGATTACAATTTTTGCGGTACTCGGTATTTTGATTACACAATCCGTTATCCTGACTTTGCAGGGTTCTCAAAAGAGTGAATCGATTGTGCGTGCAAGGGAAAACCTGGATTATTCTCTGAATATAATCGAACGGCAACTCAGAAATGCCGACTCTGTCATATCATGTCCAGACCCCTATACAATTAATTATCTGGACCAAAGCGGTGTTTCCACTTCATTTTCGTGTCAACAAATGGGGTCAAACGATTCTTATATTGCGTCAGGTTCTGCCAGATTGACGACAGACACGGTTAAAATAACAGGCTGTACTTTTACCTGTACTCCGGCGACTATGACCAATCCTGCATTGGTTAAAGTAGACCTTATTGTGCAGGAAGATTTTAAATCGGGGGCGCAAAGCGCCAGTATATCGGCCTCAACGCAGATTTATCTCAGGAATTATTAACATTTTCCGGTATTTTAGACAACAATTACATTCGTAAATCTACGGTCTTTGTTAAGGAATCTTTCAAGATTTTTCTCGTCTTTGCGTGAAAGATTTTCAACGACCATTCTCCAAGTAAAAATTCCATTATGGGTCCGGTTTTCCTGGGGATTAATATTTCCTCCAAGGGCATCTATTTTGGAAGAAACCAAGGATGTGATGCCGTGTGCATCCGGTCCCTCGATCAAGATTGATGTCAGCCCAAGATGCTCTTTTGTTATTTCTGCGTCGTCTAAGTGTTTTTCCAGATCAGCCGTGTCCATCACACCCGCACCGATTTTGTAATAGAGATCTTCGACCAAATTTTTAGTTCCTAATATAAACAATAAATGCTCGAGATTACCCTTACATTTGTCAATTTTAGACAAATCGGCGAGATCGATTAGACCCCTTTTGGCAATAATATTTCCGATCGCCTCTTTGCCCTTGATTTTAAGAATCGATCTCTCCTCATCGGACAACATTTCGTCTATTATTTTTATTGTAGCCGGTAAACTATATTCTTTTGATTCTTTTTCCGGAGCAATTCTTGGTTCTCCCAACTCTATTCTTATACGGGCACCGTTTGGCAAAACCGTTGATATGGGAAATCTTTCACCGTCGATAAAAACATATTTGGCTCTTGCCCCCATTTGATGGCTGTTTGCAAAAGCAAAATCATAACCGGTAGCTTTTAACTTTAAGAACTTGGCCTCATCAGTCTCAGTGAACACCAGTTTAAGAGCATGCTTCGATAGATCCGTATCCCCTTTTCTTATGAGACTTACTACCCCCCATCTATTGAAGTCCTCTTTTTCACTGCTCGTGATTGCAATTTCCGTTGAACCTTGTTGAAAATCCAGAGTCAGTTGTATAGCGCTATAATCGTTGTCTCTTGGTTTGAAGTAAAAGTCGTCAAAACGTTTGTCATCCTCAATTTCTGCAAAATTTTGTCTGACTGCACCGAGCATTTTATAGACATTGTTTCTTGTATCGGCACTTTCGGCGCCTGGGACTATCACCCTGAAACTTATTAAATCATTTATTTTATGGGGAAGATCTTTGCCCATTTTATTTTTTAATTTGGGTAAGCTGATCATTCTGGTTTCGACATTTGCGTCAATCGAGGCGTCTGCGGCGATGAATTCCAGGGTTGATTTCAACCAGGCTTTGAATTTTTCCTCAGTCCTGGGATCTGCATTGAGGGTACGTGAGTATTTTTCGAAGTCTTCGGGACAGGAATATTCCATAGAAAGATCTTCAAGCTCTCTCATAACCTTCCACATTCCAAGAGATTCCGCCATTTTTGCATAGCTTTTTGTTTCATTGGCTTTTGCAATTTGCTTATCAACCGGCATAAAACCAAGAGTTCTCATGTTATGTAAACGGTCAGCAAGTTTAAGTACACCAACATTCGGGTCTATAAGGTTCTTACTGAAGATTTTTCTTACTGTTTCCCTATCATTTTCAATTTTACTTACACCATTTTGTTTTTCTGATCGAAGTTGGGAAACGCCATCTACCAGGAATGCCACATTTGGTCCGAATTCGTTTTCGATATCATTTAGTGTTAGTGTCGTATCTTCGATAGTATCGTGAAGTAGTGCCGCTATTCTAAGATCGGGCGAACTGATACCCCATTCGCTGCTGATTATTTTTTCAACTGCCTTACAGTGCGTGATATATGGGGTGCCTTCTGCCCGGAGGCGTCCTTCGTGGGCCCTTTCGGCCATAGTGTAGGCAGTAGAATAAATACCCGAATATTCGGGTATATTTTCCAAATGATCTTGGTTTGGGGCACCTCTTTCCATATTGAATTGCAATTATACCACCCACTTGCTAAACTGGATTTACCATGCAAAAAGATGACTCCGGCCAGGCTTTAGTACTGGTACTTCTTTCGCTTTCTGTTGTTCTAACTTTGATCTTATATATATTGTCCCGTTCGGTTACCGACGTTGCAGTTTCTTCAAGACAGGAAGAAGCCGTGCGGGCTTTTTCTGCAGCCGAGGCCGGGATCGAACGCTCGCTTGTGGTTGGTACAGGATTTCCCGAGACGGGTATCGGAAATGCAAGCTACACAACTTCGGTAACAAGCTTTGCCTCGGGGAGTGGCGAGTTGTCTTTTCCATCCCCGGTTTCATATGGAGATGTCGTAACGGTTTGGTTCGTTTCTCATGATAATAGTGGAAAGTTGGTGTGTAACCCTCCCCCGTTGCCTTGTTACTTTGGAACTCAAATGAAGGTATGTTGGGGTAATCCGGGTACCCCAAGAGATTCACTAACCACTCCTGCGGTTGAGTTGAGTGTGTATTATGAATCCCCTGCCAACAGTGGTTTTGCCAACCTAAATGTTGGGCGGGTTCTTGTAGATCCCAATTCAGGAAGGAGCGCGGGTAACGCTTTTATTATTTCGCCCGATTGGTCAGCGGGAACGTGTCAAATCGGGAATCAAACATACGCCTTTCAGAAGACAATAAACTTTTCCGACATGAAGATACCTGCAGGTTCCTATGGGGCCGTGAATGGTATGCAGCTAGCACAAATAAGAATGCTCTATAACAGTGATGTTTCTCAGGCAGTTGGCGTTGGTGTTACCGGTAGTACTTTACCGTCTCAGGGGAAAGTAATTGATTCAAGTGGTTTTGCCGGCGATATTAATAACAGGAGTAACCGTAGGATTATAGTCTATCAGAGTTGGCCGGAATTTCCTTTTACTTCAAGTACAATTATCTCTCCTGTCGGAATTATAAAGAATTAAGGCGCCACTTCCTGCCAGCTCATAGTGCGGGCCCCAAGTGAGCCGGGGAATAAAAGAACCTGGTCGGGGGCGAATTCAAAAAACTCTGCCGGTGTTGTAGAATTTGCCGCTTCAAGATCTCTTTGAAGACCCATACCTCTATAAGTTGCTATTGATCCGCGTACCCGAAGCTGAAGGTCGGAACTCGTGCTTTTTGTACCTGTTCGGTACTCTCCATCGGCGATAAATATTCCCTCAAGATTGGGGGGCGTATTTTCATTAACGACCGCCGGGTCAAACCCGACTGTCGGGCTCACTATAATATTCCCCTTTGTTCCGCTGCCGTTGTCTCCGGCAACCAGTAGGAAAAATCCGGCACCTTTGTTCAGATTAATATTTCCTGTTATGGTAACGTTAGAACCTTTAACGATTATAACCACCTTATTATTACCCAAAGACGTACCTCCGGGATTATTTATTATCAAATCGGATCCCCCGTTTGACGCCGGATCATATTCCCACCAATAGATACCGGTTGCCGTATCTTTTTGTGCAGATCCGTTAAAAAGAGAAGCTACGTTTATTGAGGCCGATGAAGAGTTTATGGTTGTGCCTTCAGGTACTGCATTCAGGAAATAAGCCGAATTGTATGTCTTTGCAGCATTATAGCCCGATTGGGCCAACCAGCCCGTTTCAGAAACATTTGCCTGATTAAGGTTGGTATTGCCCTTATGTGCCGGGATACCCGGATATCCACCTCCACCCGTAAGGTCAAAATACTGACTTGATCCTGGGGGAGGAGGGGTGGGAGTTGGGGCCGGTGTGGGAGTGGCGCATGATGCGGTAGCCGGGCAGGATTTTGTCGTACAGCCACAACTGCCATTCACACCGCCGTCATTTACTGTTCCGCCGCCGTAGCCACAACCCGACGGGCAAGGCTGATTGCTGCACCCCGCCTGTGCCGGAGTACAATCGTCAAAACAGGAAGAACAACCATTCCAACCGTCGCGGACGCACTGTCCCGCTACAGAGTAACAACTACCGCTTGTCACACAAGACCCAGGAATACAACCACCGACCCATGTGCAGCTTTGAGCGACGGGATTACAATGGTAAAGACACGAATTCCCCGCCGTGGCATTTTGGCATGAGGCTTGATCTGTATAGGCGCTGCAAGGCAATCCTCCCAGCGAGGTATTGCAAACAGTACCGCAATTCCAACTACAAGTACCTAATCCGGCAGCGCAATTACCGCCCGCGTTATAACATACTGTAGAATGTGAGAGGCTACAATAACAACCGGACACATCTTGACCACAAAATATAGTTCCCTGGCAACCTGCATATACTTGTTTTGTTAAGCCGCCGGTACACGCGATAATAATTCCCGAAACAAAAATTAATTTAAAAAGCCAATTACTGAAGAATTGTCTCACACTTTTACAATATCACCTTGTTTAGGGTTTTTCCAGTCCGAAAGGAGGTTGAAAAGCATTCTTGGCTATCATTTCATTCGTCTGCGCAATTAATAGCTGCCACCAATCATCATCACGCTCGGAAGAACCCTGAAGAGCCCCGCATGTCTGTAAGATGGAACCATGTTCCAGGCAACGGTTTTCTATATAGCCAAAGGAGCTTAAAATTGCAAAATTTTCATAAACAAATGCGTAATCTTTAACATTTACCCCATCTATAAAAGAGTCACCGCTCCTTTCATAAGCAAAAAAGGTGTTGGCTGTAAACAATAGCCTCCCATGTCCATCCACGCCAAAAAACATATTGTTTCCAAGGCTGTATGACATACTATATCTTGGATCAAGTTTATCGGATATAAGCATGGAAAAACCCTGTCTTGGATCTATCATTGCCTCTCTTCGGGTAACGCCGTTGTTATCCAGTATCATTAAATCAACTTCTCCGCCAGAAGGCTTTTCAAGAAGCTCAAGATACTGCTCGTAGGTCACGTTATTACCCATGACTTTGGTGTAACGGTAATAGGCCGCCCGTAAAAACATATCTGCCACGTCATTGGTTCCTTCCTGAGTCATCCACACACCGGTAATCGAGTTATTTGGTTGGATATTATCGTGCACCACATCATCAGAAAGCCCGATGATAATGGGAATATCTAAGGTGCTACCGTTCTCAAGCGTGACTGTGCCGTTCCACTCCTTATGCCATTCTGCAGGAAAGAGGGGCGAGAATTCAAGACTTGGGCCATGTTCAAGCGGAATTTGCGTTAGTGTCGGTGTTTCAACGAGCGTAGACGTTTCAGTGGAAGTTGGCATTTCACTTGGTGCCGGTGTTTCGGTGGGGGTAAAAGTCTCCGGAGTTGCGGGGCCGATTGTAATTTCTGTCGGGGCAACTTTTGTTGAGCTAGGGCTGGTTAAATCGGGAGTACCCGTGGAACTTGGTAATACTTCACATCCGGAGAGCCCCATGGCAACAACAAGTGTTAGGTTTACAATGTCTCTCTTGGACATGTTTGCACGCACGCTGCTAAACATTCCGTCAAGATTGGCCTCAAGTGGATTACTGAATTCAGGCGGATTGATTTCATTTTTCATAGGTTTCGTCGGGATAGCGCTCAATTATAGGCTATATAGTCAAGCAATTCAAATTACGCTAAAGTGTTAGCAATTGTTGTGAGGGAGTTGAAGCTTAAGGAACATCACTATTTAGGTCTCCGTTCGTGGATACATCCGCGTCTTTAACCTGCCACCAACCGGAGTGGTAAATAACCGTAACGTTCGAACTACCTGAACATTTTGAAACTCCGTTATAAATTGCCGAGGCAGTAAGAGTTGCACCCGGGGGAGAAAGTGGTGTTGCCCAGGTTGTATAACCGTCAGAAGAATTGTTATCAGAACCAGGACTTACAGTGATAGAGCCTGTATCGCTTGAGCTAAAAGACACACTGTCGGGGGTAATGTTAGTTAGAGTTGCCGTGAATGGCCAGGCAGGATCTCCCATTACCATGGTTTTTGGGTTAGGTGTTAAGGTAACGGTGCATGGAGGGACTGTAACAACCGCCGTGTTGCTGCATATTGTTCCTGTGTTCATGGTTGCCCTTGCAGTTATAGTGGAAGTTCCGGCGGAAATACCCGTGGCGATTGTTGTATATGGAGAAGAACCAACACTGCCGGGACTTACGGTAGCTACACCGGTTGTACCTGAGGTAAAAGTGACATTTGAAATGGTTCCGTTTATCGGAGTAACGGTTGCGGTAAGAGTTGCAGTTTCTCCGATCTTGATGGTGGCAGGAGTTAGGCTAACAGTGCAGGAAGAAGCGGAATATTTGAAATAAATATCTGCCCAGTCCCCGTTTGAAGGCAAAGTAACCGTAACGGAATTACCGGCAGTATAACTATTTACAGGAGGTGAGGTATCGATGGTATTGGGAGTATGTGAAATTGTGTAACCGGAGAGGTTGGTGGCAGTAACGGTATATGTACCTGTGGGCAGGGAATTGAAAAGAAAGTAAGGAGAATCGGCAGAACTGGTGTTAACCGGCCCGGTTATGGTTACGTTTTGGCCGGGAATTACCAGATCCACTCCACTGGTATTAACATGATGTCCCTGGATCATAACGGTAGCGGGTAGAACCGTGACAACTGCCGTATTGTTGCATGTTGTTCCGGTATTCATGGTGGCCGTTGCAGTTATTGTGGAAGTTCCTACAGCAACACCTGTGGCTATGGTTGTATATGCAACGGTAGTATCGCTGGCAGGACTAACTGTAGCCTTAGAGGGTGAGCCTGAGGTAAAGGAAACACTGGAAATAGTACCGTTTGTGGGTGTGACGGTTGCGGTAAGACCGGCAGTTTCTCCAACATGAACAGTCGCAGGTGTGAGAGTAAGATTGCATGACGGAATGGGGGTATATTTGAAATAAATATCTGCCCAGTCCCCGTTTGAAGGCAGTGTAACAGTTACTGAATTACCGTTGGTGTAACTATTCGCTGGAGGGGATGTGTCAATAGTATTGGGAGTATGTGAGGTCGTGTAACCGGCAATATTATTGGCAGTGACGGTATATGTTCCTGTAGGCAGGGAACTAAAATTCCAGTAGGGAGAGGCGGAAGAACTGGTGTTAACCGGCCCGGTTATGGTTACTCCTTGACCCGGAATTACCAGGTCAACTCCGCTGGTATTAACGTGATGTCCCTGGATCATAACGGTAGCAGGAAGAACAGTAATCGTTGAGGTACCTGTATTTGTTGCTCCCGTACTCGTATTGCACCTTGCAGTGATGGTAGAAGTTCCGGCGGAAACACCCGTAACAACGGTTGTATATGCAACGGTGGTATCACTGGCAGGGTTTACTGTAGCAACGCCGGTTGTACCCGAGACAAAACCTACACTGGAAATAGTATCACCCCATACTGTGGTGTTTCCGGTAATGGTTGCAGTATCACCAACCGTAATGGTCGCAGAACCGGGAGTAACGGTGCATGACGGAATGGGGGTATATTTGAAATAAATATCTGCCCAGTCCCCGTTTGAAGGCAGTGTAACAGTTACGGAATTACCGGCGGTATAACTATTTACAGGAGGTGACGTGTCGATGGTATTGGGAGTATGTGAAATTGTGTAACGGGAGGGGTCGGGGTTGGTAGCAGTGACGGTATATGTTCCTGTAGGCAGGGAACTAAAATTCCAGTAGGGAGAGGCGGAAGAACTGGTATTGGTAGGTCCGGTGATAGTTACGTTTTGGCCGGGAATTACCAGATCCGCTCCGCTTGTATTAACATGATGTCCCTGAATCATGACTGCCGATTGAAGGACTGTCACTACGGCAGTATTGAAACATGTCGTTCCCGTATTCATAGTGGCCGTTGCAGTTATTGTGGAAGTTCCTACGGCAACACCTGTGGCCACGGTTGTGTATGGAGAAGCATTGACGGTGCCGGGACTTACTGTAGCTTTAGACGGTGAACCTGAGGTAAAACTGACGCTCGAGATGGTACCGTTTACCGGTGAAACATTTGCGGTAAGGTTTGCGGTTCCTCCCACATATACGTTTGTGGAAGAAAGAGTGAGACTACAGGAAGGAATGGGAGTGAATTTGAAATAAATATCTGCCCAGTCCCCGTTTGAAGGCAGAGTAACCGTTACGGAATTACCGGCGGTATAGCCACATGCTGTGGGAGGCGATGTATTAATACAGGAAGTGTGCGAAATTGTGTAATTGGTGGGGTCGGGATTAGTAGCAGTGATCGTATACGTACCGGTGGGCAGGGAATTAAAAAACCAGGTGGGGGTGTTGGTATTAACAGGCTGCCCTGTAACCGTTACTGCCTGGCCGGGAATTACTAACGGATTACCGTTAACATCAACATAGCGACCCTCAATCGTGACGGTGGCCTGTGCTATCGTAACAACCGAGGTATTGGTACAGGTTGTTGTGCCATCATTCATAGTGGCCGTTGCAGTTATTGTGGAAGTTCCTACAGCAACACCCGTGGCTATGGTTGTATATGCAACGGTAGTATCGCTGGCAGGACTAACGGTAGCCTTAGAGGGTGAGCCTGAGGTAAAGGAAACACTGGAAATAGTACCGTTTGTGGGTGTGACGGTTGCGGTAAGACCGGCAGTTTCTCCAACATGAACAGTCGCAGGTGTGAGAGTAAGATTGCATGACGGAATGGGGGTATATTTGAAATAAATATCTGCCCAGTCCCCGTCTGAAGGCAAAGTAACCGTTACAGAATTACCGGCAGTATAACTATTTACAGGAGGTGGGGTATCGATGGTATTGGGAGTATGTGAAATTGTGTAACCGGAGAGGTTGGTGGCAGTAACGGTATATGTACCTGTTGGCAGGGAATTAAAGAACCAGTAGGGAGAATCAGTATTGATCGGTTCCCCTGTAACAGTTACTCCCTGGCCGGGAATTACCAGGTCGGTACCATTAACATCTACATGATGTCCCTGGATCATAACGGTAGCGGGTAGAACCGTGACAACTGCCGTATTGTTGCATGTTGTTCCGGTATTCATGGTGGCCGTTGCAGTTATTGTGGAAGTTCCTACAGCAACACCTGTGGCTATGGTTGTATATGCAACGGTAGTATCGCTGGCAGGACTAACTGTAGCCTTAGAGGGTGAGCCTGAGGTAAAGGAAACACTGGAAATAGTACCGTTTGTGGGTGTGACGGTTGCGGTAAGACCGGCAGTTTCTCCAACTTTAACGCTGGCAGGAGTAAGGCTAATGTTACAGGAAGGAGTACGTACAGTAACGGTTGAAGTGCCGGTATTTGTGGTTCCCGTATTTGTAGTACATGTTGCGGTTATGGTTGAGGTTCCTGGGGCAACACCTGTGGCAACAGTTGTGTAACCGTCGATTGGGGTGTTATCACTGGCAGGACTGACGGTGGCAACGCCGGTTGTACCCGAGACAAAGCCCACGCTGGAAATAGTACCGCCCGATACAGTAGTAGTTCCGGTAATGGTTGCAGTCTCACCAACATTAATGGTTGCAGAGTTTGGACTAACGGTACATGACCCACAGGCCGCCGTGGCCGGGCAGGATTTTGTCGTACAGCCACAATTGCCGTTAACACCACCATCATTTACCGTTCCGCCACCGTAGCCGCAAGAGGACGGGCAGGGAGTATCATTACATCCGATCAAGCTTCCCGGACACGAAGTAGTACAACTATCACAACCGTTAAAACCATCACGATAGCAGCTTCCCGCCACGGAAAAACAACTATCTCCCAAGTTTTGATTACACGCTCCTGCGGTACAGGCGCAAGGCTGATCCTGGATGCAGGTTTCCGACAACTCGCAAGTTTGGGAGACTTCATTAGCGACACATTGGTATATGGTTAGATTAGGATCAATACCACAACCAACACCTACACCCGTGGCACAGTAATCAGACAAGCCGTGAATAGTATAACAAGCATAAGTTACACTTTTGTATTTTTGAGTACAACCTGGATAAGGGTATACGGAACCGGCAGTACACCCGTCATATACGGAGAATGTTGTTGAAGGAACACAGTTCAGAGCATACGAGATTTTTGGAAAAACAAACAGATACAAAAAAAAACAGATAATTAGGAAAATCCACCTCTTCACACTAAAATACTACTACAATAACAGGTATAAAAACAATAACCTGGCGTTACTTGGAATCCTGGGGACTCACCTTATCATAAAGTGGAAAAATATCAGACTCATCGCCGTACCAACCGATTAATTTGTATCCATGGATTTCCGGTGCCCCACACTCCCCTATTGGTTTATTTAAATCTAGATATCCATCCTCACCCGGTTTTGCATCGGGATTGTATGCTTTGCCGGGCAATTCGCTCAAACCCTGCTCACTTCGTCTTTGATTTAAAACCTTTAAAGCTGCCTCTGTGTATGTCGGATAAAGCTCACAACTATTTTCATAGGAGACTATGGGCCAATTTACGTTTGACATATCTCCGTTACGAGGGCATATTTGACCGACCATGCAATTACCATCTACCGGTGGAACAGCAATACTTCTTGCTAAACCAAAAGCCGCTGTAGCAGCTCCGGCGGCGGCGCCAATTCTTGTTAGGACGTTGATTTTACTAGGTCTTTCCATGCGCAGTAGTATATCCCATAATGCCTATTAAGTCAAGCTTCTCAGTATACAAGAGCTAGTGTACCGTACTCGGAGTGGAAGGTCAAAATAATAATCATTTATCCGCATTTTGAATGTAATGCAATTGTGATATATTAGATAAGGAGGGGTTATGGATAATACAAATATTTTACCAGCCGAGAGTCCAAAAAAGATAAATAAAGGTTTGGTATTTCTGTTCTCAGGTGTGGTTGTTATTACGATATGCCTGGTTTCGTATTATTTATATATTCAATACGGTGTTGAGCATAGGGTGTCGAACCCAAGTACACAGAGCCAAAATAATGACGCCATAAGTTATAAAAGTACGCCGTTTGTTTATACACGTTCGCTTAATCCTGCCAAAATCAGAGAACCATATACTGCGGTAGTAGAGGCTGGGGTTTATTACCTCAATACGCAGATCGAGAATAATGCGGTAACAGGACTTCCTCCGGGTTTGAAGTTGACAGAGTGTTCGACGGAGTACAATAGTGCCGTGCTCCCAAAAGATCTGACAAATATAAATTCACTCATTAAATGCACCATAGAAGGTACTCCTCAGAAAAGTGGTAATTTTACCGTTAGGGTCTATTTTTCAGTTCCAGGAGAGACGGGAACTGTTTTCAAAGATCTTCAATTGGTGGTTAACCCGTAAATTTGTCTACCTCGGCGATGTCTTGGCTTAAGGGACCGCGCTAAAAAGATCTCCATTTGTGGAGACATCTGCGTCTTTTACCTGCCACCAGGCATGGCTATTAACTCGTAAAGTTGTATTGTCGGCACAAGTCGTTACACCGTTGTTCATGGTTGCCTTTGCGGTTATGGTAGAAGTTCCGGCGGAAATACCCGTGGCGATTGTTGTATATGGAGAAGAACCAACACTGCCGGGACTTACAGTAGCTACACCTGTTGCACCCGAGATAAAAGTGACATTCGAGATGGTTCCGTTTATCGGAGTAACGGTTGCGGTAAGAGTTGCAGTTTCTCCGATCTTGATGGTGGCAGGAGTGAGGCTAAGAGCACAGGATGCAAGTGGCGCGGCACCCACCTTGATCCAAGCCGCTATTGCCGGAAATAATACCAGAAGAAACACCATTATTGACGTTTTCCTCCCCATAGCTCAGGTTAGCAAATATGGTCCTTCGGTGCAAGGTCGCCGTTCATTTGAATAGATTATTAATATAAATTTCGGGGTTTATAATATGCGACTATGGGTATTCCAGGTGACTTTGAGCAAGACCTAAAGTTATAAAAAGAATCCAAAACATCGGCGGTATCATATAGGTAGTGTCAAAAGTGAAGTTTATTATTAATACGATAATCATAAGCGGGTAAATTAAATAATCAACCTTTCGGATAACAAAGATATCTTTTATTACTTTATACAGCCAGATGAAAAACGGTAGTCCCCAAATTCCTGTACCGATTAGAACCTCTAAAGGGAGGCTATGTGTATAAATGCTATTTGTTCTTCCTTGAATGCCAAACCTAAGTAAGTTGCTAAAATTTCCAAGACCAATTCCTAATGGACGCTTGTAAAAAGCATATATTGCCAGAAGATAATATTCCCTGTCCTTGAAAATTGGTTTGACCGCCCCCTCAAATAAGAAGATAACGCAAGCGGATATAAAAAGTAGCATAGCTGTTTTTTTATATTTGGAAAAGTCGGTATTTAAGAAAAAAAGATAAAAAAGGCCTGCAGCAAGAGAAATCAAGGCACTGCGTGAAAGAGATACCGCAATAAAAAACGTACTAATCGCCAAAACGGGGATGTAAATACGTTTCTTCTGTTTCAGCAGCCGATAAAGGGACATTATAAAAATAACGGCAAACAAATCCCCAATATGTACATGTAGGTATTGGGGGGCAGAATAAAATAGCGGCGTATTCATAAAATGAAATGGGTCATAAATATAATGGCTTATAAGGTATATTGCTCCCAAAATAATACTGGTAATTATTACTATATTTTCAAAAGAACACCTGAAAATTTTGTGCAGGTTATAAGAAGATATTAGGAAACAGGTTCCGCTTAAAAAAAGAAGGAAAAAATCGATTGAGTATCCGTGTTCGTAAAGAATTAAAAAAGGGATTTGGATTAGGCAAAAAAGCAAAAGAAATATAGAGCCATTGGGGAATATAATTCTTTTATTCTTAATGTAGGCAAAAATTAGCAACTGAAAGCTAAAGATAGTCCCTACGATTTCGATAACCAGCCGGCTTATAGCGAAATCCGCCCAGAACCCTCCCCCGAGAAAACCGAATAAAAGAATAAGATAAAATATCGGCATCACGTATAATATATTTTCCCTATTTAAATTATATAGAGTTACGACGTATAAAGAAACCAAACAGTTTCATGAGTTCCTATACTGATTTCAAGCTATTTAATAGGCTATAATTAATTGTGGCTGGTTAATGGCTGTTATGAAAAACTACATAAAATATTTACTGGCGGCAGTAGGATTTCTGGTTCTTATATTAACTTCAGAGGTAATTTACAGGGTTAAAAACGTTCCGGAGTTTTCCCAAACTGTATATAGAGTGCTTGCTAAGCAAACGGCTTCCTTAAATAATATAAAGAGTTCCCTAAATTTTTTAGAGAAAGCGGCTCAAGTGACGATCAAAATAAACGCCAAAATATTTCCGGAGTATAATCAGGAAAGTTATTCAAAAATTAATTATGACTCAAGAAATCAAGAGTTTCAAAAGGAATACAAAAACTACATTACCCATATTTCAAGCCTTGATTCCAGCCAGGATAAAGCCCGACATTTAGCTAAAATCTTTTATGACCTTGGGCTCATTGCATATAAAACCGGTGGAAAAAGTATGGTTGTATATTTTTTTCAAACTGCTATTTTTCTAGACCCGTATTTCAGTTATTACCATGTTGAACTTGCGAATTATTATTTGGCGCAAGGTGAAAGGAGCCAAGCAGAAAAGGCTATTGAATTCTGTTTAAAATTTGACGTAACTATCGAGCATTGTAATGAATATCAGAATGACAACCTTCAAATAAACTATCCCGAAGAGGTTGGTTTTTTAAAGCAAAGAGTGGAATTGTTTGTTAAATAGAAAACGGTCTTTGAATATGAAATGGTTGCAAAGCTGTAAAAATACTTTATATATGAACGATAAATTTGTTACCGTATAGCGCTGCCATAATCTTTGTGGATCTTGTGTTAAACGAAATAACCATTCGAAACCAATACTTTGCACCCAACCTGGGGCCTGTTTGACATTCCCGCTCAAAAAATCAAAGGCCGCCCCCACTCCAATCAATACGTTTGCGTTTAACTTTTTTCTATTTTCAATCATCCAATATTCCTGGTAAGGACACCCAAGTCCTATAAAAACAAATTGAGCTTTGGATGTGTTTAATTTCTTAATTATTTTATTATTATCATCATCAGGTATCGGTCGCTTGGGAGTTTCTATATAATCAATAACGTCGAGTGTTGGGTAAAGTAGATTGATTTTTTTTGATAGCTTATGTAACACTCCTTTTGTTCCCCCAAAGAAGAAAACTTTATAGTTATTTTTACTCGAAAATTGGCAGAGTTTATCCATTAAAACAGGTCCGTAAACCCTTCCGGCTTTATTTCCGTAAAGATTTGACAACCATACAAGTGGCATTCCATCCGGGGTGATTAAACCGGAATTATTTATTCCATTCAAAAGTTTAATGTCTTTTTGACACTCCATTATCGAATGGACATTTGAAACACATATATATTTTTTTTGGTTTTTGTCAATCCAATTCTTTATAATAGACAATGTTTTGGGATACGTTATTGCGTTGACTTTTACCCCCAAAATAGAAGTATGGTTGGTGTCTTTATCCGGAAGTGATTTTATAATTTTTCGTTCTTTATCCATTTTGATTTAGTAAACCTTTTCGAGACGCTGAGCCACCCGGGCAGATAACGCCATCTATTTTTTTCTTTATCATAAAAAATTTGTGATGATGCTCCGATTTTTCTAATTACAAAGTGTACAAATAACCTGATTGGAAAAAAGATAATTCGTAATAATTTAGGAAAAGGAACACCTATTTCCTTAAAATAGGTACCAAGTTCTTTTGTCTTACGATGGGGATTTAATCTGAAGGCAGCTAAGCTGGTAAGAACCGGGGTTAACTCTGCATACTTGGCAAAATTTTTCCATAATTTGTAGTCTATGCTTAAGTTGACCCGTTCAACCTTTCCACCGGATTTATCCCACAGTCTCCGCCTCCAGAAAGTCCCTTCTTGCATGATGAAGCCCAAACATGCCCCGTGATAAAAACCTAATTTTATTAATTTATTTATATAGGCGGGTTTAAAACCTATATGCATGTTGAATCCTTCCTGATTTATGGTTGTTGGTCTTCCTGTAAGCCACTCAGTATCCGGTAATTGGCCGAAGATGTTTGCGACCAAGTTTAGTGTTCCGGGCATTAGTATATCGTCGCTATTTAGCCAGGTCATTATCTCACCCGTTGTCTTTGCAAAACCTTTATTTATAGCGTCCCATTGGCCTTCGTCTTTTTCACTTTGCCAAAATTTGAGTCTACCAGAATATTTTCTAATAATTTTCGAACTTTCGTCACTTGACCCGCCATCCATAATGACATATTCCAAATTTGGATAATTTTGTGACAAAATCGAAACGATTGTTTGTTCTAAAAACTTTCCTTGATTTAAAGAAGGAGTAACGATAGAAATTTTTGGTATTTTTATCATTTGCCCATTATAATGATGTAACCTGAGGGTCAATTTTTTTCCGTAACTGACGTAACAGTTAGAGTAATATTTAAATTTTCAAAACTCAGAATTATAGAATGCCCTATATTTAGAGATTGCTCTTTTTGAAAGAAATAACCATCCCCAACTTTATCTGCCAAAATATTTAGAGTTGTTTCAACATGTTTTGTACCTGGGTCGACTGCTGTTTGATAGAAACCGTTTTGTATAGAAGTAACTTTTCCGGGTGTTTTGTTAACAGATATAATTTCCGCCGCAGTTTGTCCATTACTGTCAATTATTTTTAACCCCGGTTTTATTTGGTCAGCCAGAAAGTTTTTAATGCCATCGACAGTTACACCGTTAAGAATTGCAACCTGTTGAAATGATGCAAAATCATTATTATTAACCGGATCTAAAAAACCGGTAACCGAGAACATTTTTTGCTCTCTTGGCTTCCCGCTAGTATTAATATCAATAATCACCCCACTGAAAACTATATTCTGGAGCTGGAAGGTACGATAATCGCCTATAAGAAGCGGCAAGTTATCATAGGAATATTGACCGGTATGTCTATTGTAAACACTGCTAATTTTCAAAGTAACAAAAATATCTTGATTAACGTCGTTGGATGGATATTTGTAAACATCGAGCACCTCAAGGACTGTGCTTCCCAATTGGCCTTCTTCTTTAAGACCTTTTTTAAGATTCTCTATAAAGAGCTGTCTCGGGAAATTATAATAGGCAGGTGCACTGTTATAGTTAAGAAGCCGGACCGTAACCATGATGTCTTCACTGCGCCTGGTTAGGAAAAGGAATGCAATTAGTAGTATAAAGAAAAATACGGAAATCCCTAAAATCTCAATCCATTTTAGTTTTTCGGATTTTTCGATTACGAACTTATAAAACTTGTTCTTTTGGAAGTATTTTAGCATGAATTTTTGTATCTAAGAGTATACATGTAATCAAAATATTTAGCGAGAATAGGTTCACAAAGGGTTGAAATAGCATCATAGAATATACCGCCAGAAATCCGGCAACGATAGTGACTTTGATTGTTTTTGAGAAATTAGATTTATTTGTGGCTTTGAATAAAAAATATAAACCCGCCAGATATGCAAACACCGGCAAGAACCCTCTCTCAGCTACGAATAAGATAAAACCATCATGGACATATTCGGGGAAAAATCTTATAAATCCCAGAGGATTGAAATTATACAATGCCGAGATATACATTCCATTTCCTACGCCAAGAAGGGGTGATCTATAAATTAATTGTATAGCATCCGATATCTGGGATCCCCTGGTTGTTAATCCTCCCGTATCAGATAGACTAAATATTGAGTAGTAAGCCCGATTAGAAATAAGATATATGAAAAAGATTCCAATTAATAAGATAGGTATTTTCGATTTATTAAAATATCTGAGGCAAAATTTTAAGCCCTTTATGGTGGAGTTGTAATTTAAGATTAACAATATCAATAAAAAGATGCCCAGACTTAAATAGGCGGAGCGGCTAATAGTTAAGATTATTATACTTACGGATAGAATTGCAGAGGATATAATCATAAAATTGGAAATTCTTTTTGGTAATAAATCTTTTATTATTAACCATATTAATATAAGCGAGCTTAGAAGAGTTACCTGCCAATTTGCCAGCGAGTTTGCATGATAACTTAAGCCAATAGGCCTGAAAGATGTCTGATCTTCGTCTACACCAAAGCCAAAAGTCGGTATTGTTGTATATTTTTCAATTGTTAAACCTATCACACCCCGTTTGATAAATTGTACGTAGGTTATTCCGGCTTCGAATACTAACATAAAGAACAATATGAAGAAGAAAGTGATGAGCATTTGAGAAACATTCTTTTTTGAGGCATTACGAAAATACATGATTGTGATAATTAGCCAGGCCAAAAAGGAGAATTCGGTAGTTGTATACAAAAGTGATAGGCCTGGGAAAAAGTTTGCTAAAGATGAGGAGAAGAAAAAAAGAGCAAAGGTTATCAAGAAAAATACCAAATATAAATTTCCGAAAACTTTAATATCCGAATTCTTGGGTGATTGTTTATTCTTTCTTTTAAACAGTTTAGATATAACCAAAACGTATAAAACGATAATTGTAGTTATCGATATTATAAAAAAGGGAGAAAATGTAAAAGAAATAATTCTGCCATTAGGGTATATTGGATTAAATATTGCCCATGCCGGAACAGCAACATAGGTGAACACTCTTCCAACATCCATAAGCCAGAAAGGAAAAAAACTGTAGAAAATGGTTTTTTGTATAGATTTTGTAGAAAATACAAGAAAAACAAAATAAATCAGACTTATCACAAAGAGTAAGGTATGAGAAGGAATTATCGTAGAAACGAAAAAAAATATAACAGTAGAAAATAGAGGTACCCTTTCAACCTTAAGTGATGATAGGAGATTATTAATAGATTTCATAGCGTTTTTTATGCCTTATAACTCAAGTATCCTTTTAAATATGAACCTTCGTAAATTAATATGGCGATTACGACGAGAATCCTAAAATAAAGCGGAGCCGTTAAATTGTTTGTATACCGAGCGAAATCTAATGGAAAAATTTTTATCTTTCTATATATCCAAATTAACAGATTTCTTTCCGGGAAACCCACAAATTTATTGTCTAGACTCCATTTTTTGTTAATATAGCCGGCTATTCTTCCACGGTAGTAAGCTCGCATAATATACCTTTTGAAAGTTGATGTTTCCTCATGCGTTAATCTCAATTTATTTAAATAGATTCCTTTTAATTTATTACGATTTAGCTGTATGCCAAAATCAAAATCTGCAGAATCAAAATCTTTGACTGCGCATTTTGGGTCAAATTTCAGGTTTTTGCCGAGAATAAGATCCTTGTTTAAAACTACGTTTTTAGTATCAAAGTGTTCCGCGGTAGTTTCATTGTTTTTACCCAATTTTTTAAAATACCAATACCAATCATGAGTTTGCTGAGCGATAGCCAAAATATCTCCGTTGTTATAAAGGTCTGTTTTACCACACACATAGGCTACGTTTTTGTTTTTTCTTAGCCATACGGTGACATTTTCGACCCATCTATCATTAAGGATACAGTCGTCGTCTACAAATCCCAGATATTTTGTATTGGCTTTGCCTAAAGCTATATTTCTGGAATTAGAAACACCGGTTTTTTCCCCAACGAGGTATCTTACAGAAAGTTTTTTGTCATATTTCTTAAAAATCGGAAACGCGGATTTACTAGAATCATTGTCGATTATCAGGACACTTTTTGGTCTTAAGCTTTGTTTATATATACTTTTTAAACATCTGGATAATTTGTCCGGCCTTCGTCTGGTAACTATTGCTATGGTTAATTCAGTATTCATAATTTACAATTTTACTTTTTACGCGATCGGACTTTTTACAACAGTATTATATAATAAACGGATATGTGGAGAATCAGGATGAAAAATCTTTTGGAAAGAAATACTAAAATAAACGTTTTTAGCGAATTAACGAATATTCATAGAGAAAGCAGACACATTGCCAAAATAATAAATGACAATCTCACTCCCCTATTTATTTCTGACTCAAAAATTTTGGAGAAAGGGCTTAACAATCTTGAAGAATCTTGCAAAAATAACTGGGACAACTTTCAAATAGCATATTCATTCAAAACAAATTATGAGATTGCACGATTGAAAATTCTTAAGGATCACGGTTTGTGGGCAGAAGTAGTCTCCGGTTGGGAATACCAAATGGCAAAAAAAATAGGATATAGAGGGCGGGAGATCGTTTTTAACGGTCCTTCAAAAACAAGTTCGGACCTGGATATTGCTCTAAATGACGGAGTCTTAGTTTTTGTAGATAATTTCGAAGAGCTTGAAAAAGTTAGAAAAATAGCCGGCTTACAAAAAAAGAATTTCAAAATTGGTATAAGACTTAAAACCAAAATTCCAAGACTTTACGAAAGTCGTTTTGGTTTTTCTGTTGACAACGATGAAGCCTCTAAAGCTGTTTCTCTAATTGAAAAAGACCCGCATATAAATTTAGCAGGTCTGCACATGCACATTGGGTCTGATATTGATAACCCTAAAATATATAGATTTGCTGCGTCTGCTATGACTAACTTTATAAAAAATAATATAAAGGATTTTGAAAATAAAATTAAATATTTGGATTTTGGAGGCGGATTTCCATCCCATGGTCTACCACCTTATGGAAGGTTGAGATGGAATCCCAGATCGATTGAAAAATATGTTAATGTTATTTCTAGTCAACTTCTTAAGATTTTTAAAGATAGAAAACCCACCCTAATTTTTGAACCCGGAAGGTATCTGGTGGATGATGCTGTTTTCTTCGTGACAAAAGTGACCAGTTGCAGAGATAAAGAAGCCGGTCAAATTTTGACTACCGATGCAACTATTACAATGTTACCCCTTGTACAATATAGACCTCAGATAGTAAAAATTTATGACAAAGACATGAAAGAAAAGAAATCGCAGATTTTAAATACAATAGTCTACGGTGCATCTTGCAGAGAGAACGATATTTTATATGATAAACCCCTGCCAAAAGCCAAAGTCGGAGATGTTCTTATTTATTATGTAACGGGTGCCTATAACCAAAACATGGCGAGTGAATTTATATTTAATAAGCCAAAAAGTTATTTTTTTTGAACAATGACCAAACCGGATTCGGGGTTGGGAAAATGAAAATATCTTTTGTTCGGATAAATAAACTCTTTGCAAAATCTGGTAACGCCGTAATGAATGTCGCCGTGCATACCCCCGTTGTCGGTATCGTGGAAAGACATAAAACCACCCTTCTTAAGCATGGGCCAAAATAATTTGTAGTCAGTTTTCACCCCTTTGTAGCTATGGTCTCCGTCAATGTAAATATATTCGTAAGACCTTTTTGACAATTTCTTAACAAAGTTCTCGGTTGTCATTACGTAGGTCTTAATATATTTCTCGGTTCTCATATATGAAAAATGTTTTTTTGGTGAAATATTTTTCCAAAATCCCTGTCCCCAATTGTGCCGATTAACATCTTCAGGATTATTTATGTCATATCCCGCGTCAACAAAATCTACACTCCCCATATTATTTTCTTTACAGGCTAATGCACACATAAAAGGAATAAAGCCATACATAGATCCTACACAAAGAATCCTCCTGGGTTTTATATTTCTGACAAATGAATAATGAATAAGGCCATAACCAAACCCCCCTGTATTGTTGTTTAGATTTTGCGATTTTAAATTACCCATCCGGTAACTCGCCCCGTAATGATACTCAACCCGTTTATAAAAATATTTCCTAAACACTTCGTATATAGGTAAAATAACCAAATTATCAAAACGGGATGCAACCCCTTCAATTTTCGGAACAATTTCCAATTTCTTAATAAATGTCTTTATCCCTAAATTTAGATGAATATTTTCGTATATGTTTACACTTGTATTAGTCATTTTTATCATATATATTTCATTATTATTAAAATACTCCAGATCGACATTTAGAATGGGACAACATCATTGCTAATTTTTATGAAACAAATTCACGACATAAATTACATCAATAAAAAACAATTAGCAACCTTAAATAGCTACTTAAGGGAAATAGTTCGGCTAAATTCATTTTACCAAAAAAAATATTCACATACTCTCCAAAAAATTGTAAAGGGATATTTCACAAGTCAGGACTTTTTTTCATTACCCTTTGTAGAAAAAGATGAACTTATTTTGGATCAGAAAAATAATCCGATTTACGGTACCAATCTTACTTACCCTCAAGAAAAATACTTTTTTGTTAAGTCGACATCCGGTTCATCCGGAAAACCGATCTTAAAAATCCCCTCCACCCTAGAGGATGTTGAGATAAGGGCAAAAGTCTTTGGGGACGGATATAGAAAATTAATGAAAATAAAACATGGAGACAGAATGCTAAATTATATGATTCCCAATACTTCATTCTATCAATTAAAAACACTAAACCATATAGGTTATAAGGTTTTTTCTATAGAGGACAATGTAGACCCTCAGGAAATAATTGACAGAATTTACTTTCACCAAATTGAATCTATGGAAACAACCAGCACAAAAGTATTTTCTCTTATGAAATACGCTAGAGACAATCATATAGATCCAAAATCTCTTCCGCTAAAGAAAATTATTCTTATAGGTGAAGGATATCTCAGTAACTTGACTGCCAGAAAATTGGTAAAAAAATATTTAAATGCGGTTTGTTTTGAGGGTGTCGGATCTACAGAGTGCGGAAGCTTTGGCAAGGAATGTATAGCACATAATGGGAGCCACTTTATCAATAACAGTTCCATATACGAGGTTATTAATCCTGATACTTTAGAGCACGATACAAAAGGCGAGTTGGTTATTACCACTTTATGGTGTAGCGGATATCCCCTAATCAGATACCGAACTGGTGATTATGTCGAAATTAATAGCTTACCCTGCTCCTGCGGTTATCCATCTTCAAGAATTAGACTTGGCAGCGTTAGGAGAATCCACGATCATTTTTCTGTCAATGGTCAAAGTTTTTCTTCCATTCAATTCGATGAAATTATGAGAAAATTTGTAGGGGTAAATAATTACTTTGTTAAAATACTTAACAACCGAATAATTATTAAGATTGAAAAAGATAAGATTACCGAACAAAAAGTTGAAAGAATAACCCGTTTCCTAATGAAGAAATTTAAGTGCGCGATAAATATTAAATTAATTGGAAATGCCGATCAAGTTGTTGCAAAAGCTTGGAAATTTAATAGGATTTTCGATGCGAGAACCGGTCCGCAGCCTAACATATTTATTAAAGCTATATCAAAAATCAGTCGTACTCTACAAGAAAATCTAATTAAAAATACTCCTTTAGATCCGTGGTAAAATGCTACTTCCCCATACTAAATAATACTTTTAAGTTTTACCATTTCTTATAATTACCAGTTCCTATAAGAATTTATGTGATATTGAAACTGAAATATTTGATCAAGCAAAAAAGTATAGTCTACTTTATTTTTTAGATGATCAGAATATATTTGCTTAACATATTCAGTATTAATATATTCATTGGCATTAAATAAGTATTTTTCAAACATACCCCTGAGCTCCCTTTTTATCCAACTCCCGTAAGGATATTCAACAATTTGGTTACTTTTTCTGAATGCAATATCATTGCCTAAATATTTGGCAACAATCTTTTTTAAGATATATTTATTTCCCACACGGTTTATTTTCCATTTACCTTCTACACTGAACATAAATTCAACAAGTTCTCTATCAGCAAGGGGAGTAATAACTTCAACTCCGGCAGCCGCGGCGGCCATGTCCCCTGCGTTTAAAAAATAATTTGTGGCTTCGTGGTGATAATCAAAATAGAGAATTTTGTTTTGGACATCGTCCTGATGAAATCTTGTTATCTTCTTTTCCGCATCGAAAAATATATTTCGATATTGGTCGACAGAATCAATTGTAAGGATGTTATGTAGATCTTTTGATATAGCACTGGTTCTAAAGAATAAAAACTGAGAAGCATAGTCCCCCAGGATGGGAGTTCTTAATAAGTCGTAAAAACTGTCGTGTTTACTGGAATATTTTGTTATAAGACCATACAACTTGCTCCATTTTTTTAGGGGTTCTAATTGGCCATATGTCGGCGAATCGGAACAATTGAATAGCATTTCTGCTCCGTTACCATTGAAAGCGTATGGTGTTTTAATTCCTATGTTTTTGGCAAGATAATAATATGGAAGTATTCCGGTGTTACACATTGGTTCATTCGAATATCTCATCATCTCGTCAAAATTATCCATAATATTATTTTTATTTAAGTACAAAAAGTTATTTATAATTCCCAACATCTTGGCTGTTTTTGCAGCGTAAGCCACATCTCTAACATCTTTCATACCAGTATATCTCATAGTATAACTTACAATTTGTGGAAAGATGCGAGCTAAATAAATAGCAACGGTGGTGCTGTCCAGGCCTCCCAACATCACCGCGGGTATAAAAGAACCAATTGCCTTACTGTATTTTCTTACTGAATTATCCAGAAGATGTTCCGTCTCTCTGATGATTTCTAATTCGTTCAGCTTGGTATTAAGTTCGATTTTATTCATGTCCCAATAGCAAATATGTCTTTTAATTTTCCACCTTTTAATATCGAAGGAGAACATATTTGCTATGTCCAGTTTCTTTATTTGTTTAAAAAGTGTAGCGGGTGGAGGTATAAATAAAAAGCAAAAATATTTGAGAACAGATTGCTCATCAATAGTTATACGCCCAATTTTATTCAAGAAGTGAACAATCGGTTTTATTTCGGATGAAAAAATGAAATAGTTTTGATCTAAATAATAATAAAGGGATTTACTGCCAAAACTATCCCGGATTAAAATAACCTCTTCACTATATTTATCGTATATGGCGCACGAATACTTTCCTTCAATAATATCAACAAGCCGTTCTTTAACATGCGTATATACATTTGAAATCATTTCGGAGCACGAGTACACAGCTGAAGATAACGAATATTTTTTGTTTACCGATTTCGAAATAAAGATAATTCCATTCGAAATTGTGCAAACATTAGCCCTACTTTTAGTTATTGACTTTCCACCCCTTTCATTAAAATGACTTTCAGCAAGAATTATATGATAATTTTTTTCGTAGTATTCACATAAAGAATAATTTTCCGGAATGTTTTTTCGTATCTTTACCACGGACTCCTCAAATAGATTTTTATCTATTCTTTGCTTTGAAATGCAACCCAAAAATCCGCTCATACGATTAAATTTTAGTTGTTTATAACCGAATACCTAATAGACATTATAATAGTGGCCAATTTTTATGAACAGTTTTTCTATAAGCACTACTGAATAAAAGAATAATAATGTTGATACAGTGGCAAAAAATATGGCAGAAAACATTACATCCGTACGTAACCTATATGAAGCTGTCAGAATCAAAAATCCCAAACCCTCACGAGATCCCACAAACTCTCCAATAATTGCTCCGACAACCGCCAGGGTTGCTGAGATTTTTAGAGCGGCAAATATAAATGGATATGAGAACGGTAATCTGAGTTTAGTAAACACTGTCCAATTTGAAGCTGAATAAACTTTAAAAAGGTCTAAATATTCTGTATTTATATCTTGAAATCCTTTTAGGGTGTTAACTAAAATTGGGAAAAAGCACAACAGAGTTACAACCACCACCTTTGACAATAACCCCGTCCCAAACCAGAGGATTATAAGTGGTGACAGAGCTATAATAGGAACTGCTTGTAAAGCTATAAAAACTGGATAAATACCCAATCTTAAGGTTTTGGAAAAAATAAAAATTACAGCGACGTTAAAGCTTAAAATACCGGCACAAACAAATCCGAGCAAGGCCTCACCAAGAGTGATACCAGAATATAAAATTAGCATATTAATATTTTTTAATATATAAACGAGGACATTGCTTGGGGTCGGGATTAAATAAGGAGGGAATTTCAAGACATAGACCAATGCTAACCAAATAGTTATGAGAATAAGGACGGTTAAAATAGGATAATAAATACTTCTATTTTTGTCGTTCATTAGATGTAACTCCTTACATGTTTAAGTAATTTATTATAAGAACTCGAATAATACATAGCTTTTACTCTCGGACGTGGTAAATTAATAGAAATTTTCGCCATATTACTCTTGTTTTTGGGAGACAGAACTAGTATTTTGTCTGATAAGAAAACCGCTTCAGGAATGGAATGGGTAACATAGATAATGCTTGAAATTGAAGTATTTTTTGATTTCCATATTCGAAGAAGTTCCAAAGAAAGAGTAAATCTTGTAATTTCATCTAGGGCACTGAAAGGTTCATCCATCAATAGAACCTTAGGTTCGACTATGAGGGCTCGAGCGATACTCAGGCGTTGCTGCATTCCACCACTTAACTCATGCGGATACGATTTTTCGAAGCCTTTTAACCCAACCAAATGAATTAGTCCAATAATTTTTTCAGAAATAATCTTTCTACCCAAAAGTTCTAAGGGAAGTTTTACGTTATCATACGCAGTGCGCCAAGGAAGAAGAGTTGGTTTTTGAAATACATACCCAATAAGTCCAGCCGAAACTTTCAAAATTGGATTATATTCAATCCTACCCCTATCTGGCGGTGTTAAACCAATTATCATCTTCAGAAGAGTTGTTTTACCAATTCCGCTTTTCCCTACTAAAGAAATAAATTCATCCTTTTTCAAACTGAATGTAATATTATTTAAAACTTTATGATCGGAAAAACTTTTGGATAAACTCTCTACTTTAAAAAAAGTATCTTTACTAAGACTAAAGGAGTTAATCATCAATCTCAATTGTTGAAAAGCTTTGAATATACTCCAAAGATTTTGGATATATCTGGAGGATTTGTGATTATACCATTTTTAACCAGAGTATCTTCGGTTTCTTGCCAACCCGCTTCGTCCATATACCCAATCGGTTTGTCGTCTGGTTTAAGTAATTCCAAACTAGCTTTCATCATTCTCGTTTCGTGATCGGGTAGGAGATTTTTATCGTATAAAAGAGTGTCGGCCACTGCTTCATCCACATGGTCATAGGCATAATTCCAGCCTTTAAGGTAGGCTTCTGTAAATCTTTTAACCAAGTCAGGTTTTTCCTCAATCATTTTTTCTGTAGTGAAAAGCCCCTCCGAATAAGCTTTTATTCCGTAATCAGAAGGCCATATAATATTGACGGAAGCACCGTTTTCCTCAGCGACTATAGGTTCATTTATTGAAATACCGGGGAAAACATCCACCTTCCCAGTAAGTAGAGGTGTTATGTCATATTCTACCGGAATTAATGTCATCTGACTATCCTTTATACCTTGACTTTTTAGCATTGCTTCGAATAGAGGCATGTTCTCGTTTTTTGTCCCAATTCTTTTACCAATAAAATCCTTTACATTGGTAATCCCCGACTTCTTTAACGAAAAAAATATGTTTGGATTTTTACGATAATCAATTGCTAAAGGAATAATTGGAACCCCTTGCTCTCTTGCTAAAAGAATTTGGTCTGCTTCAGCTATTCCAAACTCCTCTTTACCGCCAGCAACCATTTGTATAGCAGGAAAATCCAATCCACCCGGATTGATAGATACATCAAGACCAGCATCTTTAAAAAACCCTTTTTGATCCGCAACATATACTCCTGCAAACTCTGCTTGGTGAACCCACGACAACCTTATGTTCACTTTATCAAGGCTTTGATTATTTGTAGAACTTGGTTTTGATTTTATATAAGCAAAACCATCCTTCTTAATTACAAAAAAAATAACAAGAATCACTATAGACAATAATACCGCACCGAATATTACTAACTTTTTATTTTTCATAATTCCTTCTTCATCTATTCATGGTTTACCAAGACATTAACCATAATATACTCTTGATATAAAATCAAGGATTAAAATAATACTATTAATGGATAGTTATCTCTTATAAGGTGGGAGAAACATACTTACCCATAAGTTGTTAATATTTTCTACCTTTTTTCTTAATAAAATTGGTGATATATGGGAAATTTTACCTTTATTTATTATAAAAGTCTTTTGAGAGAATTTTAATACATAAGCAGGGATTTGGGAGCATACAATAGTTGTAATGTTTTTGTTATTTTGAAGTTGATTGATCATTTGCAGAGATTTTTTTTGAAATTCTATATCTCCGGATGCAAACACTTCATCCATGATGAAAATATCACATCGGCTGGCCATGGCAACAGCAAAAGCTAAACGAAATTTCATTCCATTTGAATATGTATAAAAAGGAGCATTTATAAATGGAGCAATACCTGAAATATCGACAATTCTATTAAGACTTTGTGAAATTTCTTTTTTTGTCAAACCCAACAATGTTCCGTTTAGAAATATGTTTTCATAACCGGTTAGATCTGGGTGAAATCCGGCTTCCAAATCAATGAGCGATGCAACCTTCCCATTTGTTATGGCCTTACCGGTAGTGGGTGTACTTATACCGGTGATAATTTTTAAAAGGGTGGTTTTTCCAGAACCGTTTGGTCCAACAATTCCTATTCGTTCACCTTTCTTAATTGTTAAATTTATATCATCAAGAGCAAAAAACTTTCCATTTATTTCCTTTGTAGTCTTTTTTAAGAGCGGTGATTTTTCTCGATGTATTGTGTAGCATTTGGAAATATTAATAAGTTGTATGGCTATATTATTGTTCATATCCAATCATCAAAGTACCTGCCCTCTTTCTTAAATGTAATAATTCCTAAAATCAAAATTGATATTATTATTGTTGTATTTACAGATACCATAGCTATTCCGGGAAGGGGCATTCCCAATAATCCATGCTGCATAAATTGTAATATTGAGGTCATGGGATTGAAGCGCCAGAGCCAGTAATAATGGTAAGGTATCATGGAGAGAGTGTACACAATAGGATTCAAATAAAACCAGATAATTACTGCAGCTTGAACGAGAAAGTTTACATCACGATAATGGACGTTTAGAGCCGACGTTAGGAGACTAATACCGATCGTAAAAAATAAAAGAAGAATAAAAGCTACAACTATGTAAAAAATACCAACCACGGTTATCGTGCCCAGAAAAGCAATGGGCAGTGTGACTATCGCCATAGCAATAGTCATGTGAATAAAATTTGAGAGTACTATCGATATAGGAATAACAGATTTTGGAAAGTTAGCCTTTTTGATTAAATTTCTTTCCCAAACAATTGAGGGTGTTGCTTTCGTCAGAGATAGCGAGAAAAAGTCCCAGATTAAAAGCCCCACGAAAAGATAGTAATAATAATTTTCAATTGGTTGTTTAATAAAGAATTTAAATACAAAACCTATTACCAGCATTTGGATTATTGGGTTTACAACAACCCACAAAAAACCAAAAATAGTATTTTTGTATTTTGCCCGTAGCTCTTTTTGTGTCATCTCGATCAAGAGTTCGATAAAGTGATGGGTAATAATTTTCATATTATGATGCTATCATACAGCATGGTCGCAGAAAGGAAAACGTCATAATAGGGAATATATTTTAAGAGTGTATGAAGGAAACAAAAATAAACATATATCACATTTCATTAATAAAGAGGTTATTCGATATCGTCTTTTCATTAATTGGCTTGGTAGTATTTGCTCCGATTATCTGTTTATTAACAATGTTAATTTTCGTTTCAAGCGGAGCTCCCGTATATTTTATCCAAAAACGCATTGGTATGAACAGAAACGTATTCAAAATAATTAAATTCAGAACCATGCAGAGAAATGCAAATGAAAATCAATATAAATACCGAGGATTAAATGAGGCAGACGGTCCTGTGTTTAAGATATACAATGATCCGAGATTCACAACAATCGGGAAAATATTATCCAGATTTGGGCTGGACGAACTTCCTCAGCTTGTCAATGTTATAAAGGGAGACATGAGTTTGGTAGGCCCCCGGCCACTGCCGGTTAATGAAGCCAATAGGCTTACAAAAAGTCAAAAGGTCAGGGAACTAGTTAAACCCGGAATTACAAGTTCATGGGTTATCGAAGGTTCGCACAAATTAAGTTTTAAAGAATGGATGGATCTCGATAGAAAGTATGTAGAAAATGCTTCGTTTGGGAAAGACATTAAAATCATTATAAAAACATTGATTATGCTTCTAACATAATCTCTGTAATTACCGGCCGACATCAACATCGGTTCTTTTACCTTATATAACCTCCTTGACGTTTAGGGTGTTTTTATAGTTAAATGTGATATACACTGCCATGACCGGACTCGATATAGGAAGTAAAACAATTAAGATCGTCGAGATTGAAAAAGAAGGCGGAAATCCCTCCCTGGTAGCTTCGGGGATAGTAGGTTACTCCGGAATTACGATAGATAAGATGAATGACGAAAAAGAGATGGCTTCATTGGGACAGGTCGTTAGAAAGCTTCATAGCGAGGCGGGCGTATCCTCAAAAGATGTTGTGATTTCGATTCCGGAACCACTCGTTTTTACACGCACAATTAAGTTTCCTCTTCTCACTGATGCAGAAATTGCCTCAGCCGTAAAATGGGAATCCGAGCAATATATTCCGATTCCTATTAGCGAGGCGGTAATCCAACACACGATTTTGGCAAGAAATGAAAAAGCATCCCCTCCGGAGGTATTAGTTCTTCTGGTAGCCGCTCCCAAAGCAATTGTCGAGAAATACATGAAAGTGGCTCAATTTGCGGGACTTAACGTTACTGTGGTAGAGACGGAACTTATTGCCTTGACCCGTTCTCTTGCCCCGCCAGATAGAACGGTTTTATTGGTAGACTTTGGCGCTTCTTCAACAAATATTGCCATTTCCAGGATGGGGCTTTTATCCTTTTCTAGATCTATTTCAATTGCCGGAGAGGCCTTTACGAGAGCCATTTCTCAGGGGCTTGCGGTTACTTCCGAACAGGCCGAAGAATACAAAAAAACATACGGTCTTGTTGCCAACCAGCTCGAGGGCAAGGTTAAGGGGATTCTTGAACCGGTTTTGAGGTTAGTAATTGATGAGATTAAAAAGGCAGTCAGTTATTATATATCTGAAGAAAAAGGCGAATCACCGACTGCAATTATTGTGACCGGCGGTACAAGTGCTACACCCGAAATTATTTCAATGTTGACAAAGCTAATTGGAATAGAAGTATTGGCGGGAAATCCTTTTGCTAAAGTCAGTGTTGATGCCGGAACCGCCCAAAAGCTGGCCCCTTATGCTCCTTTTTACGGTGTGGCTGTAGGGCTAGCGATGAGGGAATAATATGCCAGTTAAACTTAATCTTTTGCCACCGGAACTTGCAGTAGGCAAGAGTCTTAGCAGTTTTTTGAAAGCTCTTCGAAAACTCGATGTGATTGGGATTGCAGCATTTTTGATTTTTGGTACAGGGGTGGGTATTTTTTTTATAGTCAGTACAATTAGTCTAAATGGAATCAATGCAAACGTTAGTACGTTGGAGAGTAAAGTTTCAGCTCAGCAAAAAAGCGAACAACAACTTATCTTGATTAAGGACAGGGTTGAAAAGATTGCTTCCATTCAGGGTCTTCCCAGTGCTCTGCCAAACCTGAAGATAATAGAACCCTTCTTATCCAATCTTTCGGTAAACAGTTCTGTCAATGAAATGTCAATAGATTCCGCTTCAACAAATTTATCGGTTACTCTTCAAACAAATTCTGACCTGACGGCATATATTGAATCCCTTGAGTCATCTAATGTTTTCGGATCAGTAGATCTGACATCTTTTAATCTAAGTCCGGGTACCGGCTACTCGGTTGCTATTAAAGCTACCAAAAAATAAAATTATGAAGAATATATTTAAAGGTTTACCCGAAAGTATAAGGCAGACGGTCTCGGTTGTTATACCTCTCCTTTTCATAATAATCCTTTTTTTGGCTGTTGGGAATTTTGGCGTATCAAAGGTTCTTGGCATAAGAGATCAAATTTCCTCTGCCCAAAATACAGAAAAAGCTCTAACTCAAAAATTGAACCTTCTTCAGACTCTTTCATCCGAAGTATCTTTAAAATCGAACATAGTGTCCTCGGTAGTGCCGGACACAAATCCCTCTCTTACAGTAATTTCACAATTAAAAACCCTGGCGGTCGGGTATGGGGTTGTGGTATCCGCCTTTAAGTCTGCGGGCGGGTCAGGTAGTTCTTCGGATATAAATCAGGCAACGGTTACCTTTAATATAGATGGGGCAAGGGCGCAAGTTTTTTCTTTCCTCACCGATATAGCGAAAATTGCACCAATCACAGTCGTTGACAAAATCAAAATATCAGAAATTGCCGGAAATATGAGTGGCGATATAGAGGTAAAAAGTTTTTGGGTCGATTTTCCAAAAACTATTCCTTCAGTGACCTCACCGGTGACGGATTTGACGGCGGAAGAAAGGGCTATTTTGAATAATGCATCGAGCCTAATTCAGCCTGCGTTTACAGAGTTAACCCCTATGCAGGGAGGCATAAACCCAAATCCCTTCGGACCATGACCATGAAGTAGTGCTTACTCTACATTAACCGAAACCGCAACTTTTTCTAAAGTAGCTCTTACCTTAAGGACGTTTCTTAAAGATTTAATCGTGTGCCCAGCCTTTCCGATAACTAGCCCGACATTTTCGGGTGCAGTTTTAACTGTGAAAAGGACTCTGCCATTGTCACTAGTCTCGACTATCTCGAACTTTTCTTCCCCCAAAAGACCTTTAATTAAAAATTCCAAAAGTTCTCGCATGTTATTTATTCATCAGTTTTTTGACTGCAGTGCTGACTGCTGCACCTTTTTTGACCCAGGCGTCTATCTTATCTTTATCAATTATTTTGGTTTTTTTAGCCGGATTCCAGGTCCCAACTATTTCCAGATACCTGCCAGTAGTCTTTTTTGTTGAATCGACCACAATAACTCTGTAAAAAGGAGCTTTTTTCCTACCGAACCTTGAGAGACGGATTATTACCATATGGTGATCACCAGAGCTTTAGCTGACAAGCTGCTTATTGTACCTTTTTCGTTAGTACCTGTCTAGCAGCTTCTTGTTCAGCCTCTCCTTTGCTTTTTCCCACACCCTTTCCCCAGACTTTTCCGTTAACTATTACTTCTATTACAAATTTTTTATCATGGTCCGGACCAGACTCCTCAGTAACCTGGTATTTTGGTGAAGGAAACCCCTTTGCTTGAACCTGTTCCTGGAGCTGGCTTTTTGCATCCTTTAGAGGTTCGGAAGCCCTTTTTTCTACCTCTGAGAGTAAATTGACTTTAATAAATTTCTCGGCATCCTCAACTCCCCTGTCAATAAAGATGGCTCCGATAATAGCCTCTACTGTATCAGCCAAAAGAGAGGTGTTAGTTGTACCGCCTCCGTCAATCTCGCCTTTCGAAAGAAAAAGTTCCGGCCCCAAATCGAGTTTTTTTGCAACCTCGGCTAGGGCAGCCGTATTGACAAGATTTGCCCGGAGAACTGTCAGATACCCCTCCTCCTTGTCAGGGAACCGGTTGTAAATTTCTTTTGATGCAACAAATTCTAAGATGGCATCCCCGAGAAATTCCAGTCGTTCATTTGATGTTCTCTCACCTTTATGCTCGTTTACCCAGGAACGGTGAGTAAGTGCCATGTCAAATAAGCTTTTATTTTTAAAACCTTTTCTAAGCGTTTCAGTTATTTTCATTGGTGGTCAGTTAATGCTTCAACAAGATCTAAAAACGTTTCAGTTGTGGTTAGATCTACACTTGAAGTTTCCATACCCATCCTGGTCAAAACTTCCATAAAGTCAGTTAGGTCGGTTGCCTTCATATGAAGATCTTCCGTCAGGCTGCTATCATCTTCAACATCCTCGGAATCGACTCCTAAAAAATTTGCCAGCTCCCGTCTTACAATGTCTTCGGTCTTGTTAAATTCGTTATCCATTATTATTGTGGTTCGTCTTTGTATATTGTACCAAGCACACCGTTGATAAATGAAGAGGATGATTCACTTCCGAATTCTTTGGCAAGCTCAACAGCTTCGTCAATTACCACTTTAGGAGGGGTGTTTTCATTTTCCAGTTCGTAAACGGCAAGTCTAAGGACTGCCAAGTCGATTTTATTCAATTTGTCGATGGGCCATTGTGGAGCCGCATCCCGGATCAATTTATCAAGTTTTTCTTTTTGGTCAAGAATTTTTTGAACAAGTTCGGATGGGTTGGGTTGAGTTGTGAAAGTTTCGGCAAAAAGAGATTTGACAGCCTCTCGGCGTCTCAAGTGCCTGGGGTCAGTTGGGGTTTGCATGAGTTATTTATATACTCCACAGTAAGGACAGGCCCTATGAGATTCTTTCAGTTTTCCGCAGTTGCTGCATTTTACCAAATTGCCAAGTGTCAACTTAGGTTGCCCGCCTCGTCTGATGCCGCTTCTACTTCTGGTATGTTTTCTTTTAGGTAATGGTGTCATACAATGGTGAATTTTACATCAAAGCAGGGTAGCCTTACAAGTGGGTTGAATCGTTCCAGCTTGTAATTCCCCAGATATTATCTTTTCCATACTCACAGACGGAAATTCCTGTATTAGTTGACCAGAAGTGATATCTGATGTCTGTAAAAATTTGACCGGTAAGACGTTCTCCGAAGACCATTTTAGAAATGATAGCTTTTATCATTGATGCGTGGGAAATACAAACGATATTTTGTTCTAGATGCTTTTGTGTAAAGTGTTTGAGCACCTTTTTAACCCTTGTATTTAGTTCCGGGAAAGTCTCTTCATCGGAATATCTAAAATCTTCCCTTGCAAAATTTTTCTTTACTAGTTCTTTTATTTTTGCAATTTTGGGGTCATTAATTTTTTTATTATGAATCTCGGAAGGATTTCTTAATTCGGTTAGGAAGTCCAAATACTCTATAGGTACATTCAGGGCTTTGGATATAATTTCTGACGTTTGTCGTGCCCGTAGGAATGTACTTGAGTAGATCAAATTAATTTTTAGGTTTTTAAGCCTTTCCGCAACTAGGCGAGCCTGCTTTCTGCCCGTGTCGGATAGTCCCATCTCTGCGGTTTGATGAACCCGCGCTTTATTTCCGACGGACTCCCCGTGTCTTACAAGATAAATCTTCATATAAGGAATTGTATCATTTAGTTAACCTAAATTTGCCTCAAGATTTGCTAATTTACCTATTTTCGGATACCTGGACGGGTTATTAATAATATCATCAGCAACATCCTTTGCCTTTTTGATTAGAGCGAAGTTACTCCAGCTGGCAACTTTTAATTCGGGGAAACCACTTTGAGCCGTCCCGAAAATTTCTCCTGGTCCTCTTATTTTGAGGTCAAGTTCCGCAAGTTCAAATCCCGAATGCATTTTTTCCATAGCACGTAGTCTTTTTGAATATTTGACATTGCTAAATAGGAGGCAGTATGATTTTTCCCTACCCCTACCGACACGGCCCCTAAGTTGATGAAGCTGTGCCAATCCGAATCTTTCTGCAGCCTCGATTACCATAATAGTAGCATTTGGAATATCAAGCCCGACCTCAACAACGGGCGTGGTGACCAAAAGATCGATCTTTTGGTTTCTAAAGTCCCCGAGGACATTGTTTTTATCTGCTGGCTTAAGGCGTCCGTGTAATAGGCCCAATCTAAAACCCACGAATATTTTTTTGAGTTTTTCAAATTCGGTTGTTACAGATTTAACATCAGCCATAGTTTCAAATTCCGAATCCTCGATTAAGGGGCAGACTACAAAAACTTGCGATTTGCGATCCCTAATTTGGGATTTTATCCAGTCGTAGGCACCTTTGCGTTTGGTTTCGGGGACAAACCAGGTAGTCACTTTAATCCGTCCTTTCGGCATTTCTGTTAAAACTGAAAGGTCTAGGTCTCCGTATGAAGTTAACGCGACAGTTCTTGGAATCGGGGTTGCGGTCATAGTTAAGGTGTGGGGAGTTCCGGACTTTTTAACCAAGTGCTTTCTTTGCTCTACCCCGAACCTATGCTGTTCGTCGATAACGACCAAGCCTACCTTATCAAAAACGATTTTACTGTGGATTAAGGCGTGCGTGCCTATAAATACATCATTTCTGCCAAGATCAGATTTTTTGATATCCGAGGTTATCAAAGAAATTCTGACACCGAAGGGAGTAAGTAATTTTTTGAAAGTTTCATAGTGCTGGGATGCCAATATTTGGGTGGGTGCCATTATTATTGTTTGGAACCCATTAAGAAAAACCGCAAACGAAGCTGCTGCGGCTACAACCGTCTTCCCGCTTCCGACATCTCCTTCTAAAAGCCGGTTCATGGGAAAATCTTTGGTCAAATCCTCAAAAATTTCTTCAATTGTCGATGTTTGAGAAGCGGTAAGTTTAAAAGGTAGCGACTCAATGAATTTATTACTAATAAGTTTGTTAATGGTTATTTTGTGGGTAACTTTATTTTTCTTCCAATTTATTTTTCGATACAGACTCGTAAGTTCAAGATTTAAAAGTTCGTTAAATGCAAGCCTTTCCCTTCCTCTTTCGGCCTCTTCCAGGCTTTTAGGGAAATGTACAAATCTGACAGCCCCATCCATTATTAAGAGGTCGTATTTTGTTATGATATCGGCCGGTAAAAATTCTTCAATTTTCGTAACGGACTGATAAGCGCCGAGCATTAAAGTACGGATCCACTTTGAAGAAAGACCCGAAGTTTCGGGATAAATAGGCACTAATCTTCCTGTATGAACTGTGGGTTTTCCAATTTCTCCTAGGAGTTCGTAATCGGGAGATGTCATACAAAGCTTTCTGGAAAAAAATCCGACTTTTCCGGAAAGAGAAACCATTCTTCCAGGATAAAGAGTTCTAATTAAGAAAGGCTGATTAAACCAAACTACGGTGATTTTACCTGTTGTATCGTCAACCGACCCGATCTGCATTTTAAGTCCCCTTTTTGAATAAATGTTTTTGATAGAAACTATTTTGGCATGGATGGTGGCGGTTTCGTCCGGATGAAGCTTATTGATTGTAGTGACCAGTGAGTAGTCAAGGTAGTGATTTGGAACATGGTAAAAAAGATCTCCGATGGTATTAACATCTAATCTTTCAAATTTTCGTGCAAATATAGGTCCGACTTTGGGAAGATCGGTTATGGGAGAAGTCAGATCCATTTGACCACAATATTACTTCAAGTAGATCAGATATGGAAGAACGGCACCAAGAAGCAGGGCGACAGTAGCGATTATGACTACTATTGAAAATATTTTCTTTGTTTTTTTAGATATCATCCTTACTTTTTAATTTGAATATCAATACTTCCGATTCTAATTGTACCAGGTTCTGATATTATGCTCACATTTTTATCTTCAGATCTAGTTATAATGATCGGTTCATCATTACCTTTAAAATACTTAACGGCTCCCTGGTTCATTAAATTTTTGATCTCTGTAATAGAATACTCTGTTGTATCAGATAATGCTTTAGAAATAGTCGGTTGCGAGATTAGCGCTCGGGTTTTCAAATTGAACTCGGCATACTCTTCACTTGGTCGCGCTTCAGAACGTCTTTCAAGAAAAACTAGGTTTGAACTTCTAGCTTTTTCCTCCCCCCAAAGCATATTTACGATCTCTATAGCTAAATTCATTTTTTCTTGATATGGGTCTGACTTGCACTTTTGGTCTATGTTATCTAAAGAGACCTCAGTTAATAATTCAAAAGCCAATGGAAGAACTTCGTCGGGTAGCAACATAATTCCCTCAAAAAGTTTTTCTGGGTCTGAATCTAAGAAAAGTGCATTACCCGTGGTTTTACCGACTTTGTTGCCCTCTTTATCTACCAAAAGTTTAGTCGTAAGAACATATTTTTCCTTATTTTTGATAGCCTTCATTAAAGTCCTTCCCATCATCATGTTAAATAGCTGGTCGTTTCCCCCGACTTCCAAGTCAACATCCATAGCGATAGAGTCGTATCCTTGCGCAATCGGGTACAGAAGCTCGTGGAAGCGGATATCTGCACCATTTCTGATTCTCTCCTGAAACATATCCCTTTCGATAAGTTGCGCATAGCTGACATGTGAGGTAATTTCTATTAAATCTTTAAAGGTGATTTTGTCGCTCCATTCGGAATTAAACATAATTTTGGCAGCATTTGGTCCGGCAAAATCCAAAACTTTTCCGGCTTGTTCCTTCCATGACTTTGCGTTTTCCAATACTTGCTCTCTTGTTAACTCCTTTCGGACGGCCAGTTTATCCGTAGGATCTCCTATCATCCCGGTAAAGTCCCCGACAAGGAATATTACTTCGTGACCCAGTTTTTGAAACTGACGCAGCTTCATTAAGCCTACAAGATTTCCGAGATGAAGAGACGGCATTGAAGGATCAAACCCCTGATAGAGTTTGATTTTTCTTTTGGCCATTAGCTCCGCCAGTCCCTTTTTGTCCGGTAAAACCTGCTGAACACCTCTTGTTAATACTTCTTCAATTTCCATAATAATAATTCTAAGGCTTTAGCTCTATTCCGTCAAAGAGATTTCTCCACCTTTTCCAAGAAGATTTTTAAACCGTCAAAGAATTTCAAACACGACTCAAGGCTTACCCACTCGTTTGCGGAGTGAATTTCTCCCCCTATTGGTTTCATCATTAAAATTGGAATATTATATTTGCTAAAATGGCTCGCATCAGAGGCTCCATATGCTGGCGAGATTATAATTTTTTGGTGGTAGGCTTTTCCAATTGAAGATATAAAATCTTTTACGACCAGCAGGCTTGTATCTGTAAAAGTAGGAAGTGTGGTAGAGTCTACAGTTACACTGATGTCCGAACTGATTTTATTTGCGAGGTCTTTAACCTGCTGTGTAATTTTTTGTGAGCTATTGTTTTCGGGAAATCTAAAATCAAGTTTCATTACGGCTTCCGGACAGACTTGGTTCGTTGAAATCCCTCCCCGGACTTGGCCAATATTCATTGTTGTCTCCCAGTTTTCTTTAAGACTGTTCTTTCCATAAATATCCATTAATTTTTTGGCGAGTAATATCAATGGCTCGAGTGCACTTTTACCAACCCAGGGCCTACTGGCGTGAGCCGGTTTCCCGATAGAAGTAAGTGATAGCCAGCATACCCCTTTAGATTTATTTACAAAAGTTAAGTTGTCTCCACCGTCCGGAACAATAAGATATTTGGGTCTAAACACTAGTTTCTCTGCAAGATAGACACATCCGTCATCTCCCCCCGTTTCTTCATCAGTCGTAATGGAAAGGCTAAATTTAATTTTAGATTTATTTGCAATAATTTCATTTAGAAGTTCAATTCCTGTTGGGATTGAAAATTTCATATCGCTGGTGCCACGGCCAAAAAGTTTATCCGCCTTAACCTTGAGTTTAAATTCTTCGTGTTTGGCTGAAACTACGTCCATGTGGACTAGGTAACCGATGTCCGGGGAAAAAGTATTAGAATTACTTGCAATTAAGACTTCAGCATTTTTAATTTTGCATCTTTTAACAATCGCTTTTGAATTTAACAAAGATTCAACATAATCCAAAGCTTTGTAGTTTTCGGTCACATTTCCGGTAACTGTTTCAAAAGAAACTAATTTTGTTAGCTGGGAAATGAATATATCCTTTTTCATAGATTAAATTTTAGATCTTTACGCTCGTTCCGTCAAAAGATAAATTGAGGACTATTTAATAACATCTTTCCCCATCCACTTTTGAAGTACTTCGGGGATTTTTATGGAACCATCTTTTTGCTGAAAGTTTTCTAGGATTGCCAAGGGAACCCTAGACATGACAATTGCGGTACCGTTTAGCATATGCAGGTATTCAGTTTCCCCCGTTTTTCTTCTGAATTTGATATTCAGGTTTCTGGCCTGATAGTCGGTACAGTTGGAAGTAGAAGTTACCTCTCCATAGTCTCCCCTACCGGGCATCCAGACTTCAACATCATATTTTCTGGCAGCCATTGCCCCAAGATCCCCCGTACACATTTCGATAACCCTGTAAGGAAGACCCAGTTCCTGATAAATTTCCTCCTCCATTTTAAGTATGAGTTCATGAAACTTATCCGACTCCTCCGGTTTACAGTAAATAAACATTTCGACTTTTGAAAACTCATGAACACGGTACAAACCTTTTGAATATTTACCGTAAGCTCCCGCTTCCTGCCTAAAACAATGTGAGTATCCTGCGTATTTAAGAGGGAGTTTTTCCTCCGGGATTACTTCATCAGCATGGCTTCCGGCCAAAGTGACTTCGGCTGTTGCGATAAGGCCAAGGTCCTCTCCCTCAATCGTATAAGTCTGTGCCTCATCTCCTTTGGGCATATAACCTGTTCCCAAATAGTAGCGGCTTTTAGCCAAGTCAGGTGTAATCACCGGTAAAAATCCGTGTTCGGAAAGTTTTTCAAGAGCATAACGTGTTAAAGCCAGTTCTAGAAGAGCTCCGTCGCCATAAAGAAAGAAAAACTGTGATCCGGTAACCTTTGCACCGGTTTCAAAATCCAGTATTCCAAGAGATTTTCCCAGTTCGATATGACTCTTTGGCTCAAATTTAAATTTAGCGGGAGTTCCCCATTTCCTGACTTCCACGTTATCTTTATCATTTTTCCCGATAGGCGCTTTATCGGAAGGAAGATTTGGGATTTTTTGTAAAGTTTCTGAGTATTCCTTGAAAATCATATCAAGTTCCGGTTCTTTATCTTTTAATTGTTCTTTAATGATTTTTCCCTCTTCAGAAAACTTTTTTTCGTCCGCAATTTTATTTCGTTTAGCTCTCAGTAGTTCTATTTCAAGAATCGTTTTTCTGCGTTTTTCGTCAAGCGCCAGAACTTTATCTACCAAAGAAGCGTCAAACTGTTTATCGGCAGTTCCTTTCTTAACCAAATCCTTATTTTCGCGAATAAAGTTAATATCGAGCATAAGACCAGAATATATCTAACGAAGGCGGTTGACAAGATGATTTGTTTGCGTTGAGCCGCTTTGCTACAATGAGGGCTAGATGTGGAGAGACAGACTTAGGTACAGGAAATCACTTACAAGAAGCCGTAGACTGGTAAAATTTGCGAAAATAGCTTTCTTTGGGGTTATCGGATTTCTTGTATTTCTTTTCTTTATTCTTCCTCTTCTGGCTTTCAATCTTCCATCACCAGACAAAATTGTAAGAACCCAGGGTTTCTCCACAAAGATATTGGATAGAAACGGAAAACTTCTTTATGACGTATATGCAAGTCAAAATCGAACACCAATAGTCATTACAGACGTTCCTACATATTTGAAAGAAGCAACAATTTCCATCGAGGACAAAAATTTTTATAAACATCAGGGGTTTGATCCTCTTGGAATGCTTAGGGGATTTTTGCGAATATTTACTCAGGGAAGAGCCGAGGGCGGATCAACGATTACTCAGCAGCTGGTCAAAAACGTTCTTCTGACAAACGACAGAACTATTGTAAGAAAAATTAAGGAATTTGTTTTGGCAATCCAAATCGAGAAAAAATATTCCAAGGACCAGATTTTACAGATGTATCTTAACGAAGTTCCTTATGGAGGAACGGCCTGGGGAGTCGGAGCTGCGGCAGAAACATATTTTGGTAAAGATGTGAAAGATTTGGATTTGATCGAATGCGCAATTTTGGCAGGCATGCCGCAAAGCCCGTCAACATATTCTCCGTATTCCTCTACTCCGAAAGCTTTTATTCAGAGGACAAAAGATGTTCTTAGGCAAATGCAAGTAAACGGATATCTGACAAAAGATCAGGAAACTGCCGCTGATGCGATGCTTACAAATGTGCAATTTCAGCCTAAAGGCGCAAGTTTTAATGCGCCCCACTTTGTTCAGTATGTTCAAAATATTTTAGAGAATACTTATGGTCAGGCTGCAGTTGAACAGGGCGGTTTAACCGTTACCACAACCCTTGATCTTGACCTGCAAAATCAAACTCAAACTGCTGTAACTGAAGAAATAGCTAAAGTTGAAAAGCAGCATATTACGAATGGGGCTGCTATTGTAATTAATCCCGAAACGGGGGAAATATTAGCCATGGTCGGATCGAAGAATTTTTCGGCAACCGATTACGATGGTCAGGTTAATGTTACTACCTCGCTTAGACAGCCCGGAAGCTCATTCAAGCCTTTTACTTATGTTACTGCTTTTAAAAAGGGTTATAGCCCGGCAACACTTCTCATGGATGTTCCCACAACTTTTCCCGGTGGTGTTGGTCAGCCTGATTATAATCCAGTTAACTACGACGGAAAATATGTGGGTCCGATCCAGGTTAGATACGCATTTGCGAATTCGAGAAACCTCCCCGCCGTTAAAATGCTGGCTATGGTTGGAATAAAAGATGTTCTTCAAACCGCGACTGATTTGGGTTTGACCACTCTTCCTCCAACTGCGGATACTCTTAAAAGAGTCGGATTATCTCTGACTTTGGGCGGAGGGGAAGTGAAACTTATAGACATGGCAGATGCATATTCGGCGTTTGTAAATAAGGGGTATAGAGTTGACCCAGTTGCGATTTTGAAAGTAACTGATGTGAACGGCAAAGTTTTGGAGGATAACCATCCTCAGAAAGGAAACAAAGTGCTGTCTGAAGAACAGGCGTTCCTAGTTGATTCCATTCTTTCGGATAACAACGCAAGAAAGGATGTTTTTGGTCTTAATTCTCTCCTTAATGTCGCTGATGTAATGGTTAAAACCGGAACAACCAACGATAAAAGAGACAATTGGACGATAGGAGGAAACGACAATGCAATGGTAGGGGTTTGGGTTGGAAATAACGATAATACCCCAATGCTTAATGTTGCTTCAGGCATAAGCGGAGCATCACCTATTTGGCATAGAATAATTCTTGCATCTATTAAAGGTAAACCGGCTGTAAAGTTTGACGTTCCGTCGGGAATTAGCCAGGTAAATGTTGATATGGTTTCCGGATATGCGGCTCATGACAACTTTCCAAGCAGAAACGAATACTTCATTAAGGGGACCGAACCGACTCTAGCAGATCCGGTCCATGTGCTTTTTAAGGTTTGTAAAAGTGACGGAAAATTAGCAACCCCCAGTGATATTGCAGCCAATAATTTTGACTATAAAGAATATTTCAAATTTAGCGAAAACGATCCGACTGCAGCTCCCGGTGGGCCAAACAAATGGCAGGAGGGCATAAACAATTGGTTAAACGGACAGGGGGACTCAAAATACCATCCGCCAACTGATTATTGTGGAACGGCCAATCCCTTGAATGTAGATTTTACTTCTCCTCATGACCAGGATGCTAATATGCCTTCAACGTTTACTGTTACATTTACAGCCAATTCCAGTTCGGCAATAACTCAGGCAGATCTACAGGTTGACGGAAAGGCAATTTGCACTTTTAATAATGGCGCGAATAATTATAGCTGTACAATTAAGGATTCCTTATCTAATGCCAATCATACTTTGCAGGCAAGCGCCATGGATGCTGCAAATCATTCATCAAGTAGAACAATCACTGTTGCAGTTGGAGGGCCGATATCCACCCCGATTCCTGTTTCTTCTCCTTCTCCATCGCCCACTCCTTGACGTTGTGATATAATCCTGTGACTTAGATATGGCACCGGAAATTTCCAGCAGCAACAGTATACCCGAAGACAGAATCGGTAGAGTTCATGACTGGGGAGAAATGAGTTCGTTTTTGCCTGCTGATGCTGTAATGGAAAGTAAAAGGTTCCTAAGAGGTTATTTCAGAGCCCAAGTCTTTTTAAAGGAGGACAAGAAAGTTAAAGCCAAAGTTATATTTTCTGCCTTGGATAGAACTACAGGTTATATTGATTTTGAAGATTCTAACCATAGTCTATTAAAAACGATAGACATTGCAGTTAGAGGGGAGAGCAGGTGGTAAGTTTAGACTTTTAGCATTCCTCCAAACCTCTGTTTAATTTTATCCAAAATAGAAGTCCTGATTTTTTCTACTTCTTCGTTTGTTAGAGTTTTTTCAGGGTCTTGGTACCAAATTCTGAAGGTGTACGAATCTTTATATTGATCTTTCAGTTCAACATTTGTTATTAATTTTGAGTTGGTAGCTATCGTTTTTATAACTTCCCCTACTCTTGTTTTCGGCAGGAGAACAAAACTCAGGTCCTCGATTTGAACGGGATTAGTAGGAACCGGGGAAAACGTTTTGAACTTTGATAAGTTTTCCAAAGTTTCGATATCCATTTCAAAACAGAAGACTTTTTTGAATATCTCCAATGTGCTAAGTACTATTGGATTAACCTCGCCAAACTCGCCGATTATTTTGGAACCGTGTTTAATTGTTCCCGCATCAGAGGTGTGTAAATAGGATTTATCTACTTCAAAATCAACAGAGTATCCGTCAATATTCAATTTAGAAAGGATAAGTTCAATAACAGTTTTGAAATCTCTGAAATTTTCGCCCAAATATATTGCTGCGACTTTATATTTTTCCTGAGCTTTTTTATCTGCCTTCAGAAACACTTTATCAATTTCAAACAGTTTTAGAGTATCCGTGGAGTTTATTTTAATTGCTGTGACCAGACTTGGAATGAGAGATGTTCTCATATATTCATACTCAAGACTCACGGGATTTATAATTCTAAATTGACTTGATGTATCTACTCCAAATTTAGTTATTAAATCCTTTGATATTAAGGAAAGATTTTTAGTTTCCGAGTAACCGCACGAAATAAGAAGGTTTTTAATTTTAAGAATTAGACTATCGTCAAAATAATATGGAATTTTCCGGTCATTAACTTTGCCGGTAGGCATTGTTGTAGGAAATTTATTGTAGCCGTAAAGACGGGCTATTTCTTCTACAAGATCCTCCTGGATTTGGATATCACCCCTGTATGTAGGTATTAAACAAGTTACGCCCATCTTATTCTTCTTTGGAGAAAGGCTAAGCTTTGAAAGAATTTGGACTACATCAGTATCAGAAATTTTTATGCCTAATACTTTTTCTAGAATGCCGAAGCTTAAAAAAAGTTTTTTTGGTTCATACTTCTTTTCTTTTAGGTCAATTAAATTAGATGCAATCTCTCCTCCGGCAAGTTCTAAAATAAGGTTAACGGCCCTTGAGAGAGCCTTTATCGTTCCACCTTTATCCGGTCCGCGTTCGTAAATAGCGGAAGCGTCGCTCCTAAGTCCCAATGCCTGAGAAGTCCTTCGGACAAGTACGGGATTATCTATGGTTACATGCAGAAAAATATTTTTAGTTGTTTCTTTTATTCCGGAGTTTATACCGCCTTTTATTCCTGCCAAATCAATCAAACGCTCAGCATCCCTTATAATCATCGCGTCTTTGGGAAGCGTATATTCGAGATTGTCTACAGAAGTGAATGTCTCGCCTCCTTTGGACAGCTGAAGCGTCATTATTTGACCGTAAATTTCGTCATAGTCAAAAGCGTGCATGGGAAGACCCAACTCGTACATAACGTAATTGGTGATGTCGATAATATTATTTATCGGAGAATGTCCCATTAAAGTTATCCTTTCCTGAAGCCATTTGGGAGAAGGTTTAATCTCAACACCCTTAATAATGACTCCGGTCCAGCGTTCAAAAAGACGATAATCGGGTACCAAATCTAATGGGAATTTTGCAGTTCTGGTTTGGAAGAGATTTGATTTCGGGTTCCCTGATTTTGATTCCCTGAATTGCGGCTACTTCTCTGGCGACTCCGACAATGCTCATCCAATCGGGTCTATTGGCGGTTACTTCAACATCCAGAACGGTTTCATCACCTGCTTTTTTGACAGATTCACAGGTTAAACCTGCCTCAGTCATTTTCCACATCAAAACCTTCAGAGGCAACTTGATATCGACGTATTCTTTAAGCCAGGAAATAGGAATTAACATAATATTTTCATCGATCTAATCATTAGAACTGTGACAAAATTCTCATGTCCGGTGTTGTCAGTGTTCTTAAATCTTTGATTTTGTAGCGAAGGTTAACTATGCGTGAGAGTCCTATGGCAAAGGCAAATCCATTCCATTTTTTTGTATCAATACCTGCGTTTTTAAGTACATTCGGATGAATCATACCGGCGGGCATTATTTCACTCCAACCTGTTCCCTTGCAGAAAGGACAACCTTTACCCTTGCAGATAGTACACTCCAAGTAAGCATCAACCCCCGGCTCGACGAAAGGAAAATTGGTTGTTGCAAAGCGTATTTTAGTATCTTTTCCAAAAAGTTCAGTCAAGACATATTTAATTGTTCCAAAAAGGTCCGTTAAATGAATATTTTCATCAACAACAAATCCTTCAACCTGCCAAAATTCAAATCCATGAGATGCATCAACCTGTTCGTATCTGAAGTTTCTTCCGGGAGCTAAAACTCTGAATGGCGGCTTCATCTTTTCCATCACTCGTCCCTGCATAGCATGAAGTTTGTGTTCTAAGGATAGTTTCGAAAGGTTTCAAATCTGTACCGGTAGTATCGATATAGAAAGTCATTTGGGTGTCTCGTGAAGGATGATCCTTGGGAATATTTAAGGCTTCAAAATTATAATAATCGGATTCAATTTCCGGTCCATCTGCGATTTGATAACCGAGATAGTTAAATATTTGTTTAACCTCGATAAGAACTTGTGTTAGAGGGTGGAGATGTCCGAGATTGGGTTTTAGTCCCGGCATGGTTAAATCAAACCAGTCGCGCTTTTCCGATAGGCTTTTAATAAGAGCCTGTTTTTTATCAGAAATCATGTTCTCAATGGCGATTTTACTTTCGTTTAAAGTTATACCAAAAGTTTTACGCGATTCCTGTGGCACATCTTTGATTTTTTTAACAAGAAGTGTAAATTTACCGTTCCGGCCTAAATATGCGGCCCGCAGTTCCTCAAGATCTGCACTGTCCTTAGCACCCGAGATTTGAGCAATAGCCTCGTTTTTTAAATTAATAATTTCTTCCTGCATACAGTATCTATTCTAAACGAAAAATGCCTCCCTTTCAGGAGGCAAATAATAAATAGCTTTACCTCCTTAATTGGACTTGGTAAAGCTAAATCCTGCTTCTTTGACAATTTTCTTAAAAGCTTCGGGGTCGGTTACAGCTATATCGCTTAAAATCTTTCGGTCGATTTCGATCTTTTCTTTTTTTAATCCCGCAATAAACTTACTGTAAGATATACCGCCTGCTTTGACCGAGGCGTTAATCCTTGAAATCCAAAGAGTTCTCAGGTCTCTCTTTTTAAGTTTACGCCCTGCATATGCATAGGCCCCTGCATGAACCAAAGCTTCCTTGGCTACCTGAATACGGCTATGACGGGCCTGCTTAAAGCCTTTGGCTCTTGCCAACATCTTTCTGTGTCTTCGTGCGGAAACGGATTTTACTCTCATTTTTTCTTATCCTCCTTCTTTTCTCTCGATTTAATGCGTTTTCCTGTTCCGGTAGCTTTTCTAATCTTCTTGGCATAATAACCTTTCAACTCCTTAATCCTTTTAAGATTCCTAAGTTGTTTACTTGATTTGCCTGCTTTTAAGTGCCGCCTAAAGCTTTGGCGACGTAAAATTTTACCGTTTTTGGTAATCTTCAACCTTTTTGTGATTGATTTTCTACCCTTCATTTTGTTTCCCATATTATTCTTTTTTTACGACAGGCTGTATTTTAGCAGATTTTTTGGAAATAGGCGAAATTACGGTAATCAGATGCTTTCCCAGAAACTTCGGTTCCATATCTGTTGTGGCTGTGTCGGCAAATTCAGCTAATATTCTTTGTATTACCTTATAGCCAGTTGCCTTGACACGCATTTGCGGCCCGGTAAAAACCACCACCACTCTGACCTTATTCTTATCTGCAAAAAATTCTCTGATTCTTCCGACCCTTACTTTAAAATCATTATCCGCTATAAAAGGGCTGAATCTGATTTCTTTAACTTCCCCGCCTTTGACTTTCTTTTGCTGGGCTCTGAGTTTTTTCTCCTCCGCATAGCGGAATTTACCAAAATCGACTATTTTTGCTACGGGTGGCGTGGCGTTGGGGGCAATTTCAACTAATGTCAAATCTGCCTCTTTAGCCTTTTTGATAGCTTCATCTTTAGACAAAACTCCGATCAGTTTTCCGTCAGATCCGATAACACGTAATGAGGAAGCTCTAATCTGGTAATCTGTCCGCCAAAAAATGTTTGTTTTTCCCAACTTTGCTATGACTGAATTGTAGCTAAAAACAAATAAAGTATCAAGGTGTATTTGACTTGCCACCCACAAGTGATAGACTTCGGGACATATGTCAAACTCGGAAAGGGTTATGGATGAATATAGAAGGCAAGAGAACAACTTTATCAGGCATACGGGTTCAGCATTTACGTTTGGCGAAAAGGAGTCCAGAAAAATTATCGCAAATATAGTTAAAAGTGGTAAGGTTTATGTGGATGAGGGGTCGTTAGAAAAAGGTTTGAGACTTATAGACAGAGTTGCCCGAGTGGTGAGGCCTCAATAAGGTTTGCTAGGTTGTCTTAAAAAGAATAACTTCCTCCGCTGACAATAGGTCCAGAAACTTATGCGGAAGGTCTCGTTTGGATGGAGATGGTCCAAGAACTTCCCTTAGTTTCTCAATATGCTTGTCTTGCCCACTTTTTGTTTTGAATCTGTAATATACCAAGAACTCACGGGGATTATCTAGAGATCGGAAAAATGAATAATAAAGACATTCCTCACTCATGTGAGCACACTCCTCACACTTGAGGGCTACTTTCCTAAACTCTTCTTCAGATCCGGTTTTAATGACTACCTTATATACAACAGTGACCATTAATTATTAATTTAGACTCTTTTCGTCTATCTCTTTTCTCAACGCTTTTAAGAATTCTTCAAGATCTTTTGCTCCGAGATCTTCTCCGCTTCTTTTTCTGACAGCGATTTTATTGGATTCAACTTCCCTATCTCCTACAACGAACATATAAGCAACTTTTTCAAGTTGAGCGTCGCGGATTTTAGCTTGAAGCCTTTCACTTCTGTCGTCCACTTCGACCCGAATATCTGATTTTTTTAACACTTCTGCAACTTTATTTGCATATTCCAGATGCTTTTCAGTAATTGGCAAGACTTTTACTTGAACGGGTGTCAACCAGGTCGGGAAATTACCGGCAAAATGTTCAATAAGAACCATCAGGAATCTTTCCGGAGAGCCTACAATTGCCCTATGGATCATAACAGGCCTCTTTTCTTTGCCGTCCGAATCAATGTAGCCTAGTTTAAACCTTTCAGGGAGAAAGAAATCAATCTGAACCGTAGAAAGCTGCCACTCGCGTCCCAGTGAATCTTTGGCTATAAGATCCATTTTGGGAGCATAGAAAGCTGCTTCCCCGGGACCATCGAAATATTCAATTTTGTTACGTTTCATAATATTTTCCGCCCACTTTTCGGTCTTTTCCCACACCTTAGGATCCCCTATATATTTTTCGGGGTGTTCTGGATCATGAGTTGATAACCTGTATTTATAGGTTAAATCGAAGGTTTTCATTATTTCTTTAGTCATAGATAGAGCCATATCAACTTCAGCATCGACCTGGTCTTCTCTACAGAAAATATGACAATCGTCCTGGGAAAAAGCCCTAACACGAGCTAAACCTGAAAGCTCGCCGGGTTTTTCATCCCTATATAACATGGCAAAATCGGTTAAACGAATTGGAAGATCTCTATAACTTCTGGCTTTTGAAGCGTAAATCTGGGTGTGTTGCGGACAGTTCATTGGCTTAAGGAAAAATTCCTCATCGGAATAACTGGAAACTACCCTAAACATAGAGTCTTTATATTTGTCGTAATGACCTGAGGTTTTGAAGAGTTCCGCCTTGGCAATTTGAGGGGTCCAAACCTGGGTATAACCCTGAGCAGCCTGAACTGATTCAACATATTCATTAATTAGTCTTCGAACCAGCGCGCCTTTCGGTGTATAGAGAGGTAGTCCTGCACCAACCAGTTCAGAAAAAGTAAATAGGTCGAGTTCTTTACCTAATTTTCTATGATCACGCTTTTTTGCTTCCTCTTGTAAGGTAATATAGTCGTCTAATTCCTTTTGTGTCGGAAAAGCAGTACCGTAAATGCGTGTCAGCATTTTGTTTTTCTCGCTGCCGTGCCAATAAGCGCCAGCAACAGAAAGAAGTTTGAAATATTTGAGTTCTTCAGAGGGTTTCTTTATATGCCCTCCTTTACATAAATCTTTAAAATCTCCGGATATATAAATCGTCAATTCTCCATCTTGAGAATGTTCTTTGATAAGTTCTTCTTTATATTCGTTCCCGATAAACTCTCTCAGAGCCTCGTCTTTGGAAACAACCTGTTTTTCAAATCCCTTCCAGGATTTAACCAGCTCATGCATCTTATCTTCAATTTTGGCAAAATCTTCCTCTGAAATTTTTACTTCTCCAAAATCAACATCATAATAAAAACCATCCTCAATTGCGGGCCCGAGTGTAAGTTTTGCTTTGGGCCAAAGTTCCATAACGGCAGCAGCCAAAAGATGTGAACAAGAATGCCTAAGATTTTCTAATTCCATAACTTTATAATACTTCCTTGAAGACGATTCTTAAAGAAGATTCGTGGTTCCACTTCAATTACTTCTCAAACTTATTCTCAAAACTTTTCAGGTTGGTGAATCCTGAATGCGAGCGCCTTGATAATTATCCGTCCATTGGTTCAATTTAATCGTAAGTTAGGAAAATGTCAATGCTTTGCCAGCTTTGCAGCCTTTCTGGCTTCGACTTCGTCCAAAATCATTTTTCTAATTCTAATTGATTTAGGCGTAACTTCGACCAATTCTGTATCATCAATATACTCAAGCGCTTCTTCCAGACCCATTACACGCGGTGTATTAAAGTGTTCCATAGTTCCTTCGCCTTTGCTTCTCATATTTGATAACTTTTTCTCTTTGCAAACATTGATACGTAAATCGCCTGTACGGCTATGTTGCCCGACCACTTGTCCCTTATAGACTTTTACTGCAGGTCCCACAAAAAGTTCACCTTGGTCTTGTACCTGTGTCATCCCGTAGAGTCTGGTTTCCCCTGTTTCATAGGCAACCAAACTTCCACGTTCTCTTTCCCTTTGAAAACCGTCGTCAGGAAAATATTCAAAAAATGCGGCATTCATTATTCCAAGACCTTTTGTATCGGTAATGAATTCACTTCTAAAGCCAATAAGTTCCTTTGTGGCAATGGTAAATTCTAAATAAGTAATTCCCTCTGTGGTTTCCAAATTATCCATTTTGGCGTGCCTCTGACCCATTTTTTGTATAACCACTCCTGAATATTCCTCCGGTACTTCAATATAAACTTTTTCGTAAGGTGTATTAATCTTGCCATCTATTACTTTATTGACTACATGTGGCCTAGAAACCTGAAATTCAAAACCCTCCCGCCTTATGCGTTCGATAAAAATAGCTAAATGGAGCTCCCCTCTACCGTAAACTATCCAGGTTCCGTCGGTGTTGTCCTCAACTTTTAGGGCAACATCGGTTTCCAGTTCTTTGTAAAGTCTGGCTCTGATTTGACTGGAAGTTTTGAATTCTCCCTCTTTACCGCCAAACGGGGAATTATTGACCATAAAAACCATTTTTACCGTAGGCTCTTCAATGTCAAGAAGCGGAAGAGCAACGGGTGTAATTGGGTCAGCAAAAGTTTCCCCGATATTTACATGAGACACACCGGTTACTGCCACAATGTCACCGGCAAGAGCCTCAGCCTCTTCAACCTTACCCAGACCCTTAAAGGTAGAAAGAGAAGTTATTTTATATTTGGTTATAGCTCCATCGCGGTCAATGTGAGCAATATCCTGGCCGTTTTTAATGGATCCTGAATGAATTTTCCCGATAGCAATTCTTCCTTTATAGTTGTCGTATCCGATATTACTTACCAGCATCTGTAGTGGTTTATTAAGATTTGCGGCAGGAGCGGGAATATATTTTAATATTGCATCAAAAATAGGCGAAATATCGGTCATTTTATCCAGTTCAGGGGTAAGTCCCGCACGTCCGTCACGACCCGATGCGTAAATAGTTGGGAAAAGTGCCGTTTCCTCATTGGCACCAAGTTCGACAAAGAGATCGAATGTTTTGCCCTGAACATATTCGGGACGTGCACCTTTTTTATCAATTTTATTAACAATGACAATAATTTTTAATCCTATTTTGAGAGCCTCTCTCAAAACGAACCGTGTCTGTGGCATCGGTCCTTCCTTGGCATCGACTAGAAGTAGCGCACCGTCGGCCATCGATAAAACACGTTCAACTTCTCCGCCAAAATCTGCATGGCCCGGTGTATCAATAATATTTATTTTGACCCCTTTATACTCAACTGAGGCGTTTTTACTAAAAATTGTGATTCCGCGCTCACGTTCAAGTTCATTACTGTCCATAATGGTTCCCTGTTCTGCGATCTCCTTTTTCATAACTGTGTGCGATTGGCGCAAAAGAGCATCCACGAGAGTGGTTTTTCCGTGGTCAACATGAGCAATGATAGCGACGTTCCTGATCTCCATACCTATAGGGTATATTACTCCAAATGAAGCTGTTAAGCAAACCTTTGGGTGGACTCGGCGGGAATTGAACCCGCTACTCTTCCATGCCATGGAAGCGTGTTACCGGTATACCACGAGCCCCCGTTTGAGGTACAATTATAACATCAAAATATGAACTTTATCCACGTTCTAATCCTGTCTGCCATTGAAGGTTTAACCGAATTTTTACCCATTTCTTCTACAGGTCACCTTATTTTGACCTCAAAGCTTCTTGGAATTGGCGAAACCGATTTCGTTAAAACTTTTGAGATAGTCATTCAGCTCGGAGCGATTCTGGCCATAGTGGTTCTTTATTTTAAAAAGTTTTTGTCAAGTTGGGATTTAATTAAAAAACTGATTACCGCCTTTATTCCTACAGCAGCAGTGGGTTTTGTCCTCTACCCGTTTATCAAGCAAGTTTTGTTGGGAAGCAGCGCAGTGACCCTAAACGCTTTATTTTGGGGAGGTATTGCTCTAATTGGTGTCGAATGGCTTTTGAAACATAAGAAGAAAACAGTTAAAAAACCCACAGAAATTACTTACAATCAAGCACTGGTTATTGGCACTTTTCAATCTTTATCGGTAATACCCGGCGTTTCCAGAGCCGCAGCAACGATTGTAGGAGGTCTTCTGACCGGGTTAGATAGATCAACCGCTACAGAGTTTTCTTTCCTTTTGGCAGTTCCCACCATGGTCGCCGCAACGGCTTTAGATATATATAAATCCCGCGACGTAATAACTAAGGGAGGCGTTCTAACGCTATTTGTCGGATCTGTTCTTTCATTTTTCTTTGCAATTATCGCGGTTAAATTTCTGGTTAACTATGTCAAAAAGCACGACTTCACCTCATTCGGTATTTACCGAATTATTCTAGCCATTCTTTTTTGGATTTTTGTAAAGTAAACAACACAAAACAACCCCCGTTTAATGACGGGGGTTGCCCAACCTGTCAACCTCAACTTTTGTTGCCGTTTAAACTCTAATCTATATTTATAAATAGTGATTAGGAATGAGTTTAGCCCGCAAATTAGTTTGAAATTGGCAAAGTGTCTATAAAACTTTATTGGCTTACACCTCCTTTAAAAGTGCGCCCATTTATTAACTCCTTTCTGATTATTAATATTAGTTCTTTAAACTGAGAGAATGCTTAAGTAAGGTATGGTAAAATTGATTGTGAAGAAAATACCCAAGTTGTTCAAAATTTTATTAGTAATTCTTACTATTGGGTTTATCCTAATTTTAATCCGCGGACCTGAAGATACCTGGATCTGTCAAAACGGAAGTTGGATCAAACACGGAGTACCTTCAGCCACTTCACCTCCTAACCCATGTAAATAAAGGTGTAAAATACCCTTTATGAAACGATATGTAGATTAGAAGGTTATTGGTGCTCGGAATGCTGCGAAGGACGTAACTGCGTAAATTTTGGGAAACTTACGGACGGAACCTGGGGATGTGTTATTCACTCAGAAAAACCTCAAATTTGTAAGGATGCCAACTGTCTGGTTGAAATGGGAATTCCCATAGACGTAGCGATTGAAAAAGTTAAAGCATTGCCGGAGGGAGAATTCTTTGCTTCAAATTTAGAAGAGAAGTTGTATTCATCAATAGGTCTTATTGGCTAGTCCTAATAAGGCCGGTTTCGATAATTTTTCTTAAAAGTGTTTCGTAGTCATATCCTTTTACCCGGGAGGCCATAGGGAAATATGAAGTAAGTGAAATTTCGGGAGGAATAAGCCCGGGGGGGGAATTGACATCAAGAACAAACAAATTCTCTTGTTTATCCATTCTAAGATCTATCCTGCAAAAATCTGTAATGTTTAGGGCGTTCCATGTGTTAATACAAACTTTTTCGATTTTATCTTTAAGTTTGGCATTAATTTTTGCTGGGCAATTGAAATAATCCTCGCCTAACTCTTCTTCAAGAAGCCACTTAACCTCAAGAGAATCTATAGAGTAATAGTCTTTGGGAAGACATTCATGTCGAGGTTCAATTATAGGAAGAACCTCAGGAGGGTTTCCCAGCATAGCCACGGAAAATTCCCTACCCTCAACAAAAGGTTCAATCAGAGCCGGCTCATGGAAAGTATACAAAATAAACTTAACCTGCTCGTAAAGTGTTTTGTCAGTATGTACAATGCTTTTATTGGTGATTCCAGCAGAAGAACCTCTGGCAACAGGTTTAACTATCAACGGAAAACGGAGTTTTGGGCCCAGCTTCTCATTTATACTTCTAATAACCCGGAAAGGAAGCGTGGGGACATTATTTTTAAGAAGGACCTGCTTCATTTTACTTTTGTCGATAATCAATTTTTGAACATTACTCGAACAACCTGAAAAAGGAAGGCCAATTTTTTCCAGTACCTCTGCCATATAAATTTTAGGGGTTGACCCGAAAACTTCTTCGGAGTAGTTCAGAGTAAAACCAATACTCTCTTTTTTCTCTGTCAACCTTTCTTCGGCTCTGTTATCGGATTCAATAGGAAAAACATCAAAACCCATGTGTTGAAGGTGTCCAACAATAGAATTTATTGTTTCCGGATCGTCAAAATCGGTTTCCGTAAAGGTTTTGAAATCCTTCGGATCGGGATATTTATGCCTGACGTTATAGATAAATACTAACTTTTTTCCCTGAAGTAGGTTTGGCATAGATAGATATTACACTATGTTATTGCCCGGGAATAAATAATAAAATCTTTTCGGTAATACAAATCCGGTAGTATTCCGATATTTTTAAAACCAATTTTCAAATAAAAAGCATTTTCAGGCCAATCTTTACCTGTAACAAGCCAAATTCTGTGTGCACCGAGAGCCTTGCCGGATTCCTCAGCTTTTTTAATAAGCATTGATCCGACTCCTCTTCCTCGTGCACTTTCTGCCGTTATCACGCTCTCTACATAAATCACTCCTGCCTCGTGCTTTGCCAATATATATCCAAGTAATTTTCCGTTCTCGGTTGCCTTGAATTTGAATTTCAACTCATTCCAAACAGCATCTTTGCCATAGTGCAGGAGATCTACCCTGTGCCATTCATCCTTATTCCAACCGGCAATATCCTTATTTGTAGCCTTGGTGATTGTAATCATTTAACAAATTTTAACACAAATATAAAATTAACTATGAAATGATAGAATTAATTAGGAAGAGGGTGAGAATATGACGTTTTGGATTAAAGAGCTTTCAATTAAAAAAATACTTTTCGTAAGTATTATTTTTACTGTAATATCTTTTATAATCAGGCAGATTGAGGCTATGCTGACAATCAAATATTATATGATGCCTCAATATTTCGGGGTTTGGAGTAAATTGATGATGCCTAGCGCCGGGCCGCCACCTGCGAGTTTTATGATCACATCCATTATTTTTACTTTCGTTACGGGGATATCAATTTCACTTATATATTACTATCTCAGAGATCATTTGCCTCCGGTTGGATTTAAAAGAGCATTTTATTTCGCGGACGTACTCATCGGAACATCATTTGTATTTTTTACTCTACCGGTTTACCTGATGTTTAATGTTCCTGTGGGATTGTTGATTTTCTGGTTTATATCAACCTTTATTATTCTGACAGCTGGAAGCTGGGTACTGGTAAAGATAGTTAAGTAAGCGTAGCTTAGCCAGATAGAGCCCTGGTAAGCAAAGCTTGGCCAGATAGAGCCCTGGTAAGCAAAGCTTGGCCAGATAGAGCCCTGGTAATAATTAACTCCATATCTGATAAAATGGGGCATGAGCAAAGTGTGGATGCTCCTAATTCCGGTCGTGACATTTTTGGCTTTATTTTTCGTTTGGAGTCTGTTTGGAGCTGTGGGTAAATCAAAACAGATTAAGATTTTTGTCGTTCCACAGAATACGCAGAATTTTGATGTTGCACAAACGCTTAAGGAACAGAAATACATCAAGAATATAGGTGCTTTCCGGTTTATTTTAAATAACTTTGCTAAGGATAAAGAAATCGCCTCCGGAGGCTACAGATTAAGTCAAAATATGAATGCCTGGCAGATTATGAAAATAATTACCGGCAAGGCAGATCTTAACTGGGTAACAATATCCTTTTGCCCGCGTAAGGAACAGATAGGTGAAAAGCTGGCAGATTCACTTGGATGGAGTCAGGAAGAGATGAATATTTGGAATACAGTTTATACGGATACCAATTCCGAATATTTTGAAGGGGTGTATTATCCCGATACATACCTTATTCCGGTTAATGAAACGCCTTACGATGTTGCTCAAAGGTTTATAAATCATTTTAATGAAAAAATGGCTCCATTTCTGACGCAGTTTGCAGCCAAAAATATCAAATGGACAACCGGACTTAAAATTGCCTCTCTTATCGCGAGGGAAGCTGCCGGACCGAGCGACATGAAACTGATCTCGGGAATTATCTGGAACAGGTTGAATACCGGAATGCCCTTGCAGATTGATGCAACCATGCAGTACACGTTAGGCAAAAATGCATCCGGAAGCTGGTGGGGCACAATAGACCTAGCTCAGAAAAAAAGTAGCTCTCCTTATAACAGTTATTTGAATAAGGGCCTTCCCCCGACGCCTATTTGCAGTCCCAATATTGATGCAATTGAGGCTGCGCTTAATCCCGAACCAACGAATTGCCTATATTATCTTCATGATGTTTATAAGCAAATACACTGCGCGAAGACTTATCAGGAACATTTAGCAAATATTCAAAAGTATTTGAATTATTAGGAAAGGAGGTGGTAATAATGGATGACAAAAAAGGAAAGGGTCAGACAAGCGGACAACAGTTTAATATTAATTTGGATTTAACACCGATTTTCTATACCGATAATATATTTATGACGACAAATCCGGACGGGCTTGTATTGGATATCGGGCAAAGAGTAGCCTCGACGAATCAGGTAAGAATAGTTTCAAGGATCGGTATGAGCAGAGATCATGCTAAAAAGTTTGTTAACGAACTTGCAAAGCTATTGGCCATGAGTGAAGGTAAAATTCAAACAGGGAAAGAAAGTATAAATTAACGATAGTTAAGTTCTGTAGGGGCTATTTTTAAGAGCAGTCAAAAGACCATCAAGATTAATTGAGGCGACTGCTACAGTTGTGTCACCTGCCCCGTAGTAGACAAAAAGATTGTTAGCAATTACAACTGCTCCGCAGGAAAAAACAGTCCCGGGACGAAGACCCGAATCTTCATAAGCGGCCTGCGGTTCAAGTATCGGATAATCCAAAAGCGCCTTTATTGTTAGCGGGTTTTTAAGGTCCAAGAGCATTGCCCCGAGCCTGTATTTCCAATCTGATTTGGAAAGACCGTGGAAAATCAATAACCAACCGTCAGTAGTTTTGATAGGTGGGGCGGCTATACCAACTTTTTCCGAATACCATTCGTCGTTAGGTTCGAAAAGAATATTTCCCTGAATCCATCTTCCGTCACTGAAATCTAAATTTTCCTCATCAGCAACCCAAATCCTATGATTGGTCCTGTGAAAAATAATGTATTTCCCGTTGATTTTATCGGAAATAATGCAGGCGTTTTTATCATTAAGTTCTGTCGGTGAAATTATTACAGGGGGTGACCACTTCCAATTTTTATGCAAAAAATTAAAGACGGAAATTGTGCTCATAGCAATATGAGTCATTCCATTCTTTAAAGCTGTGTAGAATAAATATAAAGTATTGCCTATTCTGGTTATTCTGGCATCCTCACAACCGTCCATTTCTGCGTCTATTCTTGGTTTATAAATCGGTTCATCAATTCTCTTGTCAATATGCGTTCCATCCCTGCTTGATGCATAACCTATGGTGGAAACGCCGCTTTTACCTTGGGCTCTATATAAAATATGAACTTTATCTTCCAAATATATTGCGGCGGCATTTAATGTATATTCCGATTCCCAATCGTGCGACTTAACCGGTGAGATAATCGGATTACCGTCAAATCTTGTCAGACGTACACGTTCCTGCTCTATTTGTTCGATCGATTTTGAGGAAGTAATCATTTCATTAATAAGTGCATCCAGGTTAACAATAGCCACCGCAGAAACCGTATCGGCTGCTCCGTAGTAAACATACAAATCTTCTCCGCTAACAACAGCCCCGCTGGGAAAAATTGTGTACGGGACTTCACCAAAGAGTTCGTATTGTTCTTTGGGAATAAGTAATGTTTCCTTAGTACGGGCTATAATTTTTTGTAGGTTATCCGAATCCAAAATGACAGCTTCGATACCGAATTTTTTGTTAGCTGTAAAGTAGTCCCTGGTATAGGAATGTATAAGAAGCCATCCGTATTTTGTTTTAACGGGAACTGCGCCTACTTCAACCTGATGGGAAGAATCTCTTAAAATATCTATCTTGTGGGTATCCAATTCTGCGTACCACTCATTCCATTTGGCTGTATTCCAAATGTCTTCCAGTTTGTCAAAATAAGCAACCCCGATAGATGAAGGAACGGGCGGCTTATCGGTATTTACTGTAAGAACGACAGCATATTTGCCGTTGACCTTTTCCGGTAAAAGACATGCACCTTTTGCGTTGAAAGGTGTAACCAGATGCTTATCTTCGATATTTTTAAAATCCCGTGTTACCGCCACCGCAACTTTAATGTTATCCGGTCCGAATGGAAATCCACCCAAAGCGGTATAAAAAATATAGTAATCATCACCGATTTTGGTCACTCTGGGATCTTCACAACCGTATTTTTCCCAATCGTACTCCGGGGATATAAGTTGGTGCCTATTCGTGAAGTGGATCGGATCAGGTGATTCTGCGTAGCCTATTGTAGAAATGTTAATTTCGTTGTGAAAATATGGAATTTTCGGTGAAAGAGCTCTATAGACCATTTTAAATCCCGTTGGATCTTTCCAAACGGAAGGATTAAAAGCGGCTTCAGATTCCCACTTATTTCGGGAATCAGGACCAAGAATTGGATTTTCAAATGATCTTGTTAGTTTAAGCATTAAGTTTTATGGTAGCGCCCAGGTTAATTGGGTCCAGGTGTGGTGAGTTGTCGAACATTAGTTCGTCCAAAAACTGGTCAAGGTTAGCTGTTGCTGCAGCAAGAAACGTATCGCTGCCCCCATAATAAACAATGAGGGTGTTTTCGATTACAACTGCTCCGCATGGGTAGACAACGCCGGCTTTAAAACCGCCATTCTCATAATGTGTTTGCGGTTCCAAAATGGGATGTGTACATCTGTGTAAAACTTTCGAGGGATCTTTCGTATCCAAAAGCATAGCACCTATCTTATAGCGGCTATTATCTTGGAAACCGATACCCTGGTAAATTGCCAGCCATCCATACTTGGTTTTAATTGGGGGAGGACCCATTCCTACCTTATTGCTATCCCAAAAGTCAGGCCTTGGATGAATTCTTTGCTGGCCTTTAAGCCAGATGCTTTTCCCGTCAAAATCCAAATTGTCTACCATATCAATAAGAATATCCGGATAGATTCTATGGAAAATCACATATTTTCCATCTACCATTTCCGGTAAAATGCAGGCGTTTTTATCTACAACCCCAGGGGGAGATATCAGTACGGGATCACTCCATTTTTCCCACTCTTTATTTTCAAAGTTTTTGACAGAAATATAACTTAAAGCAATTCTCGGGGGGTTTGTTCCGTCGTAGGCAACATATGTTAAATAAAATTTGTCGCCTATTTTAGTAATTCTCGGGTCTTCAATTCCGCCACAGCCACCTCCTCCGGACTCAAAGGGAGAAACTTTAATATTTTTACCATATGCTGGGTGCTCAAATTTTGCCCGAGGCATATAAGCAGGTTTTTCCGATCTTTCATCGATTGTAAATCCGTCATGACTGACCGCATATCCCAGAACGGAAGTGTCGTGATCACCTACAGCTCTATAAAGCAAATGAACGGAGTTATTATGATAAATCGCGGCCGCATTAAAAACCTGCTTTGAATCCCAAATTTTGCCGGGTCGGGGGAGAAGTATTGGATTTCCCCTATTTCTTATCAGTTCAGCATGTGGCAGGCCTGATTTTTCATTGGCGTATTTCTCCAAATCATTATGGGTTACGCAGTAGACCTCTTTGCCCGGACATTCCCAGTAAGAATAGAACGTGCCGGCAAGTTCAACTATTCCGATTGGTTCTACTTTTTGATTAATCCATTCTTGAGGTTGATACCATAAAGCTCTATCCGTTTTCCACAAAACCTTTGTCGGATCCTTCTTGTCTAAAAGTACTGTATAAAGAGAATAATGACTGTGTCCTTCGTGAGAAACTTTCTGAAAATATATAAGCAATGGTCCGTCATCACCTTCCTTAACGCTGGCTACAATGTAACTACTTTCGGGCATATCAATCGTCTTTATATTCCAAACCTTTCCGTCATTACTTAAACCAATGTTCAAGCTTTTTCCGCCAAAAAATATAATTTCCTTTCCGTCTCTTTCATAATATGGAATTTGGGTAGCGGCATCAGTAATCGGAAATAACCTTCCCACCTTCCGCCAGGTAATGAAGTCCAGGGAAGTCGCATGTTCCAAATAATTTCGGCCTTCAAACTCTGAAAGGTAAAAGAGGTTATAAAGATCCTGAATTTTTATAAACCTGAAAAAGGAGAGTTTTTGTATGGGGGCGTCTTCTTGGGCAATTTCTATATGTGCCTCATCAGAAAGATGGGTAAACTCTTTTCCATCCTTACTGTAATCAACGTTAAACTCGTCAGGCTTATTTGTATCACTTTGGTAACAAACAAAAATTTTCTCATCAAACGACGCAACACCTAGCGCCTTAAAGAAGGCAGTTTTCATATGTCACGTTCATTTTAGACACATTTATCAGTAATAATCAATGAATAATACTCAAATACCATTCGATTTGAACGTGCGCATGACTAGAATTTAATAGTTTGCTAGAATGAATAGTGAAGAGTCAAGGGTTTGCTCATATTCTCTTATTGGTTGCGATTGGTTTGATTTTAGTAGCCGGTTATTTCATTTTTAAAGGTATAACTATTAAAACGAACCTTCCCTCGCCCTCGCCTTTTGTAGTTTCAACCTCGGTCCCTATTAAGACCCCTTCAAGTACTCCGTCTGCAAAACCAAGTCCATTACCTACTCCTACTTCATCTCCTAAATCTTCTATAACGCCAAAACCTACTCTAAAACCATTTACCGGTCCTCCCGGAAGCGGACTTTCGACAATTAATGTGGCAACAGATAAGGGAAACTTTACCGCTACAGTACTTTCACTCGATATGGGAAATACAAAAGTCATTACTGATACTGCTAATGACGGAGATTGCGGAAATGGATGTGCTGTAAGTAACTTGCAAACATTTGTGAGTAAAAATGCAGGATTTGCAGGTGTTAACGGTACATATTTTTGCCCTCTTACTTATCCCGAATGTTCCGGCAAAACCAATTCATTTGATTTTCCGGTTTATAATACCCGTTTGGGTCATTGGATAAACGCGGGGAATCTATTTTGGAATGATCGCGCCATTGTCTATTTTGACGGAAGCGGTGTTCACTATATGCAGGATGCAAAATCTTTCTCAGGAGGATTAAATGCTGGTATCGTGAACTATCCAGGATTGATTAATCACGGGGATGTACAGATCGACGATAATCAATCCGGCTTGAGTGATAAGCAGAAAGCTAAGGGCACAAAAGTTGGTATAGGAATAAACGGATCCACGGTTATGGTTGTGGTCGCAATGAACGTAAATATGCAGGAATTTGCCTATGTGTTTAAAAGCTTGGGGGCTACCGGCGCACTTAATCTTGACACCGGAGGATCGACCGCGCTCTATTATGGTGGCAGGTATGTTTATGGACCGGGCCGTGATATCCCAAATGCAATTATTTTTGCCACGAAATAAAATATAATTTATCTATGACTATCAATCGTGAATGGCACTTGAAAAACCGAATGCCCAAAAACGCGACAGAAGAAGAAAGGGCTAAGTGGCATAAAGCTCATATAGAAAACTGCAATTGTTATCCCCAAAGTGAAAATATCAATAATCTTATAGCTAAATACGCGAAGAAAAATTGACCCTCGGCGTATACTGTGGGCATGACTGAGGAAATTACCGCTAATGGTGAGACTAATGACAGCGAGGTAATCGAGAGATTGGCGAGGGAAATTTCCGAAGAATACGATAGCGGGGTAAACAAACTCATCTCTATTAAAATCGATATTAATCCAAAACAGCGTTTGGCCAATATTTATGCAGGATATATAGATACGAGCAGGAAAAGCCAAACAGGATCGGAGGATAAGTGGTCCAATTATTTGGAGGATTTAATTAAATGGCCTCATTTTATGTCGTTGGAGAATACTGAAGAAGCCTGGAAAGACCTTTCTTACCCAAAACTTAAAATAAAAAGAGCATATCTTCTATCAAAGAAATTGGGTCATGAACTTGAAATAGTTAATATTTCTGACGATCTGAAGTGCGAGATTAAAGAAGGAAAAGTTATTATTGAAAGAGTTTAAGCCTTTTGGAAAGCTAATCCCACACCTCCCTCACCAGCGTGAACCCCAAGGAGAGGTCCTGCTTCGTAAATAGGAATCGTGCCACTATATATTTTTCTTTCAATCAATTTTTCTCTTGTCATTACAGCAAGACCGGGAGCGTTTGTGTGAACAACTGCCAACCGAACAAGTTTGCCGGCATCCCCCAACATCTCGATCATTCTCTCTCTTGCATTTTCAGCTTTTAGTCGGGCTGTAGCAAATATCTTTAGTTTTCCATCTTTAAAACCTATCACAGGGAAAAGTTTCAGAGTTACAGCAAATAGTGCTCCTATAATCTCTTCACCTCGCCCACCATTTTTTAAATTATCAAATTGCTCTAAAACAAAAAATACTTGGGAATCGTTTACAACTTTATTTACTTCTTCACTTATATCTTTTAAGGTTGCTCCTTTTTTTGAAGCTTCAGCTGCTGTTTTTACAGGAAACCATGTACCGATTGTAGCCAACTTTGTGTCAACTACTTCAATTTCAGTTTCCGGTCCGTCTTCTTTTTGAACAATATTCTTTGCATTTACCGCAGATTGGAAAACACCAGATCTTTTTGAAGTTACATGTATAGAAATTATAGATTCTGCCTCATTTCTTAGCTTTCGATAAGTTTCAACAAAGTTTCCCGGGAGGGCTCCTGTGGTTTGAGGTAGTTTTTCGCCGGATCGCATTTTTTGATAAAATATTTCGGATTCTATAGTATCAGGGTACGGTACATAATCCTTATTTTCAAAGAATTTAATTTCAAGAGGGACTACGGTTACCTCTAATTCTTTAGCCTCAGGGTTATCTTGTCTTATTGAACACCCGGAATCTGTTACGACGGCAACGTGCGTATCTCTTTCTTTCACAAATTATTATACAATTCCGAAGCAAACCCTGTGGACGCTGGAGGGCTCGAACCCCCGACCTCATTCACGTCAAGAATGCGCTCTAACCAACTGAGCTAAGCGTCCAAACACATCCGCTTCGTTCAAAGTAACCTAAGCGTCTGAATGATGAAATTATACATTACAAGAGTCTTTTGTTCTAATCCTACGGGTTTTGAAGGTCTTTACAAAGATTTGTTTCCTGACAAAAAGCCGTGGTATTTCCACCCGCGTCTGTTTGCACTTTAACTTTAATGGGACGCTCAAGCGAAGACTCCAATGTCGGACAATCAAAATCCAACATCAAAAAATGGCACGTACGAGGGTATTTTTTGATATCAACTTCTTCTCTATTAAAATTAACACAATTCGTTACAACAAGTCTTTCCATAATGTTTATCCGGCAGATCTTTGCAGATAGTGATCAGGAGAAAGTAGAAATGAACTGCCCTTTTTCTTGTACATACTCCAATAGTTTTTCTTTTCGGCACGTGTATTGCAGCTTTGAAGCCAAGTCGCTGTCATGTCTATTCTCTTTCTAAAGGATTGTAAAAATTCGAGAATGCTCTGGAAAAAAGAGATATGGTAAACTCCGGGTTCGATAGGTGCTGTCATCATTGTCACCTGTGTAACTTCAGCAAGATTCTCTGTGCTTACCGCAACCTTTTGGACTTCTTGCATAATAATCTGAAGTTCGACTCTAAGTTCGTTGGTTTTTTCCTGAGAAACACGCCGTTCATCATTATTCATCTGCCGTTCCAGTGAAATTTGAGCTCTAAGGTGTTTATTCTCCTCAGACTTTCCCGTCATTACTTCGCTCATTTGAAGAGATTCGCCGGCGGCTATTTCACCACTTATTTTTCCCTTTGGCACTGAAAAGCCCATCAATTCCTTAAAGAAGTCTTCAGAGGTATTTTTAAGAAAATCGCCGGTCTGAGAACCTGCTCCTATTCCCAAATCCTTGAGCGATTCAAGCACATTCCTGGTACGAAGCTGTTGCGTTTTCTTCTTTTGATCTGTCATTTCGCCAAAAGTTTATAGCAGCAACACTAAAATTGCAAGTTTTTAGCATGTTAATATTTTAGTTGATGCCGAGGTTCACGCCAAGTTAATCAAAAAGTCCAGAGCAGCACGCCTTTTAAGAATTGATTCTATCAGTCGTTTGCGGCTTTCAATATCTTCCTGGTTGTCCTTATTGTTTAAGTTTGTTGTTTGGGACATTTTCAGAGCCTCATCAATTTCTTTTTGATCAATGCTAATAGCCTCAGTTTGAGCGATTTTGGTTAAAACAAGGTCGAGAGTAATAGCGTCTTTTGCCTGATTGGCATAATCTGCCCTGAGGTCTTCTGCTTTCTTTCCGATCGAAGATAAGTAGCTCTCCAATGCCAATCCTAATTTCTCAAGTCTAGCCAGTAAATTTGAAAGACGGCTGTCCGCCTCTTCCTCAACTAAAATTCTGGGAATAACGACTTTAACACTATCAAGAAGTGCTTTAATGACAACCTGCTCTTTCTCCTCGCGTGTGGGCACTCTCCTTTCCTCAGGCTTACCTTTATCTGGCGTCCATAGTGTTGAAGCCCGTGATGCCCCTTCAATTGCCTCCTTGTAGTCGCCCAAGGATACTTCCGGAAGCTCACAAGTAATACCTCTTATTTGCCAATTTTCACCCTCTTTGGCATTAATCAATTCAAATTTAGGATAAACTGCAATTTTCAGTTTATTTTCGTTAACAGATTCTGCCAGCGCTTTAGGGAGAATATGACTCAAAGAGTGCTCAATAAGCTTAGATTGGGGAATTTTTTCTGCAACTTTATCGACAGGAGCCATGCCCTTCCTGAATCCCGGAATTTCGGTATCCTTTGCAAATTCCTGAATAGTTTCCTCTTCAGCACCTTTTATGATAGAGAAAGGAATTGTAAAAGTTATTTGAATATTACCGTCGCTCTCACGGGCAATAACTGAGGTTATTTTGTCAGACATGGGGATAATTATATACTATTTTCCTCCGCTTGGTCCGCCCTTGTGCTGCGTGTGGAAAGTAGCCTGATTGAATTTACCCCTTTGGGCTCCTTTGGGCACAAAACCTTTGTTAGATGAAAAAATGGACGGCTTCCCACCGCCAAAATTTAAAGTAGGGATCCTGGGTATTTCAGTTGATTTTTTAGTGTTATTTGCCATTTGACTAAGAATATTATATACTATCGCCAGAGTTTTCAAGGGATAGTGAGCTTCAATTTTGAGCTTCGCCTTTGTTCAGACTTCATATGAGAGGAGGTGAATTTTTAATTTAAATGCAATCTAAACTTTTTGTAGGAAATTTGTCGTGGGAAGTCACGGCAGAAGACCTTAAGGCCCTTTTTGCAGGTGCTGGAACAGTCGTTGACGCCGCCGTTATAAGCGACAAAATGACCGGAAGAAGCCGTGGATTTGGTTTTGTAACCATGTCAAGCGACGAAGAGGCCAAGAAATCTATTGAGATGTTTAATCAGGCAGACCTTAAAGGCCGCAAGATTAATGTCAATATAGCAAGACCCATGGAACCAAGACAGTAATAATATTGTCGAAAGTTTCGAAAGATAGTGGTGTGGTATTCGATAAAGGGGTGCCACGCGGATAAAAAAGCTTTATTAATAGCGGATTTTGAAAGAGTAGCTATCTTTATTTAAGGGAGTTTTGTTCCTGGTTATTATTCAGTAGCCTTTTTATTCTTCGTGATTCGCAATTCAGTTGTCTTTTTAAATCTATTTTTTCAATGGAAGTGCCACAGTATACGACAACCATAATTCCTTTTGCTTTTGTATAATTGGGGTCAGGTAATATCCCTTTTTTTGGATCACCATTCATAAACAGCGAAACGTCTTTGCCTGAACTCTTTATTTGAACCGGCAGTTCCGGTAATCCGAATTCCGGTTGAAAAAGAATCCATTTATCTATGCCGTCGTAGACATCTTCGTCCGGAGTAGAATCTCTAACATTTTTAACAATTCTTAAATGCTTTGCATAATCTGTAAATCTGATTTCAGAGTTATCTCCAACCCTCTGAATAGCTTTATGTAGGGCAATTTCACCCGCCCGAATGACATCATCACCTTTTGCTTTACCATCAGTTTCATGTATAAGGTTGAACATGGCATTAAGCTTTTCTTGCGCGAACACACCTCTTTCTTTCATTAAAGTTATCGGATTCTACCTTAATTTAGATTTGAAGAAAAGAAGAGAGTTTTCAACTGCCTGGTTCCAGGACGGAACAAGATTATGATTAGCTCCGGGGTATTTAATGTATGAAATATCGATTTTATCCGTTTTTAGAGTTTTGAAGAGATCATCACTCCACCAGTAAGGGACAGATGTGTCGGCTGTGCCTTGGTTAAGCTGAATTGAAGCCTTAATTTTGTCAAAATAGCCCGTAGGTGAAAATATTGAAGCATCATATGTGTCATTAAATTCTGCAAGTTTCCCAACTATAAGTTTTCCGCCGTCATCAGCCTCATCCAAGTATGCAAGTATTGAAAAAGGAAATGGTTTACTTACCGGAGCCCAAAGGACAGTGGGGTAGTTAACTCCAGATATTTCGAGTGTTGTTATGGCAATCTGGCCGCCGTTACTGTGTCCCCATATAAATATGTTCTTTCCGTCCCACTCTTTTATGGAAGTAACAGATTTTAGTGTGATAGCCGCTGTTACGGAGGTTTGAAAACGTGATTCAAAGATGTCCCCCGCCTCCGTATCGCTATCCCCGTATCCCAAAAAGTCCGGTGCAACGGTAATAAATCCGTTCTGTGCAAAAACTGCTGCAGAAGGAGCAGTCCCCTCCCCGATTACATATTGCTTTTGATCGACATAGCCACGATACATCACTATTACAGGAAATAGTCCCGTACCTTTTGGAATATTTATCATTCCTGAAGTTGTTTTTAGATTTTCTGAAAAATCAGGACTAAATTTCATTGTATATTCAAAAGAAGTGTATTTAGGATCATCTTTCAGAATTTTGCCAATTTCTATAATTGACGATTTAAATGCAGACGTAGAGAGATTTTCGATAGTGTATTTAAGAAGCGGTGTTGGCTTAATTTGGGAAATTGGATTTGAATTTTTGGGGAGGTGATAGGCTGTATTGGCAAACCAGCCGATAAAAATGAAAATGACAGCAATTAAAAAATAGTAAAAAAAAATCTTAAAGTTGGACATCTATTTTTTTGCGATAAAATATTTTTCTGGCAGTCGGGCTTTGAGTAGTAAGACCTTGAATAATTCCACCCATAAGAGCTCCTCGTGTAATCCAGGAGTCGAGGATTCCTCCCGTAACAAAAATTGAAATGCAAAGCAAGATCGATAAATTAAACCAGTGGTGAAAATGTATTACTCTGCCTTTTATAAAAATCCTAAGACTCGGGAAGATCTGGAACCACCTCACTCTTATTTGTGGTAAGTTTTTCCACACCCTTGAATTGGGGTGACTAAAAATATTCCACATCTTGTAACTAATAGGAGTCACGATTGCGATATATAAGAATGGCATGTATTAACTTTAGCACAAAATAGTAATTTAAATTTGACACGTCGGTCAGTAGATGATATTTTTCAGATAAGTTATGAATGAAGAGCGCAACAAGTTCGGAGGATGGGAGCCGACAGGAAAACCTGGAGAATATAGAGCCAGTATGATTACGGGTCCGGCTACCCCTGATTTTGAAAATTTTGCGGAACAATCAAGAGCCAGGTGGGATGTTGGTGAATGGGTAAAGGTGAAATTAAAACAACTTTTAGATAAAAGGACTCCAGCAAAGTAAGTACTTGACTTCGTATTTTATTCGGGTGTACAAGTAAGTATGACAGAGGTAATCGATGAAAAAGTGGAAGTCGGAATGAGTGACTCTCCAAAGTGGGTTAAATGGAAAAACCGTATCCATCAAATCGACAAAGTGGGGCTTCATTACACCTTTCGGGAAGGTAGGATTCTCTACCACGTATTCTCTGTTTCAACAAAAACCTTGGCAATGAAACTTCAATTTGATACAGAGACTTTAGGATGGCGTCTTATGGAGGTTGCCGATGGAATTTAATTCGAGTCCCTCCTATATCATGCATATTGATCTTAATTCCTGCTTTGCGACTATCGAGCAGCAGGCTAACCCCTTCTTGCGTGGAAAACCCGTCGCCGTTGCGGCTTTTACTTCCCCCGGGGGCTGCATTCTGGCGGCATCGGTCGAGGCCAAAAAGTTGGGAATAAAAACGGGAATGAGAGTCAGAGACGGACGTGCAATTTTCCCAAAACTTGTAGTTCTTCCATCCGATCCCTGGAAATACCGTAACGTTCACCTGAAACTCCGGAGGTTAATTTCCGATTACACAAACGATTTTGTACCCAAGAGTATCGACGAGTTTGTTTTGAATGTGGAAGGCTACCCGAAGTTAAAATCGGAAAGTATAAGTCAGGCGGCAGGCGAAATTAAGCAAAGGATAAAAAGCGAGATTGGTGAATGGCTCACCGTATCTATCGGAATTGCCACCAATAGATACTTGGCAAAAATTGCAGCCGGACTTCATAAACCCGACGGGCTCGATGAAATAAATAAGGGTAATTTCCTGGATATATACTCCAAGCTGAAACTGACCGACCTAACCGGTATAAAAGTGCGGAATGCCGCCAGACTCAACGGAATGGGAATCTATTCGGTTCTCGATTTTTACCGGGCGCCGATTTGGAGGCTAAGGGCCGCTTTCCATTCAATTACCGGTCTTTATTGGCACACACGCCTCTCAGGATACGAGGTTGATAATATTGAATTCGGTAGAAGAAGCTACGGCAATTCGGTAGCCTTAGGTAAAAGTCTAAGTAAAATTGAGGAGCTTTCACCCATACTTGCCAGACTCACGGAGAAGATGTGTAGCAGGCTGAGAGGGGCGGGATACAAGGCAAGCGGTATTCACTTGATGCTGACCTTTAAAAACGGCTCCTGGTGGCACAGGGGCAGGCTTCTTGCCCAGCCTTACTTTGACTCAAGGGACTTTTATAAGGCCGCTTTCAGACTTCTTATCGAGGCTGATCCGGATTCTCCTGTTCTTAATATTGCGGTTTCCTGTTTTGGCCTGACAAGAGCAAACTCTCTTCAGCTTAATTTTTTTGAGAATATCGGGGAAAAACAGAATCTTACCCTGGCTGTTGACGATATAAATGGGAGATGGGGAGGATTCACGGTGGGAAGCGCCAGAAGCTTCGGCGGGGCCAAAATGGTAATGGACAGAATTGCGTTCGGAGGAATCAAGGAGTTGGAAGAATTCAGCCTAAATACCGGATAGATCTACATTGTCACCCGCTTTTATTTTATTTTGATCGGAAAAACCGGCGTTCACTTCAAGTACATAGTCTATGGGGCCGCCGGCAGAATACGTTTTTAAACTGTTGTCGGAAGTCCCCGGGGTAGGAAAAGGAATATTTTTATCAATGCGCACAATTTTGCCGTTCCCGATCCAAATCATATCCAATGGAATAAGCATATCTTTCATCCAAAAAAGAGGGCTCACTCCTTTTGTGTCAAAGATAAAAAGCATACCGCTGTCGGCTTTGAGAGAGGATACGCCTGAAAGACCCTGAGCTCTTTTTGCTTCCGTGTCGGCAATCTGTACACTAATTTTTTTTGTGCCAATAGTTATAGTCTTTTCGGAAGACGCCGTTGGTTGCGGCATGGATAAACCAGAGAACCCCAGAGGGAATGATTTTTGCGTGAATACGCCGACAACTACAAGGAAGGCGATAACTCCCAATATCGGAAGAACAACCTTTTTAAACATACCTAAGGAATATTGCCAAGACTGCGAAGAATACCAAAATAGGAATTATCATAAACAGAACATTGTCGAGGGTAGACCTTGTCATTTTATGAATATGGATAATCTTGGCCTCCATATATTTATATTATCACAAAAACGTTTTCCGTGAAAAATATCAAACTAAAACTTTACTTATCACTTCTATGCCTATAGAATGATAATGGCTTCTAATTTATGAAAATTAAGTTAATAAATTTAGTGCCAGTATTAGCTTTGGTTGCAATACTTCCGGTGTTAGTTTTAGCCTCTCTACGTAAGCAAATATTTAACCCCAGAGCTGATCAAGGGGTCCCTTGGGGAACAGCTACAGCAAGTTCACAATTAGCAAACTGGGAACCATATAAAGCAATAAACGGAAACGAAGGTGATGCTTATTCAAGCCAAGCCACTTCACGACCTGATAGTGTTCAGTGGTGGCAAGTCGCGATTGCCAGTCCGGTGACAATTCATAAAATTCGGATAAAGCCAAGAGTTTCCGACTCAAAAGTGTATGCCTTTCCTGTAAATTTTCAACTTCAGTACAGCACAGATAAGGGTAAAAATTTTGTCGCTATTCCGGGCCAATCATTTACTAATTATCCTGTGACAAGCGAATGGCAAGACTTTTTCTTTAATCCCATTCCCAACGTAACAAATGTACGTATTTATGCGACTCGTCTAAACCCGGACAATTATGGGAATTATTACCTACAATTTGCTGAGGTTTTCTTGCAGGGGCCAGGTGCAAATCAATTTTCTGAATCCGTGAAGGTACTTGATAGGCCGGATGCTTGGGATTATGCACCAAGCGTACTTACATTTAACAATGATCCCATGAAAGCTCATATACTTTGGTGTACAACATCTAATACAAATAACAGGGAAAGTGACTCTATATATTATTCGGTCTTTGACATGAAAACTAAAAAACTTGTAAAAGACCCTGTCCGTGTACTAATCCCCAGTGCGCCTCCGGCGTGGGACAGTTATCATAACTGTGACCCGTCTGTTATCGGAGGACAATTTTCTTATAAGAGTTCTGTTTACAATTACGCAATGTATTATACCGGAACGGACGATATCGGTTCCAAGGCAAGAATAGGGGTGGCTTTTTCTAATGATTTAGTCAATTGGATAAAGTATCCAAACCCTGTTATTTCCCCCGATAGTTTAAGTACTTCCAGCTACGGTGCCGGTCAAACTTCTGTACATAGCGAAAATGGTAAATCCACTCTTACGGTTTTTTATAATGACATTACGAACGGGGTCAAAAAGATATATTACAGAACAACGACCGATGGCGTCACATTTTCAGATAGGACAGAAATCAGCACTAAAGGAATTCCCAACCTCTTAATGATCGATGCGAATAGTTTTGCTTACGATTATATAGATAATGTTTGGTATATGGTTGGCGGATTAAACAATCAATCTAAGCCGTGTCCAAAAAATCCCAAAGTCTTCGATCACATGGAAATTAATGTGTATACAAATGATAATCTCAAAAACGGAACATGGAAATTGAAAGGCACGCTTACGAATCCGGAGAGTAGCAATATGGATCATAATCCTTCATTTGTTACCGATGTATATGGAAATTTATCACCTTTTAAAACACAATTACCTATATTTTTCGGGCGTGGAGGATGCGGACTAGAAGATATTAAAACCTGGTCTCTCTGGATGGCCTCCGGATCTTTCTGAGGGACCTGTGCCGGGGACAGGAATCGAACCTGCACGCCTTTAAGGGGCACTAGGTCCTAAACCTAGCGTGTATACCGTTTCACCACCCCGGCCTAGGTTAGATTATATCAAAGTTTAGAGGTAGTGAATCGATTTTTCTGACAAAAAATTTAACCCCGCTTCCCCAGGTAGTAGAGGGCGGAGCATACCTTTTAGCAATTTTTGCAATCGTGGGTGCACCTTTATCGATATAAGAATATTTTATCGTTTTAGAAACATGAGAAATTGAATCCTCCCAGGAGGTAAAACTGTAATTTCCGTTAGCCCAACCATATGCGTTGTAGGAATTAGCGGGAATATTCTTGCCGAAAGTTGATTCCACGCCGGAAATTGATGGTACTAGTCTGTAATCAAGACCGTTTTCATCTGCATAGACTACAAAATCTTCCGCATATTCGGAAAGGGGGGAGTTGTATTTTTCCAGGAAAATCCTGAGATTTTCCACACGGTAATCAAATCCGAAATCTTCTCCCTCGCTCTTTAAAGAGGCAGAATGATCGGATAAGGTTTGAGCATTAACTCTAACTGTGCCTGTAAAGACTAAGATGGCTGTTATTAAGATATAAAGTATTAGTTTATTCATAACCGTTTGTAAAAAGAAGGCCCGTCTATAAATAGACGGGCCAAATATGTATTCCAACGCCGAAGTCATGTTTCCATGCTTAAGCCTCAGAATGTGCGCGTACTATAGCATAGAATTATAAGATAGTCAAGTATTATGGGCTTGAAAGTTGACTACTTTAGTAGTTCTGGCTTTAGGATATAAAACAATGAAGGATAAAAGAGGTACTACTCCATTTCGGACATGAATTCATTAACACCCTGTGCCCATGAGCCATTACTTAAAGGCGTATATTTGTTCATTATGTCATCAATGGTTGCGTAACCTTTATTGAGATAATTTTCTCTAAGTCCTTTAGAAACCTTCTCAATCCCCTCCTGAAATGAAGAAAATCCTACGGATCCCTGACCCGTAATTCCCCAGCCCCAACAGTTATAAGACTCGGGGGGGATGATCTTACATACATTTGATTCCTGCCTGGCAATGGCGGTAATCAAACGAAAATCCAGAGAATACTTATCCGCGGTTTGGACAATTAATCCTGAATATGGTGCAAGGGGTGAACCAAGACTTTCCATATATTGCCGAAGTATTTCAGGCCTGGCATCACCTGATGTTATTTCCTCCGAAACCGACGGGGATTTCATGGGCAAAGATGCATAGACCTTTACACCCGACTGTGGAGAGGAGATTAGATTGGATAAAGATAAGTCTTGCTTGGCGGAAACACTGGATTTAAGTGAGAATAGAGAAAAAAGACTAATACCAAGGGTTAATGGAGTTATCACAAAAAAAGAAATAACCAAAATCAGATTTTTCCAAAAACCGATATTCTCTTCCCTACTAAACTGGACACTTTCCATTATTTGTCAGGATGCCACAAATGAGTGTTGTGTGTCAAGCATTTAAAGCTAAATATGAGCGGCGGACGGGAATTGAACCCGCTACATTCTCCTTGGCAAGGAGACATTCTACCGATGAATTACCGCCGCAAATCGAATTAATCTCACCGAAACAGGCCTAATGATACAACAAGTGAGGGTAAAACTCTAGGTTTTTATAAATATTTTCTTTGCAAATTGGTAGAACTTCACAATTTTTGACGGGTAAAAAATGGCAAAAGCAACCGGAATTAAAGCCATGAGAATTTTGGGATGATAACTTAGTTCAGGCATAATTAACATGTTTGTAACGGCAATTATTCCCAGTACTTCCTCCTTAGCAAACCTTTTTGCAAAAATAAATATTACAATTATTAAAAGAATCATGGGTGAATATGTATAGCGGAAACCGGAGGTTACTAAATTGGGATAAAAACCTGAAGGGAAAAAAAGATATGCAAAAAAGCAAGGGTAAGCAATAAGCAGAAGCTTGGTAATATCATTACGAAGGTTTTTATTTAAACGTTTAAGTGTTAGGGAAAAAATAATAGGTACAGCTAAAAATGCCAAGCACCAAACGGTATATTCAGATACAAACGCGTTTATCCAAACTTTATAACCTCCTGACCAAACAATTATCGAACGCCAGACAGGAAAAATTGTCCAGTCATTTTGATAACCTTTTAAGTGAAGAAATAATGAATTGGTTGGGTAATATGGATTTCCCGTTAATATGTAATTTCTGACATACCAGGAAAGTCCGAGAATTGAAAACGGAATTAAGAAAACGATTAGCCTTCGTAAATTTAGACTTTTTAAAACAGGCTTTCCTAAAACAACCAGAAGAAATACTGAAAAAATCGGGGCAGAGTATTTACTACCGAAAAACATGCCCATTGCCACGCCCAGAGATAAAAAGTATCGCCAGGTTTTTTTAGGATTTCGTAAAAGAATTAGAGTTATTACGAAAAAACAGGCAAGCCAAACATCAATTGTCTGTGAAAGAAGCCAGCGTATTATGACGTGTAAAGAGGCGATCGTGGATGAAAAGATAGTCGAATAATCGTTAGAAAAACCGTAAGTTTTAGCAAGATGTCTGACTACAAAGAACAAAAGGATTATTCCTACCCAGTCAAAGAGATTTATTGGGATATGCAGCATAGTAAAGATAGCCAGAATCATTTCGGACGTGCCAGGACTGTATATAGTTCCCCTATCGATCAGTGGTGAGAAAGGAGCAAGTGCCGGATTATAGATTTTCCCAGCTAGTATTAATTGTGAAATTGGAATATGGTATGCGACGCTGTCACCTTCCAAAACTTTACTAGTGGCTCCTTGTACAAAGTAATATAAAAGAAGAAAAGCAAATATCACAAGGGATATTTTGGAAAGATAAGAGAGAAGATCATTTTTCATATACTTGTGCCGAGAACAGTGCTCCACTTGAACATCCTAGACAGTTTCAAGGATACAGCAAACGAAATTGAAACTCTATATTCATAATTTGATGGCTAAATAGACATTTCAGCCCGAAAAATATATATTAAGTTATGAGGGGTAACACCAAGGGTTTTACTCAAATTATTCTTATCATTGTTCTATTGATTATGGTTGGAGGAGCCGCCTATTATTACGGCTCTCAATCTTTAAGGATTCCTTCACAGGCAACTTCTACTCTAACAGCAATACCTAATAATATTAATTGCAATACTGACGAAGAATATTTTGTAGACCATCGAAATGGACAGGGTGGTTGTGTTAAAAAGCCAAGCGATGCTGGCAAGTCTTGTACGAAAAGTTCTGCATGTCAATCGGGATATTGTGTAACAAAGGAGATTAAGGCAACGAAAGGTATATGTTACGATTCTTACTATAACATTCCATGCTCTGACTGTTATTGGACAATAGAAAGTTCACAAAAAGCGGAGGTCCGAAAACAAATATCTGGTGGCGGAGAATCTACTTTTTCCCCTTGTTGTACCTACTAAAAGTTAAAAGCAGACTAGAATAACCATAAATGTGCCGAGAGGCTGAGTCGAACAGCCATTTGACGCTCTTCAGGCGCCCGCCTTGACCACCTTGGCTATCTCGGCATAAACTAAGCGATTGCTAAGACAAGATACACTTACCAGGGCTCTGGCTGGCCAAGCTTCGCTTATCTCGGCCAAAAACCTTTTAATAATAAATATGCAATTCCAAGTAATAATAAACCGCCAAAAATCTTTAAAAGAAAGATAAATTCAGGAAAATCCAAAAAGAAACCGATTATTTTCCTCCAAATTATAGCTACCCAATAGTCATCTTTTCCCATATTCCGGTGGACACTGAGGGGCTCGAACCCCCGACCTCATCGATGTAAACGATGCGCTCTAGCCAGCTGAGCTAAGTGTCCCTAAGTGCACCCGGAGAGACTCGAACTCTCACGCCTTTCGGCGTAGCTCCTCAAGCTACCGCGTATGCCAGTTCCGCCACGGGTGCGTATCATAACAAACTGCACTAACCGCAAAAGTTTAGCTTCGACGAGTGCAGGTGGGAGGATTTGAACCTCCACGGGTTGCCCCACACGGCCCTGAACCGTGCGCGTCTGCCAATTCCGCCACATCTGCAATTATATCGTATTTGTGACCCTGGGAAGAATCGAACTTCCATCTCGTTCTTAGAAGGAACTTGCTCTATCCGTTGAGCTACAGGGCCAAATACATACGTATTTTACCATTCATTGGATGAATGGCCAAGCTTCGCTTACTATTTGCACAGCTAAACGGCTAGGATCTTCTTACATTTAAACTAGATGATTTGTGAGGCTTTGATGAAGACTTTATTTGAACGGAGTTCGTTAAATGTTTTGCAAGGCTCCACGATTCTTGGATCGGTAATTTTGTAAAAGACGTTTTTACCCTGCCTTCTTGTAGTAACAAGCCCAACATACCTCAGATAAGCTAAATGTTGTGAGGTGTTGGATTTTCTGGTACCTAACATTTTCGAAAGCTCATTGACCGTGGCTTCCCTATCAACGATACAGTTTAATATCTCGAGACGCTTCGCATTTGCCATAACTTTATAAAGCTCGGCATTTTTTCTATAAACTTCCTTACTGAATGGTGATTTTAGTGTAGTATTTTTCTTGTCTGCCATTTTCTTAAAGCTTAATTATATACATCATTTCAAGTACGTCAAATTAATTGATACAATGAGTACTTGGAATGAAAAGAATTTTAACAGTTATATTCACAGTTGTGATTCTTTTTAACATACATTCCTGTGTTTTTGCTGAGAATATTCCTCAATCTGTCCCAAATAATAAATTCGGAATACATATAACGGATGAGAAAGATCTTCCCGACGCAGTTAACCTAATTAACTCTTCCGGGGGCGATTGGGGTTATGTAACGTTTGTTATAACGGAATCCGCAAGAGATCACGACAGATGGCAGCAGGTTTTTGATCAGATGAGGAGACTTCACGTAATTCCGATCGTAAGAATTGCCACAAAAGCCGACGGAGACACGTGGGAAGCGCCAAATGATGCGGAAATAAATAACTGGATCGCTTTCTTAAATTCCTTAAATTGGGTAATCGAAAACCGCTATGTCGTGATTGCAAATGAACCAAACCATTCCTCCGAATGGGGAGGCACAATTGACCCGGCGGGTTATGCAAGTTATTTAAATAAATTTGCCTTAAAACTACATGAGGCATCCCCCGACTTTTTTGTTCTTCCGGCAGGACTTGATGCCTCTGCAAAAAACACCACATCAACAATGGACGAAGTGACCTTTCTTAAAAAGATGCTTACCGCCGAGCCAAATCTTTTTGACAGTCTTGACGGCTGGGTATCACATTCTTACCCAAATCCCGGTTTTTCGGGAAAGGATACTGATACCGGTCGGGGTACAATCGGCACGTTTGATTGGGAATTAAGTTATATAAAAACTTTAGGAATAACCAAGGAGTTACCCGTTTTTATAACTGAAACCGGATGGTCAAACCAGACTGTCGATCCTTCCAAAATTTCCGACATGTACGATTATGCTTTCAAAAATGTTTGGAATGACCAACGGGTTATCGCCGTCACTCCGTTTATATTAAACTACCCAAATGCTCCTTTCGCTGAATTCTCCTGGAAGAAAAGCGACGGTACTTATTACCCTTACTACTCCGGTATACAAAGGATCCCGAAAGTAGCAGGGTCACCAATCCAAGTAATTAGCGGTCAAATTCTTGGAGCCGTTGCCCAACCGCTAATTATTACCGGCAGCGACTTTTTTGGTGCTATATTAGCCAGAAACACAGGCCAATCCATTTGGAGTACTAAAAATGTTCTGGTTACTGCTGACACGAAAGATGTTTTAATTAAAAGTTATTCATTCCCAAGCGTTGAACCAACAAGACTTGGTTTAATCATTTTTAAAGCTGAATTACCCGATAATACGGGAATATTTAGCCGATCTTTGTTTTTGAGTGACAACAATGGCAAAAGAATTACTAACAGTTTTCCGATTGAGGGGCTCCTGACAAAAATAGACAGAATGCAAGTTATCTCAATTTTTGCTAAAATAGGCTCGTACTTGTCCAGTGCTCTTTCACTTCCGAAATTCCGATAGGAATTCTGAGAAGAGAAATGACAAAACGGAATAGTTTAAGCGTAAGCAAAAAACTTGAAAATGATGACCGTTTCGACGAAGGCCCATATGAACCTGCTAAAGCAGAACCATATGACTCCAGGTTGTAAGCAATCTGGGCCCATAGCTCAATGGTAGAGCAGTACCCTCTTAAGGTAACGGTTGAAGGTTCGAATCCTTCTGGGCTCACCCACTTCGTTCGTTTTCCCATCGGCTTCGATAGTGCCTATTTGTTAAAGAGTTTTGCACACGAATCCTTCTGGGCTCACACTATTTACTCCATCTTGCCCATATTCCGGTTGAAAGAAGTCTTCCTGCAAATTTTTCCTTTAAAGTTAATTCACCATTTTCGATATGTCCCCCAAAATTCCCTAAATAATCATTCAGGGTATTGGCAAGCGTTATAGAAGAAGAAGAAATTGCGTACGCATTTACCAAAACAAATAGGGGACTGTCTGATAAAATTCGTTTGCAGTTTGCCAGTAACTTTGGAAAATCCCGATTAAAATCCCAGACTTCACCGTTTGGACCGTGTCCGTATATCGGCGGGTCCATAATTATTGCGTCATATTTGACTCCCCTTTTGATCTCACGTCCGCTAAAAGTTACGGCATCATCAATTATCCAGCGTATAGGAAGGGCATCCATACCATTTAGGTTTCTATTCTCGTTAGCCCAGGTTATGGCGGGTCTTGAAGAATCAAGATGTGTAACTTTTGCTCCGGCTTTTGCCGCAAAGAGTGAAGCAATTCCCGTATAGGCAAAGAGGTTAAGTAAATTAATTGGTCGGTCGGATGACTGCACGTTTTGATAAACATAGTCCCATTGTGTGGATTGTTCGGGGAAGACTCCTGTATGTTTGAAGGGTGAAAGTTTTGCCCAGAATTTGACTCCATTATACTCAAGTTCCCATTTTTCAGGAATATTACTTTTTATATTCCATCTGCCTTTATCTTCACTGGTTCTTTCAAAAAGGGCATCAGCTTTTTGCCACTCCCCTACCGATAATGTTTTTTTCCATATTATCTGAGGATCAGGTCTGTCAAGAAGATATTTTCCGAATCTCTCCAAACGCCTACCCTCACCACTGTCAAGCAAATCATAATCATTCATAGTGTTCACGCTCTAAGCGATAAATCTGATTTTCATATTATCCAAAACTTCTGTAGAAAATGAAACTTCCTGTCCGGGGAACTTGGCCCCCGGTCCCCAAATTTTAATAAGTTTTTTATCGGCAGCAAAACCCGTTCCGATCTTCAAAGCTACATCTTTCAAAGTTTCGCCCTCTTTCATTATAATCGGACTGCCTGCTTTAGGATCTTCATCAGGTTTTACCAAGTAAACAGTAATAAACTTCAGGGCTTTCCAGATCTCAACTATAAGCTCGCTTACCCCCTCGCCTTTCTCAGCGCAGATACCAACATATTCGCCGTCTATCATATTTCGGTAATTCGGCTCCATATCCACTTTGTTAATTACAAAAATAGTAGGAACATAAACCCGATTATCCGAAAAAGCATCAAAAAGTCGTTCATAACCGACCTTTTCTTTAAGAGTAATATTGCCACTTTTAATGCCGTATTCACGGGCTATTTCTTTTATAGTTTCTTTATCTATGGCCTGCTTTATATTAGAAAATATTTCCAAACCACCCTCAGACATTTTGTCAATAATTACTCTTGGCTTTTCCTGATTTATACGTATGCCGGATCCTTCTAGCTCTGCAACCATTTTCCCCATAAGGTCTACCCTTTGAACATCCGTCATTACAATCAGTAAATCAGCGCTCCTGGCAACTGAAAGAACCTCTCTGCCCTTACCTTTTCCTTCTTTGGCTCCCTCGATAAGACCCGGTATGTCCAATATTTGAATATAGGCCTCTTTGTATTTGAGCATACCCGGAACAACTGTAACAGTAGTAAAGGCATAGGGAGCCACCTTGCTTTCAGCGTTGGTCAGACGGTTAATCAAAGTAGATTTGCCCGATGAAGGAGGGCCTACCAAAACTACCGTAGCATCTCCTTGTTTTTTAACGGAAAAGGAGGGGCCGCCACCGCCTGCGGATTTTCCTGACATATCAATTTCCTTATCTCTTAGCCTGGCAATCTTTGCTCTCATTGCGCCGATAAACCCGTTTGTAGCTTTATGATGAGGAGTTTTTCTCAAAACTTCCTCTATTTGTTTGATTTGTTCGTCAATGGTTAGCATTTCAGGTATAATTATACCAGTATTCGAGCGTCCATAGCTTAACGGATAAAGCAATAGTCTTCGGAACTATTGATGAGGGTTCGATTCCCCCTGGACGCACAAATCTTTTTTCTCGACAAATTCCATCGCAGTTATGATATAAGTAGTTCCAGGGTGAAGTATATTATTGTTTCCGGTGGTGTTTTAAGCGGCCTTGGTAAAGGCATTACCGCCGCCTCTATCGGTCTTCTTCTTAGGTCACGCGGCGTTAAAGTTACACTGATGAAGTGTGACATGTACTTGAATATAGACGCGGGTACCATGAACCCGATGGAACACGGCGAGGTTTTCGTTACACATGACGGACTTGAAACAGACCAGGATTTGGGACATTACGAACGGTTTACAAACCTGACATTAAACTCAAGCAATTATGTCACAAACGGTAAGATTTATAAATTAGTTTTGGATAAAGAAAGAGCATTGGAATACGGCGGTAACTGCGTAGAACCTTATCATCAAATTCCTCCTGAGATAATCAAATTATGGCTCCAGGCGGGACAAACCAATAAAGCAGATGTTGTCATCATTGAACTTGGAGGGACCGTTGGTGAATATGAGGGGCTTCTCTTTTTTGAGGCTTTCAGAAGATTAAAATTGGAACATCCAAAAGACGTGTGTCTTGTACACGTCGGGTATCTTCCTGCGCCTACGTCGATTGGAGAACTCAAGAGTAAACCGATTCAGCAATCTATTATTGCCCTTAACTCTCTTGGGGTCATGCCTGATTTCGTAATCGGACGGGCATCAAAAGACGTTGACAACAAACGAAAAGAAAAGATAGCAATGATGTCAGGACTTCCAATAGAAAATATTATCAGTAATCCTGATTTACCATCTGTTTACTTGGTACCCGACAAATTGGAGGCAGAAAAATTACCCTCCAAAATTATTAAAAGGCTTAGTTTGAAAGCCAAAAGACTTGATTTAAACAGATGGCATACATTGATTAAGTCTGTCGAAAAGGCGACTAATCCGGTAAAAATAGGCATAGTCGGGAAATATCAAAATACCGGTGATTATATCCTGGAAGATTCTTATGTATCGGTGGTTGAGGCTTTAAAACATGCCGGCTATACATTAGGGGTAAAACCGGTAATTTCGTGGGTAAATTCTCAAGGTTTAGAAACCAAAAATAATAAGGAAATCACGGAAATATTAGAAAGATTTGACGGTATTATTGTTCCGCAGGGATGGGGCAAACGAGGTGTAGAGGGAAAGTTAATTGCCGTAAAATTTGCCCGGGAAAACAATATCCCCTACTTAGGTCTTTGTTTTGGTATGCAGATGGCATCAATAGAATTTGCAAGAAATGTTTTGAGATTAAGAAACGCCAATACCACAGAAGCAGATCCAGACACGAAATATCCTGTTATACATATCATGACTGACCAGCAAAAGTATTTAAAAATGTGTCAATATGGTGGAACCATAAGGCTAGGTGCCTGGCCTTGCATCATTAAGAAAGGGACCATATTAGAAAATTCATATAAGAAATTCGGAAACGTTAGTGGTGCCGCATGGAATATCGCACGTTGCGAGAATGATAAAATCACCGGTTCCAAACACATGATTATTTATGAAAGACACAGGCACAGATACGAGTTTAATAATAGATTTAAGGAAGCTTTCGAGAAACATGGTTTTGTTATATCCGGTACTTCACCAGACGGAAAGCTCGTTGAAGCGATTGAATTGAAAAACCATAAATTTTTTGTAGGAACGCAGTTCCACCCCGAATATATAAGCCGACCTCTGACTCCGCATCCGCTCTTTATTTCTTTTTTAACTACCTGTTTGTCTAAGTAACCAATTTATCTGTATAATTGTGACTACGAGCCGAGGTGGCGAAATGGTATACGCAAGGGCCTTAAGAGCCCTCGAGTGCATAACTCATGCGGGTCCGAGTCCCGCCCTCGGCACAATACGGGATTCCTGATCGGCAAAGACCCGATTTTGCCATACATACGACATATTCTCAGGTCCGATCCATTTATTGTTTTCCATCACACTGTTTTGAGCTTCCTTGAAGTATAGAAACACGTTATTCGGTTTAATTTCAATCTTTTTGTCCTTTATTTTCAGGTCCGATCCGATTATTTTCAAAACCATCTCCCGAGTGTAAGCATCGCCAGTATCAAAAATTTTTAGTACATTCTTTGAGAAGTTTATCGCATTGTCGAGAACCTCTCCCCACATGGCAATCCTCTTGCTTGTTTGTTGTTCCTTGAGTACCTGCTCACGCATCAATAATTTCGACTTTTTGGCCTCATAGGTATCATTATCAATAATTCCGTCTATTTTCATTCCATAGAGTTTTTCCTTTCTTTCGTCAATGTCATTAAGTTCTTTTGTGATTGATTCTCTTTGTTTTATTGAAAAGTTAAACTCCTCATTGTTCCGGCGTTTCAGGACTTTTCTGAAGTATTCGGCAAACTCGGGATTAAGTTGTAGTTGGGAAACATATTCTCTGATTTGTTTTTCAAGATCTGCTGCCCTCAGGTACTTCGAATCACAAGGACCCTTTTTCTTCGTACAGTGATAATGAGTAAATATATGAGAAGTTCCATTCTTATAATGTTTGGTTTTTCTCTCTCCTGTTATGGACGCGCCACAGGGACATTTGAAGATTCCCAAATAAGGGATTGGATCAACCAAAGAATTGGGAGATCCGGCGTTCTTTGAATCAAGAAGCTTTTGAACCCTTATAAACTCAGACATTGTTATCATTGGCTTATGTATTCCTGGGTAAGTTGTTCCAGAATAGACAAAGTTACCGGTATAGAAAATGTCCCGAAAAAATCTGAAAGCCACAGTCCTAGATATAGGATTGCCCTTCTTCCCGGTAAGTGCCATTGAGTTCATCTTTTTGAGTATCTGTGGGATCGTATAGTGCCCTGTAAGCATCATCTCCCACGCTTTCCGACAAAGACTCCATACTCTTTCATCAGGAACAATATACCTTGCCCCCTTCGGGAATTGAGGAGTATTGGAATAACCCAAAGGTGCGTTACCGGGATATTCTCCTCGCTCTGCCTTTAATTGAAGTCTGGCTTTGATAATCTTGCTTAATTTGTTTGAATACTCTTCATTGAAAAGACTTTCGACACCTGCTTTGAGAATGTTATTTGTATCATAGACGTCGGTCGGGGTTATGATTAGAAGTTTTCCTTGAGTGATAAGGTCCCGGCAAATACCGTTCTCTTCGCCATTTCTTCCGATCCTGTCCATATTCGAAGTGACAATCGTATCTACTTTGCCCTTCTTGACCAACTCGATCATCTTGAAAAACTCAACTCTAACATCAGCCTTCCAACCGGTTTTTGCTTCTATAAATGGAGGCGCGATTAGTTTGATTCCTCTGTCCTGAATGATTCTTTTGCAGATAGTAAGTTGATCCTGAAGCGATAATATCTGCTTATTTTTATCCTCTGAACTCTTCCTACAATAAATGACACCTTGCATATTACCTTCTTCCATAATTGTCCTTTCCAAGGGGGTTGTCAATAGACTGAGTATTTAGCTCGGACCTGTCGAGTGATTCAAGAAACATAATCATTCGGGATGCCTGATCCTCACATTCTTCAAGTGTCAAATCAAGGTTGTAACATTTCTTGCAAAGCGCCTGAAATTCAAGAACTTCTTCGTGGTTTAGGTAGCCTGTTAGATATCTCATTTTTTTCTCAATTTGTATCGTTTAAAATTTCCTCAAATTCCTTGAAATAATCGGATACAAATTTGTCGTCTTTTTGTATTTCTGATTTTTCAATAAATAGGTTGTCTTTGAACCTGACAACTTTCTTGGTACGCATTTCTTCGAAATCTTTTTTGGAGGCTTGCTTTAAGATGAAATTGTGGCTGTCGATAAACTTTCCGATTTCCTCTACCCACTTATCTATTTTGGACGTTAAATCCACTTCGTAAACTTTGGATAATTTTTCAAATAAATCTCTAAAAATTAACAGTGTGGAATAGTATTTTTTAAGTTCTTCAGTGGTGTTTTTAATTAATTCGTTTAGGCTATTGTCTTCAAATTCTATAACCCTTTCTCCATTTACCTCAGTCTCTTTTACAAACTCCATGAGCTCAATGTAATTCTTGATTCTGGCTATGGTTATTTGGGAGAAATTAAGGGCAAGTGGTTTACCATCTTCGTCCAGATTGGTGATCAAAAGTTCCCGGTCCAAATGTACCCCTTTTTGTTCCGGATCGTCATCTGCGTACAAAATTCCCAAGTTCGGATCGTAGCGGTCCACGTACTCATTGTGTTCCGCAATAAACTGATAATTCCCTTTGAAGGCATAAAGACTATTTCCGGTGACAATATCTCCTTCCTTACTCATTTTTCCGGCAGAAATGAGGCTATCTAATGCGTTTTTGGATTTGGTTTTGGCCTTAATCCATTCCTTAAAGATAACATCTGAGGATGATTTGGTTACTCCGTTACAAGTTACAGTCTGTGTGGATTTAAATAGGGGCACATATTCATCCAATAATCCGTTATCTAACCATTCCAGACAGACGGCTTTTAATTCCGAATCAACTGTTGTTTTGTGTTTGGCGGCATAATCATTAATGGCTTCCGCTATATTTTCAGCGGTATAGTCTAACAATGCTTCTTCAGGAGTCAGTTTCTTATCTTCCGATACCGCATCAAACGCTTTTTTAAACCTTTCCTCCTCCGGCAATGTATCCAGTTTGATCTTTCGTTTGTTAATCCACTTCTTAACAACTTCCTTTATGGGAATTGAAGCAAAATAATGCCAGAATTGATACTCCTTGGCGTATTGATTGTAGGATTTTTTAACAATCAGGTCTGCTAACTTGTTATTATCATCGGCTGTTAGTTTTTCCTTGCCGTCAAAGAGATTTGCAATTGCCTCTTCCTCGTCCAAATAATCAGTTTCATATTTAGCATCAGGGAAAAGAATTAATAAATCTTCTTGAAGCTCCTTACTTAAACTCTCAAAACCCAGTTGATATACGGCGCGATTATAATCTAATCCTCCTTCTAATTTTACCTCCCGTTGTTTTTTGATTATCTCTAGAGCTTGATCAATCTTTACAAGCTTGATGTCATCCAATCTTTCAACCCATCTTTTCAATTCCCTAAAAGCCGGGTAAATTAATAAAAAGTTGCTTATTTGTTTTTCCTGGAAAAAAGTAATTTGTGCATTTAGAAATATGGTCTGGGCATCGAGTTCAGCAAATCCGATTGTTCTCCAGCCTCTAATAAAAAGGTTATACTCTTTGACTTCGTAATTGTTCTTTGGTGTCCAACCTTCAGTTAAAGTATGTTCTTCTGCCTCGCTAAGTACAGCCTTACCAGTTTTTTGTTTCTCCATATAATTGTGAACAACAAGGAGAACTCTCTCTTTTGGAGTTAAGTTTTCTGAAATCCTAGCTAGATTTAAATCTTTTGACATTTTAATGTTTTGAAATTGAGCGTTTGCGTTCCAAAAGAACGCTTTCTACCATCTCTACCCGTTGGTTCAGATTGGAGGCTTCTAGGGCCTTTAGGATGTGGCTGGCGAGGTATCCTACGGTGTTAGCGATATTTGGGGGAATCTCACCGCTCCGGACGCCATTTATCGTGCTTTCAAGAAGGGTGGCCACTTCTGTCGGGTCTTTAATGCTTAGTGGTTCAAGATTCAGTTCAACCTTTTTACTGGCAAGGCCACCTCTGACAAGCGCCATATGTCTTTCGACTTCTACGTCTGGATTGTGGACAAAACAGTACACGCTCCCTTTCATGGATGCGGCACCGCATTGATCTCCGTTTTCTTTTATATAACTGCATTTTTTCTCTTCCATATAAGTTACGCTTATGGGGTGTACCCCCCTCAAATTTGATATACTATTGTTTAGTTCTTTTTGCCTCCTAGTGGGTTCAGTTCCTAGTAGATTGACTAGGAGGCAATACAGAACTACTCCTTTGTTATAAAAGGAGATTCCCCGTCAAAGATAAGATCCAGGTTGATCTGCTCTAAACGCTCATCAACCAGTTTTTGCATTTCCTTTGACAGCTTTACCTTTGGTTGGGGTAAAAGGGAATACTTAACGTCCATAGGGGAAGTCCCGTTTGTACGAGTGATCGTTACATCGTAGTCACGAAGATCTCCCCACGCTTCTGAATCCTCAAGACCTTTCATAAGCCTCTGCAATCCCGCTTGGGTCAACTCAAGGATCTGAACGTCTCCAAGTTCTTTATTTAAAACGACAAACATCCAAAAATGCTTTCCTCTGTTGCGCGGATCCGTTGCATTTCTTATCTCATCCGGAAGCTCATCGTATGTTCTAACACGAATTGGAGTTCTCTTTTTACCTTCTTCTTTCCAGTATTCAAAACCAACGATTGCGTTAGTAAGAACCCTGAAAGTGCTATCGCCTTCATCAAACTTCATGTAGGCTGATCTGCTTTTTGGCATTTCATAGTCTTTGGGTAATATGCTCATATTTTTCTCACCTCCTTTCCGCTGTATAAAAAGCAATACTTATTAAATTGAACTGAACTTTCTAATTTGAGCTGGTCCTTAACGGTCCAGGGTTCCGAGACGCCGAAGAGTGCTTCAATGTTGTTGATTAGAGGAAATATTACTTCAGCCTTATAAAATTCATGTTTTGGTTTGGAGCTTCTGATATAGGGAAGTGTGTATTCACAAAAGCTTTTGAACGTCTTTGTTGAGATAATTTTGTCAAATTCAATATATATTTTTGTGACATTTTCATTCTTGATAACAATTGCGTCAGCGTTCCTGTGGCAATAAGAACTAAGTACCTCGTCGCAGTTTACAAATTTGGTTACTAGGTATTTCATACGGGTTCGACCTCACTTTCTACAGGAAACATATTTTGTGATGCCTCCACGCCTTTCTGTGGCTGAATGGGAGCATCGGAAGCACGGGAAGCATCCTCCGAGTTGCCAGCATGGTCTGTGTTTGTATCTGGCAACTTGTCAGCTACCCGTTGATTTGCTCCCATTGCCTCCATGCTTCCATTCTGGGGCTGGTTTTTCATGGAGGCATTTTCATTTACGGAAGCATTTTTTGTTTTCTTGAGGGTGATCGTGTTATTGGTAATTTCCTCGCCGTGGGTTACAGATATGCCCATCGCCGCAAGATTGGTTTTAATAAGATTTATCTTTCTCCAAAGCCATGTTGCAGATTTAGGGAACCCGTAACTTCCTCCAACTTCGAGTTTGTCTGCTGTAGCAAGTTTGGATAGTTCGGTAAAAAGGTCTGAGCTTGCCCCTGACCAGTCGTTATGGATTGACATAAACTCCAGAATTGTTTGGGCGACAGGGGAAGCGTCAATTGCAGCCTTATTTTGTCTGGCAATATTCTTTTCAAAAGCCTGTAAAAATCCATCAACTTCATATCCCAAAGAAACAGCTGCTGCGGCAGCTACTCTAGCGTAATCAGCCATACGGGGTCTGGTAGGAAGTTTAATATCCTCCTTAATCTTTAGAACCTGAGAAGCTATGTCAAAGAGGGCTCCAAGGATCTGGGGTTTTTCTTTTTCAAAATCATTCCAGAATTTAGTTTCTTCTCTGCGGTTTGAGTCACTGATTCTTTCAAGAGTAAAGATCAAACTTCGGTCAAGCAAATCAGCCTTCTCGGCTACCAGGTTTATTCCGTTTAGTCCAACTGCCACCAATAACTCAAATATAATATCGGAATCATCTGAGAATAATTTCCGTTTTGAAAAACCTAAACCTGTCACAAACCCGGATAAAGAATCCGAGCCTTCAGTTGAGAGGTAACTTAAATTATCAAAATACAGACAATAATGGTGACTTGCCATTTGTGTCAGTTCATCTATGGCAGACCTCATCTTCAGTAGGTCAACACGGGAAGGGTCAATTAGCTTTCTGATGACACGGAGAAGGGTTGATTTCGCGCTGCCTTGCTCTCCTGTCGCGATTATCATTGCCCGAGGGATATCGCAGAAGAGAATAGCCACAAGATAAGTCAAAAACAAAATCTTGTCCTCGGAGTTTTTGAGGTTAACATACTCGAGTATTTTGCTCAATGCACCGCCTTTTTCAGGAATAGACTGAACCTTTTGATGAGTAAATCGTCGAAATAGCGGCGCTTTTGCTTTTACAACTTCCCAGCCTGAGGGAGTTATCTCAACAATGTTGACGTCATCTCCAATATCGTAGGAGATAGTTTCCTCAATTTTAGCTATGCGATTAAAGAGTGATATTTTTATGCCTTCGTGTTGAGATTTTCCTTCCAATGCAGCCATAGCCTGAGAAAAGATTTCACTGGAAAAACCTTCATTAAAAGCTTCCCAATAAACTCCTGAAACCCATCGTCTGAATACCGCACCGGAAACGGAGTAACCAACCGCGGGCCTATCTGGTAACTGTACTTGGGGTTCGCCAAATTGATCCAAAAAGAACTTGCAACCTCTCTTTAGCACCAGTGTTATCAATATGTCGCCAACTTTCTGCTGTTTGACTAATTCATTAGCCGCTTTGTCGAGTACTTCTTTATTTTTAGCTTTCATATTTGTAATTTGCTAACAATCTCCATAAATCCCATTTCCGGGTTAGTCTTTTGCATAAAATCGATTGCATTGTTGCCATGGGCGGCACAGCCAAAACAGTGCCATGAACCATTCGGATAAATGTAAAAAGAAGGATTACGTTCTTCGTGGAATGGGCAAGCTACACGAAACTTGCAACCACACGGCCTTGCGTCAGGAATCAAATCTTGAGTCGGGTACTCCCTTGCTTTTTGGACCTTGGCGCTGGTAGTATATTTAACTCCTGGTTCATAGCCGGAGAGCCGTAGCCAGTATTTTAACCACTTTTTAAAGTTTTCTTCATGTAGTTCGACTGAACATTCCAACACTTTTTTGTGAAAATCGCTGAGGGGTTTGGCAGTTTTTATTTCGGCAAAAAATTTTTCCCTATCTGCATACAGTTCTTTAATTTTGGCTACGGCAACATCTTCGACGCAACTCTTAAATTCTGGTTCAATAGGAATGTACCGCGGTGGATTTGTTACTTTCCTTTTGAATTTAAGTGGGAAAGCCGTGTGGTTTATAACGAGTTGAGGTTGGCTATCCATAAATTTGTTCACTGAAACCCAATCGATTCGAGATGTTTTCATAATTTCTTTATGTTTGTTGATACAATTTGTCCTTTAATTGTTTTATTGCCATCACAAATTTACGAACATCAACCATAGACTCCGGTGAGTCCTCCGATGAATAATTGAAGTTTTGAAGTAATCGCTCACGTTCTGGAGTATCTAAAAAAACAAATTCGGAGCGTCTTGAATCAGTACGATCTATGTTGACAAGTTCCAACCCTTTGGTAAAAAGGAAAGCCGCAACATAAAAGTTGCTTGTTTTAAAATATCTGTCGTCACTTTTATCCTTCATATGCGATTAGTCCTAAAAATTCGATGGGTGTCGCGGATTCCAATAGATACTCGCCGTTTTCTTCTCGGAGGATCTCTGAAAAAGTCAGATGATTTGTATCAAGAAACCTCTTCTTTCGATAGGCTGCTTTTATTAAATCTCTAATCTTGTTATTCAGAATATTGTTTACGAAAGTCGAGGCTGAAGCGTACATGGGATTAAACAGATTGCCCTTAAGCCAAAGGTGAATCCGAAGTTCCTGGGCAACATCTTCCCAGTCCATATTGGGAACCTGGGCCTTGATGGCCTTTGCTACGATAACATTCTCATATTTAGAAAAAATTATACTCATATCTATTGAAGGACTCTTGGAGTGGTTGAGGCCAATAAAAAAGGGCTCTCAATCAACCCCAATATGTCCATAATTCATATTGGAATCAATTGATAGCCCTTCTTATCGCTACCTGGGTTAGCCTTGTTAGCTAACTATGTAAATTATACCATAAAACCTAAAAACTTTTCGGGTTTTTATCCCCTCTATAGTAATATACGACAATTCATGCACCCCAACCCCAATCAATTTCCCTGTAGTTAATATTTTTACACCTGGGACATCGTGCCGATAGGGTAAGGTTCCCATAATTTAGCTTTACCTTTATGGGAATTTGATTCGCCGTCCACAGGCTGACCACATTATTATGCGCGAACTTATAAAGCGTTCTTTCTCCACAAAAATCGCACTTCCACTCACCAACTTTAATTTTTGACCAGTCTTGCCCAATATCCAAGGCCCCAGATTCAATCCTTGCTAAACACTCATCACAAATAGGAGTATCCGAGACCTGACTATCACCGTGTTGTTGATGTCTAATTACCGGTTTTGCTCTACATACTCTACAGAACAGAAGCTCCATTTGGAATTCAATATCGGAAAGCTCAGCGCCCTTATTTTGCCAGTGCTGAGCGTTCTTGTGGACCTTTTGATATTCCTTGTTATAGAAATCTAGCTGTTTTTCTCTGGTCAAAGTTTTTAATTTTTCGCTTCGCTTAGACCAAAAAAAATTGCCAAAATTATGCTCCTCATCCCAAGCTTTGTTTTCTTTTTCCCTTATCTTTTTATGACAGACTTCAAGTATTTCCCATAACTCTCTTTTTAGGTCACTAAGCCTGAAGTCTATGGCATTATGTATTTCGCTTTTAACAAAAAGTTCATAATCCTCCTTTTTGGCCTCCTCGGAAGTAATTTCCTTCTTTTGCAGCTTCTGCCATATTTCATCGTCCCAAAGACTAAGAAACCCGCGTTTATTTTCAGCTAATTCTTTCGTGGCTTGTCGTAAAACCTGTTCAACTGATAACTTGGTATTCGGGTCCAGGTCGTCGATTGTTAAACTTTCCTCAAGCTCGATTGGTCTAACACCGTTGGCAATAAAGTGCATATCTCCATACCTTTTTTCATAATCCTTTAGTTCTTCCTCGAAGCCCTTAATTCTAGTTTGTACTTCATCATCGGCAAACTCTTTGTTGTCCGCCTTCGCTGCCCATATCTTAAAACCCAAGACGGTTGCCCAAATTGATTTCGTTTCAGTTCCGTGGACATACTCGCTTTTTGGTGCAAGGTATGGACGAATACCCCTATCTCCATAAAGTAACTCAAAGATGGGTGGCAATTTTTTACCAAATACAGCCTCCGCGACCTCTAAAACTAGGTCATAAACTGTATATAGCTCCTGGGCTAGCATTGCACCACCTTTAAATAAATCCCTTCGCCATTGCGGATGAAGATGGATGTAGTAATACCAATTTTCAAGCGGGTCAATCTGGATAGCAACTTCAGCAATTGTCTTCAAAAGGACGTTGAGATCGGATTCAGAAAGCGAATACTTCTTTAATAATTCTGGCCTACCTTTAATAAGTGAAGTATCAAAATATAATTCCGGTGCACCGTTAAAATGCCGTTCCTTGTACCGGCTAAATCTTTGGTACCTCGAACTTTTAAGAGAGTGGAGTAGTCTCAAAAAATTATTAAAATTTACACATAGATCAACCACATTATTAGGAAACGATTTACTACCCCTCTTGGCAATTGTTATGTTGAAAGCAAATCCAGAAGCCCCCCAACTAACCATTCTGAACGCTTGTTGTTTGTAAAAGTCTAAATCCTCATTGACCCAAAGTTTTCCTTCGTGAACTTGGTTTTTTGACAACGCGGTAATTATAAAAATTTGATGGGGACTATAATAATTAACTAAAGCTCCTTTTTCTGCCCCATTTTCGTGAACTTTTTCTTTAACCTGAAGTAGTGGTTCTAAAAACCCATCGGATTCTGCTGCTCTTAGAAAACTCTCATCTACATTGTTAATTTTTTCAGTGCGGGAGTAATCATATTTACAGAACTCTATAAAAGATTTTTCCGAAAGTAACTTCTCCTTTATAATTTCAAATGGATATTTATTCTCATCTTTAGTACTCATATTTATATTCACAAAAAAACCCGTTTATCACGGGCAGTGTAATATCTGTATTTTACGCCTTTCCAAATAAAACGCTACTTAGCTGGAGATGCTTTATTCAAAAATTCTGAAATAATATTTACCGGAATTATTACGCCAAGGTTTTGATAGTTGCCAGTTAAAACAGCTGAAGGAATTCCAACCATGCAATCATTTTGATCAACAGCAAGCCCTCCTGAATTTCCATTATCTATATTGGCAGACGTTAGGATATCCCCATCATCAGAAAAACTACTTATGATTCCGTCTGTAATGGTTAGATTGTATCCGCCACTTGTAACTGGATAACCATAAATCCTAACTGCGTCACCCAATTTTGGACTATTGTTTTTGCAACTACTAGGGAACACAAAAGCAGAAAAAGTTTTAGGGTAGGTACCCCAAACCTTCCCGTCCGAATCCTTATAAGCAGAGGTTACTACCAATACTGCCATATCATATTGCTTACTCAATTTAGGAACAATATATGGCTCTGCATTGTAGATTTCAGCGGGGGCACCAGTATTTGGGTCAGGCAAGCTAACCAAACAGCCTTTTGAACCAGCTATAACATGATTGTTTGTTAATATCGTTCCGTCCGTTAACCATATTGTTCCTGATCCTCCTTCTTTGTTATCGCAAAATACGTTGACAACAGAAGATGCTACATTATACGGTACGGTCGGGCTAGGTGACCCACCAGACGGTGTGTTGGAATTGGGAGAATTTTGAGAGTAGGCAATTATAAAAATTACCAATAGTATTAAAAAAACTAAAATTAATCCCTTTCTACGTTTAATCCACCCGCCTAAACGGTACTTCAATCTTGAGAGTCTCCTCCATACGATTTTCTGCCCACAATTCGGGCAGAATCTTTCATCCGACTTAATTTGATTGCCACAATTTTTACAATACATAATAAACTTTCTTAATCCTCTCTCATTCCGATTGTTGGAACAAAGCGCCCTATGTTATTAATAAGGTATATTGGCGTAAGAAAAAAAGAAATCATACCCCACCATCCAAGGAAAAGCGTAGTTAGAGTCCTCTTTTTAAACTCACGATTTATACATTTTTTACAAAGATTGCCTTTTATAGACGAACTCTGACGCATAACCAGCATGCCTATATTTTGGTAAAACTCGACATATTTTGTTGGAGTAAGGCTGCCACACACCTGACAATGGTTATTAGTCGGTCCAAAAACCGGCGAAGAGGGATTATTCTTATTAATTATTGTTCCACAATGCTGACAGAAGTTGTTGCTTTTAGGATTGCTTTTTCCACATTTTTCGCAGAACATAATCTTTGAGAAATTTGCCTAAACTACCCCCAAATTGAATTGTACTCTAAAAATAAATCCATTTCTTAGATTTTATTGAAAAATAGGTGTAGAATCAATTTGGTTGGGTAGTCTAAAATAAATAATATGTACTGCAGTAATTGTGGGAAACACAACTCCGAAGGCAGTAAGTTTTGCGAACACTGTGGCTCACAGCTTATAAAAGACTCTGCAGAAAATAAATCCGTTAGCCAGGCTAAGGCTGTAGTTGATCCCCCAAAAACAGAAAATAAGGAGCCTTTGCCAAAAGATAAAAAAGTAAATGCTGGACTTGGGGGCTGGTTGGCATTAGTTGGACTAGGAATGATCGTGGGGGTTGTTTGGCAAAGCTACAGCATATTTGGATATTTTTCCTATTTATCAAATACTTATACTATTCCTGGTTACTCAAGTCTTTTATGGTTTGAGTTTTTAATAGGAGTCGCCTTTATAGGTTCTCTTGTTTATCTAATCTATTTATATTTCAAAAAGAAGAAGAATTTTCCGAAATACTATGTTTTTTATTTAATCGCCTCTATAGTTTTTGCATTATTGGATTGGCTCTGGGTAGCTTCATTACAGGCTCCGACTCAAGAACTTCAAAAAATACTAAACGACACGGTAACGCAAAATTCAAGCAATGTATCCCGAACCGTAGTGCAATCAGTAATTTGGATTTTGTATATGTTAAAGTCGAAACAGGTTAAGGCAACTTTTATTGAAGATAAATAAACTAAACTATGAAAATTATTAAGCAAGTCGTCTATGTTGTAGCAGCGCTGGCAGCATTCGGTTTGGTCAGGTGGGGTATTTCAGCTCTTCAAACTAACAATGCCAGTAATAACACTGCCAATTATTTTACAAATGAGACTTGGCAACCATTTAACTCAACAGAAGGCGGTTTTAGTATTAACTTTCCTAAATATCCAACAACCAATCCCTCAGAAACCCAAAGCACGGGTGGTGTGACCTACGTTTCTACACAATATAGCGCCGAGGGCAGTGACGGAGATAGTTATGTTGCTATTTACGGTTATTACCCAAATCTTTTATCAAATAAATACAATGCAAAAAGTGGAATTGAAGGTAGCATTAACGGTATGGTTAGCTCAGATAAATCGAACCAGTTAATATCCTCAAACTTTGTGAATGTCGGTAGCCATCAGGGAGCGGATTACGTAATTTACAATAAAGACGTGGCTTCTTATTTGAGAGGAAGAGTAATTGTTGTTTTAGAAGGAAGTAATCCTGTCAAAATATATATCCTCATGGATGCGTCAAAAAACGCAAACGCCACAGACAACTATACAAAATTTATTAACAGTTTTGAGATTCAATAGTTAGTGAGTTGGAGTGGGGGGTATTTCTTAGGTTTTCCTGAAAAAGTGGTGTAAAATCGACTTGTTATGAGTAAAGGGAAAGCTCGAACCAAAAAATCTCAAAAAGTTAGCGAAAAAACCACTATTTTCTCCACTTCGGCAAAGTATCTAATGGCCATAATTGTTGCTCTTGGTTTTGTTGCGGCATTTTCTGTATATGCAAAAGCCCAATTGGAAAAAAGTCCTTTTCTCGCAAGCCCAACACCAATTGCTCTCCCCACCTTCACACCTATCCCCGTGACACCCACGCCTACAGTTGATCCTAACCCGATAATTACCTGCAATATCAATGTCAGTTGTGGGGGTGGTTCAAAACAATTGAGACAGAGTGTCTGTAACAACATGATATGTTGCCTCTACAGTACTGAGTGCGGTGGGCCAAAATTTGTAGCAAAGAGTCAATGTCCTGCGAACGGGACATGCTGCCAGGTTGGAAATAAATGGACTTATTACTTATCGAAAGATAAGTGCACACAGGATCAAAATGCTTACAATTCCAGTGTCAACCAAAACAATAACACTTATATTCCGTCTACCTATACGCCACCAACCTACTATACGTGTACCCTTTATTATCCCGCATTAAAATTATATCAAACATACACTTCACTTTATAAAACAAAGGCTGAATGTGATTCCGCCCAGGCTTCTCTCAACCAAGGTTCACAAACGGTTCAATATACAGCTCCCACAACAGCTCCATACCAAGCTCCACAAATGACCAAAAGCCAGTGTCAAGCAAGTGTAAATGATAAATATGGGAGTCTTATGCGCAGTTATGGGTGCTACTATCCGTGCCCGGCCACCGGAGACTGTGGAAGCTCCTCAGTGTGTGAAGCTTATTGGTATCAAGCTCAAAAAGACATGAACAGCTGCAATCAATATCCCTAGCTCGATCTATTTTATAAATAGTGAGTTGGGTTGTGGGGTTATTGTGTTTTAAAAGTTAATCAATAAACTCATCTAGTATTTTTAAAGCTTCTTCGGTCAAATTTTCTTTATAACTAGGTATTTCTATATTAAATTTTTGAAAATAAATCTGATGAATAAACTTTATTAACTTCTCATCTAAATAACCGTGCGTATGAAGAGATGAGCTCTTAGCATCCTTTGACCTAAAACCATTTAAAAATAACTTACCCATACCACAATATATGACAAAGATTTCGGTTAAAATCTCATTTTCCTGCTCGTCGTCAAGTGTAATTTTTTCCTCATGAATTAAAATATAGTGTGCCAATTCATGAGCCAAAATATACCCAAACCCAAATGGGTCTTTTGTGAATAATTTTGGGATACTAATTTTTGAACCAGAAATAAAGCCTCCGATTCCTTGTTCCTCGAAAAACTTTGACTCTGCCATTTCTACGTCTGGTAAACTTTTCAGGTTTAGAATACGACCCAAATAACGCAGCGCCTTAAATGGATCACCCTCTTTAAGCATTGAGTAAAAAGCCCCATCTGGTTCAAAAACTGTTATCTCTTTGTTTTCCAGGACTGCATTAAGATAATTAAATTGATTTAATACATACTGGCGAATATCTTTACCTTTTATCCCAATTTCAAATCCAGTACCACCAAAAGAAAATGTGTTCCCTTTTTGGACAAATAATTTTTGCCCACTTTCTGAATATGCCTCTAAACCTATTTCCATATCTGCTCCGACATTAACCCTTATTTCAATAACTCTGTTATTCAATGCTTGAATTTTCCATACGTTAAGGCTTTGAAAAACGTCCCCCTCTTTTGTAGTTAGGTGGATTTCCACAAATTTTGATTTGTTCTCACCTGTTATCTCGAATGTGTGATTCTTGGATGTCGGAATTGCTGAATCTTTTCTTGTCATTTCTATAAATTCACCGCCAGACAACCTTACAAGAATAGAAAATGGAATAACTTCAAGAGCAAGAAAATTTGTTACCTTACCGGTTAGTACTCTGGAATAATTAAAAGCTCCTATAGCGAGTAATTTTTCATTTCCAAAAGCCACACCTGCTCCGACAAAAGCTTTATGAACAAGCTCTTTTATGCTTTGTTGAATAAATGAATCGCCAAGAATAATTATGCTTTCGAAATTTTTCTTTTTCTCTACTTCAAATATCTCAGAGGCCAACTTCTCTACTGATTTAACCAGATCGTCAAAAGTCGTGGCCAAAAAGTTATGAAGTGCGCCCAGGTTAATTTTTGTATCAAGAGTTTGAAAGCTTCCATCTTTACATAGGACAAATGGTAGATTTAGCTCATATGTTTCCTCAACTTGTGACGTTTTCAGAAATTCATTGACTGCGTCTAAAATCCGTACAATATTTTTTGGGTCTTCTAACGCGAAGTTGCGAGAATCTTTGCCAATCTCGGAAATAAAAAAATCGAGCACAGTTTGCTCTATTTTTCTTCTAGTGATTGTATTTGTATATTGAGTGCCTATTGTGTACAAAACACCGTCTCCATAATTAACCAATGATACGTTTGTGTTGTCCTGGGATATAGAAACAAAAAGATATTCTGTACCCCTGTTTTTACTATCGTTTTTTGGTTTCTTTGAAAATAATTTTTTGTATAACGGAAGTCTCGCATATTTTTGGATGGCTTGACGATCAAGATTTTTTTTCTGTTCTTCGCGGCTCAAACTCCCATGGTTCAATCTTACAAGCAAGCTGTCAATATTAGATTGACCAAAGAAGGCCGCCGGTTGGGACATTATTCTTATATCTTTTACTCCAATTAAGGAAAAGGCTCTCTCTATTAAACTATGCCAATAATAATATTTATCATAAGGAATGGTTATACAAACATTATCAATTCCATCGTCGGGGAGATAGGTTTTGATTTTATTTAATATAGATGCAAATATAACTGCCAAGCACCTTTCAACACTTATTTGTTCCTTATCAATAACTACACCGTTCAATTCAATAATCTGGTCCAAATCATAAATTAAACTATTCTTTTCGGTAAGAAATTTATTAAAACCTTCATCGCCCGGAAAAACTTTACCGTTCACAAAAGCTAAAATGTTTCTAACTTCATAAATTTTACAATTATCAGGATCTATTCCATTGACCAAGAACGCAGCTTTTGTGGTTTTTGTATTGAAATCAATTCCAATATTCATTTTTATTGGTATTTAGAGGGCTTATGTGAATCTTAGCATCTGGGGATAAAAATAAACAGTGAGTTGGAGTGTGTATTCCAAAGATTTCTCCAAAAAAAGCATAGACTCTGGAAATGAATGGAATTATGAAACAAATCTTATCTCAGCACCGTTTTTAATATATTTAGTAATGGTTGGTATTCCTCGTGTCTCTCCGAAAGAATCTGTATAAATGTCCCCACCACCTTGGCGTTCAACCTCAAAACCTAAATTTTTATAATCCTCATCTTTCAAATCCCAATAACCAAAGGGGAAATCAAATAATATTGTGGGTTTCACTTTTTTATGAAAGTCTTCGTAATGTTCTTCTAAATATGCCGTGATAACGCGTGTATATTCACCACCTTCTTTTTTGATAGTTCTGTCTACGACTCCTAGTTCAAGATAATCCTTCATTTGATCTTCGTCACCGGCCACTACTGCAGAAAATATATCGTTTTTACTGGACTCTGGTAAATAAATATCTGTACCTCCAGAATTTTGGACAATAAAAGCATCTTCGCTGGCTAAATACACCAATTTAATAAACGCCTTCTGTGATATATTTCTATAATAATCTTTCCTCCATTTGGTTACTTCTCCCTTTGACCATTCCTTTACCGGTTTACCTTCTAATCCACTCTTAATACCAGATATTTCTGCAAATAACTTATTTTGATAAATAGCATTTGAGGCTTCTATAAAAAACTTATGTGAAGGTGTGGAGCCCCTATTAGCCTCAAGTTTTTTGATACGCTTGTCCAATACATAAAAGATATAATAAATAACTACACCCACAATTACATAAGTCCACATACTCGTATTTTACACCTTTATATGTATAGTGAGTTAGGGTGAGGAATAAAGTCTCCGGTATTCGTTAAGTTCCTGAAGTTTAGAAGCTAGAATATCAGTCTCACTTGGAGTATCATTCAGATAGGCGAATAGGTCCGAGCCGAGTCCCGCCCTCGGCACAGTAAGTTCAAATTACATAAATATTCATTTTAAACAATAAAATATAGCCTTGAATAAGTCCGAGTCCCGGAAAGAGTTAACCTTTGAAGTTTAAATCTTGGGCAAGCTGAGGCAAATCTATCTTGGGAAGTTTATCTGTTTCAGCAGCGTAAGTTTGTAAATCTATTTTACCTTCGAGGTAATCTGCAGTTAATTGCCTCAGACTTCTTTCACCCGCATCTATTTCTTCAACTGTAACTCGGTGTTTCAGTACACCGATTCTTTCCAGAAGTCTTTCAGGCATTTTCACAATATAGATAAATTATGGTTAAATTGCAAGTTTATTAAAACCACCCATATGCTCTCTCAATAATTTAACTTCTATAAATGAAAATCTTGAGAGTCTAAATTAATATTAGATTCTATTTCTCAGCTAAATTACCAGGAGCCTCGTTCTTTGGTTGCGCTTTTCTAATCTGAAGCGTAGCTGAATCGTATCCTTCACAAACTTCCCCATCGCCATCCGCTACTTCTCTAAACTTGTCGGGGTATTTTTTTGCCAACTCGTGACTTTTTTTAGCCGCATCCGTAGCAATGTTTGAATAGTGTTCTGTATCTGATATGGGCAGGAAAACATCCCCCTCCAATCCGGGGTAAACACCCGGTTTAAACGAACACAACTGTTCTAAATGTGGTGCCATAATTATTTTTTCTTGAGTAGGTTTATATATACTTTAAAAGTAAAAATATATCAAGCCTTTCACCTATTTATTTACCACAAAAAGTTCGTTTTTTCTGACGAAAGACTCTATAAGCTCTTTCAGAGGTGGATAAATTAACTGTGTTCGATATTTCATAAGCGCACTATATTTAGCATTTTCAACATCGGACGTGAGAGGAAAACTCAACCACTGTTTTGAAAAATCAAGTAGTTTAATCGGCGGCGTCACGTACAAATTCTTATTCAATTCCTTGGGTAAAGGAAAATTCGGAAAATGAACTAAGTAATAATAGATACTAGCTTTAATTTTTAAATTTGAAATAACCGTCTCAGCATCTACACCTGTAGTTTTGTGATCGGGGTGCATGTCATTAATACTGGGGACGAGAATGATATTCGGGTGAACGAAAGTAACTATATTTTTAAAGTAATTTTGCACTTGGCCTTGATTTACCTTTTCTAAATTTCCGTCCGGATAATTGAGATAAATCAAATTATTTTCAGAAACCCCAAGTGATGATGTAACTTTTGCAAACTCGTTATAACGAATCTTTTCCAAATGGTGTTTATTTCCATCCGTTACCAGTGTAATCCATACATTAGCACCCACTGAAGTGGCTGTCTTAATAAATCCACCAGCCGCAATTGTTTCGTCGTCAGGATGCGGGGAAAAAACCAAAATTGTATCCGTTTTTTTCGGTCCGGGAATAGTATTCAATAAATTGATACCTGTTTGCGGTACCGATTTATAATACCAAGTGTAAAAGACAGAATATCCTAAAGCCAGAATAGAAATACCAAGGAGAATCACCAATTTTGTCTCTTTCTTCATACTTTCATTTTATGACAAATTAAGGGGAATGGTAAGCGAAGCTTGGCCATTTCCAAACCGAAATGGTAAAATACATATATCGGAGTGTAGCGCAGTTGGTAGCGCGCCACGTTTGGGACGTGGAGGTCCCCGGTTCGATCCCGGGCACTCCGACTTAACAATGTTAAAACATACAAATAGTTACCGATTTTCCCCGATCACGATTCCGGGCTAGTCTTCTATTATTTAATATTTATATGCAAGAAAATGAAGATTTTACTATTCAAAGAATTCCATTAAATACCGAGTCATGGTGTGGGCATGCACTTATTCATTCGGCCGCAATTTCCTTTAATATTGCTCACGTTTGTCAAAAAGATCTCCACAATTATGTTTCCGACCCGAATTGGGGTACAGAAAAAGGTGAACTATACAAAATGGCCCGATCATTTTTACCAAAAGATCATATTTTGATGAAAGAGAATTGGTCTAAAGAAGACTTAGACAAGCTTAACGAAAAAGCCAGAGTCGTGGTTATATTAGACACAACAGACATCCTTAAAAGAGTTTCAAATATAACAGGAAAAATAGTAAATGACGTAGACGGACATTATATATCCTATTTAGGAAACGGTTTAATAATTGATCCGTCAGCCGAGGAAATTGTCGTCGGACCCGACACAGAGCCTGAAAATAAAGGGGTAATTCTGACTGATTGTCCAAATATTTATTATCTATCTGATGAAATTTTAGAGAAAATTTGGTTTGACACCAATAAGAATGGCAGTATAAATAAACATTTAGCTTTGGTTATGCTTCATCCTGATGACGATCCTTCAATTCTCGAAGAATACCGAAAAAAATGATAAAATAGGCTTGCGCGGGATTAGTTAATCGGCTTAACAACAGCTTTCCAAGCTGTGAAGAGGGGTTCGACTCCCCTATCCCGCTCAAAAATCAGATTTTGAGGGGTCAAGCTTTGCTTATCCCGCTCTGAGTTTGACGAAGAGGGGATATGAGCCTAGCGATTATTCCGCTCAAAATTTGAATTACTGCGTTTTAGAGCTTCCTATGACCACCTGAATAGTATCCGCTGAAGAACTTGCAAGTGTCTGCGGCGAATCAACAACATAGGTTTTTCCAAGAGCACTCGATAGGGCTGCTATAAAAGCAGCGTCGACTGTGGACTGGGCTTTAATAATTGTCTTTGTATAATCGTATGTTGCGGCATTTGCCGTTGATCCGACTTTAAAACCGGCAGTTGTAAGCAATGTTTTGGCTTTCCCTGCTTCACCTGAAATTCCCGATCCGTTAAAAACACTGATTGAATATTTGGTTAAATCAACAGAGGCAGATGGCGTAGATGTTGTAAAGGGAACAGGGGATGGCTCCGATGTGGGAGTCGTGGTTCCTTCCTGGCCATAATTAACACCTCTTTGATAAAAAACAATACCTCCCAAAATTGCACCCAGGAGGAAAATTACGGGGATAATGATCCAAAGGACGTTTAAAGAGGATTTTTTGATTTCGCGGGCACTGGTCTCTTTAACTACGTCGGTTTTCTTTTCTTCAACTTTATTTTCAGGTTCTGTTGTAATAGTATCTTTGGCAGCTTCATCCAGAATCTTTGGCTCAACAGTTTCGGCATGTTCCTTAACCTCTTCCTTTGAAACTTCGTCTGATTTAATTTCCTCAACAACCATTCTTCTTCTTTCATTAGATTCACCTTTATTTGGCATCGATAGAATTAGTATATAAAAAAATCTTCTGTAATAGCAATATGGATGTTATAATTTACGTATGCAAATCAGTATTAACGAATGGAAGAAATTCCATAAATTCCAAGAAAAACCGGGTTGGTGCGGACCGGCTGTAATACAAATTGCGCTTAACGCCTGCGGTATTAATAAAACCCAAAAAGATATAGCAAAAGAAGTATATAAAGACTGGTGGGGTACAACTCAACAAATCATGCTTGCGTACTTAAGCAGGTTTTTCAAAATTGTTAACTATAAGCATAACGCAACTATGAAAGATATTTCCCTTCATTTAAAAAAGGGGCATATCGTAATTCTGGATTGGTGGGACAATATTGATAAGGAAGATGAACCGGGAGGTCATTATTCGATAGTCGGAAACTATGATTATAAATTGAAAGGGTTGACTCTCGTGGACCCTTCAAATGGTCGTCCCGGAATCTGGACAATTTCCGACAAAGAATTCAATAAAAACTGGTATGATACTTTAGACGTTCACGATAGAACCTGGATTGACGGCTGGATGCTTTGGATTGATCCCTCTTCCAAAATAATCTTAAAAAAATAACCAACTCAGTTTCTTTTAAGCAAATAGATATATAATTCTGGCCTTCATATATGGAGGAACGTATAAAAATAGATATTCAAGAGTGTGAGACATGTACCCGGAATGATTGCCGCGCTAAAAATTTTGTTAAATGGCTACGATCCCCCGAAAGAGATTTGCCCACTGATTTGCCCAAACTGTCAGAGGATGTTCGTGCATTTTTAGGAAATAAAAATATCGGGAGCAGAGTAACACAAAGTGAGGAATCTATTATCGTCGATGTAAATAACCGCTGTAGCGCCAGAATCACCTTAACTCCCATAAACGAATAAGCAATCTTGCTTTGCCGTATAAATTGTCTTTTTTATATAAATTGGTTAGAATTAATTATGCCGATAATCCCAGACTTTTCTTTTATATACAAAGCCTCTTACTTCATAATGGCCATTCCCACAATTTTGGTTATCATAGTATCAATTCTTTCTTCCAAAGAAATGGGTGGGACTCTTGGTAATGGGTTAAAAAAAATCGCTACCGGTACTATCGTAGATTCCATTTTAATCGCAACTTTTATTTTTTGGGAAAGGGGGGCTCAAGGAATTATTGATGAGAATGTTATGAAATACTTTTTCCTGGCTTCAGGAATCTTCGCTTCAACATTCCTAATTATTGGTTTTTACCAGATCTACGAGATTACTAAAAGGTTAAAACTTTCCAGCCCTTAAGAAAGGAGATATTCTCAGCCTTGGACTTTACTATTAGTGATTTCGTCTCTCATCTTTTTACAGTTTTCGCAGAGCTCTTCTTTGTTAGCTAAAGTAATTTTTTCCTCCTCCGCTTTATCAATAGATATCCAGCCCCCCATACCAAATTTTTTATCTCCAAGATAGATATCAACCCTTCCTACATGTCCACGTTGTATACCTAAGCTTTCTATCCCGGGACAAGGAACCCAAAACCGTGAACCAATGGGTAACTCGGCATAATACTTTTCGTCTTCTTCCGTTGAAGGTTGTATCAATTTCATTTAAGTTAAATCGTTTGGGTGGGCAAGGCGATTCGAACGCCCAACCTCCTCCTCCACAGGGAGGCGCTCTAACCGTTGAGCTATGCCCACCGCGTCGAAGTAAACTTTGCTTTTCGAATTAGGCTCACTAAGAGCTAATTCTTTGCGCTTCATTACTTCTCCTTTCAAAATCCTCCGGATTTTGTGAAAGGATAAAGCTATTTTATCACGATACTCAGCTAAATTCTCAGCCCCAGTCTAATTTAATCTGGTATAATCGTGAAGGTATGAAAGACTATTTTATGAGAAATAAAGTTTTTATAATTGTTATTTTGGCTACAGCATTGCTTCTGTTTGGTGGAATTTTTCTTTTTAGTAAAGGAGGAAATTCCAATGTATCCACAAATATTGTAAATTCCTCACTTCTGGTTCCTCAAAACGCTATTGAAACCTCCGGCTTTGTCAACGGCAACTACTTGCCCGCCTCTTCATCCGCATCCGTGACTCTTGTCGAATTCGGGGACTATGAGTGTCCGGCATGCGGCGTGTATAGCCCGTTTGTACAACAACTGCTAACTGATTTCGCAGGGAAAATTAATTACGTTTTCAGAAATTATCCTCTTTCACAACATACAAACGCATTAATTTCGTCATACGCAGTCGAGGCTGCAGGACTCCAGGGAAAATATTGGCAGATGCATGAAAAAATGTATAGCGCTCAATCTGACTGGTCCAATCTAAGCGACCCCACCAGTGTGTTTATTGGTTACGCAAAAGACCTGAGCCTAGATACTAACCAATTTTCATCCGATATAAACTCATCAACCGTTAAAAATATGGTACAAAATGATACAAACGACGGTAATACGATAGGAATTACCGAAACTCCTACCTTTTATTTAAACGGGCAAAAAATAACTCTTGCAGGGTCGTACGATCAACTGAAGAGTCTTATAGAGTCCGCCCTGGCGGGAAAATAAGGTCTCAATTCATTACTTTCTGCTGATTATGTAAGTAGTCGGGTAATAGAGGAAGGCAGCAGGTGAATCCTCGACTAAAAATCTTTGAAAGTCAAAATAGATCTTTTTCCTCGCATCGGTATTAATTTCACTTCTGCCGTCCTCCAGGAGCTTATCTATTCTGGGGTTTTGGTAACGCGTAATGTTTGTTGCTGTCTGAGTAGAATGCCACATCGAATATTGATCGGGGTCATCAGGTATGTCAAATATGGCTAAAAAAGCCTGGTAATCTGAGGGAACTTGAGAAATGACCTGTAAATTCACATTCACCCCCACAGCCTGCCAATCCTTGGCAATTATTTCAGCAGTTGATAGAAGTATGGGAGTCGTTGAAAGATTAACGGTAACATCAGAAAGTTTTGCACTGGTTTTATAATCATCTATCATGGTTTTTGCTTTTACCGGATCGTAATCGTAAGGCTTAACTTGTGGGTTGTAAGCCCAAGAATCTATAGAAATCGGCCCGATAGCCCTTTCTCCACCCAAAATGCTTTTGTCTATAGCATAAGAAAGCGCCTGCCGGATATTCTTTTCCTGAAGCAACTTATCCTGAGTATTGAAAAAAACTCCTACATATTGTCCCGTACTGGATAGCTGCGTAATTTTCATCTTTCCCCAGGAATCAAACGGAGAAGGATTTAAAACATCTGAGATCTGATCAACGTCCCCCAGCTCCAGGGCCAGTTTGGTCTTTTCCTCAGTAGGATTAAATTTGTAGATAATGGTTTTTCCGTTCTTATTTTTCATAGCAATCTGTTCTACAACTGAACCGTTTAATGAAATATTTGTCACTCTGTATTCCCCGGTACCCAAAAGGCCGGATTTAAAGGCTGGTTTCGAAACTACAGTAGGAAATGCTGAATAAGCATTTTGAAGCTTGAAGGTTATGGTTTTATCATCGGGGCGTTCTATCGTAACATCAGAGAACTGATATAGTATTCCCGAACTCACGACCTTTTTGCCATCCTGCCAATAAAGATTGTCTTTTAGAGTGAATGACCAGGTTTTCCCCTTATCGGGGGTCTCCCAGGAGGCTGCTAAATCAGGTTCAACATTTCCGCTCGCATCAAGTTTTGTTAACCCGTCTCCGACAAGATCAAGAATAGAACTAGGCAAACTTGATAAAGTATAACGGCCAGTCATTCCAATCCTGACGGATTGCGACTCAACCAGAAGAGGTAGTGAATATTTAAGAAAAAAGAAGAATGCTACCCCCAAACTGATGCTTACTATTATTAAAAATTTAAATCGGGACATAAACGCTCCGATTAGTCGCACTATGTAGCGGAGATTTAACATTAATAATTAAATAACGAGTTGCAGTAGCGAAATGACCACAAAAACTATAGCAAAAACGAAAGTTGACCTGAAAATAAGTTTTTCAAGTCCACGTCTGCTAAAAGAAGTGCCTCCCCCGAAGCTTCCGGATCTTCCGAAACCCGTCCCTCTGGCCTGAATAAGGATCAACCCGATGAGAATGATCGAAGAAAGTATCTGCATGAATGTCAAAATTTGCTTCATATCTAGTTATTATACCTTATTTACCGGGGTTTTGACTGTCCAAGCTCCGCTACTTGAGGATCCAATACCCTATGGAAGCAACCATTGAAATAAGAAAAGAAAATGCTATAAAAGCGAATATCCCCGAAAGGGAAATTCCCGGAATAATAAACCAGTAGGAAGAAAAACCCTTAAAAACAAAATCCATAAGTTTAAACCCGGGTACAATTAACGTAACTATATACAAAGTAATTGCAAACCCCGCCCACCTGAAAAGTCCGAAGGTTATAAGGTTAATAGGTAAAAGAAGGATATTGATAATGGGTCTGATTATAAGTGATGTAAGTGTTAGAACTATTCCGGCCAAAAGAACGGAATATGTGCCTTCTGCAAAAACGATTCCGGAAACCACTAAAGAAACCACATAAAGAGAGGCCGTGTTAATAATGAAGTGCTTTAAGACAGTCTTCACAAAAACAGTATATGCAGATTTGAAAGATATTTACAAATATCAATTAACTAATGACCTTGAAATTAACTTGTGGTGGTAAGCTCTTGCAAACCTGTGTGCTTCGTCACGAACACGTGATACTAAATGTAAAACATTTCCCTCAAGCTTAATCTTTTGGTCTCCGATAATAAGTCTATCAGGGTTCTTGGCAATTCCCACCACCGGAATATTTAATTTATTCATATAAATTATTTTTTTAAAAGTATTCACTTGGGCAACACTTCCGTCTACGATTACCAGGTCGGGAATTCCCCAGTCATCTAAATGCCTTAGCCTCCTCGTCATCACTTCCCTTAAAGAATCCACATCACTCCCTCCCTTTTTTTGCCTGATTCTAAAATGCCTGTAAAAATTTTTATCCGCTTCAGCGTCAATATAGGTAACCATGGATGCCGTAGGTTTCGTCCCCGCCAGATGGGCAATATCGAAGCATTCCACTCTTCGTAGGTTTTCTATGGTTATCCCGCATTTTGAAAGTATTTTACTTAATTCCCTAACCTCCTTTAGCCGCATATCTTCATACAAATTAGGGTTTTGCATATAAAAATCCGTAGGCATACGCGGCTGGGTTATATAATCTAAAGCATTAATTTTATTCCTAAGTACTCCGGCTTCCTCAAATTTTTCATCCAGTGAACATTTTTCCATTTCTCTTGTTAGTTCTCTTCTTACGCCATCAAATTTTGCCGAAAGTACGGCTTTAACCCTGCTTATATTTTTCAAGTATTCTTTTCTTTTCATATTTTTTAACTGCGCATCCTTAATTCTTTCTATTTCGGAAGGGCATGGATGGCAAAGCCCTATATGGGAATAAAGGCAGGCTCTGCTTCCCAATTTATGATCTGAATAGGGGAAAATTCGTCTAAGCATTTTCAGGACAGAGCGGACGTTCCGGGAAGAAGGGAATGGTCCGTAAAACGCCAAGTTTTTTTGATTTTCGGCAATTTTTCTGGCTGTAATTACCCGGGGATAAGTTTCCTTGGTAATTTGAATATAAAGCGGGTGTTTATCATCTTTGGCTGCAATATTGTATTTGGGTAGATATATGCGAATTAATCTGGCTTCCAAGAGGAGGGCCTCAAGTTCCGAAGTGACTTGAATATACGACATTTCCTGTGCTTCTCCTATCATTTTCGAGGTTTTTATTTCCAAATCCAGATCGAAATATGATGAAACCCTTCTTTTCAGGTTTATTGCTTTTCCGATATAAATAGGTAATCCATCTTTAAAAAAAACATATATGCCTGCACCTTCAGGAAGTTTCCTGTAGAACTTAGGGACTATTTTTATTTTCGGCAGTTTTTCCATTAAATCTTTCATAAACTTTTCGTCCGACAGTCGCAATTGTAGCAAAAAACTTTCTAAAAGATATTTTCTTAAGCTTAATCAGGACAAAAATTATTATAACAATTAGAAAAGCAGAAATTGCCAAAAGGCTGTTGATAACCACCTGTGTTTTATTTGTCGTAATTCTCACAGAACTAACTCCCGCCTTAACCTCAACTACATCAGGAGACCCCTTTCCCAGAATACTAAAGGGTACTGTGACATTCATCTTATAAATTGAAAAAGGAGGAACGAGTTCAAGAAAATTGCGGCTTACCTCCTTATTGTCAAAATAGACCGTCGGATATACGGAATACAATGCTTGTGGACCCGGATTTTCAATTTTTACGGAATATATGGAACTAAGAAAAGGCAATGTCCTCACTGGCGAGAAAGAAATATTTAAACTAGTAGCGCTAATATCCGGAAGTTTCCCAAAAGAAACATAAACGTCTTTTTGCGGATTTGATCCCAGTTTATACGAACCGGGAGGATATGGCATCACTGAACTTTCTCCGTGGATAACAAAAGTAAAATGCCTGAGATCAAGTTTGTCAAAATAATCAACACCTCCGCTTGTGGAAGCCCAAGTCGGATCAATAGGAATCCATACGCCTTTATCTTTATCGTAATACTCAGGCCAGGCATGCAACACATCGGCAACCAGGCTTAAAGGTTGAAGTTCAGGATTTTCGGTATAGGCATAGCCGTTAATTTCCCGGGCGGGGATTCCTGCCGCGCGTGCAATAGCGATAAAAAGGTCCGTAAACTCCATACAAATAGCCTGCGTAGGATTTTGTAAAGCGGAAACTGCACCCATTCTTTGGACATTAGGTTGTACACGGTTAAAATCGTATGTCAGAGTTTTTGAAACGTAATCGTAAATTGCCTTCGGGGTCTTGAGTTCGGTAGCCAAAGCTTTTATTCGGGGGTCGTTTACCTGCCAGTATTCGGTTTCACGCAGGTTATCGCTTAACTCCATATCGGTAGGTTTGGGGAACGTTCTAAAACCTGCAAAAATCTGCACAGAACCGGAAGCGTTAACATCAACCCTTTGCCGTGCTGTAAGAATATACGAGGCAAGCCAATTTCCGTCTGCATCAACTGTTACATTATCAGGTTTGGGATCGAGTTTTTGTAAATACACCTTCTGAAATGATGTGTCCGGGGGCAGGGCAATCTGAGTTTCGGCGTTTTTTGCAAGAGGATTTTCAAGATGATAAGAAAGGTTGAAAGCAAATACTTGAAATTGTCCAAACCCAGCTGAAATTCCGGATTGGATAACCTCATTCATATTAAACGTGTAGACATATCCTTTATCGTTTGCTTGGCTGCTTTCAGGATTCGGAGAAATATAGGCCTCAAGTCCAAAGCTGGGCGGTACTTTGAGTACGACACGGTAGCTTCTGAAGGAAGTGTCTTCTCCAAGACGGGGAATTGATACTTCCCAAATCTCACCTGTTCTGACGGCAAAACTATTATTCTCGTACGAAATCGCAAAATGTCTTTTGGTTCCCTTGCCGACAACTGCGTCGGGAAAATTAACTTTTATTTTTGTAGCCGTGCCGTCCTTTTGAACATCAAACGGAATGGAGTTGCCGTTTGCGTCCGTTGCCGCTATATTTTGTGTGTCAATGTTATCAAGACCCAAGCTGTAGTTTGTGGCATAGAGATTCGATAAATTATTCTCAAGCGTAATGTTGTGGGTAACAATAGTCTTTCCCGAATCCTGGACATCATATGTAACAGTAGCGTCAACGGCAAATTCGTTTTGCGCCTTAATTACGGCGGGAATCAGCAACAAAAACAAAGCGGTTATTATAAAGAATACAAAAGTACGCAAAGACTTCATTCCTTTAAGTATAAAGCATATTAACCGTAATGACTTACAAAAATAATTTATTTAAGATATTCCCCTGTATAAGAAGATCTGTTTCTTGCGACATCAGCCGGCCTTCCCACAGCCACAACTCTCCCGCCGGCATCTCCACCTTCAGGTCCCAAATCTATAATGTAATCGCAATTTTTAATAACATCTAAATTGTGTTCAATTACAAAAACTGAGTTACCTTTTTGAACGAGTAGTTTTAATACCCGCATCAGACGCTCAACATCGGCAAAATGAAGTCCTGTTGTAGGTTCATCCAAAATATAGATTGTTCTTCCTGTAGAACGCCTTGAAAGTTCCGTTGCCAATTTTACCCTTTGCGCCTCACCACCCGAAAGAGTTGTTGCTGGTTGTCCAAGTTCGATATAGCCAAGTCCGACTAACGAAAGTGTTTCCAGTTTACTTTCAATTTGCGGGTGAGCATGAAAAAATTCCAGTCCTTCATCAACCGTCATCGCCAGTACTTCTGCAATATTTTTACCGCGGTAAGTAATTTCCAAAGTCTGAGAGTTATATCTTTTTCCGTGGCAAACGTCACAAGTCACCCAAATATCACTCATAAACTGCATTTCAATCTTAATTTGCCCCTGTCCCTCGCAGGCCTCGCATCTCCCGCCTCTGACATTGAAAGAAAACCTGCCCTTTTTATATCCGGCGGTTTTGGCATCGTGAGTCAAAGTAAAAACATCGCGGATGGGATCAAAAAGCCCCGTATATGTAGCAGGGTTACTTCTCGGGGTCCTTCCTATCGGACTTTGATCTATTAGAATTGCCTTATCTATGTTTTCCAGTCCTTCGATTTTCTTATATCCTCCGGGTTCACCCCTGTAATTCGGATTCAATTCTTTTTGAAGAGCAGGGTACAAGGTTTCTACCAGAAGAGTGGACTTTCCCGAGCCGGAAACACCCGTAATAGCAATCAATTTACCTAAAGGGAAAGAAACATTAATATTTTTCAGGTTGTACATATCCGCCCCGAATATTTTCAGATCTTCACTTTTGATCGGAAGCTGACTTTGTGAGTTTCCGGGTAATTGTATAACCTTCTTACCTGATAAATATTTACCTGTGATCGACTTTGGATTTTTTTCTATTTCTTTCGGCGTTCCGGTTGCCACCACTTCCCCGCCGTGCTTCCCCGCACCGGGACCAAAGTCCCCAATCCAGTCGCTTTGGCGCATCATTGTCGCATCATGCTCCACAACGACAACGGTATTACCCAAATCTCTGAGGTTTTTAAGAGTGTCAATAAGTTTCTGGTCGTCTCTCGGATGAAGTCCTATTGTCGGTTCATCAAGAACATACAAAACCCCTGTTAATCCCGATCCGATTTGTGACGCCAGTCTGATTCTTTGTGCTTCCCCCCCTGAAAGAGAACCTGCGACACGGTTTAGAGTAAGGTATTCCAACCCAACCGAAATCAAAAACCTGAGTCGTCCCAAAGTTTCTTTTATTACAAGCCTGCCGATCTCTTTTTCTCTGTCATTTGATATTTTCTGCAAAGTTTCTATCCAATCTATACATTTATTTATCGAGAATTCGGTAACTTGTGAAATAGATAAGCCTCCGATTGTTATTGAAAGTGCTTCTTTTTTAAGCCTTGTTCCGGCACACTCCGGACAAATTTTTTCTCTCATGTATTTCCTGATTTCTTCCTTAACCCAGTCACTTTCACTTTCTAAGTATCTTCTTTCAAGCTCCGCGGTAAAACCTATAAACTTTTCCCAGATATAAGTTTCGCGGCCGAACCTGTTTGTCCCGTAAACGTGATATTGTCTGTCTCCGGTTCCTTTTAAAAGAATGTTAATTTTCTCAGCCGTTAATTCACCAATTGGTAGATGCATATCAATCTTTTGTTCTTCACACATTTGTTTGATTAACCGTCCGTACCAGGTTTCGTGTTCAAACATGTTGGAAAACGGCAAAATACCGCCTTCCATAATTGTTAGTTCAGGAGAGAATACTAAATTAGGATCAACCTTAAGAATTTTTCCTAAACCCGTACACGTCGGGCATGCACCTTGCGGTGAATTAAATGAAAAGGATCTGGGTTCAATTTCGGGGAGACTAATGTTGTCAACAGGGCAAGCAAATCGCTCAGAAAACAGGTGATCCTCAAATTTTTTTGGTGAAACCGGCATAGAAAACTCTTTATCGAGAACATTAGCCAATTTAACCATACCTTCTGATAAATTAAGAGCTTGTTGTATGGAATCGGCCAATCGATTTTTAAGTTCTGCTCTTGACGACTGCCCCTTCAAACTATTTATTGACAGGGCAATTCGGTCGATAACGGCTTCAATGGTATGCTTATTCGTTTTTATCAAAACCAAATCTTCCGACAGATCGTGCATGTAGCCGTCAATACGAACTTGTCTATATCCTTTTGATTTCAAATTTTCAAAAAGTTGGGAAAATTCACCCTTCCTGGCCTCGACCATGGGCGAAAGAAGTATAAACCAGGCTTTCCTGTCAGTTTTAGCGGTTTTTTCAATCAAATCGAGTGCCTGTTCAACAATCTGGTCCAGTGTCTGGTGAGAAATTTCCCGTCCGCAAATAGGACAATGGGGATGACCGATCCTGGCAAAAAGAAGCCGCAAATAATCGTAAATTTCCGTAACCGTTCCGACCGTACTTCGGGGGTTATGGGAAGTTGTCTTCTGATCAATAGAAATTGCCGGTGAAAGTCCCTCAATCGAATCAACATCAGGCTTTTCCATAATTCCCAGGAATTGACGGGCATAAGATGAAAGTGACTCAACGTAGCGTCTTTGACCTTCTGCATATAAAGTATCAAAAGCCAAAGAACTTTTTCCTGACCCGGATACTCCCGTTAGGACAACCAATTTATTCTTAGGAATATCGAGATCTACATTTTTTAAATTATGCTGTTTGGCACCACGAATTTTAATAAAGTTATCCATACAATATACCCGCCGGTTCTATCCGGTGGACGAGAAAGTATAGCACGTCTATCCAGAAGATCTAAGCGTGACGCTCGCGGCAATTGCCTTCTAAATAAGCTCCATCAAAGTCCCCATCTATATTAAGTCTTGCTATCTCTGACTTTGCGACTCTATTGATCCCCGCGCCAATGTGATCATTATCACCCCAAATTCTTAAGCTTAGACAATCTTTAGAATCACATGGAATTTCGATTCGGTTTCTTGATGTTCCTTCCACAACAAAGGCTACCAGCATTTTTTCGCAAGGTCTTGACTGCTTATCCTGATCCATGAGCTCTTGTATTATAAATAGAAGAGGTTGTAAGTCAATTGATTATTTCCGGAGAGCGATATCCCGAACTTTATCCCTGATTTCTGCAGCCAATTCAAAATTCAAGTCTTGTGCAGCAAGGCGCATTTCAGTAGTTAAATTTTTAATTAAACGCTTTTTCTCCATAGGAGTCATGGAATCAACTTCCAAATGGGGAAGGCTATCGTAAACCGGTTCTTTGGATCCGAAGACCCAGGGAGCTTTCTCTCCCTCTTCACGATCAATCAACTTCTCACGTATAGGTTTTTCCACACTGACGGGTGTGATATTGTGTTTTTTATTGTAGGCTAGCTGATACTTACGGCGTCTTTTGACCTCGCTTAAAGCTCTTTCCATAGAACCGGTTATATGATCGGCATACATAATTACACGTCCCTCAACGTGTCTGGCAGCCCTACCCATCGTCTGAATAAGTGTCACGTCGCTACGCAAAAAACCCTCTTTATCTGCATCCAGGATGGCCACAAGACTCACCTCGGGCAGATCTAATCCTTCCCTTAGCAAATTTATTCCAACAAGCACGTCATACCTCCCGTTTCTGAGGTCATCAAGAATATCGGTTCTATCAAGTGTTGCTACATCGGAATGCAAATACTGGACTTTCAGACCTTGTTCATTCAAATAAGTTGTCAGATCCTCGGCGGTTCTTTTAGTCAAAGTTGTAACCAAGGTTCTTTGCTTTTTGGCTACGGTTTTTTTGATTTCTTCAATAATGTCAGCTATTTGATTTTTAACGGGGCGGATGTCAACTAAAGGATCGGGAATTCCCGTCGGACGTACAAGCAACTCGACTACATGTTTTTTTGACATTGAAACTTCCCATTCGCTTGGAGTCGCCGAGCTAGCAATAAAATTCGGAATACGGCGCATAAACTCTTCAAATCTAAGGGGCCGGTTATCAAGAGCTGAGGGCAAACGGAATCCGTAATCAATTAATGTTTGCTTTCTGGCCAAATCCCCGTTAAACATTCCACGGATTTGAGGAAATGTCATGTGGCTTTCGTCCACCAGTAACAACCATTTGTCTTTATAAGGTTCATTAAAATAATCCAAAAGTGAAAAAGGGGCATCCCCGGGCCTTCTGCCGTCAAAGTACCTCGAGTAATTCTCAATCCCTTTAACGTATCCGACTTCCTTAATCATCTCCAGGTCATATGTAACTTTTTGGGCAATCCGGTGAGCTTCCAAAATCTTTCCCTCTTTTTTGAGTTGGGCAACGCGGACTTCCAAATCTTTGCGTATCGCGTCGAAGGCGTCCGTATGCGCGGTGGGGTCGGTCATAAAATGTTTGGCCGGGTATAAAACAAAATTGGACGGATCAAACCCTTCCTTCTTTTCAACCTTATCGCCTGTAAGCGGATTGATTAATTCAACTTTTTCGATTTTCTCATCTCCAAACTCTATATGAACCCCCTCATCAAGATAAGCAGGGTAAACATCAATGGCATTTCCACGAACCCTGAAAGTTCCGCGGTTAAATCCGAAATCGCTCCTTTCGTATTGAAGATCCACCATCCTATCGATTATCTGTTCACGGTTTATTTTCATCCCCTCCGTAAACTCAAGAACAAAATGGCCGTATTCACGGGGCGAACCGATGTTGTAGATGCATGAAACAGAAGCAACAACTATTGTGTCGGCCCGGGTCAAAAGATTCGTGGTAGCAGCCAGACGCAATTTATCAATAGTTTCATTAATATCCGCATCCTTTTCTATATAGGTATCAGTTGAGGGAATATAAGCTTCCGGCTGATAAAAATCGTAATAGGAAACGAAATAACTGACTGCATTCTCCGGAAAGAAATCCCTTAGCTCCTGATAAAGTTGGGCTGCCAGAGTTTTATTGTGAGAAATAATAAGTGTCGGGCGCTGAACCTTTTCTATAACTCCGGCCATGGCAAAAGTTTTACCCGATCCCGTTACACCGAGAAGAGTTTGATATTTCTCTCCACTCAAAATTCTCTCCGACAAAGCCGATACCGCTTTTTCCTGGTCGGGTATAGCTTTAAATTTTGATGCAAGTTTAAATTTCATAAATCTATTTTATCATTATATGTAAGTTAATTTCGTAATATGTTTGGTTTTGATATGAAAAGTTCCAGTTGACGAGTTCGGGTAATATTCGTATATTGTTTGTATGCCGATAATCATTTACAAAAGACAAAAACAAATACTCGGATTCATCAAGCAATATATCCAGTCAAACGGAACAGCTCCTACATTAAAGCAAATTGCAGAGTCTATCGGTGTATCTTCCCTGGCCACCGTTCACGAGCATCTTCAGGCTTTAGAGGCAAAAGGTCTTATTACCCGGAAATCCGGAAAAATGCGGTCAATTGATTTGGCACCGGGTGATATTAACCTTGGCCAACCCGAAGGTTTTGATGCCCCGATTTTAGGCTTTATTGCAGCCGGTGCCCCCATCGAACCATATACAGATCCTAATGCAACCATGAATATACCGGCTGCTTTTGTCAGCGGTAAGAAAAGAACCTACGTTTTACAAGTCCGGGGTGAGAGCATGATTGAAGACGGAATAATGGATGGGGATCATGTAATTATTGAGCAGGCTGAAGCAGCTACAAATGGTGAGATTGTGGTTGCACTTTTGGATAACGGAATGGCAACTCTTAAAAGATTTTTCAGGGAAACCACAAGAATCAGGCTTGAACCTGCTAATGCCAAAATGCAACCCATATTTGTCAAAAACGTGAGAATCCAAGGAAAAGTGGTCGGCTTAGTCAGAAGATACACTAACTAATCGAACTTAGAATCAAGCAAATTATGGCCTGTCATGCTTGATGGAATTTCAATATTCAGCAACTTCAGGATTGTGGGTGCGACATCAGCTAAAATACCGGCAGTTAGAATGATAGGCTTACCTACTAATTTCTGTGAAATTACAATAAAGGGAACAGGGTTCCTACTATGCTCGGTGTCAATCGCACCGGTTTCATTATTAATCATCTCTTCACAATTGCCATGATCGGCAGTAATAATCATATTGCCGCCGTATGCCAAAATCCAATCACTGAGCTTTCCTAAACATTCATCTACCACCTCACAGGCTTTTACGGCAGCGCCTATATTCCCCGTATGCCCGACCATGTCTGGGTTGGCAAAATTTACAAGAACAAATTTATAACCGGGAGTTTCTTTCAATTTCGTTAAAACCCCTTCAGTTACTTCCTGAGCACTCATTTCGGGTTTAAGATCGTATGTTGCAACTTTAGGGGATGGAATTATTAAGCGTTCTTCACCATCAAACGCCACCTCCTGCTGACCGTTAAAATAAAAAGTTACAAATCTTTCCTTCTCACTTTCGGAAACTCTTAATTGTTTATATCCGGCTTCAGAAACAACCCTGCCTAAAGGTAATTTCACTACCTCAGGGGGAAAGGCAACTTTAGCCTCCGCTTCGACAATCGCTTTTTCATATTCAGTCATGGTCGCAAAATAAAGGTTATTAAGTCTTGGACCACGAATAAAAGGTTCCTTGATGTCTACAACGGGTTGTGCCAGGTGAGTTCTTTGATATTTAATTAGATATGGATCAAATCCGACAGGAAGATTTGCTTTTGAGAAGTCCTCAAAACAAAAGGCCCGAGAAAGTTGTCTGGGTCTATCGATCCTGAAATTAAAAAAGATAACGGAATCGTTGTCCTTTATTGTAATTAACGGCTTCCCGTCTACCCCTGTGATTACGCAGGGCTCGATAAATTCGTCAGTTTTACCCTCGGCATACGAGGTATCAATTCCTTCCTCAACTGTTTTAACCAACTGTCCTTCTCCTTTGGTTAATGCAAAATATGCTTTGGCAGTCCGTTCCCATCTCATATCTCTATCCATGGCCCAATACCTGCCCATTATGGTTGCGATTTTACCGATATTCTGTCTTGTCAAAACCACACGAAGCTGATTAATGTAACCTTTGGCGGCAGTGGGCGGGGAATCCCTTCCATCCGTAAAAAGATGCAGGAAAACCCTGTCGAAATTGTTGCGTTTGCAAAGGTCTATCAAAGCAAAAAGATGTTCTATATTACTGTGAACCCCGCCGGCGCCAATCAATCCCATTAAATGAAGATTGCTGTTATTCGTTTTTGCATGTGCAATGGCTCCTATTAAAACCTGGTTTTGATAAAAACTTCCGTCGGCTATACTCATGTTTATTCTTTGTAAATCCTGATAAACAATTCTGCCTGCGCCAAGATTGAGATGTCCAGTTTCGGTGTTACCGACTTCACCTCTGGGAAGACCCACCGATTCACCTGACGCCTGTAATTGAGTATGCGGATACGAAGCGGTGAATTTATTCATGTTGGGCGTTTCGGAGCGGGAAATTGCATTTCCCGGACCCGGGGCCGCAATTCCCCATCCGTCCAAGACTACAAGAATAACAAAATTTGAAGAATTCTCATCCATTTTGTTTCATTTGGACAAGCTCTATTTCAATTGCAGAAAGGCGGTTGTATTTGGCTACGCGCTCTCCTCTTGCAGGCGCCCCTGATTTTATATAATCAGCCGCAACCCCCACTGCAAAATCGGCAATAAAGCTATCATTTGTTTCTCCGGATCTATGAGAAACTACAACTTTCCAGCCAGCATCTTTTGTAGCTTTAACAACACTTAACGTTTCCGATACCGTACCGATTTGGTTGGGTTTTATTATTGCGGCGTTACAGGCTTTCTCCTGAATTGCTTTTTGTACACGCTTAAGATTGGTTGCAAGTAAATCATCGCCTACAATTATCAATTCACTGGAAAGTTCCGAGGTAAGTTTCTTCCAGCTGTCCCATCCGTCTTCGTAAAAAGCATCCTCGATAATTGCCAACTTATACTGATCAAACAACGATTTGTAATACTCAAGAAATTGGGTATCATCCATCCCGCTGGTTTTATCTTTAATTGTATATTCACCGTCTTTATAAAAAGAATTTGAGGCGACATCAAGCCCGAGAAAAACGTCTCTCCCAAGCGAGTAGCGTGTTTCCTTAATTGATTCAATAAAAACCTCAAATGCGTCGGTATTTGTAAAAAGGTTGGGCGCATATCCACCTTCCTGTCCGACGGAATGGATCGCTCCTCTATGGGACAGGTTGTTACCGATTGTTTGGTAAATCTCCACACCCATTTGAAGACCGTCAATAAAACTCTTATTGCTTGCCGGCACAACCCAAAATTCCTGAAAGTCAAGATTGCCGGCACCGTGTTTGCCTCCGTTTATCATATTGAACAAAGGGGTGGGCATTTTCACTTTTTGAGTAACACCCGCTTTAGAAGCCAAACCGTAAATCCAGGCATAAAGCGGCTGACCGGAAGCGGCTGCACCGCATTTTGTAACAACCTCCGAGACAGAAAGAATAGCATTAGCACCATATTTCGATTTATTTTCAGTACCGTCCAAATCGATAAGTTTTTTGTCAATTCCAAACTGATCAATCGGATCCATATCAACTATTGCCGGTCCTAAAACCGAATTGACATTATCAACCGCCTGCAAAACACCAAGGCCTAAATATCGGGGGTTATTTGCATCTCTAAGTTCCAATGCTTCATGTGTACCGGTTGAAGTTCCGGCAGGAACCGATGACACACCAACTTGTCCATTGTCCAACATGCAAGCCGTTTCCACGGTTGGAATACCCCGCGAATCCAAAATTTCTCTCGCCCAAACATGTTTTATCTTGCTCATATTTAAATTCTACAATAACTCACGACAAGCTTCGCTTACCAGGGCCCTAACTGGCCATGCTTCGCTTATCTTGCTCATATTAAATGTCCTTCTCCGCCTCTGCGATAACTCCACGGACTCTGTCTATAGAATCAGGGTTAATCGAAACACTGGTTATTCCCCATCTTACGAGCTTTTTGACCAGGTCTTCATACTCACTGGGTGCCTGGCCGCAGATTGAACTGGTTATTCCCGCCTCCGAACACTTTCTTATCACACGTCTTAGTGCCCATAAAACTGCAGGCGTGCGTTCACTAAACTCGCGTGCAACTTCCGAATTGTCTCTGTCGGTTCCCTCTATGAGCATTGTCAAATCATTACTTCCGATAGAAACTCCGTCAATCCCAACTTTAATGAAATCTTCTATTTGAATAACATTAACAGGAATTTCTACCATCATCAAAAATTTAAATGATGCTTTCTCAAATAATCCTTCGCTGGCAACCAACCTCCTGACCTTGGCCAGTTCTTCAGGTGACCTTACGAAAGGAATCATCAAATATAAATTATCAAATTTTTCGCGGACAGCTTTAATAGCCTGAAGTTCCAAGTTGAAGACTTCAGGATTAGACACATACCGATAGGCTCCCCTAAAACCGAGCATCGGGTTGGGCTCTACCGGTTCCCAATTTTTACCACCGATAAGAGACCTGTATTCGTTTGTTTTAAAATCGGTTGCCCGGTATACTACCGGCCTGGGATAAAAGGCTTTGCAGAACGTCTCCAGATCACGCGCGAGTTTACCAACAAACTTACCCTGCACCTTTCTTTTAATTGCCTCTTTAGGATGAATTCCTATATTTGCCATCATGAATTCCGCGCGGAGAAGTCCGACACCGTCGACATTTCTTTTGGCAATTTCTTTTGCCCTCTCAGGCTCCGCCAGATTTACATACACTTTCGTGGCAGTTTTTGTATTTTTATATTTAGGTTTCTCAACCAATTTGCTATTTGACAATTGAGTTTTGACATTTGCCCCCATATATATTTCTCCGGCTTCGCCGTTAACCGTAACTATTTCCCCGTCTTTCAATTTCTTAGTTGCATCATTAGTCCCAACCACACAAGGAATTCCAAGCTCTCTCGAGACTATTGCGGCATGGCTGGTCTGGCCGCCTTCGTCGGTGATGATAGCCGCCGATTTTTTCATCGCCGGCACATAATCCGGTGATGTCATCGGGGCCACCAACACATCACCTTTTGCAACTTTACCTATCTCTTTAGGGCTTTTGAGTATTTTAACGGGACCTGTACCAATTCCCGGAGATGCGGGGCTTCCTGTCAATATCGGAGCTTCAGCGATTTTAAATCCGTTTTTATCTTCTTTCGTGATTCTTGTCGTTTTAGCAATCGCAGTAACCGGGCGGGTCTGAACTATGAAGAGTTTCCCTTTTTCCTTAGCCCATTCCGTATCCTGAGGGAAATAATAGTGGGTGTGTAACCTGAATGAAAGTTTGGCCAATTCAACAATTTCCTTATCAGAAATCTTCTGTATGTTCCGTATCTTGCCCGGTACTGCAACTTCCTTGTTTTCACCGCTTTTAGTCCGGACAAGTTGAGTACCCTGATCCGAAATTTCTTTCGAAAGAATCGCGAAAGTATCTTTTTGCACAACATAAGTGTCGGGAACCACCGATCCCTGGACTATCATTTCGCCTAAACCCCAAACAGACTCTATAACAATTCTGTCTTTATCGTCGTTTACAGGATCAATGGAAAACATGACACCGGAAACTTCCGATTCCACCATTTTTTGCACCGCCACGGATATTTTCACCTTTTCGTGAGGAATCTTATTTTCAACCCGGTAATAAATGGAGCGGCCGGTGAAAAGCGATGCCCAACACTCACGCACCGCCGTAAGAACATTTGCTTCACCTTTAACGTTTAAAACCGTGATTCCCATTCCCGCAAAAGAGCTTTGCGGCATATCCTCAGCTGTAGCCGAAGTGCGGACTGCCACCAGAGCTTTTTTGAAAGCACCTGAAAGTCGTTTATAAGAAGTAATTACCTCACTGATAACCTCGTCAGGAAGTTTGCCATTCACAATCATTTTCTGAATCCTACCCGAAGCGCTATCAAGTTGTGCAGGATCGTTTACATCAACGACAGCTAAGATATCGTAAATTTTTTTAACGATATCGTTCTCTTTTAAAAAGAGGTCGTATGCATTAATTGTAATTGCAAAACCATTCGGAACCGGAAAACCTGCCTGGGTCATTTCACCTAAATTTGCACACTTTCCGCCAACCAAAGGGGTATCATTTTTATCAATATCTTTAAAGAAGGCTATTATCGGGTGGGCAGACATAAATACATTATATAGTTAATGGACGGGTTGCGAAAGCTTGTTTTTAAGTTCTATGATCCAAGGCTCTGGACCGGGGTCTGTATTTTGAAGCATTGATAAATAAAATCCTACCCACGCACAATAGTGAGGCAGTTCCAAAGCCTGTACGGATTTGGTTGAACCTTTCAAACCATAATCTTTAGATTGAAGTCCTTGTTCTTTGAAAATATTCTCCGTAACCTGATAACGGGTAAGAACCCTCGGATGATTAAATTTACTTATAAAGAATAAGTATTTAATATTTGATTTCGCAATATCGGGTTTTTGGGTTGCTTCAATTAAAACATGATTAACCTCCGGAAAATCGTAAAATTGAGAAAAGTTTCTGGAAATTTCGCACATAGCATTTCTTCCTGCATTTAGTGCCCCTATAAAGGGACGTCCACTAAAAAGTACGGGCATAGATCCGTTTAACCATTCAGCCGTTTCCTTAGGGTTCCACGTCTTTCTTATTTCGATAAGCTCATCAAGAGTCAAACTTATTTCCTCCTCGGTCGTGTTTATTATTCCTGCTTTTGCCAGTACTCCGGCAAGAGCCCCGAGAGAAACTCCGAGACCGCTTTTGGGAAATCCGGAGGGATTTGTTTTACCGGGAGTAACAATTGCGCCGGGAAATATCTTGTTTTTGATCATTTCTCCAATTCTCCCTCCGGTTGTGACTCCCAGGATTTTAGCTCCAACGGAATTTGCGTAATCAATTGCCGATAGCGTTTCCTCGGTATTGCCTGAATACGAATTAACAATTACTAGCGTTTCAGAATTAACCCAGGCGGGTAATCCGTAATCGTTATAAACCTCAAAAGGAAATTTTAAGCTTTCCTCATATAAACCTTGGAGTATTTTGCCTGCATTTGACGAACCACCCATTCCGCTAACGATAACGGCTTTAGGTGAAAATTGAGGAACATCAGAAGCATGGGCTTGCTTCCAGCACTCCCTGATTTGATCCGGAAAAAGTGTCAGAGCCTTTTCAATTCCAAGAGAGTCTTTCATCTTGATCTAATTATACTTAAAACTTCGTCTCTTTTAACCTCCATTAATTCTTTCGATTTGGCCTCAAGCGTAAGACGAAGAAGAGGCTCGGTATTACTTGGCCTGACGCAAAAACGATAGTCCTGATATTCAATAGCTACCCCATCAAGTTTAGAAATCTCAGCATCAGAATATTTTAGGGCAATTTCGTTCATCTTTCCTTCTTTGTCGGTAACATCACTATTAATCTCACCCGAGATAAAATATTTATTCAAAACCGGAGTCATTACCTCAGACAGTTTTGATCCGGTTTCACTCAAATACTCCAATATCTGCATTGGAGGAATCATTCCACAATCGGAATACCAATAATCTCGATAGTATGTATGTCCGCTAGACTCAGCCCCAAAAACAGCATTTTCACTTTTAAGAACTTCTTTAATATATGAATGTCCGACACGGGATATTACTGCTTCTCCTCCGTTATTTTTAATAGCATCCAGAAGTGCCCAAGTGTATCTGGGGTCATAAACAATCTTCTCACCCGGATGTTTTTTGAGCATTTGTTTAATTAGAACCGTGTTTAGAAAGTATGGTTCTACAAAAAGTCCTCCATCGGCACAGAAAAAGACACGGTCGGAGTCTGCATCCCAAGTTATACCCAAATCTGCACCGCTTGTTTTAACAAGCTCTGAAAATTCAACTCTATTTTCTGGGATAAACGGATCGGGCCTTCCTTTGGGGAAAGTCCCATCAGGTTCAAAATTCAATTTAATTAGTTCGATGGGGAGTTTACCCATCTTGAAGATTTTTTCGAATATTTTTCCTCCCAAACCAAAATTTGGATTTAAAACAACCTTCATCGGTTTAATTTTTGATGGGTCAATCCAACTCAAAATGTACTTGCAGTAATCTTCCCAGATATCCATGTTTCGTACACTACCTTTTTTACCGGAATCAATTTTTTGTCCGGACAAAACAAAGTCTCTGACCTGGCTAATACCGTGCTCCAATGTCATTGGGGTTGGGCCTTTTTCTACCATTTTCAACCCATGCCATTCAGGAGGGTTGTGTGATGCTGTAGATTGCAAACCACCCCCAAACTTATAATTTCCGACGCCAAAATAGAGCATGTCTGTAGACATAAACCCGACGTCAACTACATTTACTCCTGCATCGGTAAGACCCCTGATAACACTGTCTTTAATTTCTCCGGAATGAAGTCTTATATCCATGCCTATCATTACCTCTCCCTCAGGTTTTGCAAAATTTACATAACCTTGACCAATTCTGTAGGCAATATCTTCGTTTATAGAGTCCGGATAAATTCCTCTTATATCGTAAGCTTTGAAAATTGAAGGGTCGATAGTCATTGTTTATTCTAATTGCTTAATTATAAGTAGGTCAAGTTCGTTCGTTAAATCCGATTTGGAAGATTTGATTTTGATATCAATTTCTGCAAGCTTCCCGATTAATAATTTCAGTTGATCGATAGTAAATTTTGAAGCTTGCCCCTTCAACTTCCCCACTCGCCAATTTGGATAGGGGAGACTCGCCGCATCGGTTTTGACCCAGTATAAGTCTCTAAAAAGTTTTGCGATAAGTGTAAAAATAAATTCCGGAGCTTCCTTTTCAATCAATTCATGAAACTGCTTAATGCTCTTTTCCGAGTTCCCGGGATATAAATTGTCAAGAAAATTCCAGAGGATTACCGGTAATTTAAATTCCTCGATTTTAATGTCTTTCGGTAGACTTTTAAGAATAGTTTGAGAAACATAGCCTTCATGATAAATAATCAGATTACCCGGAAGTGTGCTTGAATTTTTACTAATCCATTCCAGCTCTTTTTTCCCGAGTCTCGTTATGTCTCTGACAATAAAAAATCTTTCGGCTCCGAAAAGCGAAGGGGAACTCAATTGTTCCCGAATCGATTCGGATTTATCATCAAGATAGGCAACCTCCCAACCCCTGTCCCTGGCTGTTTCTATAAATTTAGAAAGTCTTTCGTACAACTTTCTTTCATCATCTCCATGCAAAATTATTATTTTCATTTTTAAGATTCACGCATATTCTCAAAATACCTTTGAATAAGTTCATCAAGTTTATTATGGAAACTACCCTTACCGCGCCTTGTGTGCGGCAAGAGTGCGCCTGAAAAATTTTTAGGTATATGGCCTATCTCGTGAAGCAGTACTTTATCCTGATCCCTCGGGGACAATTTATCAAAATAGTGCGAGATAACTTCAATAATATAGGCAGGTTCGACATGAAGTGCGTTTTGCCAAAGAGCCGGTAGTCCCCATGTTCTTGCATAGGCACGGGATTTTGACCCGGTAGATCTATAAAAAAATAATCTCTCACCCAAAAGATAATCAAGCTGAAGATTCTCCATTAAATGAAGAACACGGGCCTTAATATCCGGCGCCTCCTGCCAATCAAACTTTAAAGACTTCCGTCCCTTCCTTAACCGCCTCATTAGTCTTCAATCCTATCACATCCCCTTTGCCAGCGGAATCCTTCTTTTCGTGTTCGATTTGGATAGACTCGACTTTCTGTTCAAATAAATCTTCCCCTCCCCGGACAAACTTTATACTATCACCGACACTTAATGTCCCATCCAAATCAACGATCGCCACACTTAACTTATCGTAATAATGAGAAACATGCCCAACTTTAAACAACTTTTTTCACCTCCTTTTTACCCTCAGGTGAGGGTGTTTTCTTTTCGGTTAACTTAAATGCATGCGTTAATGCTACGGCAAGTGCGTCAGCTGCGTTGTCAAAATGAGTTTTTTTATGTGCCTCGCTTTTAACGCGATTTCCTAATATTTTTCTAATATGTTCCTGCACTTCCTTTTTGTTTGCACGCCCGTTTCCGGTTATCATCTTCTTAATCGTACCAGGAGCGTATTCCTCAACATGTATTTTGCCTTTACTTGCTGCAAGAAGTATTGCTCCCTGAGCCTGTCCGACAGCGATGACGGTTTTGGCATTGGTTGCAAAGAATATTTTTTCAAATACAAAAACGTCGGGTTTATGTTTTTTAATAAGACGGAGAGTCTCCTCAAATATAAAGTCTAACCGGGTTTCTTTAAGAAGTTTTTTGTCAGTTTCAATAAGTCCCCAATCCACGACCTCATTGCCTTTCTCACTTAAATTAACCAAACCGAATCCGGTAGTAGCAGTACCTGGATCAATTCCGAGTATGAGCATAGCCTAGTCTAACACATTACTTTCTTCCTTTTTTTCCCTCATTTTTTGGAGATCATAAAGATATAAATGATATCAAGTATCCCCAAAGTATGGACCAGTAGTAAAATTACAAACCAGACTTTATTGCTATCCCTGGCGGCTCTCCAAAGAGCCCATCCCATCCAAAAAAGACTCCAAAGTGAAATCGGGATCAATAAAATTCCAAGCCATCCGGCTAAAAGTCCGGGAAACAATATGTTTGTGGGATTTGTCCCAAAGTAGTTATACATCATCATCACCACCTTCTAACCTAACTTTAATCCTTGGTAAAGAATTCTACAAGTAAGATTTAATCAACATATATAATCCTTGCCGATGAAATTTTACCTTTATTGATTTCCAAAGCTACAACTTCAATTCTTAATTTTTTCGGTAAGTCCGGATGCAGCAACGAATAATACTCCCCTGTTCGGCCGATTTTCCAGAGTTTTGAGGGTGTTACGGACTCTTCAGGTTTCCCAAATTTTGCACTCCATCTGGCCTTGACTTCAACAAACACAAGGCAACCGTCCTTAATTGCAACGATATCGATTTCTCCAAACTTACTTCTGAAATTTCTGTCAACTACCTTGTAGCCATTTCTTATAAGAAGCTTAACGGCAAAATCCTCAGCGAGTTTTCCTTGTACGTTTGATGGGCCTTTTTTCTCCACTCTTTATTCTAACCGCGGCCTTTTTAAAAATCATCTCTACTTCTGTTGGAGCTTTTTCTCTTGTATAGTAAAGCTTGGCTCTTTTGACACCCTCTATCCCCCTTTTAACAACAACGATTTTGTCGATAGTAGGCAAGCCAACTGGAAAAATTCTTTCAATTCCGATTCCTGCTTCACCGACTCTTCTGACAACAAATGTTTTCCCCGGGTCTCTGCCCTTAATCCCCATAACCATACCTTCAAATATGGCCTCGCGGGACTTGTCGCCCTCTTTGATCTTTTGGACAACACGCACCCTATCTCCTACTCCAAACTCAGTATCTTTAAGTGTGATTTTTAGCGCCATAGGTTGGTATTGTACAGAAAAACTCCATTAGCTTCAAGCCTCCAAATTATGGCTCGTTATTTTCGATTATCTCGGCTATCTGCTTGGCCAAAGTTTCATTCCAAACAATTCTGAAAGGTAATTTAATCTTTTTACCTCCCTCAAATACCAAATACCCGGTTTGATCACCCAAATTTCCGGTAAGAAGAGTTTTCAACCTCTTTAGAGAGTTTAAATCGGTGTTTTTTGGAACTTTGATAAATACTTCCCTCTCCTTTTCCTGGCTCAAACTCGATAAGGTTTCGGTGGATTCAACCAGGATTGCAGGGGTTTCATCACGGGTATCAACTTTGCCTGTAATCAAAAGGGGCTGACCCTCCACCCAAAAATCTCTGGATGTCTTAAAAATCTTCGGGAATATAACCAATTCGAGGGTCCCCGTCCCGTCGTCAAACTTGGCAAAAGCCATTTCGGCTCCGGTTTTTCTGGTCGTAATTACCCTTACTTCGGTTACCACGCCCGCCACCTTAACCATTTCGGAATACATTTCCGATGAGGTAATCTCAAAAATCTTGTGTGTAGATTGAAACTGAAGCGGACCGATCAGTTCCGAAATAGGTTTTGCAGAAAGGGAAAAACCCAAAAGCTGGCGCTCGAGCGATTCAAGCTCATCATCCGAAAATTCCTGAATATTGGAAATTGTTATTACCGACGCAGCCTCGGTTTTTTTAAGGTCGCCTGTTGCAAAAAGTCCCTGTTGGCTATCATCTCCTTTGGGTTTGACCACTTTTTCGCGAATTGAATCCATTGACGCCAAAAGTGCGGCCCTTGATCCAAAAGCGGACATTGCCCCTACCTTGATAAGGCTTTCCAGAACCTTCTTGTTAACTTTTCTGCCGTCAACTTTTGAAAGGAAATCGGCGAATGACAAGAACTTTTTGTCGTCTCTGGCGGAAAGGATAGCACCGATTGCCGCCTCACCAACATTCTTGATTGCAGAGAAACCAAACCGAATACCTTTACCCCCTAAGGAATTTTTTTCGGAAACAATGGTGAAGCCGATATTTGACTCGTTAATATCCGGCGGAAGTACTTTTATCTTCATCCTAATACACTCATTAATAGCGGCAGTCACTTTATCTTTATCATCGCTCTCGGCAGTCAAAAGCGCGGTCATATATTCCACAGAATAATTAGCCTTCATGTAAGCTGTCTGGTAGGCAACCATACCGTAGGAAGCCGCATGGGCTTTATTAAAACCGTAAGACTGGAAAGGTTCAAAAAGTTTCCAGAGATCCTCGGCAAATTTTTCAGTCTGTCCGTTAGCAACAATTCCTTTTTTGAACTTTTCCATCTGCGCTGCCATTTCTTCAGGAATCTTTTTACCAACCGCTTTTCTGAATTTATCCGCTTCCTCCCATGTGTAGCCGGCCAGATCGAGAGCACAGAAGAGCAAGTCATCCTGATAAACAATAAGCCCGTAAGATTTACCCAAAAACTTTTCCATTCTGGGGTCCAGATATTTTATTAATTTGGGATTATGTTTTCTTCTGATATATTCCGGGATTTGCGATATCGGTCCGGGACGATAAAGAGCAACCATGACCATCAGGTCTTCTATTTGAGTAGGTTTTAATTCCGTCAAATATTTCGTCATTCCCCCGCTTGCGAACTGGAAAACCCCCATTGTTTCTCCCTTAGCCAACATTTCAAACGTCTTTTTATCATCAAGTGGAATAGTATGAAGATCAACGGTAATTCCCAGGCGCTCCTTTACAATATCGACAGCCGCTCCGAGGATTGACAGGTTCCTGATTCCCAAAATATCAAATTTAATAAGACCTACGTCTTCACAGGCATGCATTTCGTATTGTGTAATTATTTTTTCTCCTGAGGGCTCTTTTTGCACAGGGGTATAATCCGTAATTTCGCTGGGCGCAACAACAACCCCGGCGGCGTGGACTGAAACGTGTCTTGCGTTACCCTCGATTTGTATAGCCAAATCCAAAACTTTTTTAGTATCAGGATCCGTATCATAAAGATTTCTAAGGTCAAGCACCTCATCAAGCGCGTTAGGAATAGTTATGGGAAAGCCTTGTTTAGGTGGCGGAATTATTTTTGCAATTCTATCGCCTGTGGAATACGGATAACCCAAAACCCTAGCAACATCCCTAACAGCGGCCCTGCTTAGCATTCTCCCGAAAGTACAAACCTGCGCAACTTTCTCTTTACCGTATTTTTCGGTAATATAACCGATTATTTCTTCCCTTCTGTCATCGGCAACATCAAAATCTATATCGGGAGGGCTTGGTCTAAAGGGATTCAAAAATCTTTCAAACGGTAAGTAATATTTCAGCGGGTTAACAGTCGTTATTCCCAAAACAAACGAAACTAAACTACCCGCCGCGGATCCCCTGGTATTGGTAATTATCCCCCGGGAGTTCGTCCAGTCAGCCAAATCGCGGACGATCAAAAAATATGGCGCGTATCCTTTCGAACATATAATCTCAAGTTCATATTCCAAACGCTCTTTAGTTTCCTTATCGGGCTTAGAAATTTTATCTTCAAGGCCTTGCCTGGCAAGATTTTCAAGCTGTTTATTCGGCGTCATCCCGGGTGGCAGCGGAAATTTTGGAAAAAACCATTTCCCTAGGGTAATTTCGACATTACATTTGTCGGCAATCTTTACGGTATTGTCCAATGCGTCGGGAACATCAGAGAAAAGACCGGACATCTCCTTAGGACTTCTTACATAAAACGTTTGGGCATCAATATATCGCATTCTTTTGGTGTCGTTAATGATTTTTCCTGTAGAAATACAAACCAGGACATCCTGTGCCAGTGCATCTTCAGGTTTAATATAATGTGCGTCGTTGGTTGCAACCACAGGCACTCCCATTTCTCTGCTTAATTTCAAAATTCCTTTATTCCACTTGCTTTCATTTTCAGCCATTTCCATTAAAGATGTTTTAATCTCGGCATTTTGTGCTTTGTCTACCCAATTACTAAATTCATGTCTTTGGATTTCCAAATAATAATCTTTCCCAAAAACATCCAGATACCACTCCACAATTTTCTTTGCACTGGAGGGCTCACCGTTTATAATTGCCTGACCGACCTCGCCCAATGGGCAAGCTGACGTGCAGATTAATCCTTTCGAATATTTTTGCAGAGTTTCTCTGTCAAATCTGGGTCGGTAGTAATATCCTTCCAGATGTGCAATCGAGGCAAGCTTCATCAGATTTTGATAGCCTTCACTGTCTTTTGCCAAGAGTATTAAATGATAATTATGAAGCTCACCTCTCCCTGGTCTGTCGGTCAATTTCCCTGAAGTAATATATCCTTCCATTCCCAAAATCGGTTTAACTTCCTGCTTTATTGCTTCTTTATAAAATTCAACTTCTCCATACATCACTCCGTGGTCAGTTATGGCAACGGAATCCATGCCGTTTTCTTTGACATGCTTTAAAAGCTTCTTAATGTTACTCAAGCCATCAAGGAGGGAATATTCTGTATGAACATGAAGGTGAACAAATTTAGACATTTTTATTTATCACTTTCATTTTGTACATTTCTGAATCCGCCATGGCATAGTCTTTCCCGACTCCTATACTTAGCTTTATATTACCTGACTCTTTTAGAATCCTCTGTTTAAAGATTTCTGCGGCTTCAATTGAGGTTGCGGGCAAACAAGCTGCATATTCATCCCCTCCATACCTCGCTAGTATATCCGTCGATCTGCCGACAACCCTCATAACATCTGCAAATTTTTTTAATACCAGGTCTCCCCCTTCGTGGCCTTGAGAATCATTAATTATTTTCAGGTTATCAAGATCGATTGCAACAAAAGCAAAACTCTCCTTTGTACGGGCGGCGTGTTTTAAATACTCTGAAGTTTTTTGGTCCCAACCTTTTCTGTTCAAAAGGCCTGTAAGTCCATCAACTACATTTTCTCTACTAAGTTCTCTTCTATTTTTATACCCCAGAAATTTTAAACCTGATTTTGTTTCGATAGGCTTTCTGATCGTGTCCGTGTTTGACTCGCTCATTTTTGTAAACTTTCTAATAATTTTTCTCTAACAGTTTGTGAATTTCCTTTTCCCTTCAATTTTTTCTGTACCATTCCAATTAAAAACCCTATCACTTCACCTTTCCCTTTCTTGTAATCAGTCACAGCTTTTTGATTCTCCGCTATTACTTCGATAATAGCAATTTCCGTCTCGGCTGGGGGGGCATATTCAACATTCGTTAATTCCAATATTTTTTTGACAAACCCGGCAGGTTCCGGAAACTCCGAATCAAGTTTTTTATTAACCATCAAGTCAGCAACAGTTTTTGCTGAAAACGTTTTTCCTTTTCCAAGTTTAACAACTTCTTCAAAATAACCCGCGCGGTCTTTATCGGAAACTAATATTTCAGCAAAGTCTGCCGGCAGTTCATAGTCTTCAACAAATTTTCTTCTTTTTTCTACCGGAAGTTCAGGAAGCTGAGATTTAAGATCATTAATTCGAGATTCGGAAAACCTCATTGGAGGTAAATCCGGTTCGGGAAAATAACGGTAGTCGTGTGCTTCTTCCTTAGTACGTTGCGAAAATGTAGTTTGCTTCACTTCATCATACCCGCGGGTTTCCTGGATAACCTTCTCTCCTTTTAAAAGAAGTTCTTCTTGACGTCCAATTTCGGCTTTAATAGCCTTATCTAAGAATCTGAATGAATTTATATTTTTAATCTCAACTTTATAGTCTGGAAGACTGCGAGCATGATCAGGCAGGCTTCCGTCCGGTGAAAGTGAGATATTCGCTTCCAGTCTCATCGAACCTTTTTCCATATCGGCATTACTTATTTCCAAATACCTGGCAATTAATTGAATTTCTTTGAGAAATAAGATAATACTCTCCGTATCGTGAAATTCCGGCTCGGTTACCATCTCCATTAGTGGAACCGAACTTCTGTTGAAATCAATTAGCGAAGACTTAACCCCATCAACAGTTTCGTGGACAAGTTTCCCCGTGTCTTCCTCCAAATGAATCCTTCTTATATTGACGTTGAACTTTCCGCTTCCACAAATAGGCAAATCATACTGGGAGATTTGATAACCTTTCGGTAAATCCGGATAGAAATAATGCTTACGGTCAAATTTTGAAAATCTGTTTATCTTGCACCCGATTGCCAAACCAAACTTAATCACAGAATCAACTGCCTCGCGGTTTGTTGAAGGTAGTGCTCCCGGAAGACCTAGACAGACAGGACAAACCTGTGTGTTGGGCTTTTTAGAAAAGTGATCGGCTGAACAACCGCAAAAAAGTTTAGATTTTGTCGAAAGCTCAATGTGTACTTCCAGCCCTATAATCGGTACAAACTTATACTGTTCCATTGTTTAAAAAATTGTCTCCAAATCTCTTAGATATAAAGTATCCGGCAATGCCAAGTAAGGAAAATATTAAAAGTAAAATTCTTATACCCAAAACTTCTATAATTGACCCGGAAAAAATAACAGGCAGAACCGAAGCAACTGTAACTAAAAACCAATAGTTACCAAAAACCCTTCCCCTTAGCTCCTTAGGAGTAGATTCCTGCAAAAACGTCTGGGATGGTATTACAACTCCTACAAATGAAATCCCCAGTATTACAAAGGACATAAAAGTAGCAGCAACTCTGATGACGTACGGCAAAATGGGAATTACGAAGGTAAAAATAAATACAAATAACCCAACCAGTAAGAGCCCGTAATCTATTACTTGCTTCTTTCTCCAACCTTTGGCGATTAACCTCGGGAGAATTAAAACACCGGTGATTGCGCCAATTCCGGCCGGTACAAGAATGTAAATACCGGCTGTGTTTAAAGACAAATGCAAAAGATCCCGGGCAATCGAAGGGACAGCAACTGTCGCAACCTGGACTAAAACCTGAAAGATAATAAGTAATAAAAACGGAGCCAAAACACGTCGTTCGCCCTTGATAAATTTATAACCCTCAATAATTTTGTTAAAAAAACTGCTTACTGCAAGTTCAAATGTATCGGGAGCATCATAACCTGTGGTCAGTTTAGGCAGAAAAACAGTGCTTAAAAAAGCTATAAAAAGAAAGAACGAGCAAAGTAAAAGTGTGTTTTCAAACCCAAGTATGGCAAGAAGAAAGCCCGCGATTCCAAAACCGATAACCAAAGATCCCTGTTGCGTAAGCAAAAAAAGACTATTTCCCTGGGCTAATTCATCTTTAGGTAAAAGTGAGGGTAAACTGGCAGATTCTGCCGGAACATAAAACTGGTTTAGAAGAGAATAAATGAAAACCACTTCAAAAAGAAGAAAAATATTTCCTCCGTGGGCCAAAGCAAAAAAAAGAATCGTCAAACATTGCAGCAGGTTGGTAGCAATAAGCATCTTTCTCCTGTCAATTAAATCAACCGTCGCTGAAGCAAAAGGCCCCACAAGGATTGCGGGGAGTGAGTAGGCAACCCAGAGAAATGCGGTTGATATAGCAGAGCCTGTTTTTTCATAAAGCCAAATTAGAAAAACAAAATTCATTATATTTATGGTCAACTGAGACGAGATTTGTGAGGTCCACAAATATTTAAAAAATTTATTCTTAAGTACCGGCTTGAATTCTTGTAACATATTATTTGAGTGCTACTTTAGGCTGAAAATCAATCGCATTATGGTAAAGTTTCCCCAACCCAAAAAGAGCGTTTTCGGAAAATCTTGGCCCCATCAATTGAAAGCCTAAAGGAAGGCTTTTCTTACTAAACCCTGAGGGTAATGCTAAAGACGGTATTCCGGAAAGGTTTGCTGTCGCGGCAAAAATATCAGTCAGATACATAGACAAAGGGTCTTTTGTCTTTTCACCCAGCTTAAAAGGAGGAGTTGGTACAACCGGAGCGATTATGGCATCCACATCTTCAAAAACTTTTTCTATTTCCATGCAAATTTTAGTTCTCACTTTCATTGCGGTTAAATAATAAGCGTCGTAATAACCTGAAGATAAAACATAAGTCCCTAACATTATTCTTCTTTTTGCTTCGTCTCTAAAACTACCACGGTCATTTCCGTATCTTATCCCGTCAAACCTGCCCAAATTGGATGAAACTTCGGCTGGCTGGATTATGTAATAGCAGGAGATCGCATACTTAGTTGAGGGAAGTGTAACCTCCTTAAATTCAACTCCTTCTTTTTTTAATATCATGACAGCTTCATCGATAGCCTTTTGAACTTCCACATCCACCCCCCCTACAAAAAATTCTTTGGGAATTCCAATCTTCAATTTGTCTTTTTGGCCTCTTGACTCTCTATTTATAACCGTGCTATCGTGCCCGTCTTTTCCTTTAATCACATTAAAAACCGTTTCAACGTCTTCCACTGTGTGTCCCAAGGGCCCTACGCAGTCCAAAGAAGAAGCCATTGCAATAACACCATAACGCGAAACAGCGCCGTAAGTAGGCTTTAGTGAAACCAAATAGCCGTAATTGGCGGGAAGCCTTATGGACCCGCAAGTATCAGTTCCCATTGTTACCAAAGACATATTGGCCGAAAGTGCTGCTCCCGATCCACTTGAAGATCCTCCCGGGGTGCGCTCTTTATCCCAAGGGTTTTTGGTCGGACCAAAATCCGAATTTTCACCACTGCTTCCCTGTGCCCATGCATCACAATTAAGTTTACCGATCGTGATAGCCCCCGCTTCCTCAATCCGCATAACTGAAGTCGCAGAATAAGGGGGAATGTAGCCTTCCAAAACTTTAGAACCTGCTGTAGTTCGTATCCCTTCCGTCGAGAAAATATCTTTATATGCAGTTACAACACCCGAAAGGGGTAACTTTCTTCCCGATTTGTCGATTTCCCTGGCCTTGGCGTATGCAATTTCCTCGGTAACGGTCAAAAAAATGTTATATTCTTCATTATGCTTATTTATACGGTCTAAATAAGCATCGACTAGTTCAACCGCCGAAAACTTTTTTTCTAAAAGTCCTTCTTGGGTTTTTTTAATTGTCAACGGTAATTCCATATTTTTATTTATCGGTTCTTTCTGTCAAAATTGCCCCAACTTTAAAATAGCCGTTATAAATTTTGTCGGTTCCCCCGGTAGCCGCGTCCTGCGACAAAACATTTGTAGAATCTGTTTCATCCTCCCTATATACGTTCTCCAACCCTGTAACCTGAGCGGTCGGCTCGATACCATCAACATCGACTTCCCGAAGCTTGCCTATAAAATCGACTACGCTTGAAAGCTGTGGAAGAAATTTGGTTATTTCAGAATCGCTCAAATTTAAGCCCGCCAGTTTCGCAATATGAAGAACTTCGTCTCTTGTTAGCTTTACCATCTTAGTAATAATAGTGCGAAAAGTTAATTTTCACAAGAAGTTAAGCCATGCTTTTAAGAGCTTTAATTCTTTCTGCAGTAGGAGGGTGAGTATCAAAAAGGCCCGAAAACCAGCCGACTTCCCCGTGCCCTTCTTTCTTGAACGGGTTTTCAATATAAAGATGGGCCGTTGCTTTATTTGCCCGTCTTAGGGGTTCCGGGTCGTCGGAAATTTTTTCCAATGCGGAAATCAAATCCTGCGGCTGTCTCGTAATTTCAACCGATCCGGCATCAGCCATAAATTCCCTACGTCTGCTGATTGCCAATTGGATTAAGGTTCCAACTATCGGAGAAAGGATTGCGAAAATTATTCCCAAAACCAAAAATATTGCACCGGCTTCTCCCTCACCATTATCCCGTCTCCTCCCTCCTCCAAACCACATACTTCTCATAAACCAGTCCCCTAGAAGCGCAACCAGTCCAACCATTACGGCAACAACCGCCATTAACCGTGTGTCATAACTTTTAATGTGAGTCAATTCGTGAGCAAAGACGCCTTCCATTTCGCTCCTATCCAGTTTTGATAGAAGTCCTGTTGTGGCACAAATAACAGCATGCTTTGGATCGCGCCCTGTGGCAAAAGCGTTTGGTGAAGGATCGTCTATAACATAAAGACTAGGTTTGGGAAGCCCTGCTCCTATGCATAAATTTTCGACAACTTGAGTGAAAAGCCTATCCTCCTGCGGATTGGCACGTCTGGCCCCGGAGATACCAAGAACTATTTTATCCGAATAATAATAACTGAAAAAACTGGAGACTCCGCTTACGATCAAGGCCATTCCAAAATAACCAAAGCCTCCCGGTGTATATCCCATGTAATATCCAAAAGCATTTGTAAGAATATAAACCGCCAAGAAAATAAACACCACAAAAAGAGCGACTATTACGGCGCTTTTCCATTTATTTGCCGACTGCACCTCGTAAATATTTTGCATTTACAAATTCACCTTAGGAGTTTTCATCTCCTCGCTACTGACTTTTAACTCATCTCCATCTACCGGAGTTTCCAAACCCTCGAGTTTCTCAAAGTGAAACAGGTTCGCAATCACATTACTCGGAAATGAAACCAACTTGACATTATAATCAGCAGTCAGGTCAATCAGAAGACGTCTGGCATACATTACCTTATCGGATGTATCCCTTAGCTGGTCCATCAAATCTTTGACAACTTCGCTACCTTTAATCTCGGGGTTGCTTTCAACAACCACCTGGATTTTAGGCAAAACATCGGACAGCATTTTTCCTGCGTCAGCCATTTTCTTCAAATTTCCTGAGTCAACCGCAGAGGAAATTGCTTTCCTGGCGCTTGTCAGTTCATCAAATATTCCTTTTTCGTGGGTCAGATAACCTTTAGCGGAAGCTTCCAAATTCGGAATGAGCTCCGATTGTCTTTTTAGCTGGTTACCGATTTCCTGAATCGAGGCTCCTACCCTGGTCTTTGTCGAAACAAAAAAATTGTAAATAGAAGCTATCCATAGTACAAGAACAACAATAATTGCCAATAATACGTAAATCATAATTTAATCACCACCTTTCAATATTTTTTCAAACTCTTCCAAACTTCGCGAATTGATTATATCACCCGATGTAGCCCAGCCGCGACGGGCAACAGAAACTCCAAATATCATATTATTCATTCCGTCAATATGATGTGCATCTGTTCCAAATGTTAATTTCACGCCAATTTTCACGGCCTCCTTAACCAGAGTGTCCGGAAGATCAAGCCTGATCGGATCGCAATTAATTTCAACCCATTTGCCGTTCTTAAGGCAAAACTCAAAAATTTCCGGCCAATTAAGTTCGGCTCCTTCTCTCTCATTTAACCTTCTTCCCGTCGGGTGAGCGAATATTCTCACTTTTGGATGAGACAAAGCTGAAAGGACCCTTTTAGTTTGGGTAACTCTATCCAAATCAAAACCCGAATGGATTGAAACTAATGCGAAATCCAAAAACTCAAATCCCTGATCGGGAACCGGAAGACTTCCGTCCGGTTTTATGTCTATTTCAAGGCTATCGAATACCTTTTGAACATAATTAGTGTTCTTATTTTTTAATGAGTAATTTAATTGATCTACTTTATCACGCTTCCTTTTTAAAATTTCCAGAATATCATTATCTGTGTGTCCTTTCTGACTGGGGTTGTGTTCTGTAAATGCAATATATTCGTATTTAAGTTCATCAGCCTTGTCTATAATCTCCTCCATACTGCTTTCACCCAAATCATGACTTGTTTCAACATCAAAGTCAGAATGAATTTGCAAATCACTTTTTACGTCTTTTAATTCCACTAAGTTTGGTAATCTACCCTCTTTAGCTGCCTCAATCTCTCCGGTATCTTCCCGCAGCTCCGGTTCAATATAGTCCAGGCCGAGAAATTTATAAAATTCCTTCTCCGACCCAAACGATTGAATCTTGGAGTTAGGAATCTGAGACTTACGGATTCCGTATTCAGATAAACTCAATCCTTTTTTAAGTGCATATTCTCTAAGAGCAATATTATGGTGTTTAGAACCGGTAAAATGCTGAAGAAGTGATCCGTATGATTCTACCGGTTGAGTCATCAAATCTACCTGAACCCCTCCCGGCAGAAGGATAGAAGCCGTATGTTCCCCTTTTTCTATAGTTTTTTGAGAATTCGGGTATTTCGTGAAGTATTCCAAAACTTCAAGAGGATCATCCGTAGCTACGGCAAGATCAATATCACCTATGGTTGAAGCTTGACGTCTAAGGCTTCCTAGTGGGTCTACACGCTTTACGGCACTATCTTCCGATAAGTACTCCATAATCTGTGACGCAATCAGTGAAGCATAGGGTAAAAGATGTCTTTTGACCGTTTTTTCCTTTATTGCAACCTCCTTAAGTTTTTCCTTTACGTCTTTTTGGGGTCCTTCTTTAATCATTTTCATCGCAGTCTTGATGCCAATTCCCGGAAGTTCCATGAGTTTGAACGCATCCTTAGGAATTTCTTTCATCAGACTTTTAAAATGCTTTGATTTTCCTGTTCGGAAAAGTTCATCAAGGTGCCCGGCAATGCTTGGCCCTATACCCGGCACTTCCTCGAGCTTTCCGTCATCCCAGAGGTCTTTAAGCTCGCTTGTAGCGTGTTCCACGGCGTCTGCAGCCCGTTCATAGGCAATTATCCGGAACTTATACTTAATTTGATCTTTGTATTGATAAGCTGCGGCAACATCACGCAGAAGTTCCGCAATCTGGAGGTTTGTCAACGAGAATGCTTTTTCTGCCATATATTCTCATTATAAAGTTTTTCAACTACTTGTTTAAGCCCTTTGGCTCCAAAATTTATATCAATAAGATTTTGTTCAAGAACGCTATAGCGTTCTTGATAAGCCTCTTTTGTCTCGCCCATTGTTGGAATCTCCAAGTCACTCATGTATTCGAGACGTTTTATATAAGAAAGGCTTAGAATTCTTAGTGCTTCATCCTCAGGAATTAAGGCTAAATCTCCATTTAAATAACAATCCATAGTTTTTGAATAGTTGCCTTGATTTGCATACCTTCTTACTTCTTTCACTTCTGCGTGTTTATGGGGTATAAACGTTTCCACTCCCGATACATTAGCAAAACAGACTTATTTTATCAAGGCGGCAAAATAAGCTCCACCAAAGCTTCGTTGCGACAAAAGACTTTTACTGTTAAAATACGCTTGAGAGGTCGTAAGCGGAAGCTTGGCGCCCTCATCAAATGAGGTCGTAGCTCAACGGCTAGAGCGCTTCCCTGTCACGGAAGAGGTTGCGAGTCCGAATCTCGTCGACCTCGCAAAAATGTCTTTTAAGTCCCCCTTGACTTCAAGCCGTTCTTACTCTACATTCAGGCTACTTCTGCCCTGAAGAAACGGGGTGAACAAATTTGAATTTTGATCTAAAAAAATTCCTCAAAAAAATTAAGTTAAATGAAGAAACTATCAGTATGGTTTTGGGCGCAATCGTGATTGTTATCGTCGGAGTCCTAATTGTTAATTATTTCAAGGACAGAAGCGGTGGAACTATTCCCGGAACTTCTACTCAAACCAATACGAAAGAGCATGTCGTAGTAAAAGGAGAAACTCTTTGGTCAATAGCAGAGGATTCTTTTGGCTCCGGCTATAATTGGGTAGACGTAAAGAGTGCAAACGGACTTAAAACCGATACTATAGAAGTCGGGCAAAAGTTGACTATTCCCGATGTTTCTCCAAAACAGCCGACCTCAACAAAGAAAACAGCAGTTGTCACTCAGGCAATGGCAATAACAGGTAGTACCTACACTGTAGTTAAAGGAGATTGTCTTTGGAAAATTGCGGTCAGAGCTTACGGAGACGGATTCAGGTGGGTAGATATTGCCAAAGCAAATAAATTGGTAAATCCGGGGATAATCCACGCAGGAAACGTTTTAAACTTGCCGAGATAACATGTCCTTAACAGAAAGGGAAAGACAAACTCTGGAAAAGTATGACGTGTCTGTTGGTGTGTGGCTTGCCCATTCCGGGGGCAGAGACAGGCCGTGTTTTTGGCCTGAGGGGTTAAGCGGTTTTCTAGACAGGCTTAAGGGTGAAAAGAATGTTTTAGAGATAGGGTGTGGTCCTGCAACTGACGGAAAATATCTTCAAAAAGCAGGAGCAACAGTGCTTTCTACAGACTACTCAAGTGCTATGCTCGATCTGGCCAGGGAGTTAAATCCCGGTGGTACGTTTGTCCGAATGGATATGAAAAATTTAGCTTTATCCGATAACAGATTTGACGGGTTCTGGGCAACCGCCTGCTTACTTCATCTTGAAAGCCCCGACAGGGCTCTCAGAGAACTAGTCCGTGTTACCAAAAGAGACGGGGTTGGCTTCATAACAATGAAGGAAGGCGACGGAGACAGCGTTGATCCAAACACCGGCTATTACTTCCGCTACTATCGTAATCCGGATTTCATCAGAAAACTAAGATACATTGGCTTGGAAACAATTCTATCCGAGAGAAAGGCCGGGGTAACAACCAGACATGACTGGCTTACATATTTAGTTAAGGTCGTGAAGTGATGATATAATTATGCCTGCAAGCAAAGATTTTTTCGATTTGCGGGTATAGTTCACCGGTAGAATGCGTCCTTCCCAAGGACGAGAAGTGGGTTCGATTCCCATTACCCGCTCACAATCAGACCCTACCAAAAAGAATTCTTAGTTCAGTTTTGGCTCTCTCCAATATCCTTAGCCTTTTTGGTGGCAGTTTTTTACCGGCCCTATTAATATAAAAATTCAGCATACTCATGGCCGATTGTAACGGAGATGCTTTGCGTCTTAATGAATTGTCTGCAGATTCCTTAAGTGACCGCGCAATATCCTTAGGATCATCCCATGTAAATACTCTTTCTTCGAGATCAAGAGCAATTGAATGTTTTGTTACCTCACCTGACCATTTTTTGAGCTTCATAATCGCCCGACTTTCTGTTTATGTTATCATACAGGCGAACAATCGGTTATGAAAAAATTAAGGCAAAAAGTGGTTATTATTATGCCCGGATATAATTGCGCCGGAACCATAAAAAAAACATTTAGTGAAATTGACCCAATATATAAACAAAACGTTATATTGATTGACGACGGATCGAAGGATAAGACATCAGAGGTTTCTAAAAAGCTAGGGATAAAAGTCTTCCGACATCCGAAAAATGTCGGTTACGGAGGTGCACAAAAAACGGCTTACCGGGAAGCCTTAAAATTAAACCCGGACATCGTAGTAATGGTTCATCCGGATTACCAGCATGACCCTTCTTATATCAAGGAGCTGATCAGGCCTATTCTCGCAGGTAAATATGATTTTATGACCGGTAGCCGGATGAAAAATAGACAAATGGCCTTTGCAGGAGGGATGCCAAAGTTAAAATATTACACTAATCGTTTTATATGCATTTTACAAAACATTCTTTTGAATCAGAATTTTAGTGAATATTTCTGTGGTTTTAGAGCGTATAGCAGAAAATTTTTAACAACTGTTCCGTTCCAGCGATTTTCCAACGATTTTGTATTCGACCAGGAAATGACGATATGCGCAATCAGCTATCACATGAGAATCGGGGAAATTTCTATTCCAACACGTTACCCGAAGAAATCATCAACAATGCACTTTGCAAAAGGTGTTAAATTTATTTTTGACGGTTTTATAGTACTTTTGAGTTACCGTCTACATAACTGGAAGTTAATCCGGGATACAAGATTTAAATGAAGAAATATTTAATAATCTTTGTATTTTGCTGGGTAATTTTCCTTGTACATGCTATCAGTATCCGTCATGCAATCTACGGTGATGGAGGAGCACTTTATTCCTACACACAGGCATTATATTTCGATAGAGGTCTCAATTTTGGACCTGTTTATTCATTTCTGGCAAATTTTCATGGTGTTAACTTCACCTTCAGCCGTCTTTTCTGGAACACAAGCTACAATCCTCACCCTATTGGGACAGGAATAATCTGGATTCCCTCAATGGCATTAATTTCGATGTTAAACTTTATTTTTAAACTTAATGCAGGCAGATTTGACCTAATTTATGAGATTGGTCCCGGACTTACCGGTATTCTGCTTGTCCTGGCGGGGCTATATTTTCTTGAAAAGTATCTGCAAAACTTCTTTTCGAAAAAAGTTGCACTTTTTTCTATTCTCCTATTCTTCTTCGCCTCAAATCTTTTTTACTATTCTTCGTTTGAACCGGCGTTGTCTCAGCAGCCTGCCTTTTTTATTGTCGCGTTTCTGCTTTATTTTACCTACAAGATGAAGTTAACTTATTGGAATTATTTCCTCGTAGGCGCTTTATCGGGATTGCTGTTCATTACAAGAATTGCGGATCCCATTCTTCTGATCCCTATTATTTACCAACTCGTCAAGCCAAAACCACATTTCAAATATATTGTTTTATATGCAATTTCAGCTATTATTTTTACGATTCCTCTTTTTTGGAGTTACTATATTATGAGAGGAAATCCCTTTGGTCTTTCTTACCTGGAACCCAATAACCTTCGTGGAATATCTTATAGCGCTTCCGCAGTTTTAAACTTCCTGTTTACAGCCAAGCGGGGGTTATTTACCTGGACACCGGTATATCTTCTTGGATTTGTCGGTCTAATTAAATCCCATAAGTTTCTATTTTTATCTGCTCTAATTTTGTTTATATTGGTCTGTTCCTTCTGGGCCGGAATTTCCGTAGCTTTTGGACAAAGATATGCCATGACCGGAATTCCCTATTTCGCTTTTGGCGCTGCGGTACTTTTGGAAAAACTAAATAAGAAAGCTATCGTTCTTATCTTCTGTCTCTTCTTAACCTGGAATCTATTAACAATTTTCCACTTTTATTTCGATAAGGCAAATATGATCAAGAATGATAATTTTACGGTTCCGGAATTTATTCAGGGTCAATTTGAAAGCCCTGTGCAAGCTTTTGAAACTCATCAAAGACAAAGGTTTTCATTATTTTTTCTATAATAAAGTCCTCTACTAGCTATTAACTAAACCTCAGCCTCAGGTGTTATAATTCAAATACGCGCCGAGGTAGCTCAGTTGGTAGAGCGGCGGTATCGTAAACCGCAGGTCGTGGGTTCGATCCCCACTCTCGGCTCAGTAGTATGAGGCAAACTTATTCACGATTACAATCAATTGAAGAGAAACGGAATCTTAGAAAAGCTGTCCTTTTTATAGTGCTTACTACCGCGGCTATAGTCTTGCTGGTTTTTATCGGTATTCCACTTTTCGGAAAACTGACGGTTTTTGTTTCGGATTTACGTAGCAGTGGCAAAGCTATTAGTCAGAACGACACCATACCTCCAGGTCCGCCGCGATTCAACTATGTTCCGGCATTTACCAACCAACAAAGTCTAAATATCACTGGGGCGTCGGAGCCGGGGTCAACCGTTAGGCTCAATTTCAACGGAAATAACCAGGAAGTACTTGCGGATAAAAACGGAGGTTTTATTTTCAATCTGCAGCTGAACAACGGCGATAATATTTTTTCGGCAATCGCGGTAGATCCCTCGGGAAATCAAAGCCAAAAATCTAAGGACTACACAATAACTTTTGATAATAAGCCTCCTACTCTTACAATCAATTCACCAACCGACGGGTCCAGTTTTTTCGGTTCAAATCAACGTCAGGTTACAATTCAGGGTGCTACTGAAGCCGAATGCCAAGTCATGATTAACGACAGGATTGTTTCAGTGGACGACAACGGCAATTTCCAATACACAACTACCCTCAATGACGGATCAAATCCTTTTGCTATAAAATCAACCGACCAGGCCGGAAACACCACCGAGAAAGATATCAGCCTAAATTTTACTTCCTAACGGAAACTGCAAGTAGAATAATCAAATACCCTATTACCCAGGGATAGAACATCGAGTTTGAAGATAAACTGTGAACCAAAAGCGCGACAGAACCAGAGCCAAGTATAATTGTGTTTGTGTTCCGCTTTAAAGATTTAATAACTCTACCGATAGAAAAACCAAAAACCGTAAAACCCGTTATTCCCGTTGTTGCCAAAACCAAAAGTAAACTTGAATCGGATCCGGAACAAGCGTGCGAAGAAAAACCCTGTGCTCCAATATACTTTTGGTAGGCGATACACATGTTGTTATATCCAATGCCGAAAACCGGAGATTTGGAAAATATCTGCAAAGTGGTTTTATAGTTATCGATACGGGCTACTATCGAAAAAGTTCTGAAAAGTTCAATGCTATGATTTCTCGATGTTGGTAACAAAAACAAAAGAGCCACAAATACCAAAATTGAGAAAATTACCCACTTCAAGATTTTCTTATACCAAGCAATTACCACCAACCCCGCAAAAAACGCCAAATAGCTCCCTCGGGAGTATGTAAATGCCAGAGACACCAGCAAAAACATAATGATACCGATATATTTTTTATTCTTCGCTTCTACCATCCGAACGACAGAGATCAGAAGCCCAAAAACTATAATTAAACCTAAGTATGTAGGGTCAAGAAACGTCCCGACCAACCGGAATAGGTGCATATCCCAACCGAATCTAAAGAGATTCTTGATATCGGGAAAGGTAAAAAATTGAATCCAACCGAATAATGCAGAAACAACGGATACCGCCAAAAGTGAATCCAAAAGTAATTTTATGTTTTCGTTGCTGTTCCTGACAAAATTCCAGACATAAATTCCGAAAAAGTAATATGCCCCTAATCGAAACAAATAAAGTAACCCGTATAAAACATCAATTTTATGGAAAATAAAGATTGAAAAGACCCAAGAAAAGGATGCAAAAAGCACGAATGGGCCTAAATATTTGATTACCCTTGGGGTGTCCAGTTTTTTGACAACCGTATAAATTGCCGCCAATCCGACAACAAAATCTATCGGCTGTAATATTCCGATTCTGATTATTTGCCCGAAAGGAAAAATAATTAAGAAGAAGAAAATAAAAATATTCTGCCAGTTTAATCTTTTTGTAATTCCCATTGTTTTGCCCATCCTAAGAACGAATGGAAAGATTGTAGCATACTAAAAACAAATCCCCTTCCCATTAGCATGTTCTGAATAAATTTCATTTTCGGGAAAAATATGATTTTGAATAGACTCGATTTTTTCTCTTCTCTTATATTTTCTGCAGCATGAATAGATGAATATTTATTGATTTTGTCGATAAAAATGTGCAGATTGTCTGCGGTGTCATGGACGATATGATGCCGAAGAGTTCCGACTTTACCTTTAATTTGCCAGGTTTCATGAACTCTACGAACCCATTTACCCGCACTTTTCCTGGCCAGTCTTAAAACTTTGTCCTGCCCGATTTCTTCACCCAAAAATACGATTTTCCTATTTATATAAAAACCTTCATAACCGTCCGGGTTCAAATCGGATATCTCCTTTATCAGTTCTTTTGACAATCTCTCGTCGATATCAAGAAATAGTACCCACTCAGATTTTGCAGACTTCAAAAGTCTATTCCTGGCTTTAGCAAAATCGGTAATTTCTTTTTCTCTTAATGTTAGTGTCTGAAAATTCTTCATGATTTTTGCCTTTATAATAAAAACCCTATTCCTGAAAAAATGGTGCCACAAATCTCAGGCCGGAAGCCCCGATGTTTTTCATTTTCATATTAATGTATAATGTCGTCCTGTTCAGGAGTATTGTATATTATTTTGTTTGCGTAAAAAACATAAAGATGTCACAATTCGGTGAATGAAAAAAATAGTCATAACAGGCGGGTCGGGAAAACTGGGAAAATCCTTAAAAAAGTTTTTTAACGAAGCTCTTTTTCCGTCCCACCACGAGCTTGATATAACGGACAATAAATCTGTCGCCTCATATTTTAAAAAACACCAAGCTGACATCATAATTCATACGGCAGCCATTACACACGTCCGGCAGTGTGATGCAAACAGAAATTTCGCATGGAATGTTAACGTTCAGGGAACTGTAAATTTATTAAAAATACTACAAAAACAAAAGAATAACCCCTACTTTATTTTAATATCGACCCCGTGCATTTTTGACGGAAAATCATCTCCCTTTAACGAAGAAAGTATTCCCGATCCAAAAAATTTTTATGGTTTGACAAAACTTGCCCAAGAGGTTGCACTGCAATCATCGGGATTAAAAAATTGGCTAATCGTCAGAACAAATTTTATTCCGGAGGTCCCTTGGCCTTATCCTAAAGCTTTCAAGGACAGATTTGGTACATATTTATTCAGCGATGATGTTGCTAAGATCATGAAAGACGTTGTGGAAAAAGGGACCACGGGAATAGTACATATTGTCGGAGATAGAAAGATATCTATGTACCAACTCGCAAAAATGGTGACACCAAAAATAAAACCAATGACCTTTAAAGATTATAGAGGTCCTGAACTTACCGTGGATATGAGCTTGACCAGCAGAAGGTGGAGAAAATATAGGATCGGGTTCGCTAAAAACGCTATATGAATTCTAAATCAAAACCTTCTGTAAAAAATAAGGTCGTTGCGGTTATTGGTTTGGGGTACGTTGGATTACCCCTGGCGCTGCTTGCCAAAAAAAGAGGTTATGACGTTATAGGTATTGACATAAATAAAGATCGGGTAAAAAAAATTAACAACGGCATTTCTCCTATCACTGATAAAAAAATCGAAAAAGATCTTTCTACAACAAAAATCGTAGCTTCTTACGATTACGGCCTTGTCCAAAAAGCAAACATTATTATTATATGTGTTCCGACTCCCGTGACCAGCATCAAGAAACCGGATTTTAAACCGCTTATTGATAGCTGCAAAGAAATCGGTAAAAAGCTGAAAAAGGAGCAACTGGTAATAGTGGAGTCAACCGTAAACCCCGGATCTATCAAAGAAATTGTGGTCCCGGTATTGGAAAAATATTCAGGTCTTAGAGTAAACAAAGACTTCCGTGTTTCCCATTGTCCTGAAAGAATTGACCCGGGAAACAGCAGGTGGAATGTCGAAAATATCCCAAGAGTTATAGGAAGCCTCAATAAAGTAGGGTTAACACAAACCAAAAAGTTCTATAAATCAATATTAAACGCACCTTTAAAATCAATGAGTACTATCGAGGAAGCCGAAGCCGTAAAAATATTTGAGAACAGCTTCAGAGATGTAAATATTGCCTTCGTTAACGAATTTGCAATGTCTTTCAATAAATTCGGCGTTAATATTTTAAATGTTATTGATGGTGCTTCAACAAAACCGTTTTCGTTTCTTCCCCACTACCCCGGTTGCGGTGTTGGGGGCCACTGCATACCGGTCGATCCTTATTACATGATCGACTACGCGAAAAATAATGGCTTTAATTATGAGCTTCTGGCACTAGCCAGGAAAATTAACAATAATATGCCAAAATTTACCGTGGATTTGACAGTCGACGCACTCAAAAAAAATAAAATAAAAATCCGAAAGGCCATTGTTGCGGTTCTGGGACTATCATATAAAAAGGGTATTGCCGATACGCGGGAAACTCCTGCTTTCGTTATCATTGATCTCCTGAAAAAAAGAGGGATAAAAGTAAAATCATACGATCCTAAAGTGAAAATAAAATCTTCCTCTAAAACATTAACAGATAGCCTGTATGGCGCTAACGCCGTCGTTATTGCTACCGATCATGATGAATTCCTGTCCCTGAAACCTAAATATTTTTTGAGTAAAGGAATAAAAATAATAATTGACGGAAGGAACTGCCTTAAAAGGGAAGAGTTTATTAAATCGGGAATTTATTACCGGGGAATTGGAGTAATTTAAATTGCCAAACAAAAAAACAATCAGAGCCAAGTCGAATATTCTCATAACGGGTGGTTCCGGGTTTATCGGCATACATCTGATTAAGTATCTTCAAAAACATGGTCACAAAGATATAACTGTTATTGATCTCATCTCCCCGAAAGTCAAAGGCATTAAATTTATAAAAAGCGATTTCAATAAGTTAAATATCAAAGCAAAAGCCCTTAAAAATATTGATTACGTCTTCCATTTCGCAGCCATAGTGGGTGTCGATAAAAGCCGGTTAAGTCCAAAATCAGTTATTCGGATAAATAACGTAAATACGAAGAAATTTATCGACTTGTGTGTAAAAATGGGTGTTAAGAGATTCATATTCAGTTCCTCTTCCGAAGTTTACGGAAATTCGAAAAATATCCCGTTTAAGGAAAATTCAAAACTACATCCCATTTCCGAATACGCAAAAAGCAAAATTGAAGTGGAGAAGTATCTTAAGAAATATCAAAACAAATTTAAAAATGGTGTCGGTATCGTAAGGTTTTTCAATGTTTACGGACCGGGTCAGAGAAAAGATTTCGTAATCAGCAAATTTATAGATAACGCAAGATCCGGAAAAGCCATTAAAATCCTCGGGGACGGGAATCAAACTCGGTGCTTTACTTATGTAGCCGATGCCATCGAGGGTCTTTACCGCGTATTCAAATACAACAAAAGTCGATATGAAATATTTAATATCGGTAGTAATCAGGAACATACAGTCAACGAATTGCCAAAAATTATTTTGAAAAATTTTCCCGGGTCTAAATCAAAGATCGTGCATGTTGGATATGGAAATGGTCAAAGGGGTTGCGACTTAGAGATCATACGGCGTGTTCCTGCAGTTTACAAAGCATTTAAATTACTGGGATTCACCGCAAAAACTACATTAAAAAGTGGAGTAAAACAATTTGTTGAAAATTCATCATAATCGTGTCTTAAACACGTAAACATTATTCTCCGAAAATATTTGGGTTCCATACGTCATTTTATAATTATCCGTCCCTTCGACTATCAAGTAGTGTATCTTGGAGTTACCGTCAATTAAAGCTCCCCGAACCGTTAAAAGGTAAATGTAGTTATCGGCAAAATTATTTTCAAACTGGTCATTTGTACCGATTCTGCTCAGAGAAAAAGGCATCCCTTTAGAATCACCCAGAATTACATCGGTAATTTTTAGTTGTGTTGAATAGGGAACCAGGCCTATTTTGTAATCTATAGGAGGTGCCTCCTGAAAATACCAATTGGTTTTAATTAGCCCGTAAATTCCGATAGTACCTAGTGCCAAAGTACAAACTATAAGGGTTAGCCTTTTCTTAAATAATTTGTCAAGGATATACGCAACCAAAATCATAGGAATGGGGAAAATTACCAAATAGTAATGTCCTGGGGGGTTTCCGTGAATAAAAAGACCGATATAACTTACCAGTAAATTTATTATTAAAAGGTAAAACGGCATTTCCTTATCTCTGTTTTTGAATAATTTACTGACCAAATAAACAGAACTAATTGCTACCAGAATAAATAAAATAAGAGATATCGTTCCTTCGTATCCTACCAATGAGTCGGAGAAGAACTTATAAATCGAATAAAAATTCTCTGATAATATAGCCGTATTTACGGTATTTTTTTGATATACACCAAAAAATCCTAAAATACGGTACGGGATCCAACTCAACAGTTGTATCGTGATATTAAACTTATCTGAAATTTCGTAAATAAAAAAGGTAATATTGGGAATTAAAAATCCCAAAACAAAATGTAATATGTATTTGAACTTTGGTTTAACCCGGTAAAAAAGAAAACAAACAACCAACGCAGGGATCAAGAGGAGGGGGCTGGGGAAAAAACTCATTGTCAAACCCAAAACAATTCCTAACTTAAATAAACTCTTACCCTCATCCTTTATCGAATCCCTTAAATACAAGAGATAAGGTAAAAATAAAATTGCGACAACTGGATTGTAACGGGAGTTTCTTGTTTGTAATATCCATGCGGGAGAAACCGCCACCAAAAAAGATGAGATTAAGGCAATGTTTTGATTAAATAATTTTTTAACATAATAGTAGCAAACCAAAATCGACAGCGCCCCCACTACTCCCCAAAAAACATTGATTACGATAGGATTGTAATTCCAAATTAACAGTAGAATTATGTAAATCCAGTATGCAATCGGGGGTATGAAAAACCATTCGTGAGAAGTCCTGGGTCCTATTAGAAACGTCCGCGTACCGTGGATTATGTTCCAGACATTCGTATAGTCGGTTCCCACCTCTCCACCATAAAGAATGTTTGGATAAAATCTGTAAAATCTTAGAATTGTAGCAAGCGCCAGAATACCCAAGAGTACTAATGTGTATTTGGAAAATCTAGCAAAACTTTCTACCAATAAAGCAGACAAAATTCCGTAATGCTTTTTAAAATATAGAAATCTGCTTTTTCTATTTATTGCTTTTGCCTCCGGTGATTCCTTAGGGGTTCCTTTAGATTCAAGATGAAGCGCCTCAGATCCTGCATTAAAATACAATTTCCAGCCTTTTTTATCAAGTCTTTTAGAAACATCGTTTTCTTCAAAATAAAGAAAAAGGTCTTTATCGAAACTCCCCATATCTTCATAGGCATTTCTTCTCATCATGAATGCCGCCAGTTGTACAACATCAACCCTTCTGGATGTATTTCTATCCCAATCACTCATCAGATGACGCTTAACAATATAGTTATTTGGAAACATTTTGTTTATAAATGACAAATAAAAAACGCCTCTCAAGGGTGTCAATTCGAGTGTTGTGCTTAAATAGGGTTTACCTGATACGTTTTTTATTCTCGGGGAAACAATGGCAATCTTTTTATTTTTTTGTAGAACTTTATAAGCATGACTTAATACTTTGTCATTAATCAAGATATCTGAGTCAATAGAAAATATATATTCGCCTTTAGTCTTATTAAACCCCAAATTATGACCCCCAGACCATCCTAGGTTTTTAGAGGTAGGTATATATTTTATCCAAGGGTATTTACGAAGAATCCTATTCTTTTCGAGTTTTTCTTCATTGTTATCGACTAATATAACCTCAGCCAGTTTGAATTTCGTTTTAGCTTTTGCAAGCGAATCCAAACATTTGAAGACTTCGTTTCCGTGTCCGTAGTGAACAACAACAACCGAAATTTTATTATTTTTCTGCATATATACGCGAAGTTTATCACAGCTTCATTTATTACAATAATGTTTAAGTGGTAGAATACTTTGTTATATGGAAATTAACCAAAAATTGCCTCAAATCTATTTAGATCTATTAAAGAAAAGTCTGACAAGATATGTCTTTGATGATGGGTATCTCAGTCTCTACTTCAGAAATCATGGAAGGTTTAAACACCTACTATATCGAACCATCGGGAAAGTATTAGATCCGTTCTCGCTAGAACTTGTTAAACATAACCAGTTTAATCCAAAGGTACGTGAGCTTGGTAAAGACTGGCCAGCAACGGCTGATACCATGATCGGTTTGGTTGGCCTCAATAATATTCAAGAATGTGTTGTAAATATCCTAAAAAAAGATATTCCGGGAGATTTAATAGAAACGGGTGTCTGGAGAGGTGGAGCAACGATTTTCATGCGCGGTATATTGAAAACTTACAATATTAGGGATCGCAAAGTATGGGTCGCTGATTCATTTGCTGGTTTACCTAAACCATCGAATGATCGTTTTAAAGAGGATATGATAGACCATCTGGACACTTACCCCCAACTAAGAGTTTCTTTAAAAGAAGTTAAAATAAATTTTTCAAAATACGGATTACTCGATAACCAAGTCAAATTTCTTGTTGGTTGGTTTAAAGACACTCTTCCAAAAGCTCAAATTAAGCACCTGTCTTTGCTACGTTTAGATGGTGACATGTATGAATCCACCATGGTTGCTTTAAAAGCTTTATATCCAAAACTTTCAATTGGGGGTTATGTAATTATTGACGATTACTGCCTTCCTCAATGTAAAACTGCCACTAACGACTATAGACGGTTAATGAAAATCAAAGATCCAGTTCACGCTATCGGTAACACGGGTATCTTTTGGAGGAGAACAAGATAATTAAAACACTTTTGTAGTCTCCCTCTATTTTGAAAGAATCGGGTTTGGTAGAGGAATAATAAACCTTCCTCCTTTCTTTAAGTAATCTTTTTCCTTTTCTATAATGCTGTCTTTGTAATCCCAAGCAAAGATGAGGGTGTTTCTTATGGTATCTTTTCTGAATACGTACGGAGAAACTATTGGTATATGCGTTCCCGGGGTATATTTACCTTGTCTTTCCGGTGAATCATCCACTATATAATCCAACATATTATTATCGATTCCACAGAAATTCGATAATGTGTTTGCTCGTCCACCTGCACCGTAACCTGCGATTCTTTGATTGCTTCTTTTTATATTAAGAAGAAGTTTCCTAAGTTCTAGTTTATGTTTGTAAACCTTTTTAGAAAAATCCCTCAAATAACTTTCTTTAAATATTTCGGACTTGGTTTCACTTTTAATCAGTTCCACAACCCTTTTGTTAACCTTCCTAGAATGGTGGTTCTTAAATTTTACAAAGATTCTAATGGTACCTGAATGGATCGGAATTCTTTTAACATCAAATATTTCAAGATCGTATTTACTTAAAAACGGAACTAACGAATACAAACTGTAATAACTCAAATGTTCACCGTAGAAAAAATCGTATTGCATTTTTTCCAATAAATCTGCCAGATAATGCACTTCAAAAACCAATATCCCTTTTGGATTAAGAAGCTTAATAATACCTTTGAAAACATTATTCATATCGTCAATATGGGCTAAAACATTATTTGCCAAAATCATATCTGCTTTCCCATATTCCTTTACAATATTTTTTGCAGTTTTATCTCCAAAATAATCAACAATTGTTTTAACTCCCTTCTTTTCTGCTACTTTTGCAATATTTCTTGCGGGATCAACACCCAATACTTTATATCCCATTTTTTTTAAGGGTAACAGCAAGACCCCGTCATTACTGCCTATTTCTACAATGAATGATTTTTTCTTGAGAAATCTCTTTTTCATTTCATTTGCATATTTTTGGAAATAACCCGATAGGCTAACCGAAGAAAGATAAAAATACTTTTCAAATAAAACCTTTTGGGGAATAAGATCTAAATTTTGTACAAGTCCACATTTTCTACAAAAGTATATTCTTAATGGATAAAAATACTCTTGGCCCAATTCTTTTTCAGTAAGGTAGTTACCCGCATGGGGCATGTACCCGAGATCCAATAACTTTACTAATTTCTTGCTTTCACAAAATCTACACGACTTTCTTATTTTAAATTTACCAAGTCTAATTTTCCTTTTCATTTCAGTGTAGTTTATCAAAAAAGTACATATGTTATCACAGATCTAAAACAACCCGTGAAAAGCGTTAAGAAAGGATCTTTTCTTTTTTAAGGAGAATCCTGATATCGCCTTTTGACATTAAGGGGGTCGTGTCCGATGAATACCTAAATTCCTTAATCTTGTAATTCAGAGTTTTGTAAGAAAAGCCCTGCTTTCCCGTTTCTATTTGGGGAAGGACTACGTAATGGTCTTTCTTTTTTATTGTTTTAAGTGACTCCATCGGCGATATCAGTGTTTCGTGAAGCTTTTCTCCTGGCCTGATACCTATTTCAATAATCTTTCTATTCTTAGCCTTCGAATTTTCTATCATCACCTCCGCAAGATCGTAAATTTTAAGAGGTCTGATCATGGGTATGAATATTTCCCCACCTTTCATTTTATTTAGAGCCGTGAACACCAATTGTGTTGCACTTTTTAGAGTTAAAACAAAACGAGTCATGTTTTTATCGGTTACAGTAAGATAACCGCCTTCCGAAATTTGCTTTTTAAATAATGGAATTATAGAACCACGTGATTCAAGAACGTTTCCATATCTAACCGATGCAAACCTTGTTTTTTTGGACCCTGTTTGGTTATTTGCTAAAGTAAATATTCTCTCCTGTATTCCCTTAGTCATTCCCATAACGTTAATTGGCTCTACAGCTTTATCGGTACTAATTGATAAAACTTTGGATGCACCTACCCAAATAGCTGCATCAACTACATTTTGAGCACCTAAAATATTCGTCCTTACTGCTTCGAGAACATTGTATTCGGTAGATGGAATTTGTTTTAAAGCGGCCGCATGAATTATATAATCCACACCTCCAACCATAGCTTTTTTCAAAGAGGAGAGATCACGTACATCTCCAATCACAAACCTCAATTTATCTTTATATGCTTTCAGTTCGAATTGTAAAGAATACTGTCTGTCTTCGTCCCTGGAGTAAACAACGACCTGCTGGGGTCTCTCCTTTAGAATCTCTTTAACAAAAAAGGATCCGAATGATCCTGTACCTCCCGTAATTAATATTTTTTTATTCTTAAAGATGTTGTTCATTCTACCCTTTTTCACCCAGAGTCTTTCCGACGTAGTATACAGTGAAGGGCAGAGATACTACTGTACCGATAATGGCCGCCAATCCGGCCCCAATGATACCATAACTTCTCACCAAAGGCACGATTGTTATTAAAAGTCCAATTGTGCTTATTATTACAACTATTGTGGCATATTTCTGTTTGACCCGAGCCACGAGCAAAGATGATGATGACGTGGCTATCCCTCTTGTTACCCCTAGAATAGTTAATAGCTTGACAATAGGAACGGCCATTTCCCATCCTTTTCCAAGTAATATTTCAACGATTGGTGTTGCAAAAACAAAGATAAAAACTCCAGAGCAAATCATAAGCACGGATGTTACTAAAAAATTCTTAATAAATGCTCGTTTAAGTCTTGATACATCATCCGAAATCTTTGAAAAAATAACAAACGTGACACTAAAAAAGACACCACCCACCTCGGTTAATGGAGCTGTGGATATTTTATAAGCGTTTGAATATATTCCAAGCGGTGCCACCCCAAGCATTCTGCCAACTATTATGTTGTCGCTAGTTGTATAAATATAATCAAAGATACCGTATAAAGTAATCCATTTCCCCCGGTTTATAATTCTTTTCAACTTATCGACCTCGTAAGAAAATTTTGGTTTAGGACCGACAACTAGAAAGGTATAAATAACCTCATACAATGCTCCACCAATGAGCCCCAACACTAATCCTAGGGGTGATTTGGTAATATACGCTCCGAAGACTGATAACAATGACTCTACAAAAAATACCGAGGTGTTATAGAAATATTGTTTTTCAAACCGTAATTCTTTTTGAAACCTGATGACAGATGGATTTATAAAGCCTCGTATTAAGGGAACTGCTGCAACAAAATAGAGAAGAATTCTAGCATCGGGGGAATTGAAAAATTTTGAAACAAATCCTGAAGTAACTGCTATAAGTAATGATATTAAAACACCTCTGACTATGGAAACAACCCATGCAGTATTAACATATTCTTCTAAATTGTCCCTTTCCTGAACTAAAAATATATTTATCCCTGTCTCTGTAATAATTTCCAAAAACCCTAACGATATAGTAGCTATTGCATATATACCAAGATTAAAAGGTGACAATAGATGGGCAATAATCGCAATTCGTACAATACCAAGAATCCGATAAGAGACTCTAAATGCCCCCATCCACGTCACCCCTTTTATTGCGTCTTTTAAATACCCCATTACCCGCTAAGTATACCTGATAGGAATCCTCCAATCACGGCCATATCTGAAGTTATTTGAATAATCGGTCCCCAAAGTGCCACTTTCCAGTCCCCAAATTCCAAAAAAACTTTTCTGTATGCCCAAATTAAATACAACAAAAATAATACTATCAAAGCGGGGAGTAAGACATGATATTTAAACGATAAAACTAATATAGTCAGGCCTAAAACATACCTAAACATGATAAATAATGCCTTAATATTGTGCGACTCAAGACCTTTTCCCGGAAATAACCAAATTTTTGTCAAAGCATCTCCTCTTGCATAGCCAAACACTTTATTAAAAAACTCGCTTAGCTTATCCGGCATCCCCCACTCTACCGTTGCATCTTTCACGCGTGAAATCTTTGCGCCAGTTTTTATTAGTTTCTTATTAAACATCGTATCCTCCACGGTTCCCTCTAAATTTTCGGGAAATCCCCCAAGTTCTTCCCAAATCTTTTTTGTAAATGCAAGTGAACGGGATGATGGCAGAAATCTATTGTTAAACTTTCCGGGTCTAACACCTAAATATACTGATTCTGCTTTTTGAAGCGCAGAGCCACCTGTCATTCTGTAAAAACCGGCAGAAACATCAACTCTTCCTGTTAAAAATGGAGCAGTAATTTTCTTTAACCAGTTTTTATCGGCGACACATCCCGCGTCCGTCGTGGCAATAACGTCTCCCTCCGCTATATCTACACCTATATTTCTGCCTTGCGCCCGCGTGCTTTTTTCAACCAGAAGTTTGATGCCGCCGTATTTCTTTTGATAATGGTGAATTATTTCAATGGTTTTATCCTTTGACCCGCCATCCACAATAATAATCTCTTTCGCCTTCTTGGATTGATTAAGTAAAGAGTCCAATAGAGAGGCTATTACTCCCTCTTCATTTAACGTGATTATACAAATTGAGATATTCATCGGCTAATTTATCCCAAGTCTGCAACTTGGCCCATTTCTCAACATCTTTTCTTACAAACGGTGACATTTTCCAATAATCTTCTTTAATTTTATTGTTCCAGAATAATTTTAACTTGCAACCGTATGATAAAGCTTCCAAAGCCGCTAGATAACCTCCTGGCGTACAATACACAGCTTTTTTATAATATGGTATCGGGTCAGTAAATCCATGTACCTCTCCATAATTCTCACATTGTCCTCTCAAATCTCCGTCTCCGCAAAAATCAACTTGATATTGCGGGTTTTCCTTCAACCAATCAAGAAATTTCAATAATCCTGTATTCTCCTCCAACCTTCCTACATAAACTATAGAGTTCTTAACTCTGGCTGTCTTGATATGTACAGTTGCGGTAGCACCATATGTAATTAAATCAAATTTAATTCGTAAATATTTCTCAAGAAATTTCCCTACGCCAACGCTACCAGTCGAAAGTTTAGCAGCTATTCTTTTTTGCCAAATACCCATCTTGGAAAGAGGGTTATCCCATTCTAAGCCATGAATTGTCGTAAATACGGGCTTTTCTGGATACAATAACCTGAATGGAAAATACCAAATGAAAACATCATGGATATGAACAATATCTGTTTTTTTGATTAGATTTCGGTTTTTAAATAACCAAATCCAAATAAAAATTATACCTAACAACTTAATACGAGGGTATTTAATATTCGCCTCTGATATAACGGTTACCTTGTTCCCCTTTTTCTTTAATATTTTGCCAATTTCCTCGACATGCTTTTCTACCCCGCCAATATTTGGGTAGTAGAGCCGTGTTATAAAAAGTATCTTCATTTCTTTTTACAAAAAACTATCAAAAGGTTTGGTTTTCTATACCAAGGAATCAGTTTAACTATAATGCTCTTAATCGTAAAGAAGTTACGGAAAGCGAAAATAAATTCGGACTCTTCAATGACGAATCCGGCAGATTCTAATTCTTTCTTCAAAATATATAAGTTGTATTCTCGCACATGTCTACTATAGTTTTTCCCTTCTCTGTTCAATTTTTCAAGATTTTCGTTAAGGGGAACGGAAACCACAAGACTTCCGTGTTTTTTTGTAACACGATTTATTTCTTTTAGTGCTTTTATTAGATCCTTTTCGTAGATATGCTCAAGAACGTCGAGCACAGCTACTGTATCAAAAAATGATGTCTTGAATGGAAGTTTGGATACACCTGCGACATAAAACTTTCCATTCAATGTTTTCTTGGCATTTTTAATTGATTTTGAAGAAATGTCTACACCATAAACTTCAATTGGTAACTTTGATTTAATTAAGTCTCTCTCCAAATTTCCTGCACCAATACCGATGTCAAGAAATTTCCCGGGGTTCCTTTTGAGAAAATGGATAACACTTTTAATTTTCTTAATATAAAAAGGGCCCTTTATGAGTACATCATTTTTCTCAAACAATAGTTTGTCCCACACTTTTGGTGTGTTTGGGTTTTTCATATATTTATACTCGAAGTTTACCACAAAATAGTTTGATTTAGCTTCACAAACTCCTTTAAAGTCTCATCCGTATAAATCAATAATATTTCAAAAGTGACAATGTATATTAATGTCCAAAAAGAAATTTGGATATAGGGAGATTATTCCTCAGAATTAATAACCTCCTCGTTAGGACTTGGTTTTAGGGCTTCAAAAGCTTTGTATACATAACAAAAGTATTTGATGGTGACCCTTTCGTAACCAAAAAAACCAATACATTAGACTGGATAGCGTAAACGCCCTAGAGTTGGATAAATGTCTTGGTAAGGAAGCAAAAGCAGATATGGAAAAACTTATATTAAATAAAAAGGTTTTCATAACAGTAACACCCTCGTTCAACCTTATTCAGGTGATAAATAGTTTCATACCTACGATATTGTATATTGACAATATATTCAAGATAGTTAAAACTTATTACGTATGTATTCGAAACATAGATACTTATTCACACTTTTACTGGTTGGAATCTTAGGCCTAGTTATCCCCTCATCAGTTTCCGCATGCACCTATAATTCAACCATAACGGGAAACCATTTAGATATTCAGGTGCAAAATAATGATTGGCCAAATTTAGGGGTCCTTGAAATCATAAGTTTTTCGCATACTGCTATATGGGAGAAAATGTATCAGCCGTCCGGAGTAAATTGGGTTACAACATGGGATAATCTAGGTAACAATATGTATTTTGGATTAATCGGAGGCTTAAACGGAGATACTGCATATTGGGGATTTAATGCGTTGACTGTTACAACAATTACTATCCCATATGGAGTTTATGGAGTTGATTTTATTGGGTCACTATCTCATCAGGATTATTATATTCAAATGAACCACCCTGAAGATTTTGGATCAAATTATTTTGTTTGTACTCGAAATGGAGAAGTGATTAATCAAAATTTAGTCACTCCTACGAAAGTTATTTTTGTACCTGGATTGGGGGCAAGCTGGAATGCAAATGCTATCTTGAATTGTACAAAGGACACTAACTCCAGCTGGACTCTTGCACCTTTTGCAGAAGATATTTACAACCCAGTTATCCAGGCAATAAATGAATATGGTTGGACTACTATACCCTTTTACTATGATTGGAGAAACCCTGTTTTACAAAATTCCAAACAGCTGGCAAGCTTTATTGATCAAAACTCCATGGCAGAAGAGATGGTAAACCTAGTAGGCCACAGTATGGGAGGACTTATCGGGAGAGGATACCTAGAGGCCTCTAGCGGAGGAAAACTTTCAAGCCTTTTAACCGTTGGTAGTCCGCATAAGGGTTCTGCCCTCGCCTACCCACCTTGGGCCGGTGGAGAGATCTGGAACGACAACTTTTTGATAAAAATTGCGATGACTCTCTACCTCAAGCATTGCGGTGGAATACCCGCAACTGATAAAGATATTATTCATTATGAACTCCCTTCTGTCAAAGATCTCTTACCGACCGATCCATATCTACAAAAAAATAAAATAGCAGATCTTTATCTGCCGACAAATCCTGAGAACAAAAATGATTGGTTAAATAATTTATCTTCTAAATCTTGGGGGGTAAGACTGGGTTACATAGCGGGAACCAGTTTTAATACTTTAAAGATAATCCAAACAAAAGATCCCAATAAAAAAGATTTTTATCTCGGTATTTGGGTCGATGGGAAACCAACCGGAAAAACATTTTCACCGGATGGTGATGGGACAGTATTATCAAGTAGCGCAATATTACCTAATGCAAGTTTCAGCGCCACAATAGACCAAACCCATACTGGCTTAGTGACTTCTGCCGAAGGTGTGGCCAAAATATTGGAATTTTTAGGTAAAACCGAAACTGTAACCACCCAACCGACATCACATTTAAACACTGTTGAACCAAACTCGGCACTCATAATTATTGGCTATCCTGCCGATTTTACAGTTACGGACAAAAACGGAAAATCCAAAATGGACAAAGACGGTATGATTAGCTTCATGAACCCAGAGTCGGGATCGTACAAGTTAAATCTTATTCCCAAGTCAAATAACACACTTTTTATAGTTACTCAATTTTTGCCAAATGGAAATGTAAAGTATAAAGAATACAATTTCGAAGGGTTTGGACCGAAGTTCAAAACAGTATTATTCGATCCCCTAAACCCAGTTGATGACCCGCTTTACTAACTCTTTATCCAATTTTTGTAGTTTTTGTAAAGTCTGGGGAGTTCGACAAAAACTACCACTCCAAGCACGATTGCATAAGAAATAATTGCAAAAGAATAAAAAGGTTGAACCCTGAAATCAGTCCCGATCAAAAATCCGTGGAGTCCGACAATCAGAAAAACCGCATAATTAATTACGTGGAGTTTTCTCCAGTTTGCTCTCATCCATGGGGTAGCTTTCCTAAAAATCCCGGCAAAAACCGTAATTGATAAAAGCCAAAAAGAAATTCTTCCCAAAGTGTAGTAGTAGTCAATCCGGCTTTGACAAAGCAAACAAACGTCTACAAAAACAAAATAGGGATTCCAGCCGATTCCTGCGAAATGATTAAAAACCATAAAAGTTAAAGGGTGCAATAACGCCAGAGAATAAATTATTACTCCTTCAATTACGTGATACTTAAAAACCCATTCCCCTATTATTTTCTGTAGTTTATCCATAAAAGCTCCCAAGATAAGCTGCACAAAAAGTAAGGTAAAAAGAGTCAGTCCCAGAATCCTTTGAATATAGTTGGTTAGTGTCGCAGAATTTTTAAGAACCAAAGAGAGTGGTGTTACCTGAAGAGCAGTTATAGGAACCAATAGCAAAAGTACGATAACGAAAGCGAAGAAGATAACCTTTTTCATACTATTTAGTATAACCGTTTTTGTGTGGTCGCACCTGACACAATATTGATTTTCAAACTCGCTATGTTATACTCCGCTCATGGCTGAAAAAATCGTTCCGGTTTTTGTAGAAAAGACTGTTCCAAGAGCAGAATGGATCAAAGCTTCCAGATTTGACGACCCCCACTGGCCTATCAAAAGAAGCTTTGGGGTTTTATTCGAAGCCCGTCAGGTTGATATGGCTGAAAATATCACTTACAAAGTTTGTACAACCTACCCCGGTTGTTCACCTTGTACAAATTATCCTACATGCCCCATTGTTTCCCTCGTAGAACCAGATATAACCTCTTAAACTACCTCTTTAAAAATACCAAAGTGGTCGCGCCTGGGCTCGAACCAGGGACCTTACGAATGTGAATCGTACGCTCTAACCAGCTGAGCTACGCGACCGGGTATTAAACTCATATTTTAGCACTCCCGGCAGAATTTATTGAGACTTGATTCTTTTTCTGACTTGAGAGAATATGGCGCTTGTGGGTAAAGAACACAACGAAAACGAAATAATTCCCGGGGACGCAAAAGATAAACCCTTTGACCCGACGTCACACCAACCAATTACAATAGAAGTTGACGGTATCGAAACCACTATCACATTTGAAGCTTGGTTAAAGATGTTAAATACGAATGGCCGCGGTGGTACGTAATTATATGAGGAAAAGTTATTGACACCGGCGACACAACCCTTTAGAGTTAAATGTAATGATTCATACATTGCCTCGCTGAAGGCGGGTCATTACGTAATATGAATCATCAAATCCCACTTGGCCTCTCTTACGATGACATTCTTCTGGTTCCCCAATATTCCGAGATAAAAAGCCGCTCGGATATAGATTTATCTGCCCAAATCACACCCAACCTTAAGCTAAACATTCCCCTCATCAGTTCTAATATGAGCAGCATCACCGATTCTAATTTCGCAATTTCACTCGGAAAACTTGGAGGTTTGGGGGTCCTGCCCCGTTTCATGACTCCACAGGAAGAAGTAAATATGGTAGAGGCAGTTAAAAAAGAAAAAGTTTTAGTCGGCGCCGCAGTAGGTATAAGGGAAAACAGTTTTGAAAGAGCCAGGCTCTTGGTTTCTGCCGGGGCCGACCTTTTGGTTTTGGATGTAGCCCACGGACATATGTTACAAACCATTCAAGCAACAAAAATGCTAAAACAAATATTCGGTAATAAAGTAGGCATTGTTTCCGGCAATGTCGTTACTTATGAAGCCGCTAAAGATTTATTCCAAGCCGGAGCAGACTGTGTCAAAGTTGGTATTGGTCCCGGTTCGACTTGTATAACCAGAACCGAAACGGGTTGCGGCGTTCCCCAGATCTCAGCTGTGCTTGCCTGCGCAAAAGCGGCCAGAAAATATCACAAAACGTTAATTTGTGACGGTGGAATGAAAAATTCCGGTGATATCGTCAAAGGTTTAGCCGCCGGTGCCTCGGCAATAATGACAGGTCATCTCTTTGCCGGTTTGGAAGAAACCGCCGGAAAAATCATTGTCAAAGACGGCAAGAAATATAAAGAGTACAACGGATCAACATCGCTTATAGAAAAATCAAGACAATCTCCGAATAGCATCAGCCATATTGAGGGAATAGCAAGTTTTGTTCCATATAAAGGCACTCTTGGTCCGAATTTGGAAAGAATTTTGGAGAATATCCGCTCCGGTTTTTCCTACACAGGAGCTAAAAACATAAAAGAACTTTGGCGGAGAGCGAAATTCATCAGAGTCTCACCGATTGGCATAAAAGAAAACGGGCATCACGATGTAATACTTGCAAGCTAACCTCTCTTGGTAAATAATGAATGATATGATTAAGCGTTTGGGCGCGTTTTTTTTGGATGTTTTGGAGGTAGTTGTTTTTGCAGTAGGAATATTCTTCTTTATTTACCTCCTGGTTATGCGTCCGCATAAAATCAGCGGACAATCGATGATGCCGAATTTTCAGGACGGTGAATTTCTTTTGACCGAAAAAGTTACTTATTATACAAGGAATCCCGAGAGGGGTGATGTTGTGGTCTTTATGCCACCCGTTTCCGACACGGATGAGTTTATTAAAAGGGTAATAGGCCTTCCAGGAGAAAGAGTCCTGATTAAAGACGGACACGTCTACATAAACGACAAACTACTTCAGGAGTCTTATATAAATGACGGGGTTATAACTTCCGGAGGACCCTTCCTGGGCGAAGATACGGAGTATGCCGTCCCCCCGGGTCAATATTTTGTTATGGGCGATAACCGCCAAAATTCTTCCGACTCGAGATATTGGGGAACTATCACCAAAAAAGTAATAACAGGGCGTGCATGGATATCTTATTGGCCGGTAAACATCTCCGGAGTGATAAAACAGCCAAGCTATAACTTCTAGATTATTTAACCAGTTACGCCTTTGTATATTTTCTGAAGAGTATTTTCAGTTTCTTCCAAACCACCCTTAAGAACAAAAATTACCCTTGTCTCTCTTCTGGACCTGATTAGCTTCACTGAATTACTCCGCAAGGCGTCTCCATCCGCATTATTTTTCAAGGCTGTCTCCATATCTGCCTGCATTTTGTCGATTTCTTCGGAGATTATTCTTACGTGACCGCTGGGTCTTTCTACTTCCTGCTGGGACTTGACTTTCATTCTTCTTGCAAGCTCCTCAGCCCTTCTCACGGAGCCACTTTCCCGCAAAATGATCTTATACGCCTCTATCATTAAACTGCTGTCGTCAATCGCAGCCAATGCCCTTGCGTGGCCCTCGCTTATAAGTCCCGAAAGGAGTCCGTCCTTAAGCGCATCCGGAAGGGATAATAGTCTAAGAGAATTGCTCACATAGGCTACACTTTTGCCAATTCTCACTGCAATTTCACTGGTTGTCAGACCAAATTCGTTCATTAAACGCTCAAAACCCTTGGCCCTGTCAAGCGGATTAAGGTCAACCCTCTGGACATTTTCCACAAGAGCCATCTCAAGCATTCCTTTGGGAGAAGTTTCTCTAACTATTGCGGGGACATGGGTGAGCCCGGCCAATTTTGCCGCTCTCCACCGACGCTCCCCTGCAATAATTTGAAAACCGGCCGGAGTTTTGGCAATAACCAGGGGTTCCAATATTCCGTGCTCGCGGATAGAATCGACCAGATCAACCAGGCTTTCCGGAGTTATTGCACCACGGGGCTGCAGGGGGTTGGGCTGAAGCTGATTTATCTCTATTTGTATTACTTCCTCTGCCATATTATTCGGAAACTACGCTTATGACTTTTTTGCCTAATTTCCTGCTAAACTTTGTCACGCCGTCCATAACAGAATAAAGACCGTGGTCTCTCCCCTCTTTTACACCCGTTCCTTTGGAAAAAAGCGTTCCTCTTTGTCTGACCAATATCTCTCCTTTGACAACCTTTTCTCCGCCAAAAAGTTTAACTCCTAGTCTTTTGCCTGCGGGACTAACATGTTGTGAAGCTTTTCCACCTGCTTTATGTGTTGACATATTGTTTTATCCGTCAACACTTGCGGTATGTGTTGACATATCCTTCGCACAATATAAAGTATGTTTTCACAGTTGTCAAGAGGTCAGAGAGTTATAGTTTGATACCCTAACCAATTCTTTCAACAAGAAGCCTTGTGTATTGGGGTCTGAAACCTGTGTGTCTCTTATATCTGCTTTTTGCTTTGAATTTGTAAATTTCAATTTTCTCTCCTTTTTCCATTTCAGTTACAACCTTAACCTTTATCTTGGCGTCTTTGATCACGGGTTTACCCACTTTGACGCTCTCCCCATCGACTAAAAGTAGAGTTTCGATCTCAAATTTCTTGGGGTCAACGAGTCTGTCGACTAGGATTTCCTTACCCTCGGAAACCCTATATTGTTTTCCGCCGATTCTAACTACCGCGTATTTGTCCATAACAGGTTGTATTTTAATTGATTGAGTATATATTTACAAGTATGCCTAGTCAGATAGAAAGAGTGGGCGGTTACCTTAATCTGCATGTTGGGGAGCAGTTGGATATCGCCGGTTTGGCCCAGGACTTAGGAATCTCCAAAAGGCGGATATCCACTATTGTGGGTCTCCATTATTCACACAGACTGGAACCTCCCGAGGGGCGGGCAAGGGTTATTCTTCCCCCTGACGGTCCGGATCCTCTAAGCCATAAGGCCGTGAGCAAGGTGGTGCCAAGTAAAGAAGAACCAACAATAATATATATTGCCGGACGGGGACGTTCACACAAAAAGCATACGGATCAAATCGAAGACGATTGGGGCAGTGAATAACTTATGATGTTTATTTCTTCGCTCCCACTGCAATTCCCAGGCCGGCCGTTGTGGCCAGAAGCGACGAGCCCCCTGCCGAAAGAAGAGGAAAAGGAATACCCGTAACCGGAAGTATGCCCATATTCATACCGACGTGGACAAAGATTTGGACAAGATAGATCAGGAAAAACCCGGATATGTAAGCCCGGGCCGCTGCTGAAACCGCATTTTCCATGAAGTGGGTTAATCTGAAAAGAATAATAAAACTTACCATCAGGGCAAGGCCGGCACCAACTATTCCAAGTTCCTCAGCTGTTGCCGCAAAAATAAAATCCGTCTGCTTTTCCGGTAAAAAAGCCAGTTGTGTCTGAATGCCCTTTCCAAGACCCGTTCCAAAAATCTTTCCGGAACCTACGGCGATAGTTGATTGAAGGCTATTGTATCCGGCACCCAATGGATCGCTTGTAGGCGAGAGAAATGTCAGTATTCTTTGTTTTTGATATGACGCCAAGAGATTCCAAAGTAGAGGGATGATGACAATTGTTCCGGCCAATCCCGCTAAAAGATATTTTTTATTGAATTTACTGGCAATAAGCACACCGACAAATCCAATCACAGTAAGGACTGATACACCCAGACTTGGTTGAATTAAAATAAGAATCACCGGAATGGCTAAAAGTCCTATCGCTTTAAATACTCTTTTTAAACTCATCTCGCCTCTTGTCATATAGTTTGCAAAAAAAACCAAAAGTAACGGGCGCACTATTTCGGCCGGTTGAAGACCGGAAGGTCCTATTGGAATCCAACGAAAAGTCCCCCTTGTGACCTTGCCGATAATCAAAGTAAGAAGAAGAAGCGCGATGCTTGCTATATAAAAATGCTTGGAAAAAAGGGAAACAATATCAAAATCAATTTGCGAAAAAAACCAAAATGCGCCGAGAGCCACAATAATATAAACAAAATAGAGAGGGAAAATGGTTTTATCAAGTGAGGAAAGAATGACAACACTAAAAATTATTAGAAAAAGTACAGAAACTGAAATGGTAATGTCTTTAAACAAAAAGCCGGAGATAGACCGCATATCAGGAAGATTTTACCACTTTGTACTTCCCCTTTTTCAAACCCGCAATCTGAGCCTTTTTTGTCATCCATTCGACCAGCTCTTTCCTGGCGGGAACTTTCTCTAAAGTTACATCCACCGTCTGTTTTAGATTAAGCCCAAGTTTCTTTCTGTCCCCCTGGATACTCCTGACCAGGGCTCTGACCTCAGCCTCTTCCAGCAGTTCCGGCGTAATAGTTGTATCGAGTTCAATTTTATCCGACCCGCCAAGAAATTGAATAGTCTTTACGTTAAGCTCCTGACAGGCCAAGTCTACAATTTCCTTACTCATTTTGATGCTCTGCCCATAGACTTTGGCCTTTGCCAAGGGCTGCCTTACAGGAATTCCTAATTCTTTCCTTTTGGCGTGTATTTTTTCTACAATCTCCCTGATTTTTTCCATTTCCTGGGTAAGATCAATTTCGGTCGAAGTCAGATGTGAAGTATCACTAAATTCAGGCCAATCAGCAAGATGAATAGATTTTTCTTTGCTAAGATTTGTGTACATTGCATCTGCAAGAAACGGAGTAAAAGGTGCCATTATCTTGCAAAGACTGCAAAGGACATAATATGTTGAGGCATAAAAAGCATTACTGTCATCCCCTGTTTCCTTAGCAGGTCCGACCCTGTCGCGGGATCTTCTTATATACCAAAGCGAAAGATCGTCTACAAACTTTTCAATTTCACCCGAAGCATTAACTGCGTCAAATTTTTCAAGAAATTCAGTCACAAGACTGACGGTTTGATTAAGTCTTACCAATATCCATTTGTCTAAAATATTAGTGGATTTGCCGGGCTTCCGGCGGGAACCTGGTATCCAGCCGTCGAGATTTGCATATGTTACAAAAAAGTTATAAACATTCCAGAGTTTCAAATGAAACTGTCTTCTGACTTCATCAGCAGTTTTATAACCAAAAAGCATGTTTTCGGAAGGATTTTGTTTCGCAAACATCCACCTCATGACATCCGCTCCGATTTTATCTGCACCCTCGTTAAACTCAATCATATTCCCCAAACTTTTATGCATTGCGCTTCCGTCCTCTCCTAACACGGTCCCGTGCCCCAGAACCGTTTTAAAAGGATTTGTGTCTTCCAAAACGGTGCTCATGGCGATCATTGCGTAAAACCAGTTTTTAAACTGCCCGGGAAAACTCTCGGTAATAAAATCCGCCGGGAACCATTTTTCCCAACTCTCGCGGTCAGTAAGATAAAGCGGTTTGGTTTTGCCTGTCTCAAAACCACAGGCTTTATTATTTTCGCTGATAGTAGAAAAGGGAACTATACCGGCGTCGAGCCAGGGGTTTCCTACCGGCTCAATTCTGGAAACGATTGCGCCGCAGTGGGAGCATTTTATTTTTACGGCATCAATTTGCGGTTTATGGGGGCTCTTTCCGGCAAAACCTTTCCAGCCTTCTACCGCACGCTCCTTCAGTTCTTCCTTGGACCCGAAAACCTCAAAATTATGGCATTTTTTACACTCCCATATGGGTAGCGCTAAACCCCAATACCTGTTCTTCTTACTTATAAGCCAATCATGCATATTCGTTAACCAATCCATTTCGCGGTCAAGTCCGAAGCTTGGAATCCAGTGTATCTTTTCTGCCACAATTTTCATTCTTTCTCTTAATGTCCTTGTATCGGGCATTGTTTTAATCTCATCTTCCCCGTCTTTCCATTTTTCGATTTTAAGAACGGAGTTTTCTTTTGAAGACTTGCGGCCGGCTTTGTCCATCGCGATATACCATTCGTCCGTCATTTTCCAAACAAGTTCGGTTTTGCACCTCCAACATGAAGGATAACGGTGTGTATAATTCATGGTCTTATACAAAAATCTTCCGTCTTCGAAGTCTCTCAGGTGATTAAGTACCAAATTCGGGTCCTTCTTGGCATTTTTACCGGCCAAAAACCCAAACCCGCTTAAATAATTGGCCTGGTCATCAATTGCGGCAATTATCGGAAGACCAATCTTTTTGCCAAATTTATGATCCTCCGCGCCGGTACCGGTCGAGGTATGAACAATTCCTGTTCCCTCTTCCGTGCTTATCGGCAATATCAAAGGATCCGTGGCGGCAACGGTGTGAAATTTATCATTTTTGGCCGTTCCGGTCTTTATTGCAGGCAGGTCGTCAAATGCCCCGGCATACCTTAGTCCGATAAGTTTGGATCCTCTTGTAACTTTTAGTTCCTTTGAACGAACGCCTGCAAAAACCCGGTCCTTCGCACCTCTTGCAACCCAATATTTCTTCCTACCGACTTCCATAAGTGAATATTCGGCGTCACCGTCAATGGCAAGGGCAATATTGGCCGGAACAGTCCACGGAGTCGTTGTCCAGGCAAGCAAATATTCATCCGGCTGCCCGACAATGGGGAAAGAAAGAAATACCGACTCGTGGGTTACTTCTCTGTAATCCTCGGTCAAAATTTCATGCTCGCTAATCGCAGTTTCACACCTTGGACACCATGGCACAACATCGTTACCTTTATAAATCCAGCCGAGGTCTGAACAAACTTTAAGAAAGTGCCAAATCATATAATTATTGTCCTCGCTTAGTGTGTAGTAGGAATTGTCCCAATCCATAAAGTACCCGAGCCTTTTACTTTGCTCCGTTTGAATTTTGGAATATTTTTCGACACGATCCCTGCAAAGCTGGACAAATTTAGCCACGCCAAATTTTTCGATATCTTTTTTATTCTTAAAACCAAGCTCCTTCTCGACTTCAACTTCAACCCACAGGCCCTGACAATCAAAACCATTCTGAAACCTCTCCCTGTACCCCTGCATATTCTTGAATCTTTGCCAAAGGTCTTTATACATTCTTCCCCAGGCGTGGTGAACCCCCATTGAATTATTGGCAGTAATAGGGCCATCCAGAAAAGAAAAATAGCTTTTGCTGTTTTTGTTACGATTTAAATACTTTTTAACAACGTCTCCCTTCTCCCATTCTTTGAGAAGTTTGGTCTCGGCTCGGGGAAAATCGACTTTAAGATCGACAGGTTCAAAAAAAGGCTTACTTTTGGCCATATAGACCTAGTGTACCTCACTTTAAGCCGTTCTTCCAGCCTGCTAGATCATTCCAAGGCTAAACTAGGCACGATGTGCGGGTTGTCTAACCTTCGGCGTATACTTAATTAATGATCATCCGAAGGAAAGACGGCTATTTTGTTATTTCCGAAAAAGGAAAGAAAAAGCTTGGCGGTCCCTACAAAAAACGTGAGGATGCCGAGCGCAGGTTGCAACAAGTCGAATATTTCAAACGGATTGGAAGATAACAACCGACAATCTCCATTGACTAGTCGTTGTATATAGTTTAATCATCTTAAATTATTGCTTTTCGTATTCCGGTGACAGATACTTAATTGTGAAACAAAAAGGTTTTGCCCCAATTATATTTTTGATTTTGATAGCTTTGGTATTAGTTGGATATGGGGGATACAGAATATTAGGAAATCCCCGGCAGTTGACCGAGAGAGGTGGACCAACTGCTCCCCCTTCTTCATCCTCTGACCCAACTGCAAATTGGAAAACATATACTGATGGAGTTTTTGGCTATTCAATTAAATATCCGGAAGATTGGGAATGTAATGTTATCGGTGAACCATTATATAACTATGGTTCTTTGGTTACTTTTAGGCCACAGCAGGATAATTCTTCCGTTATAAAGGAGATGAAAGACGTTGGCATAATCAATGTCGGAGTCAATAGAAGTGATAAAAGTTTAGATTCTTGGATTAAAGACTTCTATTGTTTAAAACCTGAAGATTGTATCCAGCCAATAATTGATACCACTTTAGATGGACAATTGGCAAAGAAAGTATATTCTGCTTCCGACTCAGCCCTCACAACAGAAGCAATTGTAGTGAAAATAGATAAGCCTAATGACACTCAAGTAATGTATAAAAGTCTTTTCTATACATTAACTTTAAATCATGTGGGTGGTTATGACCCCTTTAGGACGATTACGTTGGAAGAAAGAAAAATAATATTCGATGAAATGGTGTCCACCTTCAAATTTACCCAATAATTTTTTCTTCAGCAGTTGATCCCAAATACAACGACTTAAATTGTCTTTGGGTTTCGTTAATGAATTTTACGAAGGAATGCCGGAATTTCAAATTTCTCTCCAAAAACATCCTCGTCCTTTGAAGAACCGCCATCTTCTTCGGGTGGTTCATTTTTATGCTCTTCATCTTCCTCTTCACCCTTGGAAGTCTGTACTTCACTGACAACGCCCTGGACGACGGGTTTTTGGACAGACGTCTGACTCATCTGGGCAAGGCGTGACCGGGTTTCATCAAATCCTGTAGCAATAACGGTAATTTTGACCTGATCGGTCAGATCGGGCTTAATTACTGCGCCAAATATAACGTTTGCATCAGGATCTGCCGCGGAAGAAATAATCCTGGCTGCTTCATCAACCTCAAACATAGTCAAATCGTTTCCTCCGGCAATGTTAAAAAGGACCCCGCGGGCGCCCTCTATCGAAAGGTCAAGAAGCGGTGAGGAGATGGCCGCGCGTGCCGCCATCTGAGCCCTATTTTCTCCAACCCCGGTCCCAATTCCAAGAAGAGCCGAACCGGCATTGCTCATAATTGCCTTTACATCGGCAAAATCTACGTTTACAAGACCCGGTGTTGTAATAATATCCGCAATTCCCCCAACACCTTGCCCCAGCACCGAATCAACCACTTTAAACGCTTCCAGAAGCGTCATTTTCCTGTCAATTACATCCATCAGCCTTTGATTGGGTATAACAATTAAAGTGTCCGTAGCATCCCTGAGCTTTTCAATCCCATCCTCAGCCGCAACCATCCTCCGCGTTCCCTCAAAAGCAAACGGCTTGGTTACAACCCCTACGGTGAGAGCCCCTGCTTCCTTAGCAAGTTGGGCAATAATCGGAGAGGCACCCGTTCCGGTTCCGCCACCCATTCCCGCTGTAACAAAAACCATATCGGAATCGATTAAAAGTTCTTTAATTTTTTCCATCGATTCTTCAGCCGCTTGGCGTCCAAACTCCGGATCTCCTCCGACTCCAAGACCTTTGGTTAATTTTTCACCGATCTGAAGTTTTGTCGGAGCTTTATTATTGAGAAGTACTTGCGCATCTGTATTTACTGCTATAAATTCAACGCCGTCAACAAGTCCCGTCTCGATCATTGAGGCAATCGCGTTCCCTCCGCCTCCACCCACGCCAATTACTTTAATTTTAGCTATTCTGGCAGAATCAGGTTTTACGAGAGCCATATATATACATCTCTCACTTTCTTTTAGAAGAAAGTGAGGCAAAGAAATAAACACAAATCACACGAGCAGCAGGATTGTACATTGGGCAGAAGAAAAACTCAAGGCAACAAAATTTATATACTAAGGCAACAAATTTTTTATATTATCGATCAATTTACCAAATATTCCAACTGAGGGTAGTTTTATCTTTTTTGCAAAGCTTGTCAAGTTCTCATTCGGTACTTCCTTGGCCCCGTAAAGAAGGAGTCCGATTGATGTTGCAAACGATGGCAACATTATGTCATCAACCAGCCCGCCAACCCCCGTCGGAACCCCAATCCTAACGGGAAGGGAAAGCATACGTTTAGCTGAATCGGTAACCCCTGCTGTTTCGGCTCCTCCTCCCGTAATCACAGCCCCTGAAGGAACCCTGTTGGCCACACCCTCTCTTTCCAATTCAATTCTAACCATTGTAAATATTTCATTTAAGCGTGGCCGGATTATTCCTTCCAAAAGTGTTTTTTTGGAAACTTTCTTGATTTCGGTAACACCCATTTTTTCCAAATCCATCTCATCGCCCTCGTCTTTATCCTTTTGTTTCTTATCCGAAAGTGCAATCTTAATTTTTTCTGCAGTCTCAAGGGAAACTCTAAGTCCGATTGCCAAATCATTGGTAACATTCTTAGCACCTACAGGAATAACACCCGAGTATGCCAATGCGCCGTCGATATATGCCGCTATGGATGTCGTTCCGCCGCCTACATCAATTAGCACGCACCCGAGTTCCTTCTCCGTGGGGGATAAAACGCTTTCTGCCGAGGCCAGCCCGGAAAAAACCAAATCGTCGATTTGAACACCAACCTCATTTACAGCCTTTCTTATATTTTTAACTGCCGCCGAGGCTGCAGAAATAATATGCGTATCAACTTCCAGGCGGACGCCGCTCATTCCCACGGCATCCCGGACTCCTGCTTCTCCGTCAACAATAAATTCCCTGGGAAGAATGTGAATGGCCTCCCGTGAAGCGGGCAGAGAAATTGCGGAAGCTGCTTCTACGGCTCTATCAATATCGTTCTGGTTTATTTCTCCGCTGGGATCCGAAACTGCAACGACTCCGTGGGAGTTCTGCGAATGAATATGGGCTCCTCCCAGGGCCACAAAAACACTCTCAAGGTTATATCCTGCCATCCTCTCGGCAGCCTCGACCGATGAAATCGTCGCCTCAACCGCCTCTTCAATATCAACGATCTGCCCCTTTTTAATTCCGCGGGATTCTGAGGTAGCCGCTCCCACAACATTTAAAGAGGTCTCGGAAGTTACGGGGTCTACCGCCACTTGGCTGACAAGCGTGGCAATTTTACTGGAACCTATGTCAATTGCGGCTATAATTCTTGATTTACTCATCTTTGTTATCTTAATACCGGATTTGTGAAACGCAAGTCTATCTGCGAATACCCTGCAAGGTTACCATCTTCCATCACTTTTGAATAGATCAACCTCAAAGAACCAAGCAAAACTTCGCTGTCTCCCTCTAATGGAAATATTACTCTGATTTGGCCTGGAAGTTCAACAAGCAAACTTCCGTCCTGAACCTGCGACTCCCTGACTTGATACATTTGGAAAATTCCGCCGGCTAAATTAAGTGCAAAAAGATTCGCCTGACTTATGTTTTGTCCTACGGCCGGTAAACTTTCTCCCACAGCAATAGCCGGCAAAACAGAATCTTGTGCAGTCGAAAGGACACTCCCGTCTTTATCAACCAGAACCAGTGAACCTGTACCTGTGTCCTTAAACGCAACAACGGCTTTTTTTATCAAAAGCTCGACATGTAAAATATTCGGAATTTTATACTGAAGTGAATAATCGGAAACCAAAAACTCGGACTTAAGGATTTTGCGAACACCGTTTTTTGAAGAAAACAGACTTTTTCCGTTAAAAGAATTCAGCTTGTCCAAAACTTGCTTCGGACAATCACCATACTGGCTTTTGCAATCAATTCTTATTTTAATGAAAAACGGTGAGATAAATAAAAGAATTAAAACTAAAAATACACAAGAGATTGCAAAGATTTTTTTCACTTCACGTACTTCCTTAATATTAGTAAAAGCTTTCCGGACGCCCCCCGGTCCGGACTATCTTTAGACCTGATTTTTTCAACAATCGCAGAATAATCTCCGATTAAATTCTCGATGTATGCATACAGCAGTTCCGGTGTTAAAACTTCCTGTCGAATAATTTTGGCTACACCCCAGCCCACGGCAATCCTTGCATTTTTCATCTGTTCGTTCATAAAGCTAACCGGGATAGGGATAAATATAGCCGGCCGCTTTATGGCCATAACTTCTGAAACGGTGTTTGCCCCGGCCCTGGCAATTACAAGATCACATTTTTGATAAATTTTATAAACTTCAAGGGGATTAACCCGGACAAAAACTTCGTAATTATCCCTAAGAGCCTGCGGCAACTTTTGTTTAATATCTGAGAATTTCAGATAATCCAAGCCGCCGGTTTGATGAATTACCTTATATTTTGATAGAAGTTTTTTTAGAATACTCTCCAATGCCTCATTAATTTTTTGAGACCCGCGTGATCCGCCTGTTACAAATATTACCGGTGGCTCCCCGATCTTTGACTTAGCTTTAACCCTTGTAACTTCTTTCATAACAGGATTTCCCGTTAATTCACACTTGGCGTGTGGGTAATATTTTTCACTTTCGCTTCTGGAAACGGCAATCCTCGACGCAAATTTTGCCGTCATGAGATTGGCCCGACCGGCAACAGATGTTTGTTCGTGGATTACAACGGGAATCCCGAGAATGTATGCGTTTAAGACAACGGGAAAGGAAGCAAAGCCTCCAAATGAAAGTACTACGCGAGGTCTAATTTTCAGTAAATAATAAAAGGATTGGAGTATCCCCACAGGTATTTTTAATATTGACGGAATTGTCCAGATTGTAAAACGCCTTTGGATCCTGCCTGTCGTTAAAGGAAGAAATTTAACTCCAAGCCTGGGTAAAATCTCGGACTCCAAAGTCAGAACTTTTCTGCCCTCAATTGCATTTTTTACTCCGATCCAGGTTATATCCCAATCCAGTCCCTCGGCTTTAATCTCCTGGATAACTGCAACAGCGGTTGTGGCGGCGTGTCCGCCGGTAAATACAACTTTACCGGGGCTCTGACCGGCCAAGCTTTGCTTACCGGGGCTCTGACCGGCCAAGCTAGGTTTATTTTCTTTGCTTCTTAATTGTTCCATAACTTGTTTCTGATATCGCAAATCTGGATATATTAAGAAGTATACCGCAAGCAACTAAGATCATCACCAAACTGCTACCACCGTAGGAAATAAAAGGTAACGGGATTCCCGTCAAGGGGACTAAAGCTACCATCGAAGCAATGTTCAAAAACGCCTGTCCCCCAATCCACACGGTTATACCGATTGCGAGATTCTTGGAAAAAGTATCCGGAGCGTTACGGGCGATCTTTAATGCCAGCATAATAAAATAGACAAAAAGCGCAATTATTACTACTCCGCCTACTAGACCTAACTCTTCGGCAATCACGGCAAAAATCGAATCCGTTGAGGCTTCCGGGAGAAACGAATATTTTTGGAGAGAAGCACCGAGTCCTACGCCAAATATTCCGCCCGAACCGAGCCCTAAAAGGATCTGCCTCATGTGATAAGAATTCCCCAAAGGGTCCTGAGAAATTTGCAAGAATGTGAGAAGTCTTTCCTTCCTGTATGATGACAGGAGAATTAAAGGAATCCCTGCCAAAAGTCCTAAGACTACTGCCCCCAAAAGATACCAAAGATTTACACCTGAAACAAAAATCTGAGATATGCCTATCATAGCAATTATTAAGGCTGTTCCTAGGTCCGGTTGAAGCATAATCAGGATGAGAATAATCAGAAGCGGGAGAAAATAGGCGATGGCTCCCTTAGCTTTGGATGCTAATTTCGCAAAATAGACACAAATTGCAAACTTAATTACCTCCGAAGGTTGAAAATTGACAGGACCTAAAAATATCCAGCGCCTGGCCCCGAGAGCCGAAAATCCCAGACGCGGCAAAAGAACAATCACCAGCAAAATTAATGAAACAAAAAAAATCGGTGTTGCCAGTTTCTCCCAAAAGGTATATTTAATTTTTGAACAGACGAAAAGCAAGATTAATCCCACACCCGCCCATTCCAGCTGTTGCTTAAAAAGAAAAAACTTGTCCCCAAAGTTATTTAGTGCCTGAGGAGCCGAAACATCAGCAACAGCGACCAGGCCAATAGCCACAAAAGAAATTATCAAAAAGAATAACCTTTTATCAATCGATTGTTTTTGCCTTGAAAGTTTTGATTTACCGTTTCTCACGTCTACCCTTCGTTAAATTGTCGCCAACCAAAGACCAAAAATCGCCAGAAGAAGACCAAACATCCAAGCCCTCATTACAATCTTGGGCTCCTGCCATCCCTTTGCCAATAGCGTGTGGTGAATCGGTGCTAATGGAAAAATTGGCCTTTTAAGATATTTCCAGCCAAACATTTGAATGGCCGATGTCGCTACCTCTATTACAAAAACCCCACCGATAACAACAAGGGCAATAATTTTTCCGGTAACAAGTCCGATTACTCCGAGCATGGCTCCGAAGGATAACGCCCCGGCATCTCCCAGGAAAATTCTGGCCGGCCAAACATTAAAATACAAGAATGCGATTAGTCCCCCAACCCATAAAGACATAAAAAGTGAAAGAGGAGTGTCAAGATTCCCGGTAGCAATTATTTCAAAGGCAATTAAACAAATTATCAATAGTCCCGCAGCAAGACCATCCAATCCGTCCGTGATATTAAAAGCATTCGTAAAGGCAACTATGACAAAAGCAGCAAAAGGTACATACCAAATCCCCAAATTAAAAACAATATTGAAAATGGGGATATTTATTATTTGAATTCCCAAGTATCTGTAAATAAAAAAACCAATAAAAAGAGCAAGAATGCATTGCAAGGCGAATTTATGCTTACGACGAAGGCCAAACCATAAGCCAAGTACGCCTTTTGTCGGTTTACTGAAAATCTTTAGAAGGTCATCTGAAAGACCCAAAAGGCCAAAAGAAATGAATGTAAAAAATATAATAAATAATTCTGCCCTTAGGGAAAAGGAACTCGTAATGTACATACCGAGGTACTCTGAAAGTGGAAATATTATGGCAAACAAAATAGAAATCAAGGTTATAAGCAAAACCCCGCCCCCTACCGGCGTACCGGTCTTAATGTCATGCAGTCTGTCAAAAAGAGGAATTTTTCCGGTTTTAGGAGCCTCGCGTTTCCTGATTAATTTTAGTTTGTATAGAAGATCGATAAAAGGAACTATTAAAACAAAGCACATCAAAAATGAAAAAATAATAAGTCCCAGAGCCAGAGGTAAAAAATTGGCCATATATACTACCTTTCAGATTATAACAGCATTCATTATGCCTCACAATTAAATTTCGAGGCCGGAAAGCGACAATCAGATAAGCGAGTCCACCAGTTTGTCAAGATGGATTGAGCGTGAGCCTTTAACAAACAGGGCTGAGTCCTTATTTAAAAGCGGCTCGAGTATCGGGAGTACTTCAGATTCGTTTGTCGTTAAAAAACACTTATTCTGACCCATAAGTTTTCCGGCTTCTTCAGCTACAAACCTCGAGGCACTGCCTACGCCAATAAGATAATCAAAGTTCATCTTCCCGATCTTTTTACCAAGTTCTTTATGAGAAGATTCTTCAAATTGCCCAAGTTCCAGCATATCGCCGATTACCGCGATCTTTTTTCTCGAATGTGCAAGTTTATTAAAAGTATCAAGCGATTCGCTCGCTGCTTTGGGGTTACTGTTATATGAATCGTCAAAGATTATCCCATGATTTTTACTTCTAATAATGTTAAGTCTGTGTTTTAAATGTTTAAATTTTTCAATGCCGGCTGAAATACTCTCCAGCCCCAAACCTAGAGAGGACGCTGCGGCAGCAGCAGCAAGAGCGTTAGTTACAAATTGCACACCAAACGCCTTCATATGCACATTACGATTAATCTTTCCGGTAACCAGAGTGAACGATGTGCTTAAATCCTTATTCAGACTGATATCTTTCGCATAAATATCACTACCCCTGCCGTACCAGCACACCTTGGCTTTTGTCGACTTGGCAAAAGTTTTAACCACGGGGTCCTCAAAATTTAAAACGGCTATTCCGTTTTCTGATAATGATTTTGTAAGCTTGCTTTTCTCAGAAGATACCCCTCCAACGTTTTTTAAAAATTGAGTATGTGTAGTTGCAATATTTGTTACAATGGCGATATCGGGTTTTACCAGCCACAAATAGTAACCCATTTCATTCACAAATTCGACTGACATCTCGAGGATCAAATATTTTGTACCCCAGGAGGTCTTCAGTATGGTATTGGGAATGTTATACACCGGGTCGATATTTTCTTCAGACCAACAGGTTTTGGCTTGTGTGCTTAGAATTGATCCCAAAATTTCTGTGGTAGTTGTTTTGCCTGTGCTACCGGTTATTCCGATAACTTTAATCTTTGTGTACTTTTGAAGAAGTTTTAGATAGCGTCGCGCCAGTCGCCTCTTGACAGGGTGAATTATCCACTGAGATATCAAATTATGTGAAGCAAAAATATCTTCCGGCGGAAGCTCAGGCGTTACCCACCAACGGATTATCGGATTAATTTTCCTCATTTAATAATTCTGGGTAAAAGTGGGTTTATCCTCGAAACCACTTCATAGTTTATTGTACCAATTTTCTTAGCCCATTCATCAGCAGAAACCTTTAAACCGTCTTTATTCCCCAATAAGGCAACTTCATCTTCCAGTTTAACTTTTTTAATATCAGTGACATCAATCATAATCATGTTCATTGCCACCCTGCCGACTACATTTGCATAATGACCGTTAATTATCACCCTGCCGATATTTGAAAGCCTCCTGTCGTATCCGTCTGAGTAGCCAACGGGTATAACTGCAATCTTTGTTTTTCTTGATGCGAACCATGTCTGGCCGTAACTGACCGACTCACCTACATCAATATACTTAATTTGGGCAACTATACTTTTCCAGGTCAGAACAGGTTTTAGTACCAAATTTCTTTTAAGAGCCAGAAGGGATACTCTCGTTTCAAGAGACATCCACCATCCGTATATACCAAATCCCACTCTTACCATCGAAAAATGTGTTTCCGGATAAAGCAGAGTTCCTGCTGAGGCTGCAGTATGGATCAGGGGTGGGTGGAAACCCGCCTTTTTAACTGCTTTTAATGCCTTCGTAAATTCTGCAAGTTGCTTTCTGGCGAATGACGGATCCAGCGTATCTTCGATGTTTGCGTAGTGGGTATAAACGCCTTCCAGATAAAAAGCTTTCGGGTGGGCTTTAATAAATTTAAGAAAAACGGACAAGTCTTTTTCTTGAATACCCTGCCTGTTTAATCCTGTTTCAATCTTCAGATGAATTTTTGCTGGTTTATTCTGTTTTAGCGAGACAATTTTTCTCAATGTTTCAATGTTATAGACAACAAATGAAATGTTATTCTCAATAGTGGTTAAGACATTTGCCAGTGTCGTATATCCGAGAATTAACACAGGCGTGGCGCCGTCAATTTCACGAATAATTAAGGCTTCATCAATATTATCAACGGCAAACACATCAACTCCATTCTTTAGGATAGGAATAATTTTCCTAAGGTCGTGTCCGTAAGCGTTAGCTTTTACGACAGCGGCTAACTTTACATTCTTGCCGATTCTTTTTCGGAAAACGGCTACATTATGAAGCAATGCGCCTTTCGAGACTTCAACCCAGCTCTTGTAAATATTGTTATTTAATTGCATATCCGATAATTAGGTCTATTAGTTTTGGATAGGAAATTCCGGCGGCTTTTGCTTCCTTCGGCAATAACGATAGCTTTGTGAGTCCGGGTATTGTGTTAATTTCCAGAATGTACAATTTATTCTTTTTCAAAATAAAGTCAACTCTGGCAAAACCCTTCGCACCTATAGCTCTAAATACTTCGATCGACAGTTTTTTTATCGCGTTCTCGTTCTTCTTAGAAATTCTCGCAGGAATAATCTCTTCGGACCCGCTTTCGCTATATTTGGATTCATAATCAAAAAACTCTCCTTTTGGAACAATTTCGATAGGGGGCAGAGCAATTAATTTGTCATTTCCCAGTACTCCGCACGTCAACTCAGTTCCTTCAATATACTCATCTATCAATACTTTATCCGAATATTTAAAAGCCTCTTTAACTGCACTCAAAAGTTGGATCTTATTTCCGGCAATAGCGGCACCGACGGAAGATCCCTGATCATTTGGTTTAACAAAATAGGGAAAATTCCCGATCCTGCTCACAAGTTTTAAAATGTTTCTGTCCCTCCTGGTTACCACAATATATTTAGGAATGGCTAGATCGGCTTCTTTCATTAACTTTCGAAAAGTCTCTTTATCCATTCCGATAGCAGAAGCTAAAACTCCGGAACCCGTATAGGGAATCCCCGTCAGTTCCAGCATCCCCTGAATTGTCCCGTCCTCGCCAAACGGCCCGTGCATGGCAATAAAAATAACGCTTGGCCCAATCCCCGATAGAGTTCCGACCCCTGGGATTAATTTTTCTTCGGAAAGAATAATCTCACGATTTGTCCCTTTCAATTTCAGAGGATTGACTAATTTTAGGAGTGAGTCCTTTGTGGTAAGTTTCCACTTCACTCCTGTTTTGGAAACAACGACAGGAAGTACTTTATATTTTCTGGAGTCCAAACTTGCAACTACATTTGTCCCGGAAAGAATCGAAACCTCATGCTCGGGTGACCTGCCACCCATCAAAACTATTACATTGGTTTTATTCATTCCAACTTTAGGACAGCTTCTTTAAATTGCGCCCCTCTATCTTTATAATTTTTAAACATGTCAAAACTGGCCGATGCGGGAGAGAGAATTACCACTCCCCCTTTCGGACAAACTCTGTATGCCTCTTCGACTATCCGGTCCATGGAGGTCTTTCCGAGGTTGACAATGTTCTTGCCTTTAATACCGGATCCGATTTTCTCTCCGGTATTCCCTATCAACAGCAAATTCTTAACATTATCCCTTTCCTCCAATTCATCCCTCAACTGCCCATAATCTAGCCCTTTGTCACTTCCCCCAAGAATCACGGTCTCCGGTTCGGTAAAGGATTTAATTGCAGCAATAGTCGGCTGTGGCCCGGTGGCAAAGGAGTCATTATAAAAAGTAACGCCGTTAACCGTTCCTACCAGTTCGAGCCTGTGTTCAAGACCCTTGAAAGATCTAACCGTTTTCAAAACAATGTCCTCTTTCACTCCGACAATTTTGGCAACGGCTACCGCAGCCGCAATATTCTCAAGATTATGTTCTCCGCGAAGTAATAAATTTTGCTTATATTTTCCCTCCAGACAGGCTTTTGAGAAATAGATGATCTTGCCTTTTGTAATCTTCGCAAAATTTTTAGGTGTTTCATATTCTTCATTTAATATCGCAAAATCGTCGGGGTTCTGGTGACTCACGATATTCTTCTTGGACTCGACATACTCCTCTTTATTTTTGTGCCAATCCATATGATCAAGGGTAATATTTAAAACTACCGCGATACTGGGGCTTTTAGTCATATCAATTAGTTGGAAAGAAGATAACTCCATGACGACCAGGCTATCTTTTTTCAGTTTCGGCAGAAGTTCTAAATAAGGCTTACCGATATTGCCCACTAAATAAACATCCTTCCCCGCATTTTTGAGAATTTCATAAACCAGTGTAGAGGCGGTTCCTTTGCCCTTTGTTCCGGTTATGCCTATTATTTTTCCCGGACACTTATCAAAAAATATTTTTAAGGAGGATGTTATCTCAACTCCTGCTTTTTCCGGCTTTTACAATTTCCGAAAGGTATCTGTAAACTCCGGGGGAACGGACAATGATATCGTAGTCGTTTAAATTTTTGAGATAGCTTTTGTCATACTTTCTATCGAGAATAGTAACTTCGTCCCCAAGATCCTTGAAATACTTCTCGGCATCCTGCCCCTCAAGACCGTAGCCAAGAATAGCTATCTTTTTCCCGGATCCGATAAATTGGACTTCCGGTTCTAATTTAACTCCAAATTTCTTTTCTACGTCCTGAATTATCATTCTTGAGAGTCCGGCGATATCGGAATAACCGGCCTTACCGGATTTGTTTATTAAAATAAGTGAATTTTTGGAAGACACGGCCGCACCCTTATATGTCTTACCTTTCCATCCCGCTTTTTCTATTAACCAACCTGCATATAATTTGAATTTATTTCCAAAAGGAAAACTCGGTATCCCGGGAATTTCGGCTTCTACGATAGGATTTTTAAAGAAAGATCCTGCATTGCCGACTTCATTTGGGTCCTCCAATTTTTCCTGCCTTAAAGTCAGAACCGCATTTCTTATTTGTTCCAGGGAAGGTTTTTTTATATTTTGTTTATTAAGAATGTTTAAGAGAGATTCATACTTAACTACCGGGTGTTTATTCCTATTCAATTTAAAAGTTACTGATGTAATCAGATATTTCTGCCAATTTTCCGGCTTTCTGAAAAAACTTTCTCTATATCCGAATTTACAATCGGCATTTGAAAAGTCTTTAAATTTCCCGGTTTCAAACTCGTAAGCCCTTACATTAAACAATGTGTCTTTGACTTCCTGTCCGTATGCACCGATGTTTTGAACAGGAGAAGCTCCGACTGTACCCGGAATACCGGACATGCATTCGATACCTTGATATTCATATTTAGCTGCATACTCGACCAAATCGTCCCATTTCATTCCTGCTTGAGCTGTTATTTTGACATCTTTTACCTCATTAAGGGCCTCTTCCAGAGTACGGCCGCTGCCTGTAAATTTAATCACAACACCGTTAAATTCCTTATCCGAAACTAAAATATCTGTCCCATCCCCTAATACGAAAATCGGTAAATTATTATCCTTTGCGTATTTAGTAGCCATATCTATTTCTTTCCTGGTTTTAACTTCAAAATATTTTTTAATTTTTCCGCCGATTCTGAAAGAAGTCATCTCCGAAAACTTCGGTTCAATAATTTTTGCAATTTTCCTGGCCCACAAGTAGCTTTTTCCTGCACCCATCACCAAAACTACATCGCCGGGTTTTAAATATTCATTTAAATATAAAAACATTTTACCGGCATCACCGAAACAAATTGTGTCTTTATGATTGGATGCTTTAGCTATTGAATTCTCACTGATACCAAAATGCTCGGTATCCCTGGCTTCGAATATCGGGCCGATTATAACTTTATCTGCCGAATCAAAAACCCCATTATAATTTGGAAGGAGTGCTTTGGTTCTGGAATATGAATGGGCTTCGTAGATTGCCCAAATTCTTTTATCTTTATAGTTCTCTCTTAATGAATCGACTGTCGCTTTAATTGCCGTAGGATGATGGGCATAATCATCGTAAACTCCAATTCCGTTTCTTTCCGAAATTAATTCCATTCGTCTGCCTACGCCGGGAAACTCCTCAAGCGATTTGGTAATTACACCTTCATTGATTTTTAAATACCTGCCTAATGCAATCACCCCTAGGGCGTTTGCAAGATTATGTTTTCCCATAATCTTAAGGTGCAGGTCCAAATTTTTATCTTTTAGTGAATATTTGATTATTTTTAAACCTGAAGTATCAATTTCCCCCAGCAATTTTTGCACACCGGGAGAGTCGGCGTTTACAATCAACACTTTTTCCCCCACCAAATTCCCGATAAACTTTTTGTAGCTATCAAAGATTTGTTTTTCCGATTTAAAATAATCCGGATGATCAAACTCTACATTATTCAAAATAATTATCTCCGGATGATAATTTAAAAAATTATCGTAAAACTCATCCGCTTCGGTTACAAAATATTTTCCTCTCCCAAACCTAGCTCCGCCCTGCCACTCCTTATAATTTGCACCTAGGTTAACCAGAGGGTCCAGTCCCGCGTCGGTTAGAAGTTTCCCGGCCATTGCTGTGGTGGTTGACTTACCATGAGTCCCTACAACACAAATTACTTTCTTTCCATTATGTAAATACTTACCCAAAAACTCCTGCCAGGTAATTGATATTCTCCTTTTTTCTCCCACGACCAGCTCGGGATCTTTGAATTTTTGAAAATAAACGGCCGGAGTTACCACCAGCAAATCAATATTTTTGAGGTGATCCGGTGAATGGCCATGAAAGAATTTATCTGAATACGCAGTACTTTCTTCAAGATCACATCCTGTTACGTTATACCCCATCTTTGAAGAAAGAAATGCAATACCGGACATTCCGCTTCCCCCAATTCCCATCAGGTGAATATTTTTCATCGCTCAATTCTTAGAACTCTTCCCTTAAAGGCTTCTCTGGCAGCTTCTTCATCGGACCAAGGATATTCCTTTAGGCCATAGGCCATACTTCTTTCGTGACCTTTACCGCAAATCACGACAGTATCTCCCGGCTTTGCCAGTTTCCTGATTGCATAATAAACAGCCTCCCCGCGCTCGGGAATCTTCAGAAAATACTTAGACTTTTCATTATCAATTTTTAAATTCTTGGAAATTTCAACCGCTCCCTGGGACCTGGCACCTGATGCGATTCTATTAATGATTGCGGTGACTTTTTCACTCCTCGGATCCTCTGCAGTAATAACGGATATATCGGAAATTTTTCCTGAAATTTTTCCCATTTCCCTCCTCTTACTTTTGTCTCTTTCCCCGGCACAACCAAAAACCGAAATAAGCCTGCCCTGAGTAACTTTCCTGAGATAAGTCAAAACATTTAAAAGAGCGTTTGGCGTATGCGCAAAGTCGATAAAGACCTTAAAACTCTGACCTAAACTCACTTCCTGCAATCTCCCTGCCGGGGAATCAAATGACCGGATTGCTTTAACTACCCGTTGAACCGGAATATCGTATATTTCAGCCACACTTATGGCCGCCATCATATTTGAAACGTTGTATTTGCCGTGAAGGTTACTGACAATTTTTGCGGGGTGTCCTTCATAATAGATATTAAATTCAAGTCCTTTTTGTGTATCTTCAATTTCCCTTGCCCTGGCGTCTACGTTACCTTTCAAACTATAAAAAAATACTTTCGTTTTTCGCGGTAACAACTTTTGTATCACTTTCCACGATTTATCATCTTTATTCAGCACTACCGTATTTTTGGCTAACTTCAAAAAAGAAATTTTTACTTTTCTATAATTATCAAAATTCTTATGATAATCGAGGTGGTCGTGCGTAATATTGGTCAGGGCTGCCGTATCAAAATCTACCCCGGCTATCCTTTGCTGATCAATACCGTGTGAGGTTACTTCAATAACTGCGTATTCGCAACCGGACTCAACCATTTTAGCCAAAAACGCCTGAAGTGAAACCGGGTCGGGATTTGTAACATGTAAACCTGTATCGAATTCCTTTTTCCCTACTTTGGCAAGAATTGTAGAAACTAAACCGACTTTCATACCGGCTGTAGCCAAAATGTGATAGATAAGATGACATGTTGTTGTCTTTCCGTCGGTTCCCGTTACTCCTATTATCTTTAGCTTCCTTGAGGGATACCCAAACCATGCAGCGGCCAGAACTCCCAAAACCTTCCTTGTATCGGCAACAACAATATATGTGGCATCGTTTGTATTTTCCGGTACTTTCTCACAGACAACCACGCTTGCGCCACTTTTTACCGCCTGCTTAATAAAATTATGACCGTCAAAATTTATACCCCTTACGGCAACGAAAATATAATCCTTTCCTACCTGCCTCGAGTCAGCGGTAATACCACGGGTAGAAGTATCGGAGCTTCCAAATAACTCAAATTTACCTATGTCTTTCAGTAAACTCCCGATCTTTTTCTTCATAGCCTCCACGCACGCCCCCTATTATACTAAATTCCCCGAACAAAGGCTTTCCCACAGGGTGAATTAGCACCTCCGTTAAGATATAATACGCCTGTATGATCCTATATGAATTCGAAGGTAAGAAGATTCTCGCAGAAAATGGAATCAGCGTACCCCGCTCGATATTGGCCACATCACCCCAACAATTGGTAACTCTTCAATTTCCGGTAATACTCAAGGCTCAGGTACTTTCCGGAAAAAGAATGGAAGCCGGAGGAATAATCGAGGTCAAGAATAAAAAAGGTCTTAAAAAATCACTGTCTGACCTTTTTTCCAAAAACATAAACGGGGAACAGGTGAAAGCAGTTCTTATTGAGGAGAAATTACACTTCAGCAGTGAATATTATCTCTCGATATCTTACAATTCCGATTTACGTTCACCCGTGATCACCTTTTCAGAAAAAGGCGGTACCGGTATTGAAAAAAGGGGTGCTAAAATTATAAAAGTGGATCCTATTACTGGGGATTTTAACAAAAAGGAGTTTCCGGAAATAGTTTCAAAAGTTTTACCGCAAATCTTAAAAATCTTTTTTGAGAATGATTGCCTTCTTACGGAGATAAATCCGCTTATTGTTTCCGAGGGACTTTTAACGGCCCTTGACGCAAAAGTCAGTCTTGACGATTGTGCTTTGGAACGTCATAAGGAAAGAGTCTTTCCGGGAAGATCCGTTCCGGGACACGTAGCCAGCAAAAACGAAGTCGAGGCAAAAAAAATTGACGAAAACGATTACCGGGGTACGGCCGGTTCTACTTATTTTGACTTAGACGGCGACATTGCGGTTCTGGCTTCAGGCGGAGGGGCATCATTAACCGCAATGGATGCTTTGCTGGCCGCCGGCGGAAAACCCGCAAACTATACCGAATACTCGGGGAACCCTCCCAAAGAAAAGGTTGAAAAATTGACAAAAATTGTACTTTCAAAAAAGGGGCTGCATGGCCTTTGGGTGGTTGGGGCAATAGCAAATTTTACCGATATTTACGAAACATTATCTGGGCTTGTCGAGGCTTTAAGAAATCTTACTCCCAAACCCGTTTTTCCAATTGTCATCAGGCGCGGCGGCCCGAATGATGAAAAGGCCTTTGAGATGCTCAAAAAAGTCAAGGATTTTGAACTTCATCTCTACGGTCAGGAAACTTCCATTACGGAGTCTGCTGAAATTATTGCCAACCTGGCAAAAAAATATGTTACTACTACCAAATAATGCCAAGTTAATCGGTCAGGGTTTAACGGGTTCTGAAGGAAGCAGATCCCTGCCCTTAATGCTTTCCTACGGAACAAATATAGTAGCCGGAGTTACACCCGGAAAAGGCGGACAAATAGTTAATAAAATTCCTATTTTTAATTCCGTTAAAGAAGCTATCGATTCCGTCGGTCCCGTAGACGGTTCTGTTCAATTTGTTCCACCGCTCTTTACAAAAAGTGCCGTTTTTGAAGCCCTTGATGCGGGTATAAAATTTATACTGATCGGTGCAGAAAAAGTTCCCGTTAGGGATGCTGCAGAAATATACGCTTATGCCGGGAAGCTCAACGCAAATGTTATCGGTCCGAGTTCTGTAGGCATAATAAACCCCGAAAAAAGATTAAAAATCGGAGAAATCGGAGGACAAAACCCGGACCGGGTTTTTACCAAGGGCAATGTGGCCATAATATCAAAATCCGGAGGAATGACTTCTGAGATAGGACTATTACTTAAAAACAATAACCTTGGCATTTCCTGGGCTGTAGGTATCGGCGGGGATAGAATTATTTCAACTGATTTTGCAGATTTTCTTTTGGAACTCGATAAAGATAAAAAAACGGAAGCGTCCGTAATCTTCGGAGAACTTGGCGGTACATATGAAGAAAGAGTTGCCCGCCTGGTTAAAAATGGGAAAATTAAAAAACCTGTTATTGCTTTTGTCGCGGGTGAATTTACAGCCAGTTTACCCGGCAATGTACAATTTGGCCATGCGGGAGCTATTATAGAAGGTAAGAGAGGACTTCCTTCTGAAAAAAGAAGGGTCTTACGGGAATCCGGAGTTTTGGTTGCAGATAATTTTGACGAGATTCCTAATCTGGTTATAAAATCAATCCAATAATGGCAATAACAATAAAACATATTGATGGTATTCCCTATTTCGGAAAAGAAAACCTTTTGGAAATTGCCCCAAATATCAATTTCTCCGAAATGATTTTTGAACTTTTAAGTACTAAAAGACCAAATGAAGCCGAGTCGAAAATTTTCGAAACTATACTCAATCTTTCGATTGATCATGGAGAAGAAACTCCTTCTGCAATTAAAACTATCGGGGCAGCAAAGGGAGGAAAAACCATTTCCGAGTCGGTCTCCGCAGGAATTTTACAAATAAACGACATGCACGGCGGGGCAATCGAACCGGCGATGAATCTTTTTTATAAAATAAAAAACGAAAAATTAGATATCAAAAAGGTTGTTGATGATTATCTGGATAATGACAGAAGAATGCCTGGATTCGGACATAGAATTTACGATATTGATCCGAGAGCTCAGCTTATTTTTAAATTGGCAAGACAGCAGAATATTTCAGATGAATTTATTGAAATTGCACAAAGTTTGGAAAAGAGCCTTAAAAGTGCCAAGGGCAAACCCATTCCCGTTAACATCGACGGAGCCATCGCTTCGATTCTTTGCACCTTCGGCTGGAATTCTAATCTTGGCAATGCGGTCTTCATTATTGCCAGGATTCCGGGCCTTTGCGGTCAATTTTTGAATAACTCAAAATGAAAAATCTCTCCGACTTCCGGCCAAAAGGTATTCTGCTTGACGTTGACGGAACTCTGGTAAATTCAAAAAAGACCGTTTCTGTTAATACCATAAACGCTATTAAAAAAATTATTGATAAAGGTATTAAAGTCGGCGTTTCCACGGGACGAAGTTACCCCTCTCTCGCAAATTACATACTTCCTATGTTTCCTCCGGAATCATTACACATAATCGCGGGGGGAGGGCAGATTGTTAAAGGTTCCGGCGAAATTGTTTGGGAAAAGAATCTGGCGTCAGCGGCCGTTAAACTTATATGCCAAACCGCTGAACGTCTGGGTGGAAAATTTGCCTTCGGACAGGGAAAAATACTTTATTGCAGCGGCGGGCTTTTGCAAAAGTATGCCGGTCATCCCTGGAAAATTAAAGTCAGGCCGATATTCGGTATCGGCAATTGGACGACCCCGTTAATTTCATTGCAGAATATCAATCAGGAAATTTTTACATTTTTAAAAGAGCCTGACATAAACATTTTTTTCACCGAAACATCTTTTGAAAAAGCCCTGGACGTAACGGCGGCAGGTGTTAATAAACTTTCTGCTGCCAAAATCTGGTCGGAAATGCTGGGTTTAACTTTGAAAGATATTATGAGTATCGGGGATAGTGTAAACGACCTGGAACTGATTCGGGGTTCAGGATTTTCCGTGGCAATGGGTCAGTCCCCTGAAATATTAAAATCGCATGCGGACACTGTAATCGGAAATGTTGATGAAGACGGGTTGGCTGCCTTTTTGGAAAAATTTACCTCGTAAAAATCGTTCCCGGCATAACTATGGTTTCCTCCTTGATTACTGCTCCGGGATTTGTTCCGGAGTGTATCCCTATTTTTACCCTGTCCCCGATTAGGGCACCAAAATAAGAAGATTTCGTATCAACCGTTTCCCCCTTTATTTGGACTCCCACATCGCCCCTGTCCAAACGCCGGTTGGCGGTAATAAATCCGGCTCCGATCCGGACATCCTCGCCGATAATGCTGTCCCCGATATAGCCGGAGTGAATATGTGTATTCTTACCGATAAGCGAGTGTTTAACCTGAACGGCATTTTGAAGTTCAACCCCTTCCTCAAGTACCGATTCTTTCCCTACTTTGCAGTAACTTCCGACAATGGCATTTCTTCCTATATAACAAGGGCCGTCGATTATTGCGTAATCAAAGATTTTTGCGCCTTCCTCAATAATGACGGGGCCTCTTAAAATTGCGCTTGGAGCTATTTCGCAGCCTTTTTTAGATACTGCCTTATCGGCAATCTTAGAAAAACGGTAATGGATAATATCAAATAGATCCCAGACATATTTGAGTGAGAGTGCCGGCTCCTTGCTCTCTATCATGAAAACTTCCTTTTCCCGGGAGTATTTATCCAGTCCGTCCTCGAACTGATACTGCGAATTCTGAATGGTCTTAAGAAAATCGGTAAAGTCCTTCGTCAGAATATATATTCCCAAGACTCTTTTATCGGAAAGTCCCGTAATATCTTCCGGTTTCTCTACGACTCCCTTAACTCTTCCGCCCTCAAGTTTTAACATGCCATACTTTTGGGGTTCATCGGTTGTCTGCCCAAAAAGAACCACCCCTTCTCCCTTGTCCAAAAATTTAAGATGTTCCCCGACGTTTATTTGCTGGGAGTTTATCAAAAGAAATCTCTCGTCCGGTATGACACCAGATTCCAAAATTGCATTAGCCCCTCCGAGTGGTTCCTTTTGGTCATGGAAAAAGACGGGTACTTTTATATCTGATGTTTCTATCAGTTTTTTGATCGCCAGGTCACGGGGCGATTTGATAATCTCGATCCTTTTCACTCCCGTTCCGGCCAAACTACGGATCGTTTGGACAATCAACGGCTCACCAAAAACGGAGAAAGTACCCTTATGTCTGGCCCTCCTGAACGGTTCAAAACGGGTGTTTTCACCCGCGGCTAAAATAACTGCCTGTTCCGGAATACTGTTCGGCATAGCTTAATTTAATCATCAATCCAAGCGAATCTCAATAACACTTGCATCGTCCCTCGGTTTTAATCTGGGAATTTTATCAAATTCCGGGTCCTCATCCAACTTCTCCGCTCCCTGCTCAAGAACTGAGCCAAAAGAGTTTTTCCCAAACATATTGATAAATTCTCCAACCGACCACTCCATCGAACTTCCTTTTTCCCTGTAGGGAAGAAGCGCCCCGTCTGAATATAAATAAATCGATGATAATTTATCGGAAATTTCAAATTCATCGCTATAAATCAAATGATTTTCAATAAGCTCCGGCATTCCGTTTAATATTCCGCATCCGCCCTTGGAATTTATTTTCCTGCGAAATGAATCTTGCAGTTGCAGCTTCACTTTTGACCAGACATTTTCATCTGTACGAACCTGCCTGAGGCTGATGCCGCCCTCTTTGGCTAAACTTTTGGCATATTCAAATGTTTCCCGGTCAAATTTTTCGTTCAAATTGGGTGTCAAAATACTGACAGTACCGTCACTTTCATATTTTGCCGCGGAGGAATCGGCCGCCTGTGCCAAACTCGCCTTTTTCTGTCGGGAATCAATAACTAAAAACACCGCTGCCATTCCCGGAACAGTAAGAACATCGTTATAATCAACACCCTGAACTTTTTTCATTTCCCCCTGAATCCAGGAGTTAACATTAATCATTACGTCTTTTGCGGATACGTTTTCTTTATCGCACATATCTTTATATACCTGTGCGCTTTTAAAACCCAGTGATACAATGTGTGATAAATAAAAAGCGCCGGAAATTTTATCGGGAGTGAGCCCTGCAATATCTTTTTGACAAGAGGCTCCATCCAAAACTGCAAACAAGGTTCGACCCTCACCCATCGGCAGAATCATTAAAGAATCCTCGTTTAGCTGTTCCGGTTTGGCCGCCAAGGTCTCTGCAAAATAAATACCTGAGTGAAAACGGTTTCTTTCCTGTCCTTTCTGAATATTATCTGTCTCGGCAGTCCTAAGAAACCAAAACAAAGGTTTATCACCTAATTTTTTTAATCTATCATCATCTGAAGAGTTTCTTGGTCTTTCCATCTTTTTGGATTATATAACTTCCGGCGTCACTTTCATGGATGAAAAAGTGGAAACTGCATTTTTTGGATCACCTATGTATATAGGGAATCCCGGAGCCTTCACTAAGTTAATCAATATTTCATTCTCATCCTGCCTGACAAGAAGTGAGTAGTGAACACCGAATCCCTCATGGGCTTCCGGATAAACCATAAAATTTGTTTTAACTTTGGGGAATTTCTTATCTATTTCACTTTTGATTTTTATCACCGAATCACGGCAATTATTTGCGTCTGTTATTGAATCATCTCCCTGAACAAGTTCTCTTACATATCCCGTTATATTTTCCAAAGACATTGAATTTATTTACCGAGAAGACTACCCGCTTCCCGGTCAATTATAAAAGTTACATTTGGGTGCAATCTCAAAAATGAAGCCGGAGCCTCTGATCCGATTGGCCCTTTCAGGGTTCTTTGAATACCCTGGGCTTTCTGAAGGCCTTTAGCAATTAGAACAATCTTCTTCGAATCCAAAATATCTGCAACACCCTGGGTTATTGCCTTTTGAGGAACTTTATTTTCATCACCGTCAAAAAATCTGGCATTAGCTTTTATGGTCTCTGCGTCAATCTGAACCACCCTTGTACGGGAATCGTATGCCGAACCCCGCTCATTGAAAGCAATATGACATGTTAATCCGGGTCCGATACCGACAATTGCAAGATCTGAGGGGCCTGTCAATGCCAAAACTAACTGATAACGGGTCACTTCCTCCTCCGGGTCTTCTGCAGCGGAGTTAGGAATAAATCTCCGGTTCTCAGGAATGTTAACATGGTTAAATAAATTATCTCTCATAAATGTGTCATAACTTTGGGGGTGATTTTTAGGCAAAGGCCAATATTCATCCAAGTTTCTGGTAGTTACACCGCTCATGTCCATTCCTTTTTTATTTGCGTCGATCATCAAACCGTAAAGTCCTAGCGGTGAAGATCCTGTCGCTAAAGTAAAAACGGATTTGGGGTTCTCCATAATCTGATCTTCTAAAATTGAAAAAGCATATTTGTCTACAATTTCGGGTGAAGGAAGTAAAACAATTTCGGGATTGTAGACTCGAAGATGCTCGTATGAACTTGGATTTAAATTTTCAACTGCCACGGTTTTATATTACCGATACATTCTATACCCTAATGCAAGTTTTTTTACCGGGGATGCTTAATTCCTGCCCGACTTGAGGACTTCATGATAAACATCATGCAAACCTTGCCCGCTTTTTTTCCAAGAAAACTTCCTGATCCGTTTTTTCTCTCTATACCTATAATCGGTCAGCCCGTGTTTCCCGATAATCAGATCTTCCATTTGTTCAGCAAGTAATAATGGGTTACTTACCGTAGTAATCAAACCGGCGCGGTGCGAATCAACCAGATCTGAAATACCTGAAACGTTTGAAATAATTACCGGAGTTCCGCAGGCTATGGCCTCCAGAGCTACCATTCCGAATGATTCATAATGAGACGGCATTACGACAATGTCAGCTGCCGAATAATAATAGTGAAGCTCTTTTTGAGGTTTTTGTCCGATAAATTCAACCGATGCTTCAATCTTAAGATTTCTGCGGAGCTTCCTCAAATATTTAAGCTCATCCGGCCAAAGACTTACGGGTTCGGATGTGTCCCCGCCGATAACCCACAGGCAAATCCGCTTTCGGAGATCGGGACGCCTTACCAATAGTACTTTTAAGGCATAAAGTAAGGAATCAAAACCTTTTAGAGGTTCGATCCTTCCGACGGCCAAAATAATTTTGGTATCATTTTTTGCTTTTACAACCCGTCTCGCCGCCGATTTCGGCATCGGGAAAAAGAGATTTTTATCGACTCCGGGGCTGACAACCCGGATTTTTATTGACGGGCAGTTATATAAATATTTCAAATAAGCCGCATCGTTGGCGCTCGAGGCAACTACCATATCTGCTTTTTGTACCAATTCAAACTCTGCCTTAAGTCTGATATCCTCCTCTTTTTCGGCCGGGGTCCTACCCACAAGATTCTTCATTAATGCCAGAGTATGAAAAGACATAATTAAAGGAATATGCAATTTCTTTTTAACGATTAATCCGGCCAACCCCGACAAATAGTAGTGGCAGTGCAATAAATCATATTTAACTCCTTCCCTCTCGGAAAAATCAAAAAAAGCTTTTACGAATGGGCTGATATATGGAAGTAAGAACTTCTTGGAGATGGGTTTTTCGGATCCTACAACAAGATGGATGAGTCTGACATTCGGAGAAACCTGAACAATATGGGGTTCGTTCTTATTCTGCGAGCGCGTAAACATATCGACCTTAAATCCGATTTTTCCTAATTCTTTTGCCGTTTCCAACACGTAGACATTTAATCCTCCCGTTTCCTTACCTTCGCTTGAAGCCAAAGGACAAGCGTGCAGGGAAAAGACTGCCAAATATTTTGAGGCCCTCATATTACTAATAGGCGATTATACTATTTTACAGTTACGGATTTTGCGAGATTGCGCGGCTTGTCCGGATCCAAACCTTTTTTTATAGTCAGATAATAGGCAAGAAGCTGTGCGGCAACAACATTCGGAATAATTGTGGCTTCCCCGGCATCAGCAACATGCATATAGTAGTCAAAGACCTCGTGGGGTTTATAGGAAATCCCGATAACTACGCCTCCCCGGGCTTTCATCTCCATTGCTCCGGCGAGATTTGCTCCGTAAGTTTCATCGTTTGGCAAAAAAGTTATACATGGAGTTCCCTTCTCGACCAATGCCAGAGGTCCGTGCTTTAGTTCTCCGGCAGCCAGGCCTTCTGCATGAATATAGGAAATTTCCTTAATCTTTAAAGCCGTTTCAAGGCTTGCCGGGTAGGAAAGCCCGCGCCCGATTACATAAACATGTTTCCTTTCCGAAATTCTTGAAGCCAACCTCCTAATTTTCTGCAAAGACTTCGGCAATAATAACTGCCTAACCGATCCGGCTGCTGCCATTAGTGCTTCCTGACCTTCCTTTACTCCGCTATTTAGAGAGTAGGCAAGGAGAATGAGATGCGCCAGCATACCGGTAAAAGCTTTGGTTGAAGCAACCGCCTGCTCGGGTCCGGCTTCAATTAACATTTTGTAATCCGATAGACGGTAAAGGGAAGATCCTGAAACATTAACGAGACTCAGGATTTTTGCACCCCTTTGCTTGGCCTTTTTAACCGACTCCAGAATATCCATAGTTTCACCGGACTGCGAAACTGCAATAACTAAACTGTGATTGTCCAGGAAATCAAGATGATATCCGAACTCGCTGCCGATTGCCGGGTTCACATGCCTTTTAGCCACCTTCGAAAATAAATACGTACCGGCAAGACAAGCATATGAAGCTGTCCCACAACCCACCAGATACGTCCCCCGCGCCTCTCTGACTATTTTTGCCATCTGACGGGCCTGTGAAGCCCCATTTCGTGCAATATTGGTAATTATATGAGGCTGCTCAAAAATTTCCTTAAGCATATAGAATTTATATTTCCCTTTTTCGCCTTGCTCCTCCTTCCCGTCAAGTTTACTTATTTTAGGTATAACTTTTCTCCCGGTTTTGGTATTAAAAATCATAACCTCCCCGGGAGTAAGCACAGCCATTTCATTATCTTCAAGGAAATAGACCTCTCTGGTATGGGAAAGTAGAGCGGAAGAGTCGCTTGCCAAAAAATTTTCGTTTTTTCCGAATCCGATTACCAAGGGAGAACCGTTTCTGGCCGCTACAAGCAGATTCTTTTTTGCGCTAATCGCAATCATTGCATTAAGTCCTTCCATCCGGTTAAATGCTGCCATTACGGCATCGGGAAAAGACTTGTTTTTAGAAAGATCCTCAATCAAATGTGTTAACGTCTCCGTGTCGGTTTCGGAAATAAATTTATGGCCTTTTTTCAGAAGCTTTCTTTTAATCCCCTCATAGTTTTCAAATATACCGTTATGGATAACGGCTATCGTACCGCTACAATCAAGGTGGGGGTGGGCATTTATATCCGTTACCCCCCCATGAGTCGCCCAACGTGTATGACCAAAGGAGAGAGAACCGTTTGGTAAGTCGTCAACATTTGCATTTCCGATTTTACCGGCTTTCTTCTTGACGGCAATCGTATCTTTATCAGCGTTTGGAATCACACCGACTCCCCAACTATCATAACCCCGGTACTCAAGCTTCTTTAAACCACTAAAAACAATTTTCTGGGCATCGCGCCTGTAGCCGATATAGCCAAATATTCCGCACATAAAATTTTATGGTGAGAAGCTGCCTAAATGTGGTTATTGAGTAAAATTTTCTTTAGTCCCTAAATTACTTTAGGATTTTGAAAAAATCATTTCGGTGCTCAATACGCCGGAAGGTTTCCGCAGATACTCCTCAAGGCCTGATCATAAATACGCCTCAAAGGGTCCGATCCCAAGCACCAGAATAATGCCTGGCCTTCATCCTCGTATCCCCTCGGCTCTAACCCGGCCGCCCGGGGCCACACGCTTATATTTTAAAGAAACCACTGCTTCCCGCTCGCAGAGATTATACAGTTCCTACCGACTACTAGTCAAACCGCTTACCAAAGCCAAAATGGCCATGCGAAGTTTATTCTGATCATGTCGTATCATGCTACGGTTAAGCCCGTCCCCTTTAACTCTTTCCGCAATTTTTCTTGAGAGTAAATCAGTCCTTATAATTTTAACTCCGGCAGAAATATGTTTATCAGTCAAGTCGTCATTAACCGGAACTGCGCTCTCCTTTTCATAAGCCTTAATTGCCGGCCTGGGAAAACTGTAATTGTTGTTAACTAAAACATAATTTATAAGTTTCAGAGGCATATATTTCTTCAAGTCTTCAAAAAAATCCGACAATGCGTAATCGGGCGTTTCGGAGACTGAGTCCATCAAATTTGCAATAAATAAAATTTTTCCTTTAGTTTTCTTTAATGCCGGCACCACACCGTCAACAATTAGATTGGCAACTGTATTCGTATAGAAATCCCCGGGCCCCATTATTATTAAATCCGCATTTAGTATTGCCAACCGGGCCTCCGGATTAAGTTTTGCAACAGGGATTGTTTTTAATTCTGTTATTCTTAGACCGCCTTTGCGTTGAGGAACATCTATATTGTGCTCACCTATAATTTTCGATCCGTCTTCATATTCGGCCACGAGTCGCACGTCGGTGTAACTTATCGGAATAATATCTCCCTCAACTTGAAGAAGACGACAGGTCTCTTCAATCCCTTTCTTTTGGGAACCCATGATATCCGCCATTGCCGCCATAAATAAATTTCCGAATGTCATTCCCTCAAGACCTGCTCCTCCCTGATGATAACGATATGTAAACAATTTTCTTAAAACGGTTTTATTTTTTGACAATGCGACAATCGCCTGTCTGATTCCCGACGTCGGCAGCAAACCAAACTCATCACGTATCACACGATTTGAACCCCCTTCATCAACCATAGTCATTAACATACTTATTTTGACCGGGGCACTGCTTAATCCCGAGGCTACAACATAAGAACCTGTGCCTCCCCCTAAAATAACAATGTTTGGCATTTCGCTCATTCTTTTTTATAAATTTCCGCTCCAAGCAACTTCAGTCTTTCATCTATTTTTTCATAGCCCCGGGCAACTATTTCCACATTTTCAATTTCACTTTTTCCTGAAGCCGCAAGAGCGGCCAAAATAACCGAAATACCGGCTCTGATATCTTTACAAAACAGCCTGTCACTCAGAAGCGGGGTGGGTCCGCTGACAATAACCCTATGCGGGTCGGCGATAAAAATTTTAGCACCCATTGAAATTAAATCATCTACAAAAAACATTCTCCATTCATACATCCAGTCGTGACAAACCACAGTCCCGGCTGTCTGGGTGGCAAGGACGATAAAAGGACTCATAAGATCCGTTGGGAAGCCCGGCCATGGTCTGGTTTGAAATTTAGACCTTGAGGCGATCAATTTTGAAGGAAGAACGGTAAGTGAATTTTGCGAAGTCTTAAAATTTACCCCCATATAAGAAAGATAATTTAATATCATGGGGCATTCCTCCGTTTTAAAATCCTCGATTTTAATTTCGCCCCCGGTTATTGCCGCCGCAATCGCAAATGTTCCTCCTTCAATGTGGTCAGGACAAACCTTATATTCCACCCCTTTCAGTTTCCCTCCGGAAACATTTAAAACATTCGATCCGATACCGTCAATTTTTACTCCCATCTTTACCAAAAAATTCGCTAAATCGGTAACATGGGGCTCTGTTGCTGCGTCTTCAATTTTCATCCTCTCTGATATTGAACAGGCCATCATAAGTCCCATTTCAGTAGCCGTTACGGACGGTTCGTCAAGAAAAATATCCTTCGACTTCCTGTCTTTCCAGTCCAGGTAGTATCTTCCGTCTTCTCGTCGGATTGTAACTCCCATTTTCTGCATCATGGCAAAGTGAGTATCGAGAAGCCTTTCCCCAATCTGATCTCCTCCGGGCGGGGTAACGATAGCTTTTCCGAAACGGACCAATAGGGGAGCTGCCAGAACCACCGAAGCCCTAAATTTACTTGAAAGGTCCGGGTCAAGATCAAAAGAGGTCAGGCCTTTCGGGTCAATCGTTACGGAGTGATCCTCCCGTTTCACTCTTACTCCAAGCCTGGCGACAAGATCAAGCATAACCGACACATCTGAAATATCGGGAATATTGGTAATGGTTGAAGGAGAATCGGCCAAAAGTGCCGCAGGAATAAGCTTTAAAGCTGAATTTTTATTGCCGGAAAGCCTGATGGTTCCCTCAAGCTTTTTGCCACCTGTAACTATGAATTTCGCCATTTATTAAGTTGTATTGTATCACTGACCGGGCTGTATGCCCAAATACGGGAAAAGGTCCTTGGCAATTGAATACCAGAGGGGAGCCGCGGTTTCGGCAGCCCACGGAGAGGATTGAGGTGATTTAAGTGTAACCAGCATTACAAACTTTGGATTTTCTGCAGGCGCAAACCCGATAAATGAATGATTTGTATTTGTGGTGTCGTAATGACCGGCAACAGGAATCTGGGCCGTCCCCGTTTTACCGGCAACATTAAAACCGGGTATTCTGCACCACTTGGCTTCCCCGTTTTCTGCCGCATTTACCATCATCTGAGTGACCTCCTCGGCAGCCTGCTGACTAATAATCCTAACCGGCGGGTCAGATTTTACTTTTTCTTCCCAACCGTCTCCCTTAATAGCATTCACAACTTTGGGTGTAATCAGAAGGCCGCCATTGGCAATAGCCGCCACCGCCCTAACCATTTCTATTCCGGTTACCGCAACTCCCTGACCAAAACTTGTGGTTGCCAGATCAACCACATTCCAGGTTCCTTTTTCCCGAAGTTTTGGAGCACTTTCCCCTTGTAGATCAATTCCGGTTTTTTGTCCTATCCCAAATTTGCTTAAATAATCATATAGAGTGTCCGCTCCCAATTTTTGGCCTACAAAAGACATTCCTACATTGTCTGACTCCACTATTACACCAGTCATAGTTATCCCCGGATGATACTTATCATTCCAGGTCTTTATCAGGTATTTGTCTACTTTTAAGGGACCGCTGCATATATCACAGGTTGTATCGGGGCTAACCACGCCTGAATCTAACCCCGCCGCCATGACCAAAACCTTAAATATCGACCCCGGTTCAAAAGAGTCCGAAATGACAGGATTTTTGAATAGTGAATTATTATATATAGAGTAATTTGCAGGATCAAAAGACGGCAAACTGGCCATTGCCATAACATTCCCGGTAGTCGGATCCATCACCGTTACACTTCCGCCGGCAGCTCCGTATTTCTTAATCCCATCGAGAAGCCCCTGCTCAGCCACGGTTTGTATCCTTTTATCGATATTTGTTTCCAGATCTACTCCGGAAATTGCTGAAACCTGGGTAGTTCCACCCAATAGTATCGGGGAACCCAACGCGTCTTTTTGACCTCCTACAAAACCGGGTTTTCCGCTCAGAGGCAGATCATAGTACCCTTCTATACCGAAATAGCCAATATCGCTGCCTTTGTCGTCTTTACCCACGAATCCTAGAAGTTGCGCGGCACTGCTGGCTTCAGGATAGTATGAGGTTTCCTGGGGATCAAAACCTATTCCCTGAATTTTTAGGGCTTCTATATTTCTTTTGATATCGTCAGCAACTTTCTGCTCCAGGGCTACCCAACTTGCAGTTGACTTCCCGAGAGTCGCGGTAAGTTTTTCGGTCTCCGTCAAAAGAGCCTCCCTATCACCCGAGTACACGAAAAAAGGTGCCAATTTGTTTGCAATCTGCGACGGACTATCCGTAAGTTGACGCGGGTTAGCCCAAACTAACCAGGCTTGGGTTCTAACTGCCCAGTAGCTTCCGTCTGAAGCCAGTATATTTCCTCTGGGAGCTGTTATAACTTGAGACGAATTGTATTGATTTTTTGCTTCATCCGAAAGACTTGCTCCTTTAATTACCTGCCAATAAAAAAGTCTTACGCTGAGGGTCACAAAAAGAATAAGAGAAAAAATAGAAATTATTCTGATTTTTAGCAGCATTTTTCTATTCAAGGAAGCTTAGCCACCGGTTCCGGCGGGGCTACATATACCAAGTTTACCGGTTTTACATAACCCAACTCGGTGCTTTTTTCCTGAAGCGAGCTCATTGATAAGGTTTTAACCAGCGTATCCTCAAGATATCTCTTTTGATCGGAGAGCTGCGCTTCCTGTTTTTGAAGATTGGAAACCTCGGCCCCGGAAGTCACAGTTACCACTGTCATTAGAACCGACGAAACTGCCAGAGCTGCCAAAAAACCTATCAGAATGTATTTTTTAAAATTTTTCATATATTATTTTTGTAAAACCCGCATTTTTGCACTTCTTGCCCGCCTGTTATTATTTATTTCCTCTTCATCAGCCAAAATGGGTTTGAAAGTAATAATTTTTGCCCCATCTTTACTTTTCTCCTTAAAAAAGTTCTTGACTATTGCGTCTTCACCGGAATGAAAACTGATTACTGCCAGTCTGCCCCTTTTTGCCAATATCCCGAACGCCTTGGGTAGCGCCTCTTCCAAATTTGTAAGCTCGCTATTGACTGCAATCCTTAAAGCCAGAAAAGGCAAGGTGGCAACGTTTAGACCCGGCTTCCCGATCCGCAAACCTTCTGATATTTCCAAAAGATCTCCGACTGTTGCTACCGGTTTAGCTAACCTTGAATGCAAAACGCGTCCGCTGATCCACTTGGCTGCTCCCGGTTCAAGAGTTACTTTAAAAAGTTCTTCCAGTTGATCCTCCCTAAGAACGTTAAGCAAATCCGCTGCTTTAACCCCCTGGGTTTCCGGATCAATTCGCATATCAAGTGCTGCTTCCGGATTTTCGAACGAAAAGCCTCTTTCAGTATCCTTTAGGTGAATATTTGTTACACCCAAATCGAAAAGAATTCCGGCAACCGAATTCCAGCCTAATTTTATGGCAATTTCATCAATTTCAGTAAAATTTCCGTTTACCAGTTTGTAATCTTTCTCTCCGGAATCCCTAAGCCGCTCCTCGGCAATTGCCAGTATTTTTGGGTCCAATTCGATTCCCAAAACCTGTCCCCCTTGTTTTAAAATTTCGAGAGTGTGACCGCCATTACCGACCGTTGCGTCAATATACTTGCGGGCTTTTTCAATGTGCAAAACCTCAATGACTTTATCCACCAATACCGATTCGTGGTAATTATTTTTCATTCTTGCTAAGATCCTCTATGTATTCCTTGGTTGTCTTGGCCAGGTTTACCGACTTTTCATCCCAGGCAGCCTTTGACCAAATTTCAACTCTATCGACAAGTCCTACAAAAACTGCTTCGCGACCCAAGTCCGCGTAGGATGACAAAATCTCGGGTATAACAATCCTGCCTTGCTCATCGGGCTCGGTTTCGAATGCACTTCCTAAAATAAACCGCTCAATGTCGCGTACTCCCAAGCCTGCTGTCTTTTTTCCGCCCGTCAATCTTCCCAAAAGCCTTTCCCAAAAGGCTGAGCTAACTAAGATCAGGCAATCTTCATACCACATAGCCAGTATGGGATTATCTCCAAGTTCTTTTAAAAATTTTTTAGGTACAGCGACGCGTCTCCCGTCGCCAATGTTGCCCAAATATGATCCGATTAACATAGGTTAGTCTCGGGCAGGGACTCACCACTTTTTACCACTAGACACCATTCTGATATGTTTTCACAGTCATGTCAAGTCCTTCTTCACGGTTTTCATTAAAAAGTGTCACGGAGTGAAGACGGCACTTCAGAATTTAGAGATGAAGGATAAAAAATCCGGTATTACTGGATGAAACCCTTTATCAAGATTGCTTTTTAGACCTTTTGTCAAGCTTGGCTCCCCCTGTGGAATTCGATCCACACATTGTTACCTAAATAAAGCCCATAATCACCACAATTTCAATTTATGATATAAGCCAAGGACTTGACAACTAATTCTATAGGTATATATATTAGACAGGATGTGCCTCCCAAAAGAACTTCTTAAATTTGACGGGAAGGGATTCATACTTGTATTAATCGGGATTGTTGTCGGGGTCTTGATCGTAACAACAGCAAGAGCCCAGTCGACAGACATTATTCGAGCCTGTATCGCTCAACCAAACGGCAATAGTCAATCTAAAAACGTTGCTGGAAATGCAAATGCCGGATCTGTGAGAATAGTACAAAGTCAAAGCGATTGCAGAAGCGATGAAACTTACATAACTTGGAATATTCAAGGCCCACAGGGTTTACCGGGCCCATCGGGTGCTCCTGGAAATAGTGGTGAAATTGGAGTTGGAGAATTCCTTAGTAACGACTTTAGCGGAGTTAGTTTATACTCGGGTAGTATTAATCCTCTTCAATATAGAAACTTCGCCAGTGCTAACTTCACAAATGCTAACTTGATCATGGTCGATTTTTCATATTCAGATTTGACCAGTGCTAACTTCACAAATGCTTATTTGACTGCAGTTCACTTTGTTTTTTCTAAAGCAGAGGGTGCAAACTTTTCGGGAACAAACTTAGAAGGAGCATATTTAATTTCTGGGAATTTCATAGGTGCAAATTTTACTGGTGCTTACATGCATGGCAACTCTATTAATAATGCCATATTTTCAAACGCAAACTTTACAAATGCTGATTTGTTAAATTCTGTAGAATCCCCTGCTGACATTTCTGGTGCTGTTTGGTCAAATACAACATGCCCTGATGCAACCAATAGTAATAATAACGGAGGTACGTGCGAGGGCCACTTTATAGTTAGTCCTTAATCCAACACTAATATATAATTATAGGTTCCCTTGCTTCAATGGTCTTTAAAATAGCTGCAAACGTTTGGGTCGGGGAAATTTGGTAGGCCGTTTGGGCTGCTGTTAACGCCCCTGCCCTGTCTCCAGCTAAATATCTTGCTACCGCCACATAACTCCAATTTGCTGCCAAACCTTTGTTAAAATCCAATGCCCGATTGTAAGCAATGACAGCTTGATCATATTTTTTATTCTTTAAGTAAAAATCCCCAAGGGCACCAAAAGTCATTGAATTGGGAAGGAGACGGGTCGCTGAAATATAATGTGATTCCGCATCCCTATTTCTTCCCTCCCCGCTTGCCACCTCGCCCGACATTACTTCTATTAGAAAATTATTCTGATTATATTTAGCATCGTGACTAATCAGTGAAGCTGTATTGTACCAATCTCCTACCCGAACTATTGTCCTAACAGAAAATAGTAAAATTATGATAATCGCAAACAACATTAACTTCCTTATTTGAAAGTGATATTGGGTTGAAATAAACTCGATTATTACCCAAATCAAACCGAGTAGACCTGCTAAGGCAAAATAGAAATAATGATCGGCTACGGTTTGATCTAAAGGAATAATCTGCAAATAAACGACTAAACCCATCAAAAACCATATAGTGAAAAGGAGATATTTCTTAAATTGTTCCCTGTTTTCTTTGAATATAAGAAACCCATGAAACAAAATCAAAGCAAAAAAGATAGCATCAAGAATAAGGGGTAAATAAAAATCTGCGAAATTTAAATTTCTAACCACCCACATCTGGAATGCTACCAGATTAATTGGAAAAAAAGAAGTTTTCAAATAATAAAGAATAATACTCGGGATACTCATTGCCCTTTCGGCTAAACTCATTGATTGAATAGGGACAACTGGAAGTGTATTTACAAACAAGTTTACATGGCCTACACCTAGTCTTAATATCAAGTAAAAAAATATGGCAGCTAAGCTTTGATATATGTTTTTTATAAAATTTTCCTTCCGATATAGAAAAGTAAAAAAAGGAATAATAATCAAAAATACCAGGCCAGTTTCCTTTGATAATAGTGAGAGCAGGAGAAAAAGAGGAATTAAAAAGTCGGAAATTCCTCTTTTAGTTTTAAGTGTCATATAAAAAGCAAGTAGGCCAAAAAACATGAACAAATTATTATCCAAGGCTGTTATGTACACGACAGTTTCGACATTAATTGGATGAACTAAATATATCAAAGCCATTAGAAAAGGTACTTCGTCTTTGAAGAAATATTTAAAAATGATATAAAGTAGGATTGTATTAACTACATGAAGCAATATTTGAACCAAGTGATAGCCAAACGTGTTTTCACCGGATAAAGAATAAATTACGGTAAAGGTGGCGGACATTATTGGCCTATAAAACATATTTCTCAAATTTGTCTCATCATAGTAGATTCCGTTCTGAAGAAAAGTCGGTAGGTTCGTTATTGAGTGAACCAGCGGATTATTTACTATCTGTTCAATGTCATCGCCAATAAAATTATTAAATAATCCTCTACCATATACAATCAACCCGACTGCAATTAAAATTAATATATATTTCTTCATTCTTTATAGTATAGTATAGTATAGTAGCATAGGTTTTAAAGTTTTAGTTAACAATTGATTATAAATCTTTGAGTGGCCAGTATCGGATTTTTATAACAAATGTTTTTCTTCTCCCGCCTTGCTTTGACCATTCCAAGCATTCGAAGATGAGACAAGCGCTGTGGCATATTGTACTTCCGAATACTAACGACATCGGATATTTAATACATACACATTTCTTTCGAATCTGGCATTTGAAAACCAGAATGTTTGAAGTTACTGACTTAATTTCCCTGCGTGGGTCTTTCCGTCTGAAGCAAAAACTCCGTATCCATTCTGCCAGACAACATACGTCGAGGGGTCAGGTTGTTGAAAAGTGGTCATGGTTACGAAGAACACCCCTTTGGCAATGCCGTTTAATTCATAAGTAAACTTACCGTCAACTGAGGTTAGGGTTGTTACCCCGGATTGCAAATGAAAATCGGTTACGAGTTTCCCAATTAACTTTCCGCTCGCGTCCCTGAATTTGAGAGTCATTGTCCCCTGTTCCACGCCCGCATCATACCTGTATTTTCCGGAGGATTCCGAGCCCATCAATAAGGGTCTATCGATATCGGTTCCGTCCAATTTAACAGTTCCGGGAACGCCCTGTTGTCCGCCGTCGGTTGTACCGTAAACCAACTCGTAATCCATAGAAACGGCGCCCGTAACATTTATTTTTTGAACTTTAAAATCCAACCAGTGTCCGTCAGATCCTTTGACTTGGGGATTACTTGTCGGAATAAGCATAACTACCGGCCATTCAGCTTGCGGAAGATCCGGAACGCTTGCCTCTTCCTGGGCAGGTGAAACGGTTCCGCTCTTCTTACCCCTGGCTATAAAGAAAATGGCAACTAAAAGGATAATAAGCCCGGCACCGATTAGAATTAGCGGTAGAAATTTTTTCACTTCAATTTATTTTCAAAGTATTCCTGAAGTTTGTCAATACCTAGCCTATCCTGCTTTGCCGTGTCCCTGTCGCGTACAGTCACGGTGGCATCGTCCAGAGACTGGAAATCGACAGTTACACACCACGGAGTTCCTATCTCATCCTGGGCAAAGTAGCGTTTGCCGATATTGCCCCTATCGTCCCATGCGGTATTAAAATTCTTCTTCAAACCGGAGTAGACTTCCCGGGCCTTCTCGACAAGTTCCGGTTTATTCTTAAGCAGAGGAAATACTGCAATCTTATAGGGGGCCAGTTTCGGATTAAGTTTTAAAATTACCCGCTCACCATCTTCCCTATATGCATCAATTAAAAAGAAAAGCATGGCGCGATCTACCCCTCCTGAGGTTTCAATGACCCAGGGGGTAAATTCCTCACCGGTTACTTCGTCTTTATATTTCAAACCATGATTTTTCAAATCAAAATCACCTCTGTGATGAATTCCTTCAAATTCGCTCCAACCGAAGGGTGCCTCATACTCAAGGTCTGTTGCATATCTTGCATAGTGAGCTCTTTTTTCGGGTTCATGATCATGAAATCTTAATTTATCAGGGTTAATTCCGAGATCAGAATACCATTTCTTCCTGGCTTCTTTCCAAAACTCAAAAGTTTCTTTGCTTTTCCCCTCATCGGGACGCACAAAATACTCAAGTTCCATTTGATCGAACTCGCGGTCGCGGAAAGTTAAGTTTCCCGGTGTAATTTCATTCCTAAAAGCTTTCCCTATTTGTGCAATTCCGAAAGGAATTTTCACACGGGTTGAGTCAACTACATTTTTAAAATTAACAAAAACCCCCTGAGTAATTTCGCCCCTGAGATACGCCTTCTCCTTGGGTTCGACGGTCCCCAGGAGTACTTCAGTTAAAGTATTAAATTGCTTTGGTTCAGTCCAATTTACCTTGCCATCATGCTCTTTTTCATGATTTTTAACCGCGGTCTCATCGTCTGCCTTAAATCTTTTATGACAAACTTTACATTCAACTAGGGGGTCGGTAAATGCTTTGAGGTGGCCTGATTTTTCCCAAACGATAGGGTTCATGATCACGGCCGCATCCATTCCAACAACATCCTCCCTGGAATAGACCATTGATCTCCACCACTGTCCCTTGATATTGTTTTTTAGCTCAACGCCGAGAGGACCGTAATCCCAAAAACCCTGGTACCCGCCGTAAATTTCACTTCCCTGAAAAATAAATCCGCGGCGTTTCGCCAAAGAAGTAATTTTCTCCATCAGATCCAAATGATTATCAATATCCATTACAAGAAGAATTATATCAATTTTTTCTCTCAACTGTTACCGTACATTCGGTAACCAAAGCTGCGATAGCTCCGACGGCAGCCAGGACCGGGGCAATGACGGCACCTATCACACCTAAGGTAAGAGGGAATGTCACCAGGTCTTTACCCTTTTTATCGGAAATCGTAATTCTTCTCACATTTCCTTCTTTGATAAGAGCTTTAACTTTTTTCAAAAGCTCCTCACCTTTAATCTCGTATTTTTCTTCCTTCACTCTCCCCATGAGTATTAATATATCATTATTTATTCAAAATCCAAACGGAGAAGTTAAGAATTGAAGCAAAACTCACCCAAATGATATACGGATAAAGCAGATAACTTGCGGTTTTATTAATCCTTCCAAGCGCTAAAATTGTTTTTAGAATAAAAATCCACATAAGAAGAATTACGACCAAAGCAAGGAATAGATTTCTGGCACCAAAAAATACCGGCGACCAAATTGCGTTTAGTGCAAGTTGAATTCCAAAAAGATAAAGCGCATCTCTCACCTTTTTTGTTTTAAGACCCTTTTGCCAAACCAGAGCCAAACTGATTCCCATCAAAATATAAAGGGCTGTCCAAACCGGCCCGAATATCCAGTTGGGAGGGCTAAAAGCGGGTTTATTTATGAAAGCATACCAAGTCGGAATCGAAGAAACCGTAAATATAGTTCCTACCGCACCCGCGGACAAACAAATAATAATTGATAGAACGTATCGGAGAAATTTGTTCATGATTTTAATGCATACCTCTTGCGATAACCACAAACCTATGTCGTAGGGCTGAGCAAGATACTATACCCGGCGTCAAAGTACCGTAGGCGTTTAGGCCTTGGTACTTTATACTAACTCTCTTGTATAATGTTATGCAAGGTGAAAAGAAGGATTTTTGTGGGACTACTTTGTTTGGGAATTTTTATATTGGGTTTTGTCATGGCTTATCTTTCTTTAACTTTATCAAAAATATTTATTAAGAAACCGGCAACGTCACCCTCCCCTACCACAAATTCGTTTTCGCAAGCCTCTCCCGCCCCCGTAACTAACCCTAAGGGAGTTTTTAATTTAATATTTTTAGGCTACGGCGGGGCAGGACATTCCGGTTCATACCTGACCGACAGCATGATTATCGTACATATTGACACCAATACGGGAAAGGCCGCTCTGATTTCAATCCCGAGAGACCTTTGGGTTCAGGGAAATCACAAAATTAATGCCGAGGCTTCCATAAACGGTTTTCAAAATATCGGTAACACCATCCAAAACGTCACCGGACAACACATTGATTATTTTGTATCGGTAGATTTCGGCGGATTTACTAAAATTATTGATGATCTGGGAGAAATTACTGTTGATGTTCCAAAGACTTTCGACGATCCGTTCTATCCAATCACGGGGCAGGAAAATAATACCTGCGGATTTACGGAGGATCAGATAAATGCACTAAAGGCAAAATATTCCGGCGCCCAACTTGAAATGCAATTCACCTGCCGCTACGAACACCTGCATTTTAATCAGGGTTCTGCAAATCTTGACGGAACAACTGCATTAAAATTTGTCCGCTCCCGCCATGGTGACAGTGATTTCGGTCGTAGTCTAAGGCAATTTGCAGTACTTATCGGAATCGAGAATAAATTAATCTCTCTTAAATCTCTGGGGAAACTGGATGACACAATAAACACACTATCAAACATTATTCGGACCGATTTGACGGCAGGTACAATAAAAACCTTGATAAATGTGTTCGGGGATCCCGGTAAATATAAAATAAATCAAATCCAGATAACTACGGATAACATCTTGAATGAGGGAACCAGCAGTGACGGTCAATATATCCTGATTCCGAAAGCCGGAATGTTTAACTTCACCGGAATTAAAAGTTATATTACTACAAATATAAATTTATAATGGAAACGATAACTCTTGCAGGAGGTTGTTTTTGGTGCACTGAGGCAATTTTTTCTCAATTAAGAGGTATTACTAAAGTAAGCCCCGGGTATTCCGGAGGCTATGCCCAAAACCCGTCCTATGAAGAAGTCTCTACGGGAAAAACGGGTCATGCAGAAAGCATCCAAATTGTTTTTGACCCGAAAATAATTTCTTTAGATAAACTACTTTATGTTTTTTTCAAACTTCATGATCCGACATTACTGAATAGGCAAGGTTCGGATATCGGGACTCAATATCGATCTGCAATATTCTTCCAAGGAAGCCAACAAAAAGCAGTAGCGCTAAAAGCCGGAGTTGAAGCTCAACATGACCATAAAGACCCGGTTGTGACAGAAATAACACCTTTAAAGAATTTTTTCCCGGCCGATCCTTCACATAAAGATTACTATTTCAAACACAGACTATCTCCTTATTGTATTCTGGTAATCGATCCAAAAATTAAGAAGTTGAAAAAAGAATTTAAAAGCTATATTTCTTAGTACAACACCAGTTAAGTTTTTTCTTTATGTTTTCCGGAAATTCTGATCGGTATGTGGGAACGGAGCCAATTCCTGATTATCCTGGCATTTGTATCTTGATCAGGCAACTCCAATTGGGGACCAAGAATAACGGATAGGTTGTTACATCGGCCGTGATTAGGCTGATGATATGCGGACCTCACAAAGTGGTTTACCTTGTCGCAAGACCGCATATCGTTGACGTCGCTGCCAAAATCATCCAGCCCGCCCAGACTGTCTATGTCTTCTTTCCGGCCCACAAGGAGTTTATAATCCTATGAACCCCCTATCGACAACTGGCAAAAAATTTATAAAATGTAATTTCACTTAGTCTTCGGGAAAATATTTTCAATCGTTAAGAACGTAAACATCCTGCCTGGTATCGCTTACCCCGATTTTTTCTCCCTCTCCTTTTAAAATTCTTTCATACGGCCGGCAGGAATAGCACCCGTCTTTGGGGCACTTAAAATGATTAATTTGTCTGGCCAGCTTAATTCTCCTGGCAACCGTGTAAACTTTTTCAAAGGATTTATTTATATCAGGCAATTTCTTTTCAATAAGACCATCGTCTCTGTCCAAATACCAATATGACACTCCTGAAACCTTTTTGCTTTGAGTATTTGTTGCCAATAGAAGATATATGGGAAGCTGGAGCGAATCTTCAGGTTCTTCGTTTTTTCCGGTTTTAAAGTCAATTATATGAACCGAATCACCTTTTTCTTTATATTCCAGCCAGTCAATTTTACCGCAAAGAATAATATTATCTTCAACGCTAAGCCAATAGTTAGGAAGATTTATACTCGATTTAATTTTTATAGCCGGACGTACGATCGGCCCCGGGTTTTCCTGCAAATTAATAAGCATTTGCGTTCCCCTTTCCCTGTAAACCATCTCTTCCGAGTGTGTTTTAAAGCCTCCTTTTTTGCCCGTAATTTTTAACCAAATCGGATCCAATTTCTTAACAAGGGAGATTTTTAATCTCTCCTCCGCGGGCAGAACCGCCAAAGATTCAATGACTTCGTGAACCGCCTGCCCGAGGGCTAGTGGCGGTGATACTATCGTCATTTTGTGACCGGTCCGCGGATCTTTATAAACATTCCGGAGGTAGTATCCCCTGGGGCATTTCAGAAAATCCGAAATTGAAGAATGGGAAACCCAGGTTGCGGAATATTTGTCTGGAGCCATATTAACGGTTTACAATTTTGTTGGTAGTTGTGTCCCAACACTCCGGAATCATATCGGTAGGGAATGCCGGGTAGGGAGCAATGTCTGAACAGTTAATTTGTCCGTTCCCGTCCCAAACCAATTTCCAAATTCCGCTAACCTTGGCGGCATACCACATTCCCCCTCCGCCTTGCCCCGAGGCCCCGCCCGATGCATAATTACCTTCAATTTTTGAGATAGTAATATTTAAGGTTTGTGCATCCGGTCCGTGTTCGGAAACGAGAGCCGCCTGGACTGCAGAAACGATAGATATATTTTCATCAGCAACTTGTGTGGTGGAAGGCGTCGCTGTCGCAGTAACAACAATCGGAACGGGTGTTTGGGAAACCTGGCTTTGTGTAGCAACCGGAGACTTATTGTAAGACGGAAAAGTCGGCAGTCCCTTGTAATAAAAAGTTGCCCCCAGAAAAACTACAACCGCTGTAATAAAAACTGCAATAAAGTATTTCATTTTGACTTATTATATCGTGGTTTTTTAACAAAAAACAATATAAATCCCAATACAATAGCGGCGCTTCCGAATAACAGCCATATGCTCAAAAGTCCCTGAATAACCGGAGGGGCAACTATTCCGATAATAGAATCACCCATGTTAGAACTACCCGCAAGATCCCTTGCCCAATTAATTCGAATAATTGTACCTGCACCCGCTATGATTAGCGCCAATACTCCTGAGATTACCAGGGCAATACCCGGAGCAACCAACCTTTTTCCGAAACCTTCAGAAATAAATAAAAGGCAAAATAACAAAACCAGTATTAGAGAAGTTAAAATGTAGAGTATCCAACTTCCGGTTCCTGTTTGGGAAATCGATTGAATTTGGTTAGCGGAAATTCCCGGCACATTAAACTCTTTGAGTAATTCAGGCAAACTCATTTCTGTTTTGACTGTATTTATATTTTTAGAAAGCAACGATTCAGGAATTTTATTTACGGGCACATAAACGATAAATTCGCTTGTTTTTCCGTTGACATACTGCAAAACATTATTAACATTCCTGGTGATTAGATCTTCTAAATTCCCGGGAGTTATCAAATCCGTAAAAATCTTTACGTCGCTGGCCTTGCCTCCCTCAGCAATGGTTTGAGATTCCAGATTTTTGTTGATAGACGCGGAAAGTACGGAATATATATCACCGGAAGTAAAAGTTTTTTCCCAAAACGAAGCAGTCAAAAGCTGAAACCTCAGGTTAAAGGCAAGAAGAAATATCAGAAAAACCGGGACAAAAATAATTATTAAGATAATTTTACCAATAAGTTTCATAACAATTTCATAGAACTTGATATACCGCCTCCTTTCGGAAGTGTTATAACAGTTTCATAGAACCTGATATATCATCTTCCCACGGAAGATGTTATTGCACAATTAGTATACAATAGTGAAAGAACGGGGGTGATAGATATGGCAGGATTTAAAGGTAATTTAGAAAAAGATACATTAGCAAACACATATTTCCGGCATGTAATTTATACCGCACCGCATTCCCAGTTAGTGCTTATGTGCCTGGCCCCCGGTGAGGAAATCGGAATGGAGGTTCATCCCGATAATGACCAATTCTTAAGATTTGAAGAGGGTGAATGGGAAGCTGTAATTTCGGATGAAAAGTTTTCGGGAGGCGCAGGAGATTGCGTAATTGTTCCCGCAGGAAACTATCACAATATAATTAATACCTCGAAAGATAAAGAATTAAAGCTTTACACGGTATATTCGCCGGCACATCACCCGGATGGGACAATTCACAAAACCAAAGCGGAAGCAATGCAAGCCGAAGCATCGGAAAAGTAGAAACTAAAATAGACTGTTTTGAATTGTGGAGACATCCTCTTTAGGATATGAAAAATCCAGTTTAATTTCGCGTGTTTCGTTCCAAAAATCAACATATTTTAAAAATCCGTTTTTAAGAACATGGTCATAGATATCGCGGGTTAAGGCTACATCCATTTCACAATATTTCTTAAGTTTCGCCAGGCTTTCATCGGTTCCCTCATTCCAATACTTAATGGCATTTACCCCGTTGTCATTCTTGGCATTTCCCAGAGTCGCCTTGGCCAAAGAGTCGAGCGACATCCGTTTGCCTATGGCCTCCTTAATTTTCGAAAGTATATCGAAATGCTTCAATTTCGGCCAATGGGGCGGAAGATATGGCGAAAGAGCGGGAACATCAAAGCCGATAGAATTAAAACCGATAATCCTGTCTGCCTTTTCAAACAATGTGAACATTTCCTGAAAATCTTTCTCCCAAAAGCTCTGCATTTTCCCGTCGATCTCTTCCAGGTTCTCGTCCAATCTCCGGGAATAAACCGAAGTTATTGATACCCCGAGTTTACTTGGGTCGTATCCTTCCACGTCACTAAAAAACTTCTTTGTTTCCGTGTCAAAAATTACCTCAAACATAGATCCAATCATTTTACGCAAGTAACGGTTCGTTTTCAAATATCCGGCAAGCAAACTTATTTTCTTCTGAAGATGTAACTAAGAATAAATAGGACAACCGAAAAAAGAACCACTGCCGGCCCTGAGGCGATGCCAAATATTCTTGCTATCAATATTCCGGCAACAGACGCGACTATTCCGATTGATACCGAATACAAATGAAAACTTTTCAGACTTCCGGAAATATTCTTGGCAGTTGCCGCAGGAATAATAACCATAGCCCCGGTAAGAAGAGTGCCCAAAAATTTCACCCCCATAGCCACAACCAGGGCGACCAGTAGTAGGTAAACCAAATTAATCTTCCTTATATCAATCTTTTGAGATTTCGCAAGGTCTTCGGAAACAACCCCCAGTAAAAGCTTCTTGGAAATATCAGCTGTAGCCATAAATATAACAACTGCACCCATAAGTACGACTACCCCGTCAAAAATACCAATTTTATCGATATTTCCAAACAACGCTTCAAGTAGGTCGGGTTCGGGAGTTAAGAGCAAACCGATTGAGAGACTTGCAGTAAAAAAAACACCCACCAAAGCTTCGGGATAAACTTCGGAATGTTCGCTTAAATACCAAATACCGAAAGTTGCAATAACCAATGCTACAAGCGCTCCAAGCATAGGATTAATGCCAAAAGTTAAGGCAATAGCTATTCCGGGAAGAGCCACATGACTTAGAGCGTCCCCAACAAGAGACATCCTTTTAAGAACCATAAAGCTGCCCAGAAAACCTGACGACGCGCCGACCAGTACTCCAACTATCAATAGAAATAATAAATTAGTGTTCATGTAAATGATGCGGCTCTAAATGTTTATGTAGCCGGACATCTTCACCATATAATTTAGCTAATGTTTCTTTATTAACAACATCCATCGGCGGCCCAAAAGAAATATTTTCCTTATTCAGACACAATACATTATTTGCGTAATGGTTAACTACCTGAAGTTCATGAGAAATAAAAATAATTGTTAAATCCTCGTCCGCTTGGAGCTTGTGAATGAGATCATAAATTGTCTCCTCGCCGGATACATCTACTCCGGCTGTGGGTTCATCAAAAAGAAGGACATTGGGGTCACCCAAAAGAGCGTAGGCAATTAATACTCTTTGGAGTTCACCCCCGGAAAGGTCTCCCAGACATGTATTCAATACTCTTTTATCATTATGCAAATGCTCCGCAACTTCCAAAAAGCCGACAGATCTGATAACTTCATAAATTTTTGCTTGGTCTTTTTCCTTGAAACGCAAGAATTCATTTACGGTTAACGGAAGATCTTTTGCAACCGCCAATTTTTGGGGAACATAACCGATTCTTGCATCACTCGCCCACTCAACTTTACCGGTATAAGGAACTAAACCCAAAAGTGCCCTGAAAAGAACCGATTTTCCCGCACCGTTCGGACCGATTATTGCCAAAGTATCGTCACGCATAACTTCGAAACTGATATCATCCAGGATTGTATGATTATCAAACTCCACCTTCAGTCCGGTAACTGTGAGAATATTTTTTTTATTTTCCATGAAATCCTCCAATAATTATTGTACCATCCTTTTACCCACCCTTTCCGAATAAATTTGTCGTTCTATAACCTCCTCCAATTTTTCATCGGGAGAATAAAGAATTTTACCTCCGGGCCAGTAGCCCAATGTTATAAGTAAGTCGGTAATAAAGTTGAGACGCAGTTTTTTAAGCATTTTTGCCGACTTCAATTTTTGCAGAGAATCGAGAAGCAAATCATATACTTCGGTTTTTTCCTCACCTTCATGGGTAATACGCCCGACGACTTCCATTAAATAATATGCCAGAGAAATCCTTCTTAGGCTTCCCCTAATCTCCTTAAAGTTTTCAATAACTTCCGCTTCAGTCATAATATCCAATCCGCGGCCGAGTACGGCTTGAAATTTAATCTTATTAAAAACCTCAACGTGGCCTCTCTTTTTACTTTTCGGGCGACGGATTCCCTTAGCCAATAAACTGATTTTGCCGAAATTTTTGGTATAAAGAACAAGAATTCTATCTGCCTCACCAAAGTTGCGTCTTGCAAGTACTACTCCTTCGGAAGTGTATGCCCGGGGCTTCATAATCGAAGATTATATCAGACTATATCTGTTGTCCGCTCCTTGTCTAAATTCCAATTTTCAGTTCCTTATCTGTTTTTAAATAAAACTCTTCCGAATGCTTACCTAGATTAACGGTATACAAAAACCCGTCCGTCCCCGGTTGTTTTTGTATAAGAAGGTTGTATTGCCCGGAGACTTTAAACGGCAGCTTATATTGAAATGTAACTTTTGAGACCCCTTCCGGTCTAAGTTGGAAAAATCCGGCAAATACGGTTTTTCCCAAATCTTCATACGGATCCTGCTTGGCCTCAAGGCCCTCGGAAGTGATAAGTTGGCTACCTTTGGGAACATAAACCCGCACCCAAGTAGGTAATACTGAATTAAGCCAGCCGTCCTGGCTTTGAGGATTTTTATAAGTAATTGTTACGGTTTTGGTTACACTTCCGTCAGAAGCGATTACAACATCCTGCTGAACTTCTTCATAGGCGTAGAGATTAGATTTGCGCCCTCCCAGGTTGGCGTCATTGATATGAAGATAGTCGCCGCTATAGTCCCTGATGGCTCCTCCTACGCCAAAATCGGAAACTGCGGCTTCCACTTTAGTGTCCATCAGGTAGAAAAGAACGTGTTTTTCAATCAAAGAATTAAATGCGGCTTGCATCAATCCGGGAAGTTTATCTTTTGGTTGTCCCAAAGCATTTGCCAAAATCGAATTCATCAGAGGACCTATTATTTTCTTTCTATTATCCGAGTTTGGGGGTCTTTGAATAATCTTTCCGGTTAGGGGATCCCAAATAATCGGGCCTTCTACATCTGCAAAAGCTTCAAGTTCATGTATAACCTGGGCACAGTTACACTGCGGATCAATTTTTGTACTAAAGTTTCCGAATCCGGGAACGCCGATCGGCCCTATTACATCCAGTAAATTCACGAGAAGTTGCGTATCAACCGCAATAACTCCGTCAATATTGGTTATGCCAACCTGTTTGGCGGCAGGGAGAACTGTCTGCATACTTGTGGCAAAATCCGGTGACCAGTTCATGTCCCTGAGTCTCCAATTTTGAGACAAAACGTAAGGACCTTTTATATATTTAATAATAGGGGCAGGAGCCGGAATTGAGGGTTTATACTGCGCATCCAGCGTATAAATGTCACTACTTGACGCCGGAGTAAATTTTGCCTTATCTACTTTCATGATCGCATAGGCCGTCATAAATCCCCCCGTGGGACGGAGTTCCTTGTCGTTTTGGAAAAGAATAAGATACGTCCTGGGAGCATCCATTCCGAGCAGGTATGGCGCGGATTCCAAGAACGGTTTACCGTTAACAATAAAAGTCGCCGCCTCGTCAACCAGGCTTTGAGCATTTTTAATCTGGGACTTTACAGCCTTTCCCTGAAAATTGTCGGGGTATCTGTCCGGGTTAATTTGTGAAAGTTCATCTTCAACGGTTTTTACCTTACTGGATATAGAATCTATCTGAGGCAGAATGTCCGGGATCGTTTTTATCACAAAATCTATTCTCTCCTGTGTTGTTTGTGCTCCTGTTTTTGCAGCCAGCACTGTGCTTGAATTTTCGTTAAATCCCAAAAGGTCAGCGTAGGGTTGCGCGACAGTCAAAACAATTTTTCCCGCGTCGAGGCCCGCCTCCCCCGCTCTGATTCCGTGCCCTGCGTCATCAATATACGGCCCTATAAATGGGATAAACTTTTCCCAGGCAATAAGTCTATAAGTAGAGGCCAGTGCGTTTAGGGAATTTTGGGTATTACCCAAATCGGACCCGATTTTCGTAAGATCCTGTGATTTTGCCGAATCGGCAAGTTTGCCGATATCCGCAATAAGGTTTTTCCCTTTTTGGTACAGAAGAAACCCCGAAATCAGGTTGTAAAACAAAAAAAATACTACTATCCCTCCTGCGATCCACCAAATCTTTTTTCTGCTCACGGTTTTTACTGGTGTCTTCACTTTCTGTGGATCTTCGTTCCGGGAAACATCTATCTTTGGAACCAAAATCGATTCCTTGACGGGCTCTTTGCCTGGAACAGTGTCCGGATTTATTTTGGGTAACTGACCACTCTCATTCGGCATGATTTATGATACAACAAATCACACGGCGCCGACACCGCTAATCATCGCGATAGGGGTTTTAAGAATTATAATAAAGTCCATCCATAGGGATTTCTTTCTGGCATAGAGAGCATCCATTTCGATCCTTTTGTCAAAATTTATATTGCTTCTACCCGTAACTTGCCAGTGCCCAGTTATTCCGGGTTTTACCGTTTGAGTTTCTATTACAAATTTATGAGTTCCCGGATACCTTTTCTGTTGTTCTTCAATCTCATCGGCATGATACGGCCTCGGGCCAACCAGACTCATTTCTCCTTTTAAAACATTAAAAAGCTGGGGCATTTCATCGATTGAGTATTTTCTTATAAATCTTCCGAATTTTGTAACACGCGGGTCTTCGTGAAGTTTAAAACTGGACTTCTTATATTCGGTATATAGTTTTTTAAATCGAGGATCCCGGGTTAATATATAATCGGCATTGACGGCCATTGATCGGAATTTATAAAGCCTGAATATTTTCCCGTTTTTCCCAATACGCTTCATGTGTGAGTTGGTTTTTTCAACAAGCGCAGGTCCGGAGGAAGTCAGCTTTATTATAATCGCAGCAAGAAGCATTATCGGGGAAAAAAGAACAATTAAGATTACCGAGAGCGTGATATCCATAATTCTTTTAATAAAGTCGTAAATCATAAAGCTTTAATTATAGAAGATCTGCCCTTTTCTCCTCCTTTAATCTCTCAACGATATTTTTGACGGCTTGTGCGTGGCTTTTTGAACAAACAAGGAGTGCATCTTTTGTATCAACAATAATTATATTATCCAATCCTACGACAGCAACCATTCTACCGTCAGTATGAATAAGAGCGTCAGATGTGTCGACATTCAATACTTCTCCACCGGGTTCGTCCCCTGAGATAACAACATTGCTTTTATTGTCCTTCTTAGAATTCGCCCAAACTTCTCTCCAATCTCCGATATCTGTCCAGAAAAAGTCTCCCGCAACCACAACAAAATTATCCGCCTTCTCTGCAACCGCGTAATCGATAGAAATCGTAGGCATCTCCTTGTACTCTTTTTCGATAATCTCACCTTGCTTTATGGTCCCGATCTGAGGCCGAATTTTTTCCAAATTCTCCCAAATTCTGGGTGCATGAACTTTAATAGCGGAAAGAATAACATCCGCCCGCCACACAAAAACCCCGGTATTCCAAAGGTATTCTCCCGAGGCCGTGTACTTTTTCGCCAGTTCTATCGGGGGCTTCTCGACAAACTTATCAAGTACGTAGAAATCGATATCTCCCTTTACGGAAATCTTCTTTCCTTTTCTTATGTGTCCCATTCCGGTGTGGGGATAGCGCGGCTCGACACCGATTGTTATTAACACCTTACTATCGTAAGCCTTCTTTGCGGCAGCTGTCAGCGTATCTAAATACCTACTGATTGGCTTAACTATCCTATCCGCTGCCTCCGTTATAATTACAGCATTGGGGTCTTTGCTCTGAATTACCAGGGCTCCCAACCCGTGGGCCGGCCCCGTTTCTCTCCTCTCGGGTTCGACAATTACGTTCTCCCTGTGCAAACGCGGGCACTCCTTAAGCACTTCGGCCCTATATTCATTCGAAACGGTAATTATGTATATTTTCTCCCAAGGTAAAATTTCACTAAAACGCCTGACTGCCACCTGTGTTAATGTTTCGTTATCAAATAATTTCAAGAATTGCTTTGGAGTTTTTTGCCTTGATCTCGGCCAGAGTCGTGTTCCCCCGCCTCCGGCTAAAATCAAGCCGTAAATATGATTTTTATAGTCGTCCTTCTTCAACGGATTTATTTTTTCTAAAATCTCTTTAATTTTCATAACAGTTTTTAGCGTACGGAGGATGTTATTAAAACATTCTAGCATTTTTCACGAAGTCAATAAATTCCTTCTTAAATCGCTCTTTCGAGAATCTGTCTGCGTTGGTCTTTAAAACGTTTATATCAAACTTGATCTTTTCAAACTTTTTAACGGCATCTATCAAACTTGCAGGCTTTTGTTCTTCAAAAAGTATCCCGGTTTTGTCCGGGATTACCGTATCAATCGCACCGCCTTTTTTGTAAGCGATAACCGGAACTCCAAACTTCTGTGCTTCGACTGATACGATCCCAAAATCTTCTTCCTGCGGCATAATCAAAGCTTTCGCACCGGCATAATATTTGACTAGACCCGCTTCGGAAACCTGACCCACAAATTTGATGTTACTGCCTGCCATTCGTTTTAACTTATTCTCTTCGCGACCCGTCCCGATGATGATAAGCGGATACCCAAGTTTATTAAACGCCTTTAGTACCAAATCTACCTTCTTATAACCGACAAGTCTCGACACTGTTAAATAATATTTTCTGTTGTTACCTTTCTTAACATTTGTCGGGGTAATATTAACAGGAGGGTAAATAACATTAGAATCTCTGACATAATAGCTCTTTATTCTATTTTTCACTTCTCTCGAAATAGAGATAATTTTATCCGGTCGGTTAGATGCCAATTTATCCCATCTTCTAAGACTATCCACAAACGGTTTTGCAATAACTTTAGATAATACTGTCCCAAAGTAGTGTTCATAATGACTCCATAAGTACCGCGTTGGGGTTAGACAATAACAAATATGCAAAGTACCCGGTTTCGTGCGGATGCCTTTGGCCGCTTCACTGGTAACAGATATCACCAGATCAAAATCAGAAAAATTAAATGATTCAAAAGCCAGTGGCATTAAAGGTGCCAAAAATTCGTGATTTGATCTGGCAAAGGGGAATTTTTGTAAAAATGACGTCACAACTGCCGGAAATACTTTTGCCCAGGGGGCGCCCCCCGGATCATATACAGAAGTATAAAGAGGGGCTTCCGGAAAAATTTCATGGAGAGCAAGAAGAACCCGTTCGGCTCCTCCCCATTTATTTACCCGGTCGTATACTATAGCAACTTGCATATATTCGTAGTGTTTCTTCCGCCATTTTAGCCCAGGAGTAACGTTTTACAAAATTCAGGGCTTTCTCAATTTTCCCGGAACGCGATTTTTCATCCGTCTCTATAGCTCTCTCCATGGCCTTTTCTATCGATGTAAAGTCCAAGGGATTAAAAAATATCGCGTTGTCCTGATAAATTTCTCTAAAAACCGGAATGTCCGATGCCAAAACCAGAGTTCCCGATGCCATTGCCTCAAGTCCGGGCAAACCGAAACCCTCGGAAAGGGAAGGGGAAACAAATCCAACCGAATTTTTATACAACCCGAATAACTCTTTATCTGAAATAAAACCCAGTAATTTAGTGTAACTCCCTGCCCCATGCTCATGAATTAAACTTTCCAGTCTCCGGGTAAATATTCCCCTCGATGTTGCAATAAGTAATTTCACCGGTTGAATATATTTTTTGTTCAATAAAACCACTGCTTCCATTAATCTATTAAGATTTTTGTGGGGATAAGCGTTGCCGGCATAAATAAAGTACGGTTTCCCCGAAAAATTACTACTCATGTCAATCTCTTTGACTTCCGCTCCCAAATGCGTTACGAAAACTTTGCTTTCGGAAAGTCTGTAATATTTAACCAGTTCTTCTTTAATTGCCTGGCTGGGAGCAATGATTTTTTCGGACCGTCTTACGGCGTTGTCAAAAACCAATCTGTAACCTAATCTTTTTAAAAAATATAAGGGAGCCGACAGGGTTGTAGCCGCCAAACCAACACTCTTATGCATAAGCATATCGTGTATTGTCACAATGTAATTACCCCGATAGAAAACAGGTGCGTTGAAATGCGGAAAGTGAACTAAATCCGGACTTTCATTATTTATTAGGTTCGGAAGTTTAAATTGCTCTGCAAAACTATAATGGCGGAAGTCAGCTTCTATTTTTTTCCAATTTTGGGGTAATTTCAGACTGTCAAAATACTTCTTTCTGAGTAGGATTACATATTCATTACGGGAGTCTATCTTTCCAAGTTGATCAATAAGATTAATAAGGTATCTGCCGAGACCTGCATTTTCCAAACCATATAAACGCCCGTCAATCAAAATTTTCATAGGGTTCCGGTTTTTTCATATATTTTGTCCAAATACTCTCCCATTTTATACCAGCTGAATTTTTCTTCGACCAATTTTCTTGCATTTTCCGCTATTCTTTTTGCAAGATTTTCATCATCCAAAACTCCCAAAACCGCCTCGGCCATTTCCCCCGGTTCATCCCGAATAATAACCTCTTTCCCGTCGGTTGCCTCAAGTCCCTCAGCCCCGACAGAAGTCGTGACGAGAGGCAATTTTGCAGCCATTGCGGCAAGATGTTTAAGTCTGGTTCCGCCGGGTCCCCGTAAAGGAGAAACAAAAACTGAAGATTCATAGTACGCCTTCCTTATACTCTCCTGGTCGTCTTCTTTTAAATCATCAATAATAATATTTTCGGATTTATATTCAAGAATTTCTTTGGGAACATGCTGTCCGACAATCCATACTTTAATATCGGCATTTTTTCTATGAATCAAGGGGAAAACTTCATCCAAAAGCAGTTTTGCCGCTTCAACATTCTGCAGCCATTTGAAATTTGCTATAAAAAGGATTTTCGGGTTTTGGCTGGTCCAACTATTCTTCTCTCGAAAAAAATTAAGATTTACTCCGTTAGGAACAAGATCAACTTTAAGACCTGGAACAAGTTTCAACATTTCCTTTTTATCAGATTCGGAAACGGCAACCACACGATTGGCCTTTTTCCAAAAACTGGTTTCCCAAAAGCGCAGCTTGGCCACGTCGATTGAAAGAAGCCACCTGACAAGAATATTTTTTGATCCTTCAACATAATGCTTATAAACAAGATATTCTATCGTCTGCTCAACGAGCAGTATCGGTATGTTTGTCTTGGGAATATGAGGCATTACATAAAATGTTTCTGCATGTATAAGATCGTAATGAACATGTTCTACCTCACTTACAACTGCATCCTTTTCCTCCGGTGAGAGGTTGCGTATTACCAGGAACGGATATGGCCCGAACCCCGTAAGTAAAATATTTCTTAGTGTCCATGGTGACTTCGAGCGTTTGAAGACCTGAACCTTCGAACAATATTTAGTCAACTCCGGAATAAATCTTTTTTCCGAATCATCTTTGATCAAAGAAAAGAGCGTTATCTCGTGTTTTTTACTTAAATCCTTTATTAAGTTATATGAACGGATTTGCCCACCCGAGGAATCGGGAAAAGGCAAATATGGGGTGAGCATTAATATCTTCATCTAATTGTTAATGGAGATCGGAGGTCGATAATAATATATTTATCAGTTTTTTCTATCGTCTTGAAACGTCCCTCAATCATTTTTGTGTCGGAGCTCCCCAAATCGACCGAGACATAATAACCCGCACCTTCCTTGATAATATTGTCTATTGAGCTATCAATGGCGGGCCAACCCCAGCGGTTTGTCGCATATAAGAAAGCCGTATCTCCGTCATATGGGGCAACTATGAGGGTATTCTTCGGGGTAATTTTATCTATCTCCGCCCCCGCGGCAAGTATTTCCGGATGGTTGATATTGTAGTCTCCGACAATCTGATTCCATCCGGTAATAAGCATCACCACAATTGAAATAATCAAAATAACTCTTGTTAAAACCCTGTTAAACGTTTTCGTGGTCCAAAGGTAAATAGCTCCGGCTGCAAGCCCCAAAGAAATCGCAGGGATTGTAAGTATTTGGTAGTAGTCATGCATCACATTTGCATCCGCAACCAATATTACGTAAAAAAGTGCTCCTGCCAAAAACACGTGGACAAAGAAATTTTTAACCTTTGTATTTAATACTCCGAAAACAAACGGGATTAATCCCATTGAACCCAATATAAGATGTCCCAGCCTTTCACCGAATATCCAGTACCAAAAAGACGGTTTAAAACGGATATGGTTACCGTTAAATGCCCAGGTATAAAAAGGAATGCCCTGAGGAAACTTGGCTTCCCACATTCTCCAAAGGAAAAACGGCACAAATGCCAGAATAAAATAGATTGCGGTACTAATCATAACTTTCTTATCGTTTATAAACTTCTTAATACCGTACTTTTTTAGAGCCAGATAAATTATCGGGAATATATAAAATCCCAGATACGGCTTAATCAGCATTGCCAATCCGAAGAAAATTCCGGAAATGTAAATAAGCGGTTTTTTATCCGTAATCGTAAACTCCAAAAATGCCCAGAGCGAGATCATGCCAAACATCACACCCATCGGGTCCGGCAAAATAACCCTGGTGAAATAAATGTTAAAGGGTATAAAAAGATAAAAGAATGCACCTAGCAGCCCTCCCCATTTCCCCATTAATCTTTTTCCGATCAGGTATATAAAAAACGAAGTTATTAGTGCGCACGAAATAGTTATTAATCTTGCCCAGGTTTCTAAAGAAACGGATTTAAAGTTAACACTCAAAACTGCATTTAGGGCATTGTAAAACGGGAACTCAACCATCCTGTAGCCCTCGGGGTTGAATATTCCTGTTTGAATACTTGAGATATCATGATACCTCGGAATCAATAGATTAATCCCCTGTTGTACATAGGTTCGGCTCACCGAGGCTGTGTCCGCCTGTCTCCATGAATGCCAATCGGCAACGGGGTTATCTATTTTATATAACCTCACTAAAAAGCCCAAAATAAGTATTATTGATAATAATATATACTCAAATAATTTCCCTTTAAAAAATTGATTAATTTTGATGTTCATAATTAAGATCTCTTACCAAGAAAACGGCTAAACCAATAAGCAGCCAGAATATTGTAGCAAACTTCGACGCTTCAAAAATGTCAATAAAGACTGCATTTAATAAAGATCCAAAAAAACCTCCTATTACTCCCGCAACAAAACCTAATTTAATACCGGTTAGCTTTTCGGTAAGCGGAAGACAAGATATGAAAACAACCACTATCCTAACTAATATAAGAATAAAGCCCAGAAAACCCAAAATTCCGACCTCGGCCAAAAGTCTTAAATAGTCATTATCAACCGCCAGGCCGACTGAAGAGTATCCTGTACCGATAAGGGGATTCTTGAAAAATGCGCGGATTGCCCCCGGCCATTCAACATTAAGTCTGATCGAGGTCGACCTGTCTTCAAGAACAGGAATTGGTGTACTTACGGGTGGCGCCGTTTCCTTTAAGGCCGGAATAGTCAGCTCTTGCGCTGAAATTTTAAAATTGGAAAAGTTTGTTTCTACAATCTTAACATTTTTGATTTTTTGAAAGTAAACGTCAATTAAGCTTTTATACCTTGCAAAAAGACTTGTTGAAAACCCGCTCAAAACCAAACTGATAATCACAACTGCGATCATTGCCTTATATTTCTTGACTAAGAATAGGGAAATACATATTGCTGCCAGATATGATACTAAAGAAATTCTCGAGGCTGTATTTACCAACAACCAATAACCGGAAAGAGAAACTATAGACAAAAGTATTTTGGCTAGTTTGCCCTTAACTACAAAAATAAGAGTTATCAGAATAGGCAAAATCAAAACCATATACGAGGCAAGATCATAATGGCCGGCAAACGTTGAGGTTAACTGACTACCCGGAATCCAACTTAAGGCAATTCCCTTTGAGGATTCCGAATTCTGAGTCACGATTACCGGAAAATTGAGATATTTTTGTCCCACACCGTATAGGAAGGCTACAAATACGGTAATTATCAGAATCTTAACGTAAAACTCCAAGTTTTTGTCCTTCTCGTAGGGAAAAAAAGCCAGAACGGCGAAGAACGGAATAAAGTACTCCACACGCCTGAGAAGGTGCAAAACCCCAATACTGGGAACTACTGTTTGCGTCAAAAACACGCCGGCAAGTACCGACACCGATCCGATAAGAAGAAAAACAAGCATTGCCCGGGTTATTTGGTCATCAAATACTTTCTTAAGGCTGGGAATAATTTTGATAAAAGTAAATATCGCGGTAATAGCTAACAAAAAATCCTCAAATCTTATAGAAACATACGTTCCCGGGACTTGAATGAGAGGAAATTTCGGGTAAAGAGGCACAATAATAATTAGCGCGGCTACCAGATACTTAAAAAATTTATTTAACGGTTCAATAAGTTTATGCATTTTTATAATCGAAAGATCCATTTTGATGTTTTCACCGTTTTTACCCACTCACTCGCCAAAATCCAGATTAAACCCAAGGTGGAAAGTCCTATTAGCACCCGCAAAAAAACATTTGAACCTACATATTTAATAATCACTTTTTGGTTAAACGTTTTACCGTCAACCTCAAATGTACCTCCGCCGGGCCCGAGTACATTTCCTGCAACATATATCGATTCGCGCATTGGGTGAACTATCTCCTCCAAAAAAGTGGCCTTAGTTTGGTCTCTAATTAAAGTTTGTGCATCTTCAGGCGGATAGTTAAGAGTCTCCCCCCATCCAAACTCCGCTACATAATGACTCATCAATTGTTCCCTGGTTAAATTTGTATAATATCCGCGCCTTAGGGGAGTTTCCTTATCGGCTGGTTCAGTCGAAGATACAAAGTCCCAAAGGGTTTTAGGAAAGGGCGGGGCCGGCCAAACCAAATAGACCAAAAGTCCAATACCTAAAAGGGCAAATATAATTTTTACCAGATTTTTCATCATTGAAAGAGGCGAGGCCGACCTAAATGGTAACTTGGGTTTTTATTTTTTCGTTCTCCGATCTCTTTCGCGGGAACTCCCCCGACTATGGCAAAATCACGCACATCTTTGGTCACAACCGCTCCGGCCGCTACGACTGCTCCCTTACCTATCTTAACCCCCGGTAAAACAATGGCTCTGGGACCTATAAAAACGTAGTCTCCTATCCAGACGGGCTCAGTTATTGCCGAAAAATCGTCCTTTTCCAAATTATGCTCGGAATTATAAATCATCACAGAGGAGGCAATGTCAACATGATTCCCGATGATAAGTGGAGCCCGTCCGTCCAAAAAAGCGTGATCACCGATAATTGTATTGTTACCGATAACAATCCCTTCCGGTTCAAAAAAACCTGCCCACATGTGGACAACCGACCCTTTCCCTATCTTCATTCCGGCTAACCTATAAAATAATTTCCGGAATAGGTGCGACGGGACATGACTTACCCACCTGAGAACCATTAACTCAAAATCCAGTAAATAGTTATAGAGTCGGTTCGAAACCTTTCCCAAAGCCTCCTTATTTGATAATTCCTTGCCTGATTTGTCCTTAAACATAAATCTAGATATTAGTAATTACCTCCAACGTTTTTCTCGCTGTTTTCTCCCAGGAAAAATCCTTAACTTGCTCCAAGCCTTTCCTGACATAACCATTATACTTCGCAACCGGCGCCAAAAGCACCTCTTTCATGCCTTGGGTAATACTCTCCGTATCTTTTGGATCAACTATTATCCCTGCCCCCCCCACAACTTCGGGAAGACTTCCGACTCCGGATACAACAACCGGCACCCCACAGGCCATTGCGTTAAGTGCATCCAAACCAAATCCTTCCCAAAACGACGGAAGAACAAATAACCTGGCTCCCCTGATTAATGCCGGTTTATCTTCCTCGTCAACAAAATCGGTAAAAATTATCCGATCCGTTAGCCTCATTTTTTCCACTTTTTCAAAAATTGGTTCAAAAAGCCAACCTTTCTTTCCCGCAATCACCAACCGAAGTTCGGGTTTTAGAGTCCGGAGTTTCGAAAAAGCCTCTATTAAATTTTCTATATTCTTGCTGGGTTTGAGCGTACCCAAATATAATACATAGTCCGTAACTATGGAGTACTTATCCATCACACGTCGCACATCATCATTGGTAATTTGAGTATTAAATCTATCTGCGTCGTAGGCTAACGGTGTAACGTAAATTTTGTCTTTCGCAAACGGATAGTGTCGTACAATATCTTCTTTTGTACTATTTGATATCGCTATGATCCTCTTTGATACAAAAATACTTATAGCACTCCATAACTTTAACTGCCAAAAGTCTTTTTTTCTAAATTGCTCCGTAAATTCGAGGTATCCAAGGTCCATTATTGAACATATTCGGGGTATTGAAGCTATCGGTGGTACATAGTGACTCGGAGAAAAGAAAATATCACATTTTGGCTTTCCAAAAAAAAGATATGGCATAAGTCTGGTTAGAATCCAGGCGGATCCTCCTTTAATAACCTTATATTTGAAGAATTGGCTCTCCTTGGGCATGTCTTCTTTGGGATTTTCCTTGAGATAAACCACAAGCGTATGCTTATCTTTCCATTCATCCTGTAGTTTCCGCAGATTTTTCAGTAATTCGTAGGCGTAGGTGTTCACACCCACCCTTTTATCTACGTTAGCCTCGTTTCCGTCGATACCGATTTGCATTTAGCTAATTATACTCGTAAATTATTTTGAGCTGAAGCATAAAATAGTTTGGCTCCTAATGTGTAGTAGAATATGACTATATGAAACGGCTGATGTTCATTATTCTTTTGGCGGCGGCCTTTTTAAGAGTCCTCAATTTAAATACGGTCCCGCCGGGGGTGGCTAATGACGAGCTCAATATAGCTATAAACGCGGAGTCTTTGCTTAAAACAGGTACAAATATTCCCGGTGTGGTCACGGGAATCATCGGGAAAACCTCGGGAGATCTGTCAATGGGAATACATAGTGAGATCGGTTCATTTTTGATTATTCCTTTTGTTGCGCTCTTTGGATTCAATTTTGTATCAGTTAAAATTCCGTTTGTTCTTGCAAGTTTAGGCATCGTAGTTATCGGTTATTTTCTTACCAAACGGCTTATTAACCAAAAGGCAGCACTTATTGCCATGGCGCTTCTTGCCGTTAATCCTTGGCTAATCTTTTTCGGAAGGGCAGCTTACGAATCTATATTAAGTTCATTCTTTAATTTATTGGCAATTCTCCTAATAATAAATCTTACGGGTTGGAAGAAAATTTACGCCTTATTGCCGCTTATCGCGGGGTTCCTTTGTTATTTTTCGGCAAAGACCCTTGTCCTTCCCGTAAGTTTGGTTGCATCTTACGCTTCGGCTGTCTTAAACAAAGATCATAATTATAAACCGCTTATAACACTCAATGTTCTGGTTTTAGCTGTTGTTATCTTATATCTTCTTATTCTCCCAAAAACACCCGCGGGTGCACGAATTAATGAGTTAAAATCTTCCGAGATTCCCCAAACGGTTAACTCAAACAGAACAGCAAGTTTAGATAGCCCTCTCTCCCTGCCATTCGAAAATAAAATTATTGAAGAGCTGAGAATTAGAATACCGGCTTCACTCGGAGAATTTAACCCAATTTATTTATTCTTTAACGGTCAGCCTGAATCAATTCCATCATTATCAATCCCCAACCATGCATTCATGTACGTGATTGATCTTCCGCTCATCATACTGGGAATAATATTTATGGCGGGCAAGTATAAAAAGCAGCTAACAATTCTCTTAAGCTTCATCGTCATAACCCTGATACCAAATTTTCTTGACCTGCAGGGAACAACGTATTCCATTAGGACGGTAATACTTTTCCCCGTCCTTGGGATAATCTCTGCTATAGGGATTTATTCGCTGGGCAGTGGTCTACTTAGAAAAATTGTGGTCTTAATTTACATAATTTTCGTTTTGAATTTTTGTTATATCTACTTCGACAGGCTTCCGGTAGTAAAAAGTGAGGGTTGGTTTTTGTCCCAGCGGGTATTATCCAGGTACATAACTGAGACTATGACAAAAAGCCCGGAGACAAAAATATTATTTGTAACTGAACAACCGAAACTGGCATTTTACAAATATCTTTTTTACGGCGGCAAATATACGGATCCGAAAGAAATAAATTCCATTAACGATATGATCGCCAAGGAGGATTATGAAATCGGCAATTTAACAATAACTGCTGAGTGTCCCAAAGATCTGAGCTTTCAAAAACAGGAAATCGTTATCACGAGTGCAGACTCAAATTGTGCAAAATCGAAGAACATCTCGATTAAATCGATTTATGACGCCGGAGACATATTTTTCATATCCCAAGACTTACTCTGCCGGGGTTTTGCCAAAAATCATTATCCCCTAATCAAAAATGCCGGAACACTTGCTGTAGAAAAATTAACTACTGAGGATTTCTGTAAAAATTATATTTCGGCCTCTTTATAAATTTCCAAGGTTTGCTTTGCAGTTTCTTCCCACGTAAACCCGCTGACCCGGGCTAATCCTTTTTCAATAAGTCCCTTGGGTCCGTCTAAAGTCTTCGCTATACCGTCGGCAATTGATGAGGCATCGTACGGATCCACGAGTACCGCTGCACCGCCTGCCACTTCAGGCATCGAGGAAATGTTTGATGTTACAACAGGTACCCCACAGGCAAACGCATCCAAAATCGGGATTCCGTAACCCTCATATAGTGACGCAAATATCAGGCCTCTCGAACCGGTCAGAAGCGCCCTCAGATCATTTTGTGGTACAAAGCCCAACACTCTCAGGTTCCTTTCCGGTTTCACTTCAGTGCCGGAAGGTCTCCCGACAAGAACCAGTTTGAGTTCTTTTCCGGCGGAGCTTAAATGAAAAGCCTCGATAACTCTTTTGGTATTTTTAAGCTCTGTAACGCCGATTGAAATCAAATAGTCGCCCTGAATTTGATATTTTTTCTTTACGCTTTCAACCTGCGCTTCATTTGCCTTCGAAAAAGACGGGGCCTCGGGGATTACTCTGATTATATTCGTATCCACTCCTAAATCCGTAAGATCCGTCTTGGTTGAATTTGAAGGTACGATTATTCTTTTGCTTTCGCGGGTTACCCAGGAAAGTTTCCGCTTTTGAACCTCCAAAATTTTCGGGGGAACCATTTTGGGAAATTTCAAAGCATATAAATCATGAACCGTTGTAACCTTAAATGCGTTCGAAGGGGGCTCCGCCCAGTCCGACGTGTGGAAAACATCAATATTCCCGATTAATTTTTCGATTGGCAAAATATGAAATTTATTCCAAATAAGATCCGCCAAAACCGGGGGGATCGGAAATATACGGGCCTTCGGAAAGGATCGTAAAATGTCGCCACGCCTCCTGAAAGCCCCTGCAAAGAGCGTAAATTCATCTTCCGAATCAATCTTCAGAAGCGTTCTAACCAGATTCTCGGTGTATGTTGAAACACCCGTTCCGTAGACGATCTGACTGATATCAATTGCTACACGCATAATCTTTTCTAGTTAATAATTTACTTTGCGACAATGGTCGCATCTATTTTAAAAAAGGCAGACACGGCTCGGTTTTCCCAATTTTCCGGAAAGGCTGTAACCTGCCAAAAACGGATCAACCCCGAAGGCGGAAGCTGTTTCACTTCAATAATCTTTTGATTTTTGACAGGCGGAAGATCTTTAAGATAGCTAAACATGGCATCAAATGATTGAGCGTAATTCTTTGCAATATACATGTCCGCGGCTAATGTGGATGTTATCCGGAAGCCGAAAAGAAAGATTAATAGCGAACTTATTATCACAAACCCTTCAAACCATTTCTGTGCATATTCACTCCCCCTTCGGATCAGGTAACTCATAAAATAACTACCCGTGACCAGCGACAATAAAATAGTAAACGCCGTTGTTTCAAACGCTCTGTCCGGCAAAATTCTACCCAGCGACAGGTAACCGATAACCATTGGGGGAATACTTAGAAGAACCGGCGCGCTAAGAGTGAATAATATTAAATTTATAAGGCTCTGTTTTTTTATCTTAGTCAAACTCTTCTGCACAAAGTCAAGTTTTGAAAAAAGGTAGGCTAGGGATATGAAAAGAGGCATCAGTAATAAAAAGTAGTTTTTAAAGATATCCCAAACCAGGTTTGGACCATCTCTTATAGCGTAGAATACGCTTCCCAGGGGGCTCATGGGGCTTGAGGTGGGTGAATTCATACGACCACTATTGCCCGGGCTTAAATATACGATAACCAAAGATATCGCAGTGGCCAAAAATACAAATAGTATCTGTTTCGAAAGGGTGGTACGGGGCTTACTCCTCTGTATAAAAAAGTAGACAGTGGCTAGACCGCTTACCAGAAAATTTACAACCAAAACGGTTTCGTTTCCTCCACCTGCAAAAAATGCAAATACAAAAAGAAGCAAATACGCCCACCAAGATTTAACACCTCTAATTAATAATGAAATAACAATCAGGTCGAATAGGGTTGGCCAGAGATAGGTGGCAGCGCCGTTCAACCAATACCAACTGTCTCTTTGACTTGGTGTTATTACATAATATGTAACAAAAAGAATTCCGGTAAATAAAATATTTTTCCAATTAAAAAATCTCAGTTTCGTCAGAGAACTAATAAAAAACGCCAGAGAAAGAAAACCTAAAGCGACGGTAATTAACGAAAAAATTACAGTTTTCCCTGTCGGACTCGACATGGCACCGATTGACGAAATTAATAAATTGGATGTATATCTTCCCGTCAGGGACATATACCACCCTATTTGCCCGAAGAAAAAATTGCTATTCAGAAAACCATTAGCAAAGCTAAAATCGTCAGCCGCCATCCTATTAAAAGGAATTATCGAGAAAATCTTGATAAAACCCAGCAAAGAGGTCGACACTAAAGCAAATATTAAATATAGATCAATTCCCATACAAAACTCTTCAATTATATCTTATTTTAGAGTTTTGCAAGTGTTCGGCTATCGTGTTTTTATTTTGCCTGACGACCTTGAAGATATTCTAAAATCCCTACGAAAATTCCGAAATCATAAGTAATTTTAAACTGTATAAATGCTGGTGTGCGGGAGGTAACTGACTTCCATATACCGACGATTAGAGAAACGGGAAGAATAGTCCTCCCTGCGCCGATTATCATTCCCAATTTTCCGAATTTATAATTTCTCTTTCCGACCCATTTGGCATGACTAAAAATCTCTCCAAGCGACGAAGGGTTTTTATGATAAAAAATAGCTCCTTGGGTATTCACTGCTTCATAACCGAGTTTCCCGTAAAGACTCCAGTCGTCATCGTAGCCGCCGGGAGTAAATCCGCCTACTTTATCAAACTCACTTTTCAGAATCGCCCTGAAGACCGGTTGATAATCCGGATAATTTTCAGGGTGTCGCTTTTTGGCTTCCCATCCTTCGTTTATGTTCCAGCATCTGGCCCAAACATTTTGCCAGTTTGCCACGTATTCTTCCTTACTGAAAGTTCCTTTTGCTTTACCATCAACAATCGGTGCTATGAGATTTTTTAAGAAATCTTTTTCAAAGGTCATATCCGCATCCACGAAAACCAAAATTTCTCCTTTTGACAACCCAGCGCCTGCATTTCTGGCTGCCCCTGTTCCGAGGTGACTTTGCTTGATAAATCTGAAGTTCTGTAAAGATCTTTTTAAGTTTTTTAATACCCCGAGTGTTCCGTCTGTCGAACCGTCATCAACAACAATAATTTCAAAATCATTTTGGGTTTGCTCCCCCAACGATTGTATGCAATCTTCAAGAACTCCTTTTTCGTTATAAGATGGAATAATGGTGGATATTTTCATTTGATAATTTCAGCCAAATAAATTATTCATACTTTCTCGCAATCCCGTCCCAGGAAAATTTCTCAGCTTGTTTTCTGGGTTTATCGTCCCAATTTGTTTCCAAGGTCTTTTGTAAAGCCTTTGCATATTCATCGGTGTTGGTTGGGATCGGTAAAAAGTCCGGCTTCTCCCACTATTTCGCGTCTCACAGGATCATCGGTTGCCACAACCGGAAGCCCCGATGCCATCGCTTCAACCAAAACATTACCAAAAGACTCGGATGATGCTGACGGCAATGTAAAAATGTCAGCGCTCCTATAAACTTCCGGCATTTTTTCGAAAGGAACCGAAATCATTTCAAATTTACCTCTAAGGGTCTCTGTACCCATTCTTTTTATTTCCTCAGTCTTATCCCCCCCTCCGGCAGCAATAAGTAAATTTACATTTTCCAGTTTTGCAACAGCCTTAATAACTAAATCCAGTCTTTTTTGTTCCGTCGCAGCTCCTACGCAAAGAATCGTCTTTGTCCGATTCCCAATTCCTCTACTTTTAGATTTAAATCTTTCGAGGTCAACTCCGTTGGGTATATATATAGATTTAACAAAAGGGTTCACTTTCCTTGCCCAGCCTAGTGCTTTCGAAGATAAGAGCAACAAAAGTGTCCGGAAATGTATAGAGGTTAACGCGATCATCCCATCCTATGCCCGACTGTCCCGAGACGACCATTTTGCCTCCTGTCAGCCAGGTTATTTTTCGCGTTATGATAACCTGTAAGCGTCCGTTTGTCGGAATTACTACATCATATTTTTTCTTCAGAAGTTTGAAGTAGTTTATCTCGGCGATTACATCAACTTCGTGGTTTTTGGAAAGTCTTTTGGACAGCTCATAGACAAAAGTCTCGGCTCCCCGGGAAACCTTATTTTGATATCTGTTTAAAAAAGCAATTTTCACTTGTTTGAAATAAGTATTTCTATACCATCCACTTTTTCTCTTAACACATAGTTTACTGTTACATAATCATAAACTTTTTGCGGAATGTACGCCGAAAGACCCGACTCCGAATATGAATTAAGAAGAATGATTTTAGGTTTTGAATTTTTAAGGTCTTCGACCATTTTATCCTGAATTCCGGGCAGCTCCGTATACCAGGAAAGTTGTGGCATCCAGGGATCGACTGCCGGTAACGTGTCACTCAAAGCGTAAATGTTGTCCCACCAGTTCATAACAAAAATTTTGTCTCCCGGGTTGGTATTATATTTTACGTATAAAACCAAATCCTGTACGTCACTCTCGTAAAACCTGACACCTTCATTGAAATTTCTCATAAAGAACCCGCCAAAAAGATAAATACTTCCCAAAATGTAAAAAAACAGGAATATTTTAATCAACTTTTCTTTTAAAAACTTATCGGAGAAAAAGATTCCGGTCGCGATTGCTAAAAAGGGAATCGCGGGCTGAAAATGAAAATATTCAAATCGCGGATATGCCCCGAGTGATCCGGCAACTGCCCAAATAAGCAAATTAATATTTTTCCGACCCGTTTTCCAAATCAGAGGAATAAATATCAAAAACGGAAATGCCGAGACGACCAGATTTTTTAAATCCGGTAATTGTATTTGCCCCTGAGCCTTGGGTAAAACAATAATCCCAAAATGAATAGCCCATTCGTAAAAGCCGGGCAAGATACCCAGTGACCATAAAACCAAAACGCTCGTGATAGTAACAAGAAATACCCCTATGATAAATTTCTTGAAATTTTGTATTAAGTACCGCGTACTCTGTGTCAATTCCAACCCGATTGGAAGTAAAAACCAGACAGCCGTCTGTTTTGAAAGAAATGCAATTGCCCAAAAAATTCCTGCCCAAAAATTTTTTTTCTTTTTAATAAAGTAATAGGATATTAAAACCGGTACTCCCATAAACAAATCAAACCAAAGTCCGTTTCCGTCAAAAAACAGCTGCCAGAAAATAAAAGAACCTAGAGCGATTAGGGCCGTTTTGATACTCCAAAGTTTCTTGCCTACCCAAAATACCAAAAAATCCAATATCAAAATTAAAATCCAGGTAAATATTTTTAATTGAAGAATACCCGTACCGAAGATTTTGTAGAAAATTGCAAGCTTAAACAACATTAAGGGCGTATGGGCAATTGCAATATCGCGGTAGGGCAGCCAGCCTTTGGTTATAAGGTACGGCCAGAGAGTCATTTCCGGCCAGGCAGTAAATTTTAAGTAAATCAACAGAACAAGATGAACTAAAACGGCTCCGAAGAGAAGGAGTGTAGAATTTTTCTTGATAAAATTTAACATTTCAATAGCCGGGTTTCCCCCACCATACCCTCCTTTTAATTTTTCGGAGCGGAGTTTCAAAAATGGATTTTATCGTAAAAGGAACATCCATCGTCTTCCAGGGGCTTTCTACTATCACCGGTCTGGGTTTGAAAAACACTTCCGGGTAGTAAAAGTCCTTTGGAAACGGAATTCCCATCTCATATTTCCGTTTCATTTTCCTTTTTACAACTTCGGCATCTCTGTCTCCGCCGGATCTGGACAAATGGGTAACGTGCATATATGGGGCGTTTATAAATGCTATTTTCTTCGGATCTCTGTCTTGGATCATCTTTCCTTCGCCGTCTACCCAACCCCAAACGCCATGAACCCCCTGAGAATGTAAACCGGGAATTTTTCTATTGATTGCCCGTAGGGCAAAATGCCCAACCTTACCGGCAAGTTTATATCTGCCGGCTTTTTCTTCCTGACGATGAAACATATCCCCGACCGGCAAGATCGCAGGAACGACTATTGACTCAAGTTCGTCCCCTCTCTCCTGAATCAAATCAACAACTTTCCGTATGGAGTCCTCCCACCAAATTTCATCGGCATCGACAACAATAAACCAGTCCGCTACAGTCTTGTCCAGCATTTTTTCCCGCGTCCATGGAAAAAAACTTTCATCCTGATATAATTCTGCGGCGGGCGGAGTCTGATCCAGCATATGTTGTCTGGCAAACTCCTCATCAAAATCCTGCATCATTGCGTCTTCGTAAAATACCTTACCCTGGCTTTTGGACAAATCTAGTATTTTATCGACCACGGCCCGGGTGTAATCTCGACTGCCCATATCCCAAATCCTTATTCTGTCGACGTATTTATAAACCGACATTACTGCATACCACACAAACTTTGCTTCATTTTTTACCAGAGTGTGAACCGAAATTATTTTCTTACGTTTCATTTTTTGCCCAGTAGTGTCTGATAACAATTACCCATGTGTAAGTTGCTAAAATGATATTTGTAACACCTAAAGTAATTGTTGGCCCGAAAACCCCAAATTTAGGAATTAGGACAAAGTTCAAAATGAAAATTGCGGCTATCTGAAAAAACGAAAATGCTCCGATAAACACCGTTTTCTTCATCGCATATATAATTGCTGTTACTGAAGGAACGGTAAATAAAAAGGGGATTTGGGCTGCCGCCAGCGCCTGAAAAACAGGAACTGACTCTAGATATTTCGTTCCGAAAAGAGTCAGTATGAACGGTTTTGCAATAATTATCCAAAGTACTATTCCAGCAGTAATCGGAAGAAGTGCCAAAAGAGATTTCATAATGTATTTTTTCTCAATTTCCTTATTTCCAAACCCGGCAAGCCTCGGCGCAAGTACCGAAGAAAAACTTCCTGCAAGAACTATGATAAAAGAAGCAAGCCGTGAGGGAATTGAATACAGTCCGGTAGCAAACGCACCGGCCATCGTCGCCAACATTTGAATATCAAGTCTTCCGGAAACTGATGAAACAATTCTATTTACGCCAATCCAGCCAGAATACTTGAGAAGATTTTTATACTCGTCCTTTTCGGGTTTTGCCCTCAGGAAATCAGTCTTTAGAAAAATCAAGATCAAAATAACCTCCACAACAAATCCGGCACCAAACGCCCAAAACGCCTTTGACATTGTCAGGGCTCCGATTACATAAAAAGCAAACGCAAACAAAAATCTTACCAAATAGAAAACATTATCAATTACTGTAGAGTGGAGAAACTTTTTCTTTGCCTGCAAAATATATGGGAAAAACGCATCGGGAAAAAGAAAAATCGGAATAATTGCGGACCAAATAGCAATTCCCGGGTCGCGTGTGGCCAAAAAGGTCCTTGAAACAAATGGGGCAAAAATAAAAATAACGGCCGAGACAAAAAAAACAATAACAAGCCTGACTACAAACGCTGCTTTTATATACTGATTGGCTTTTTCAGGCTCACCTTTTGCTGTGTGGGTAGAAACAAAATTCACTGATCCTGTCGAAATCCCAATGTCTGAAAGGGACGCAAGAATGGTAACAAGGTTAATCGCTGCCGAAAAAATTCCAAAATCATACACACTGAAGGAGCGGGCAACAAATAATGTAAAAAGAAAGCCCAAAAATGCTGAGCTTGTATTACCGATAAATAGAACAAAGGTGTCCTTCGCCGTTCCCGAAAAAAGTATGTGCCTCACCAAATCGTAATATCTTCTCACACCGTTATTTTACTATTTCCTGACTAGAAGGACAGCTGAAGAATCTTGTCGTTCATAATCATCACTTGCACTAACTTTGTAAATTCCTTTCAAAGTAAATTCTTTTGCAATTTCAGTGCATCCGTCACATGTCCATTTTTTTGGATCCCCCGGATTATTAAATATCAATCTCCAATCAGTACCCATATAATAGTTCTCGTCGTCTATTAAATAACTTGTCAGGTAAATCGCATCAAAGGGAATTTTGCCGGTATCGGGGTCTATTAATTGCTTTGGCTCAAGCGGAAACCAAACGGTCTTCCTTTCTCCATACCAGCTTCCCCAAGTGTCCAAATTTGTAAGTACAACATCCGCCATATTAGTATTGTCACGAAGTTTATAGGAAAGCTCAACATATACAGGAGGTTTCCCAACGTTGTGAGTGTTCCTTTCAAATCTGGAGTCGAGAACTAGTACCCCAAGAGTTTGTCCAACCCCAAAAACCAGAATTAAGAATGTAGAAGCTAGAATCACAAACTTCTTATTACTCGATATTTGACCCATTATCGAAACAAGTGTCCCAACAGCAATAATATATACAAGAGGAATTATTGGGTGGATATATCTATAAAAAGGAATGCTTGCTGCCGTAACCAAAAGGGTAACGGCTGCCATAAAGACCGAGGCAAACTTGAAACCGGACAAAAGTCTTACTTGCCCTTCCGTGGCTTTAGGCGAAGGAGGGACAAATAAACCTATTACGAATAGTGCAAAAAGATACGGACTAATTATCTGTGGGAGAAGTTTGTAAAAGTTATAGAGATTGTAAAAAATATTTTTAAGAGTTTGACCAATTCCTCCGACCGCAACTACTGCGCCTCGAAGTGAACCAGATGCAACCCCAGATTGATTAAATGACGAACCAATTCCTCTGCCAATAATAGAATACAAAAAATAATTCCCTGAAATAATCAATAAAATAAAGTGATCTATCAAAAAACCTGCAACTAAAATTCCAGAAAAATAAATCGCCGCCTTTTTAATATTGAAATTTATCAAAAGCCAATAAAGAATTACTCCTGCTATATAAATAAAGGCTTGACGACGCGTGAAATACATTAACACTAAAAACAAAAAGGCAATTACTGTCCCCCACTTCTTCTTTAAAGAAATGAAGTATGAAGCAGCCACTATTTCAAAAATAAATGGAGATTCGGAGGCTCCGTCAGTGGCATAATTTATAAGATCATAATTAAATCCGATGGTAAGGGTTGAAAGAACCCCAGCGAGATTGCTACGGAATATTTTTTTAGACAATAGAAATACAAAAACGAGGGTAAGAATAAAATAGAAAAATGATGTGGCAATTACTGCAAAATCAGTAACCCCAAAGACTTTAAAAAAGCTGGCAATTGAAAAAGGCATAATCGGTGGTGTCCATAAGGCTGAAAATGTGTTTTGCTTTAAAAAACCAAATATTGAGCTATCCCAAAAGTTAAAACTACCACCATAACCTAAACCATTTACCAAATTTCTGGCAATATCTGCAAACTTGGCTGCATCAGAAAAATGTAGATAAAAATCAAGCATCGTGATAATATTATCAGTTTTTATTCTAGAGTATCATATCAAACTAAACAAATATTGAAACGGTAATCTTATGTATAATAAATAACAATTTCAATGAGTAAGGTCGGCAAAATGGTAAAAAGGCTAAAAGCCACAAAATTAAGCAAAAAAATTATTTGGTTATTTTTCACAACGATAAAACCAAGAGGCGGTCCACAATCTACTAAAGAAAAACAAGAATTAATAATCAAATTGGCTCAAAAGAACAAGATATCAAATTTTATTGAGACCGGCACCTATATCGGAGAAACGGTAAAGGCTATCATCCCATTTTTCAAAAACATTTACACTATAGAACTAAATAAAAAGTTGTACCTATACAATAAAAAAAGGTTTTACAAAAATAGCAAGGTAAAGGTTGTTTGGGGAAATAGCTATTTGAAACTTAAACAGATTTTACCCAAGCTAAAAAGACCAATATTTTTCTGGTTAGATGCTCATTACTCCGGAGGAATAACTTCTAAAACAAAAAAACAAACTCCAATAGAAGAAGAACTAGCAACTATTGTAAAATATTGGAGAAAAGGAAGCATCGTACTAATAGACGATGCAAGGCTTTTCAACGGTAAGCGAGGATATCCCACAATCGAAAAAATTGTAAAAATATTTTCAAAAAAGAATGTCATAATAAAAATTACGAAAGACATAATAACAATCGAGTGAATATAACTTACGAACTTCTTCAAAAAATTAAGGGTGTATTTAGATACCTTGGATTAGAAATTAGTTTTTACAATCCCTCCGGTGTGTTTATTAACCAATTTATGACAGCGTTAAAATACAACAAAATAGATTTAATCATCGATGTGGGTGCCAACGAGGGTCAATTCGCCTTAGAATCAATACACGCTGGTTACAATGGAAGTATTATTTCAATCGAGCCCCTCACTGGCGCCTATGGAAACCTGTTAAAAAATTCAAAAAAATATAAAAATTGGATAGTATTTCCCAGAATGGCTGTCGGTGACAAAAATCATTTAACCTATATTAATGTTTCCCAAAACTCAGTAAGCAGTTCGATATTGGATATGACACCAAGACACCTCAATTCGGCTCCAGATTCCAAATACGTAAAGAGGGAGAAAGTAAAAGTTTTTCAATTGGACAACTTTATTAATAAGTTTAAAGAATATGAATATATTTTACTCAAAATAGACGCACAGGGTTACGAAAGTTTTGTTTTGAAAGGGGCTAAGAAATTATTATTATCAAAAAATTTAAAGGGTATATTTATAGAGGTCTCTTTTTCAGAATTGTATAAAAACCAGAAAATGTTCGACTATTTTTACAAGGAATTAAAAAATAAAGGATTTAATATATGGGCACTAGAAGACGAATTAATCGAAAAATCTACCGGTAAGTTACTCCAAGCCAACCTATTTGCCTTCAAATAAATTTTCTCAAAAAATTAAGTTTATGAACAAGTAATAACGGGGAAATAATTAATTTATTTTTAACGTATTTTTTCAAAATCTTAGGGTGTTCGGACTTGGCGACGTCGGATTCGCCCATGGAACCCTCATTTACCCTAAAACGAGAAATAAGTTGGTTTAAAAAATAAAAATTAACCTTATTTTTAGTTAACCTAATCCACATTTCATAATCCATTGAGCTTTTCAATTTTTCGTCAAAATAACCATATTTGTCGAAAACCGTTTTTCGAGTAAAAACAGTTTGATGAGGAATATAATTTGTGAGTAACAATAACCAGTAACGAGCCTTTTTATAAATTCCTCTGTGAGGAATAACCCTCTTTATTTTCCTATTTTCATCCTTAAAAAATATAGCTTTGCCATATAATACTTCTGCCTCTTTCTTATTTTTAAGGAATATATAAACTTTCTCCAATACTTTCTTGTTGTAAAAATAATCATCACCATTAAGAAAAACTATCCATTTTCCCCTAGTTTTTAATATCCCCCTGTTGAATGCATTCGAAATCCCATTGGCTGGAAACTGGAAAAGTCTCACTCTTCCGCCGTTTCTCTTTTGATAAAACTTTATTATTTTTATAGTATTATCTGAAGAAAAACCATCAATAAATATATGTTCATAATTTTCAAAGGTTTGATTTTCAACAGAAGTTATATTTTTTTGCAAGTACCTTTCTGAATTCTTTGTACAGGTAATAACACTAATAAAAGGTTCAGTTTTTTGCATAATACTCGTTTACTACATTGAGCTTTTTACCGTAAAGTTCTTTTCACGGTAGCATATATTATTTCTGCACTATTTCGGGGCGTCTGCGACTCAATTATTTTACTAGAAGCTTTTCCCATTCGTTCCATCAAACTGGCAGAACTTAATATACGTAATATTTTATTAGACAGATCACGTACTGATCCCGACTTAAACACATATCCATTCACACCGTTTTGGACCAAATCCGGCGCACAGCCAGCATTGTTTGAAACTACAATCGGCAAACCAGATGCCATAGCCTCATTTACAACTAAACCCCAAACATCTTCTCTCGAAGGTAAAACAAACAGGTTTGCTTCCGAAAAAAACTTTCCAATTTTATAATCACCAGGATCTTCTACAAAATTTACGTTCTTGCCTATTCCAAGTTTACTAACTAATTCAATAAGATAATTTTTAAAAAATCCAGATCCAACAATTGACAATCTAATATTACTTATTCTTTTTTGAATTGATGCGAAAGCTTTTATTAATATATCAACACCTTTTCTTTCGATTATTTGCCCGTAATACATAATAACTTTTTCCTTTTTCTGGTTATATTTTTTGGGGTATCTTCTGTATCTATCTAAATCAGTTGTGTGCTTATAAATGAATATCTTATCCTGCCTTGCACCCAACATTTCCAAATATTCTTTGGCTCTTATTCCGTAAGCAATATATGCATCCGAACCTTTAACAATTGATCTAACTAAAGGCAGGCTAATAGTTCTTCTCCAACTATTTTCGTATCTGGTACTTCCAGACCAGAGAATAACTTTAATACCTCTTAGCTTACAGTAGAAAAAAACTACTTGGTAAGAAAAGATATCCCATCCGGAAATTATTACTACTTCTGGTTTAATTATTCGAAACTCTTTTAAAATTGTAAAGTTTATAAAATATGTAAACAAATCCTTTCCGCGAAATTTAATAGAAATATTTGGAAGAACCTTATATTTAAAACCGGAGGGGCTATCTTTCCAGTTTCTGTTCTCCTCATCCTGAGAACAATAAATAACATCTAAATCAACCAGTTTGGATAATTCTTTAAAAAGTAATGTCGTATGTGGAGAAACGACATTGTGAATCACAAGAACCTTAACCTTATCCTTTACCATTTTTATTCTTTCTTAGAACAAATAAAACATTGTTTTTAGTATCTATTTTTTTACTAATTCGCAAGGTCAGTTTAGCAAAAATTGGGAACAGCAGTCCGAAAAACGCGGATACGGGTAGAAAGAAAGTATAAATATTAGTAATGATGGGAAACCTTTCATTACATATAAGTTTTGCTTCTAACTTAAGTCCTGTGGGTATTAATAATCTTTCTTTAAGTGTTTTAGGGCTATATATTCTTGAAAGAAAAACAGGTTTATCCCCATCATATTTGTTTCCATAGGCATCTCTTTTTACCCAAATTTCTTTATATTCTTTCCCAAAGGGCGTGGTAATTACAATCTTACCTCCGGGTTTGAGAACCCTACACATTTCTTTAATGCATATTGTGTCTCCATGGCTTTCAATATGTTCTATTACGGATATACTGTATATTTTATCGAAAAAATTATTCCTAAAAGGTAATTTCGTACCGTCAACTGTTAATAATTTCAACCTCTTTGAAAGTGTTGAGTTGCCTAAATTATTTTTTATATTTTTCCACTCAAGTATCTCTTTATTCCAAACATCGGTTGCGTAAACATTGGACTTATATCTTTCTGAAATGTAAAAACTCAACAGTTTCGGACTGGATATATCCAGGATGCTTTCATCTACCTTGGGATTGATATGCTGAAAGGTTGCAGGAATTTCGAAATATCTTGCTATGTCCATAGGTATAATTATTCGTTTTAAGGCTTCTTTACTAACTCTAAAATTTCCACTTAGGTAATACCTTAATCCCAAATTAATACTGTAGATGTAAAATTTATACCAAGTATTCACTTCTTTATAGATTTGATAATAATATCACTTGAGAATAAAGGCAGATGTAATAACTTTATTTTCCTAAATAATCCGGAGCATGTTGTATTTTTAACTTTAAACCCAAAATTCGAGACAAGATTGGCCAATGATAAAAAAGTGAAATAGTGCAAAATGCCTCCGTCCCAGGTTTGAAAATGCGCAAATGATGTAAATATTTGTTTACCACATAGGAGTTGGATTCTATATACAATCCAAGCTAAATTAGGAACCTGAATATACATTTCCCCACTTTTTTTCAAAATCCTATTGATTTCCCTAAGAGTAAAATATGGATCGTAACTATACTCGAACGCTGAAATCATAACAACCACATCGAAATAATTATCTTTAAAAGGAAGTCTTCCATCCATATCTGATGCGATAAAAGTAATATTTTTTCTTTTATTTTTAATGGCGTTAGCTTTTTTAATGCGGGCTTTGGCAACGTCAATCCCAAAAATTTGTTTAAAATCCAATTCTTCCCTAAAACAAAATCCACCGTCACCGCAACCCACATCCAAAAGCCTCTCTCCCTTTTTAACCATCTCAATAATAATATCTTCAGGAGAAACGGAATATTTTCTAAAAAAACGAAAGAGTCCGTCAATTAAGACACCATGTGGTGATTTTCTGTTTGTGTTGGAGTATGGTATCCCCTGATATTTACTTTTATCAAGCATATCAGCTCCTTTTTAAAGATATCACTTTAAAGGAGATTTCTTTGATTTGTTTTTCATTCAAATCATACCCCGATGGTAAATACAACCCATTAATCCCCAGATTTTCAGCAACGGGGCAAGATACACCGTTAAAAAATCCCATCTCCTTAAAAACTGGTTGAATATTCATTGGGATAAAGAAAGCTCTGGAATCTACTCCAAGATCTAACAACTTTTTCATTACCTGTTCTCTTGTTCGCCCAAACTCTGCGGGTTCAATTACGATTCCATACATCCAATACGTACTTTTTGCGTAGGGTTTTTCTACTGGAATTACTATTCCCTTAGTGTTTCCAAGGTATTTGTTATATAACTTTGCAATTTGTCTTTTTTTGTTTACGATTGTTTCAATTCTCTCCATTTGGGACACGGCAAGTGCGGCAACAAAATTTGGCATGCGATAATTATACCCAGCAAATCTATGCAAATACCTAGGTACCTCAAAAGCAAGATTTTTTAATAAATTTACCCTATCAATTATCTTTTTATCATTTGTAAGCACCATTCCACCCTCCCCTGTGGTAATCGTTTTATTTGCATAAAAACTTAAACATCCAATCGTACTTAAACAACCAACTTTCTTTCCTTTATACTCAGCACCCTGAGCCTCTGCCGCATCCTCTATAACAAATAGATTATGATTCTTTGCTATTTTAATCAGCGGGTCCATGTCGACGGGGTGTCCGTATATATGAACCGTTAAAATTGCTTTTGTTTTTTTGGTAACATATTTTTCTATCTGTTTAACATCCATATTCCAAGTATCCGATTCTGAATCAATAGCAACAGGCGTGGCTCCACAGCGAGTAATAGCTAGACAACTTGCAATGTTCGTAAACGTCGAAACAAGAACTTCGTCACCTTTTGTAATACCTAGAGACTCTACTGCCAACTGCAATGCAGACGTTCCGCTATTAACTGCGGAGGCATATTTTACTCCATGGTAATCAGCACAGGCTTTTTCTAGATCTCTTAGGGATTCTCCGTAATTACCGGAGATCTCACCTTTCTTGAGAGCATTTGCAACTGAGAGAATATCTTTCTTAGTTATTGTTGGGTTAAATACTGGTATCATTTTGTTGTCACATCTATTTTATCATTGGTATCACCGAAAAAGGGGCCTTGCTTTACTGAGACTGCCTTGCACGCCTTAATTATCTTTACACTATGCGTTCCTCTTATAATTAGAATGCTATCTCCTTTTTTGATTGTTTTTGCCTGTGCAAAGACGCCCTTTTTGTCAAAAAACTCAACCCTCATAATTCCTTTCGTGATATATAAGAATTGTTCAACACGATCAATCTTTCTTTCTACAGTCTTATGGTAATGGGGTGCTTCTACAAAAGATGTTCCTCTTTTAAAAATGGCAACTTGCAAATTTAGGTCGTCTGGAGAGAGAAAGGTTGACGACTTTACGTCAGCCGTGTTTCTAACTACAAGGGCACAGAGATCGTTATCGACAATTATCTTTTCTAACATAGATTTTTCGGCAATTATATACTTTTAAAGGCAAGTTGAAAACTCTCCCTAACCACCTTGTTTGTGTAATAATTGGCTATCCTTTTTCGAGCTTCAAACCCCATTTTCCGAGCCAATTTTTCATCTTCTAAAAGATTAATTATAGAGTTAACCAACTTCTTCTTATCGTTAGAGTTGAATAAATATCCGGATACACCATCTTCCACCTCCTCAGTCGAATTTGATGTCCTAACTACCGGAGTTTGACATGACATAACTTCTAGAACAAAATAACTACACGAACCCGCACCGTCCCCCACCCCTGCATAAACTGCACACCTTGCCAAAGAATATACTGCCGCTAGGTCCTTGTTTTCAACAAACCCCAATATTTTAATATTATGTGAGATTCCTTGTCTTTTAGCATACTCCAAAAGTCTATTTCTATTTTTACTTATATCGAGTGGGGATATTATTAAAAGTAATGCGTTTGGAATTTTTTTAACAACTTCTCTAAAACCACTCATTATAAAGGGTGTTCGTTTAAGAGGTGTTAAGTCGGTACTGTGCAGAACTACTAACTTATTATTATATTCTAATTCTAATAATCTACTTCTTACCCTGCTAAACTTTTTTGTATCAACAATTAGGTAGGAAGGTATAGATTTCTTTCCATATACTTTTGCTATCCACTTGGATACATCTTTATTTACAGTCATTATTACTTTTGATACCTTAGTAAAATGAATGTCTAACCCACCGTAAAGAATACTGGCAATCTTCATTAGTATTTTAATAATAAACGGTTGTCCGTTAATCATTTTTTTGTCATGGAAAAAAGCAAACGGCTCAAAAACAAATTGGATGTGATTTTTGGGGCTAATAACATTGCCAAGTATATTCATTGGAAACATACTCGTAACAATTCTGTAATACCTAGGCAAAACTCTTCTAAGTATAAATATCTCCTTTAGAAGAATAATCGGAAATATAACCCAGTAAATTATTCTATTTGTCGAAAATTGAGCGATCTTAACAATCTTAATTCCTAACTTATCAAAATCATTCTTTATCTCATCATTATAATCCTCAGTGAAAATGGTAACGTCATAAATATTAGATAGATCTTTTAAAACGGCTAGTATATATTTAGTTCCGCCAGTCCAATAACAAAAGTGCGGATGCAACCATGCAATTTTTAATCTCATTTGTTTTTACTGCTAGTTTCTTAATTTATTTTTTAAATATAGTCTCACTTTAATAATTTCTTATCTATGTTGAAATTTTACCCAAAAATCATAAAATACTGAAAAGGCAGTAGTAAAAACCAAAACTCTCCAAAAAATACTAAATCTATCTAAATTACCCACAAGGGCCAAAAAGTCTGTGTGAGATGATATGATTCTGTAATACAGCGTTCCTCCAAAAAACATTAAAAGATAGAAGCAACAAAAAAATATTAAGAAAAAGGTCTCTCTTTTGAGCCTAAATCGCGTTAAAAACCCAAATGTAACTAAAGACACGATTGGTATTATCATCTCCAATATTATAGTCCTGCAAACCAAAACAACCGGATCTATTAGCGTTTTCAAACTAAAATTATTCAAGGAAGAAAAAGTCTTACCGATAAAATCAAGCTGTGATAAATACGCATTATTATTAACCAAATTATAAGATGCTATATACTTTGTGGATACGAAACCTACAAAAAAATTGAAAATAAAAAACAAGAATACTTCTTTCAGAAACTTCCTTTTAATTAAAGAGTAGATAAACAAAAAAAGGAAAACGAAAATCCAAACCGGCTCATTTCGTGTAAATCTCGAAAACGCAAATAACAAACCGGACAAAATTAAATAACTGAATTTCTTTTTAGACATCCAATTTATCAAATAGAAAGTAGCTATAACCAAATAAGTTGACTGAATCAAATCCGTTAATGCGTATAAAGACTGTTCGTAAAATAATGGATAAAAAGAAACTAAAAAAGCTAAAGACAAAGATAATTTTCTGTTTAAGATTTTTCGACTAAAGGCGTAAACGCACAGAACTAAAGAAGAAAAAATCAAGGAATAAATAAATTGAGGGTTAAGACTCCCCGCTATATAGAAAATAGCATGAAGAATGGATGTTAATAAAGGATAAGAAATATCATAAAAGGATTGTGACGGGAAAAATATACTTTGACTTAAAACCATCAGTTTGGCTCTGTAATCATAAAGTTGTACAGCATCCCACATCCAAACCGGCCAGTATAAAGTCCTGATTAAAGATGTCAGAAGAAAGAAGGCAATTCCTCCAATAAGGATTCTGTCAAATAAATCAAGACTTTTTATTTTTTTATGGAGAGAATGCCATTCAAGATTAATCGAATTTTTGAAGAACACCTTATTTAATATTATTAAAAATAGATTAGATAGAGTCAAAAATAGAAAAACATATAAATAATTAAGTTTAAATCCCAGAAAACTAAGCAAAAACATACCAAACGTTGAAAACCCTATTCCAAGAATTAATCCCGATGATAAAATTTCTATACCGCTAAACTTAAGACGGAACAATCTTAAAAAATTAACACCCAGATAGAGAATTAGAAATACAAAAAATATCTGTTTCAAAATATTTATTATCATTTATCCATTTTAATAATCCCCCAAACGTCTTTCTCCTTAAAATCTTTAGGATTATATCCCGAATGCAATAATTCCTTTACATAATTACCATCCTCTTGCCTTTCAAGAAAAATTACCTCTTCTGATTTTATAGTAAAATCCGGCCATATATAGTCTTTTTGATACTGAGTGTCATATATGGGATGCAGGAAACCTTTTGCTAAAAGAATGTAGTCAAAATCATTTATATTAATTCCAGAGTAATAATTTGTTAATTTTCTGTTACCCAAAAATGGTCTGTAATACCTCGAGTCCGCATCAACAGTATGTGGAGAGGCATCTTCGGGCAAAAGAATGGAAGATCCATCAGGCGTATTATCTTTCACTAAAGTAACAATGTCATACAAAACACCCCACTTGGCTTGCATTTTTTGATCATAAGTGTAATTGGGGTGAGCAGAAATATAAACTAGGTCTGTCATTGTGTCATTAAGTGTATTAAAAAAATTAACTACTATATAGCCAAGGGAAAGCGAAAATATACAAATTAATATAACTGTTTTTAAATCCCACGATAGGGAAATGCCAGACCTCAAGTTTGAACGTAAGCGTAAACAAATACTTGTACCAAAAGGATTCCATGATCTACGACGTGCAGGGAAAGAATATTTTATCTGCGGAGTAGGGTCGTTCTTGTTGTTCTTACCGACAATGAGCAGCTTATTAAATATTTCCTTCGTCTTAGGCGTTCTGCAAAACTTTAAAATGATTAAAGACAGACTCAAATAAAGAATATTCAAAAAATTTTGCGGTTGAATATGAAATGTCGCAAAAACATAATTTGAGTATTTGACAATATTTGAAACCAGCATGATCCAATAAAAAATAATTATCGGGAGAATAAGTAAGGAGTTCAGGCTCAATATAAAATTTTCCAAACTTCCAGACCTATAATTTTTATCCTTTATCCACAAATATAATAGGAGAATAATTGAAATAATAGAAAAGAATAAGAAAAAGCGAGAGTCAACAAAAATATATTTTTTCAAAAAGCCTGTATACATATAGGATTCTAAAATCAAAAAGAAAAACGAAAGACTTATTAGATAGGGAAAGATTACTTTGTTTACCTTTAAAATCTCAGCAAAATAATTATTTTTCATTTAGGAGTTTCTTGAGTTGGGTAAAAACCGGATTTGATATTCCCAGGCTGAAACATTTTAAACTTACCCACACTTGGAGCACACGGCAATTGCGAATTAACACACTGATCGCCATTAACCGGCATCCAAATATAAAAAGACTGATCCGAGTAACTGACAGTAACAGATCTAACTAAAGAGCTCTCTTCTTTTTGAACAATAAACAATTCTGGTTGTTCTTTTAAGGTTATTGCTTTAAAAAGGTAGCTAGATATTAGAAATATAAAAACCAAAATGATTGTTGACTTAAAAAAATCGTATTTAAAAAAATTAACAAAGAATGAAGACAAAATTAAGGAAATCGAAACAAATATGAATATTCCCATATATCTAAGGTCGGGGGCAGTCAAAAAGGTATACAAAAGAGTTGCTGTGCTGGCCAAAACTAGAAAGTTGACCTTTCTTATATCTGTTATGGAGCTTAATTGTTTTTTTGATTTACCCGTAGAATAAAAATACATAAATATCAAAAAAAACAAAAGAAATATATAATACAGACTAGGGTTATTTTTATTGTAATTAAACCAACTTATAAACCAATCCCAAAAATTAGCATTCACAGAACTCAAATAATATGGTCCAGGCAAACGTGCAAAACCAGTTATAACATTATTAATGTTCTTTAGTTGTTCTAACGGAACTTGCCATTTAAAGTTTAGGCCAAAATATGGGAATGGGAAAAGGGCCCAGCCGGACAAAATTAGATTTCTAATTATAAAACTCACCAAAAATATAAATGAAAGGAATAAAATGTACACATTTTTTTTCAGTAAAACTTTATCTTTCAATTCAATAAGTATAAATAATGAAAATAAAGCTAAAACGATAAAACAAGAGAATTTTGAAGTTGCTGCCAGTATCAGTATCGGCATAGACAACACCAGGTTTTCTCTTTCAAAGAGCATGAAATAGAAATTAAACAACAATAGAAAAATTGCCATACTCAGATCGGTTGAAAGTGAATTAATTTGGCCAATAAAATAATATTGACCAATAAAAATTGATAGAATTAAAATGGAAAAAAGTCCAAAAAAATAGGCTAAAATATTTTTTGGTTTTCTAAACAAAAATAGAATAATCTGAGAAGCAAAAACAAAAACCAAAAAAGAGTTCATGACATGGCTTGAGGAATTTGTAAAAACGCCGTGATTCATAATTGCTGCTAAAAGAAAAGTTACGTTGTTTATACCCAAAGGGAATTGTAGATTAGCTAAACCCTTAACAGAACCGTAATCAGTTAGCCACTTAATTGAATTAAGATGGTAAAGATTTGTGTCATACCACGTAACTGGCAAGTTAGATAAAAAGGAAACAAAAAAGGCTAAAATTACAAAAAGCAATATTTTTTTATAATCAATATGTTGAAATATATTCCTTAATATAAGTCTCCAGTTAAATTTTATATTTCTTAAATTTAACAAAAATAGGAAAAGGTTAAATGCAATCGAGTAAGTTAGCACCTTACCATTTAATGGATGGAAAAGAGAAATGATTTCCAAAACCAATACAAAAGAAAACAATCCAAACCAAAAGTTGTAAAAAAAATCAATTTTTTTGTTATCTTTCTTAAATATTATTCTTAAAACAAAGAAGCCGATGTTAAAACAAAACAGGAACCAAAATATCCAAGCAAGAATTATATAAATCATTTCTAATTTCCCTAATTACGCAAATTCATTGTATTTACGAATCTCACAAACACAACGTTACTGTACTCAGGACCAATCGGCCTCATCGCTAAATTCGGTCAAGCCAATCCTCGCAATCTAAACCATTTCAAGTATAATAGGCCGTAAACCTAAACTAAATGACTAACATTTTCCAGAAATTGTACCATAAAGACTTACAAAAAACCTATCGGGGCTTCACGGCTTCGGACGGGGATGTGGTTTTGGACAATGTTATCGGAGACATCCCCGATCTTCAAACCTATTTTGAAAACCTAAGGGAGAATGTCTTACCGGATAGCAAAATCCTGATTTCCTACCACAACCCGTCCTGGGAGCCGGTTTTGACTCTTGCTTCAAAACTGGGGCTCAGAAGGAATGTTGGGATTCAAAATTGGTTAGACCTGAACGATTTGAAAAACATTCTAAATCTTTCGGGATTTGAGGTGATAAGGTCACAAAAAAGATTTTTCGGTATCACAACCATTACTATCGTCCGCCCAATCAACTATCAACCATCAACCATTACCCATCAATATAGTGTATCTATCGTGATCCCCGCTCGTAATGAGGAAGGGAATATTCCAAAAATTCTACCTAGTATTCCCAAATTTGGTAAATCGCAGGAGATAATTTTTGTGGAAGGGCATTCAAAAGATAATACATGGGGTAAAATCCAAAAGACTGCTTCAAAAAAATATCCAAAAAACATTTCGGTCATCGGTCTTAAACAAACAGGCAGGGGAAAGGCGGATGCTACCTGGCTCGGACTTTCAAAAGCAACCGGAGATATCTTAATGATCTATGATGCCGACCGGACGGTTGACGCTAAAGATCTTCCCAAATTTTATAACGTTCTGGCTAAAGGAATTGGAGAGTTTGCCAACGGAAGCCGTATGGTTTATCCGATGGAACAGGATGCTATGCAGGCTCTAAACAAAATCGGAAATCAAATGTTCAGCCGGCTGTTTACTTGGATTTTGGGACAGCATTTCAAAGACACACTTTGCGGAACCAAAGCTTTCTTCCGGAAAGATTTTCAAAAGTTCAGGCGTTCAAAAACCGATCCTTTCGGGGATTTTGACCTGATTTTCGGGGCTGTCAGAAATAGTCTTAAAGTAATTGAAATACCTGTTCGGTATAAAGAGCGGGTTTACGGATCAACCAACATAAATAGATTCCGTCACGGGTTACTTCTTGCCAAAATGGCAATTCTTGCCTTTAAGGAATTTAGGACTTAACGGCGACGAAGTACTCAATAAAAGCTAGGTTTTTGAAATATTTCTCCAAATACTTATTCGCAAAGTCTGTAATCACTGGGATTTTAACTGGGATTAGAAGTCCGAAGTCGTGTTTGACGAGTCTTAATTTTGAATTTTTATCACGAAGTGTCGTTTCTATCATTAACTTTAAATCATTAAACGCTACACGTTTGTGTGGCCCTTCTTTCATTTTCCAACCCAATTTTTCCCAAACAATCATAAGCGGTTCCCAAATAGGATTTGCCATTGTGCAAATGAGGATCGTCCCATTATCCATCAACCCGGAGATCTTTCGAAAGGTCTCTTCCGGTTTTTCCAAATGCTCGATAACATCACTCATAAAAATATAATCAAACTTTTCTTTCGGCCAAACTGTTGAAAACTGCAAGTTTTTTGAATCTTTGTATTTGAGCCTTGATATTATGATCATCTGACCACTAATATCCGTTCCGTACCCGTATCTTGGATCCAATGAGGCCAAAAGGTCTCCCTGTTCCACACCCTACTTCAAAAACTTTTTTGTTTTTCGGAATTAGTTCTCCAAGAAGTTTTTTTAAACTTTCGTAATAGTATGAATACTTTCTCTTGCCATAATCATAGTTTTTCGCTACACGATCGAAATGTTGCTCGACAGACAAATCTGATTTCATATCACTCCTCCGACAAATCTGCGTCCGTAATTATGAAGCATATGTAAAAATAGAATAATTATATTTCCGGTATATTTTTTGACAACTTTTTCATCTTCCGAAAGTAATTTTTCCGTCATCGTTTTGGTAATGGTTGAAGGTTCTACCCTAAACCCCGAGAGGTATTTGTCCGTAACTACGGGCATTTTATGGCTTGTAATTTTCAGCCACAAATCATACTCCGTTACAAAATCGGACGTTCCCGTAAAAGGACCGAATTTTTCCCAAGCCTTTTTCGTTACAAAAACGGAAGGTTGCATCAGATAGTTGGTTATCAGAAGGTAGATCTTGGAATTTAAAGAAAGAAGAAAATTTTTATAACAAGTAACAATCTTTGCGATTTCGCGACCATTTGAATTTATCACCTTTCCCCTGCCCGCAAACCAGAGGGCACTGGAATTTGAAATATACATCTTTGAAATTTCACTTAAGGCTCCGGACAGATAGACGTCGTCGGCATTGATATAAGTTAAAATATCCCCAGTTGCTTTACCTAACCCTGTATTTATTGCGTCAAGTTGTCCTTTGTCTTTTCTTGATTCGAATTTAATGACTTTCGGGTATTTTTGTGCACATTCTTGAATTATCCCAAGAGTTCCGTCAGTGGAACCGCCGTCCTGAATAATCACTTCCAAATTAGAGTATTTCTGATTTACAATCGACTCAAGTGTCTGGCCAATATATTTAACTTTATTAAATGAAGGTATTACTACCGAAATAAGAGGATTCTGCATTCTGTAATCTATAATCACTAATCTTTCTTCTTGGTTTTTAGCGCTTCCAGTCTTACCAGCTCTTCCAGTTTTTTCTCAAGCTGCTTGGTTCTAACATATGCAACTGCAACCATCGAAATTACCAATATGAAGCCTCCAATGACCATAAGATCAAAAACCCTTGTTACTAAAAAAGTCTTTGCAAACGATTGAAGAAGTTCCGGAAAAATTATAATGATAATGGCAATCGTCCACATAATGAGCCAGGAAACTATCTCTGTGCCTCCTAATTCCCCTCTTTTAAAGTGAAGAACGGCAAAATATATCATGCTGAAAGCGAAAAGCAGGGCAATAATTTGTAGTCCGATAATCATTTTGTTATAACGTTAACTTCCATTTTAGTACCTCACCAAATATTCCGAAAGCGTCAAGTATTGTTACTCCTTTAACTTTATCATGATAAATCGTCTTAATAGGAACTTCACAGAATTTCAATTTGTTTTTACCCAATCGTGCCACAATCTCCGCCTCAACCCCATAACCGGATGACTCCCAGCGTAGTTTTTTATACGCATCTTTAGTTAGCCCCTTAAACCCGCAGACAACATCAGAAATGTATGTTCCGAAAAAGAGAGCCATTACAACGGATGCAAATTTATTTCCCAAATATCTAACTAAGGGAACACCGTAGCCATAGTTTCTTGACCCAAATACGACTTCATAATTACCTGAATCCAAAGCTTCGGTAAACTCGGATAGATCGGACATGTCATGTTGGCCATCCGCATCCGCAAATATTATAGCCTCGGCTCCGTGATTAAAAGCATAATCGGCTCCGGTCTTCATTGCTGCCCCTTTACCCAGGTTAATTTTATGTGTTAGGAGTTCTACATTCTTCAATCTACTTTCTGTAATCTTTTTTCTCGAACTATCCGTTGATCCGTCATCTACCACAACTACCGGAAGTTTATAAGGCACAAGATCCTTTAAAACCTGAGTAATATGTTTTTCTTCGTTAAAAAGCGGAATAACTACAAATATTCTCATTTGAAGTTTTGCTTGTACCACTCAATCGTCTCTTTTAAACCTTTCTCAAAGGAGGTTTTTGCGCTGAAGCCAAATTCCTTCTTGGCACGGCTTACGTCAAGCATTCTTCTCGGTTGTCCGTCAGGCTTAGTTCTGTCCCAAACGATCTTTCCCTTAAAACCGGTATATTTTTTAATCAGCCCGGCAAGAGCTTTAATTTTAATTTCCCTTCCTGCTCCCAAATTGACAGGCTCAATCTTATTATATTTTTCCGTCGCCAGGAGGATTGCCTCTGCCGCATCATCCACATACAAAAACTCCCTAGAGGCTTTGCCTGTCCCCCAAACCACGACTTTCTTATCTCCCCTTTTCTTGGCTTCCACGAATTTTCTGATCAGAGCCGGAATTACATGAGAAGATTTTGGATTAAAGTTATCCCCGGGGCCGTAGAGATTTACCGGAAGAAGAAAAATGACATTAAAGCCGTATTGTTCCCTATATGCCAATGCTTGAACCAGCTGCATTTTTTTGGCAAGCCCGTAGGGTGCATTTGTTTCCTCGGGGTAGCCGTTCCACAAGTTTTCTTCTTTAAAAGGAACAGGCGTAAACTTCGGATATGCGCAAATCGTTCCCATGGCAACATACTTCTTAACTTTTGTCTCCCTGGCGGCCATCATCATGAATGTCCCCATTAAAATGTTATCGTCGAAAAGTGTAGCCGGAAATTCCCTGTTGTAGCCGATTCCGCCCACATTGGCTGCCAGATGAATGATTACATCGCCTTTCCTGGCAACTTTAAGACAATCTTCATACTTTCTGAGGTCATACTTGGGAAATTCGGGTATGAAAATACTTTTGGGACCCTTGGCTTTAATTTTTGCTACTAAATGTCTGCCGAGAAAGCCGTCCCCGCCGGTAATAACCACTTTCTTGTCTTTCCAGAAATTATTGGCCATATCTATGAAAGAAGTATATAGGAAACATCTTTAAATGCAATTTAGGCTACCCAGTAGCCTCTTACAAACAACATTATCAAAATGACCCCCAGTGCAGCCGAGATAAAAATAGCCGGCCTGGTATATTTCCTAAATTGGATAATCAGGTATGGTAAAAGGAAAACCGTGGGCACAAGAACATACCTTGGCATTGAAGAAAATGTTCCGGTTAGGGTTGCCAAGAGGAGAGCACAAATTGAGAAAACCCAGTAGCTTAACCTCATTTTCTTAACAAAAGCTATTAAATATGCCAAAGGAACTAAGGTAAACGTAAATTCCAAAAACGCGTTAAAAAACGACAAGGTAAAAATGTTTGTTGTTAAAAAGATTTTTAAATATCTGTAAATAACTTGCGGAAGAAAGATTATACCGTTTCCGATTCTCCCTGCTCCAAAAACAGGCTGACTTGTCAAAAAATACAGAGGATCGTTAAATGCCGTTTTCAGGTAGTACATATATATCAAAATTCCCAAAGGAGTTATTAAAGTCCAGATATAATTAATCCCTTTCTTACTTTGAAATGCCTCTACCAAATACAACGGAATAAGCAAGACTCCCGTAATCCGGGTAGCAGTAGAAAGCGCGATTAAAACCGCAGCCCAAAAGAAATTGCCTTTTCTGATTAAATAAACCGAGGAAACTGTCAAAAGCAGAAACAGGCTTTCCGTGTATATCGAGCCAAAGAAGTAGGAGGTCGGGAATGCCAAAAGAAAAATTACGGACAAAAAAGCAGTATCTTTTTTAAAATCGATATTTATAAGTTTATAGAAAACATACAGAGCGGCTAGGAAAAATAAATTGGACAGTATTATTCCGGAGTAAAAATAAGCCGGGTCGGTAAAAAGGTTGGTATCAAGATTCGGAACTCTCGGAAACACAAACGAAAATAGTCTGATCAAGATGGGGAACAGTGGAAAAAAGGCTTGGGAATATTGAGCCAGGTAGCCGTCCTGAGCGATCCTTAAGTAATGAACCCCGTCAAAGTTCCCAAAACCCCAAATCCAATTTGGTAAATGGGTAATCTCCAAAACTCTGTCCGCATACGGAAATCTGGCTCCGAAAACCGGTAAAAGATAAATTGACAGGAAAGCCGCTATAAAAAGAAGTATTCTCCAACCCAAAAAATACTTAAATATCTTCCAAAATACTTGTTTATCTGTCATGTTTTTGATTGTATAACATCCTTTTTGGAAAACAGATAGAGTTCGTCGGCAAACTTGATTAACTTATACTTTGAATCTTTAAGCAAAAGGTTTTTAAGTTGTATCGCCTCCTCAAACGTTATCGGGAAAAAACCGTCTCCTTCCTGTCCCGGGGTCAGATTCAGGACTACATAATCAGGGTTAATTACCTGATAATCCAACCTAAGTAAAACCACCTGCCCGTGGGTAAACCTGGTAGCCAAGGCATTTTGAGTCATAACTAAGCCGTCACGGGGTGTTTTCTGAATGATATTATCCAGGTATTTAACCCCCGCATTTTGTGCGTAAAATGCAGGATTATAGGCAAGACCCAAAGGACCCCTCAAGACAAATCTGTGTAGGACAAATACGGTCAGCATCAGAAAAATTGCATAATAGGTAATTACCTTTTTGTGCTTGATTGCTTTTTCAATTTTAATTAAAGGGTATAGTGCACCCATAAACATAAGGGGTGACAAGGTGGCACTATAATGCATTCCCAAGTCCCATCCTCTGGGTACAGCCGAAAAAAATCTTTCGAAGAAATTTTCGAAAATTGCCGGCAGAAGTGAAATTTCGGATAGCGGTAAAAAACCAAAACTCAAAAATGAATAGAAATAGGTCTTCAATTTAATTGATGGGGAGATAAACCTCTGAATAAAATCCCCCGCCGAGGAAACAGGCGCCGTTTGATAGAAATACACACCACCGGAAAAATAGGGAATAATATATTTAACTGCGGTAACGCCCCATAAAATACTGAGAGCTATCGTTATTAATGAAAATTTCCAATTGGCTCTGCTTTTTATTAAAAGAAAAATTCCCATAGCAATTCCCAAACCTGCAAATGATTCTTTAAAACCCAAAGTTATTACCAAAAACAGGAAATATAACAACCATTTCTTTTTAGATACCGCCCAAAACATCAACATAACCGGAAGCACGGCCACGGTGGTGTCATGAAAATCGGTGATAACGGCATTTTGCAAACCTACAAAGCCCAGATAAGCAAATACTAAACTAAATACGGCAATTTTATTTTTAAGAAATTTATCGGCTAATTTAAAGGCAATAATTGCAGAAATACTTACACATAGTGTCTGGGCTACAAGAATAATTTCCTGCCTATCGGTCAGCCAATATAATGGACTAAATAGAAAAATGCTGGGGTTGAAATGATCGGCAAATATCATCTTCATGGTATTTCCAAAATAGAAATGATAAACCAGGGGAGCTTTAAGTTGAGAAACTTTCCAAATGGCGGTATCAAAAATACCAAAATCAAAATATCCTGTTTGATATTGCCAATGCCGATTTAAGGATACGGATAAAGCCGCCAAAGTCCACACAAAAATGAAAACGTAAGTTATTAAGGAGATATGCTTTTCAACCTTATTTGAAAATAAAGAAATAAATCTCAAAAACGATAATTTACAGTTTTTTAAAAAATTATTTTTCACCCGAGATTATTTTATATATTTCCAATGTATCTTTAGAGGTCTTATCCCAGGAATAGTCCCTTGGAAGTTTTTTATTAATATTTGGGTTTAAAATAGCTTTTGCCATTGATTTTATGTCATTTGGGTCACAGTAAGAGAAATCATCTCCCATAACCTCCACCAGACATTGAGACCTGGCTATTGCTACCGGTGTACCACAAGCAACTGCCTCAACGGCCGGGAGGCCGAAACCTTCGTAAAAAGAGGGTTGAACATACACCGTCGCCAAATTATATATCGCAGCCAAATCCTCATCCGGAATAAACCCCGGCCGGATTGTGTTTGTCCAATCAACATCTTTGAGATGCTTAAGCTCGGCGTGGCGCAAATCGCTGTTTTCGATTCCTTTGGCTTGCTTACCGCAAATTACCAACGGCATTTTTGCAATTCTGCAGGCTGCGACCATTCCCGGAATATTCTTGTTGTAATTAACATCACCGACATACAAAGCAAAACGGTCAGGAAGGGTATACTTCTCTTTAGCTGCAATTAGTAAATCACGATTAGCTATTGGTTCAAAAACGGTACGGGGAGCAAGATAAATTACATACACTTTTCTTGGGTCCACCCCCAAAAATCTGCAAATATCCTTTTTGGAAGTTTCTGAAATCGTGATAATCGCATCTACATTTTTCCTAACCATTTCTTTATTTTTCAAAAAATTAACTTTACCTCTCACGCCGGAAGGGTAATGCTTGGGGTAAATTAAAGGAATCAAATCGTGTATCGTCAGGATAACTTTGGCTTTAGGTTTGTCGGAAGGTAAATCCGTAAAAAATGGTCTGAAATATTGAAAGTGGACAACGTCAAATCCTAAAAAACCTCTTTTTGAAAAATCAAACTCGTATATTTGTATATCCTTATGTGGAACAAGTTTAAATCCCTGCAAAAGCTCCCTGGTATTCACTCCGATCCCCCTGACAGCGTGCCCCGAAGTTAAGGGGCCTGAATCAACTGCAACCTTAAGCATGTTTAAATTATACATAATTACTTACTTTACACATAATTAGCCGTTATACTATTTAGAACCGCCTAATGTTATTCGGAATGATCAATAAATCAAAACATTTTGAAAATTACTTATATTTACTTGTTCTTTCCTTAGCCAATTTTTGGATCTGGCAAATTTATTCAAATAATTTTATTCTCGGGATTATTTTATTAGCAATTGAACTTGGGCTTTTCGTTCTAATCACAAAAAAGGATTTGAAAAGAAATTGCATATTCACTATTTTCATATCGGTTTTGCTCCTATTGGTTCTTGGCGTCATTCTTTTAATGGGTGAGTTTGACAACACCTTATTAACCACCTCTCCAACCGAAACAAGTATTCTTAACCAACGGCATGGTTATTTAGCTGAAGGTTTAGGAAAAATCTTTACTAATAAGTACGTTCTGCATTTCTACAAGCTACAAGAATATGGCACGGCTACCGGAAAGTATTTACAAAATGTTTTTTATAGCCTAGACCCAAATCTATACTTTTTCCGAAGCCACCCAAGAGAGAAAGCCGGGATTGACGAATACAATAAATACTCCCCCATCGTTTTACCTCTTTTTGTAATAGGCGTTTTATTTTTAACAATTAACTACCATAAATATAAATTTTTGGTTTTATATTCCATACCGGCAATATTATTTACGGGTTTCATCAGTCCCAAGTACAAACTTGGTCCACTGCTAATGTTTCCGCTTATAAATATAATCCTTTATCTGGGACTTATTGCGGTCATATCGAAAGTCAGACCATTATTTAAAAAGTGAAAACAAAAAAAATATTTCTACTGATATTATTTGTCATTATTTTATGTGCCGCCTGCTTCGTCAGGTTATACAAACTTGGGGAAATTCCGGCCGGGGCCTACCTTGACGAGGCTTCGCTGGGATACAATGCCTATTCGCTATTATTAACAGGCAGAGACGAATTTGGCAAAAATTGGCCGATATATTTTAGAGCTTTTTCGACCTTCCAAGACTCACTTTACGGCTATTTTAGTATTATTCCTGTTTATTTTCTTGGTTTAAGTATTTTCTCAACACGATTGGTATCGGTAATTTCGGGGTCAATTGTTGTTCTGATTACTTTTTTACTTTTTTATTACTCGGATCTCAAAAATAAGTTAAGTCTGGCGCTTCTTGCCGGCCTTACGGTAGCATTTACACCTTGGGCGATCTACCAAAGCCGCGTGGCTGTTGGATCTAATTTAGGCTTGGCTTTAACAGCCATTAGCATCTTATTATTATTTTTATCCCTGAAAAGGGAATGGTTTTTTGTGCCCGCTTGTGCCTTTTTTGGGATTGCTTCTTATGCTTACGCCGGCCAGCGAATTACGGGCATATTATTTCCGATTGTCTTCGTACTAATTAATAGGAAAATATTTTCGCAATCTAAGAAGCTGGTCGTGATTGGTTTTGCGCTCTTAATACTTATTATGCTGCCGCAATTTATGGCACTATCTCACACGGGTTCATTAGTCAGATACCAAACACAAGGTTATACGCAAGAAAGTACTTTTCTGAAAAATGGAGATTCTTTAGTCAAATTACCGATTTTTGTAGGTTGGCCTTTGTATATAGTTAGGCAATTCACAAGTCAGTATCTTTCCGACTTTTCTCCCAGAAGCCTATTCTTTGAGCCGGAACCGCAACTTGTTAGATCTATTCCGGGCTTAAGTGTTTTCTATGTCTGGATGATTATTCCTTTCTTTATCGGTTTCGCCCGATTATGGAAAGAAAAATCAAATCCCTTAATACAAATCATATTTCTATTGATGATTATCGGACCTTTGCCGGAAGCTTTAACAGGTGACCCTTTCTATACCTTAAGGATGCTGCCCGGCTTATGGGGAATGACACTACTGGTGTCGTTCGGTATTTATGCCATCTTTGACAAGTTCAAACATAACTATGCAAAAATCCTGTTGGCGGCATTTCTGATTGCTATTTCCGGTCTTAATTTTTATATAAGCTACTTTATTTTATTAAAACATGAACGTTCCGTATATTTCGGCTACCCTTTCCAGGTCCTGGCGGAAATTACGGAAGAAAACAAAAGTCAGACGTTTGTTTTGGATTCTGAGATTTATGACGCTCCTTATATCTGGATGGCTTTTTATAAAAAATATGATCCTGTGGAATTGCAAGCTCAAACACCACCAGGCTTACTTAATCACTATTATGACGATTTGACTTTTTACAAATATAGAACGATCGGTAATGTGGAAGTAAGAAAGATAAATTGGGGCGTTGACCAATGTAAAGACGAATATCTGGTTGGTGATATAACAGCTATATCTGACACTCAGGCCAAAGAACACAAATTTACTCTTATTAGAGAAGTTAAAGATTTAACAGGAAAAACCATACTCTGGATTTATCGCACTAATCCCCAGCCGGAGTGCATCAATACTACAGACTAGAACAAATATTTTCAGTACGAGTCTTTAATCCAGTCGAAATAGCGGATAGAGAGAAGTTCGTGGAATGACCTTACCATATCACCCGGGAAACGGACTCTTGTCTGTTTATCGTTTTTCCATACCACAGGTACTTCTTTAATAGAAAATCCATACTTTTTAGCCAAAAACAATGTCTCTGAATCAAAACCCCAACGAAAAATTTTCGTCTTATGAAAAATTTGTTGGGCGGCTTCTCGGGAAAAGCATTTAAAACCGCAGGTAAAATCTGTGACCTTGGTGTTTAATATTAATCGCGAAAGCAAAGTAAATATTTTTCCAAGATTTTCCCTTAAAAAAGGCTGATGCACAACAACTTCTGCTCCCTTGACTTTTCTGGTCCCTATAACCACATCATATTGGTTGATAAATTGACTGATCTTTTTTATTTCATCTATGGGTGTCGAAAGGTCTACATCCATAAATAATCTAAACTCACCAACTGCCGCCAACATTCCTGTTTTAACAGCATATCCTTTTCCACGGTTGTTTCTATAACTTATAAGCCTAAAGTCTGATTTCTTCTTGAGAAATTTGAGTCTTTCAAGAGTGTTGTCAGTACTTCCGTCGTCCACGACAATAAGTTCCCACGGCTTATCAAGTCCCCGCAAATACCGGAGTATATTAACTATGTTATCAACACGTGTAGCCTCGTTATAACAGGGAACAATAATAGACCAGAAAACGCTTTTTTGTTTTACTGTCACAGCATATAATATAACCTACGTAATGATATTACTATTAGTTTTGTTTAACTTGATCCTGTTTGCGCCGATGCTTCATGGTCTTATCCCCCTGCCTACAGATGCCCTCGCCGGTGTCTATTACCCTTGGGCCGGACAATTTTGGGGATTTGTGGCCGGAATTCCTTACAAAAATGTCTCTCTAACGGATGTCTTTTCTCAACTATATCCCTGGCGAAGCCTGGCGATAGATTTAATCAAACACGGCAGTCTGCCATTATGGAACTCTTTCTCCTTCTCCGGATATCCCCTCCTGGCCAACTGGCAATCCGCACCGTTTTACCCTCTGAATCTACTGATGCTCATATTTGGAAATCCCCACGGATACGGGTTGATGGTTTTTCTGCAACCGGTTCTTGCTGCCTCATTTATGTATATTTTCCTTCGTCAGCTGGGTCTTTCCAAGGTGGCTGCGGGCGTGGGAGGGTTGGTTTCTGCATATTCAGGGTTTGTCATGGTTTATTTGGAATATGCAACCATTGGTCAAATAATGGTTTGGCTTCCGCTGGTCTTGTATCTCTTTGAGAAATATTTTGAAAAAAAACAGATTCGTTTCTTGGCCTTGTCGTCCATCTGCCTATTCCCGGTACTAACCGGCGGTTTTTTCCAACCTGCATTCTATGTCATCTTGATTGCGTCACTTTATTTTCTTTTCCGCTCCCTATCGCTTCCGGAAGCGGTAAACAAGACTCGTTTGATTACTTTAGGCGCCGTTTTCATTTTGGTCGGAGCGACCACAGCTGCCGTACAACTGCTACCTACGGCCGAACTTCTGAAATATTCGATAAGAAATCTGGACCAGAATATCATCGAATATCATTATGGCCTTCTGCCCGTTCAGAACCTTATTTCATTTTTAGCTCCGGATTTTTTTGGAAACCCTGCGACGCAAAATTATTGGGGGGTAATCCAGTATCAGGAAGTAACGGGGTACTTTTCGGTAATTGCCCTCGCGTTGGCGCTTGCGGGGCTTTTCACCAAAAAAAGGAACTGGATGTTAAATCTTTTCTCCGGACTATTTATCGGGTCAATACTTCTTGCCTTTGATAACCCGATAGGCAGACTTATTTATCAACTTAAAGTTCCTCTTCTTGCTACCGGGTATGCTTCCCGCTGGCTCATAATAACAGCATTCTCGGGAGCGTTTCTTGCAGCAACCGCAATTGAAAGATTTAATCAAAAAAAACTAGCCGTTATTCTCTGTTCCTTACTGGATATACTGATTTTGATTTATGGACTGATTTGGAAAGGCGTTATTCCGGTAAATCTTAACTACATCCTTGTTGCATTAAGGAATCTTTTACTACCAATTGCTTTACTGGCAGGGGGTGTCACCATTTGTATTTTTATCAGAAATAAAAACTGGGCAAAATGGCTGCTTTTAATACTCATCGTTTTTGATCTGGGCCGTTTTACGATGAAATTCACACCCTTCTCCGATCCTCAGTACACCAGCCGCGCTGTCCCGGTTTTCGAATACATAAAGAGCCAGACCAATATTGATCGTGTGATAAGTGAAGAGGGCCCTGTCCTTCCTGCCAATACCTGGATGTATCCGGAACTTTATTCACCAACCGGTTACGATCCGCTCTTGATAAAAGACTATGCAGTCTTTTTTGATGGTCTAAATATGGGTCTGGTAAATAAACCGGATTTAAGCGGCAGGTTTGACCAGATTAACTTTACACGCTATTTAAATCTCGCCAATCTTAACTCTCCGCTTCTTGACTTGGTCGGAGCAAAATATCTACTGGCCATAAAATATGATCAGTGGGGGCAAATAAGTTCTGTGGGGAAAATAAATGAAGCCAAAGTAGATTTGACCCGCTATAAACCCGTATTTGAAGACGGAGAAACTGTTGTATTACAAAACCAAACAGTACTTCCAAGAGTTATTCTATACTACCAAGCGGAATCGGAAACAGACAATGTACAAGCGGCAGAGAAATTGGTAACGGGTTTTGATTTTCGAAACAAACTCCTTATTGACAAGGAAAATCCTACACAATATATGCCGGGAGAAAACGATACGGTTGAAATTGCCGAATATTCCGCTAACAAGGTTGATTTTCAGGTAAAAACTCAAAGTGGAGCATACTTTTTTCTATCGGACACTTTCTTCCCTGGTTGGCAGGTTTCTATCAACGGGAAGTCGGGCGAAATTTTACGTGCAGATAGCATCTTCAGAGCCGTTGAGGTTCCGCCGGGTGAATCACAAATTGAAATGGTTTACTCGCCAAATAGCTTTAAGGTCGGCGCTATTATTTCGATAATTTCGCTTACGATACTGCTGATTTTGACATTTAAAAAACCACTTAATCACGACACTAACTGACAGCCTACCTGATCATACCCTTTTCTTTAGAAGGCCCACCAACAAGGAGGAAAGATTCAGATAAGCGTAAGGCAAGATTATTAAGAAATATCTTGTAAAGGGTACCTGTGTACTGGTTAAAAGAAGATAACCAATTGGTAGTAAATAAAAGAAAAACCTTAAGTCTTTCAACTTTGTTTTAAAGATTAGAAATACTGAAGCAAGAAAAGATATTGGCCAAAGAAAACTCCAGTCTCCTATGTGTATTATTCCGTTTTGCCACCACGGAAGAAAATAGCCGCTGATAAATAATGCTATCGGACCTCCCGGAACACCTGCCGAATTGTGCGCCAACATATACCTTAAGACCTTGCCTTGATAAATAACTATGTTGAAATCTCCATAATTGTTGATAAAAGTTTTTATATATAAAAGACTGTATGTGATAAGTGTAGTCAGCAGTACCAATCCTATCTTTTTAATATTGAGTCTTTCCTTCCTAATGAATATTTTGTATATGGTAATTAAAAAAACAAATATAACTGCTGTGGACCAAAATTTGGAAGCAGCAAAAAGACCCAGTGTGATTCCCTGTAAGATAAAACTTTCAGGATAAAAAAACATCAGAATAACAAAACTTAGAGCAAAAACCGTTTGCCCCAGGTCCAATAACGCCCCGTTCATCATGCCTCCAAAAACAGGGTCAATTAATAAAAGGGTAGTTCCAATTAAGGAAACTGCCCGGTTTTTAAATAGTTTCATCCCCAAAAAGTAAGTCAACCAAAGAAGTGCTATACCAAAAACAATTTGGACATAAAAAGGATTTCCAAAAGCAAGGATGCTAAAACCGAAAAGGTATTTAATGAGTGCCGGAACTTGGAAATCATACCCCGTCGGGTCTGCCCCTTTTGCGTAAAGATACCCCGAGGCAATATAGAGATCGCTGTCGGAAAGGAAAATTCTATCTTTAATGGCATTACCTTTATCCTCGATGTCCTGAGATCTAAGATACTCGGATATCAAATTTACATTAAACTTATATTTAAAAAGGTCCTGATGTTTTAGAAAAAGAAAGCCTAAAAACAGTAGAGTAATAAAAGCATACGGAAGAATCTTTTTTAATCGGAAAATTAATTTCATATAAAACCGATCTTACTTACTTGCAGTAATGTATTTAAAATAAGCGATCGGAAAATGCATAGCGGAAAAGAAGCTCCAAAGGAAACCGCCGGACCCGTCCAAAAACCCCAAATGGCGAAAATAGAGGTTTAAAAAGGTTCTTAACGGATAGTAAATAGTAAACAGCAAAAATGCAATAACACCTTTCGAAACCTTGTTGTCTCCAAGCTCTTTAGCTTTTAAATCGGTATAACGGTTGAAACGTACCAAATAGCGTTTGAGTGTTGGTGAATCATAATGCTCAAGGTCGCTGCTGAGCCAACCGACTTCACCATCTAGTTCAATCTGTTCGTGCACGGATCTTTGAGGGAACCTTGATTTCCCGTTTTTAACCAGGCGGATTACCCCATCAGGGTAGACCCCGGCGTGGATTAACGGTTTACCCAAGAAAATATTTCTTCTGGGAATAAAGTATCCGACAATTTCGCCGGTTTTTTTGCCTATCGGACCATCCCTTTCCTCTATGAGTTTTTGATGACGTAGGAACAGCTTATTGTAATTCGTAACCGGTAGTCGATGATTAACGACAGAAATAATTTCTTTCGCCAATGCCGGCGTCACGGCCTCGTCCGCATCAAGCTGGAGTATCCATTCACCGGAGGCTTTTTCTAGAGCTTTTTGCTTGGTAACATGGAAAATGTCATGGTGGGGTTCAAGAAATATTTTTGCACCATTCTTTTTGGCAATCTCGACCGTTTTATCCGTCGAGTACTCGTCTACAACAACAATTTCATCTGCTATATCTTTAACAGATTCAAGGCAACGACCAATATTAGTCTCCTCATTTCTGACTGCCAGGACAACAGATAGTTTGAACATTAGTCAAAAGTACTCCTCGCGGTTACCAGGAAAAATGCATCCGACCCATTGGGATATTTTACAGCGTAAACGGTTTCAAATAAAAGCTGGTATTTTAAACCAGTGTAAACCGACGGCGTAACCACATATAAAACATGCGGAATCGGTTGACTATCAATAGGGTCCCAAAGGCCAAAATGATACTTTGAATATCCGGCTACGGTATTTGCCGGTCTTGATTGGGTTTCGTTATATTTAACAGTCTTCAAATATAAGGACAGAGGAGTTTTAAGATAAAAAAGATAGAAAATGTAAGGCTGCTGCCTTTCCGGAGTCATGTAGACCTCATCGTATTCCGGATGGGCTTTCACAAACTCAACGACCTGTTTCATTCCGTATTGCCATTCAATTGCATACCTTTTGGTGTAAACACCAAAATAATTTCGTATATAACCGAATAACGAAACTCCCAGAATGCCGGTTATTAATAGACCCACCGCAACTTTTATGTATCTGTTCTTAAACATTTTTATTATCGTAAACACACCTAGGGCCGCAATAAGATGCCAACTTCCCGTCATAAACATTGCCCGGGCGGCGTGAGGTGCTTCGCTTGTTACACTCGCAGGTATCGGGGCCAGAAGAGCCCATGCTAAAACAATCAAATATTCTTTTTTACCTCTGAATATTCCCCAAATCAGGGCAATAACTCCTATTATTAAAAAAACAATATCAACCTTGTAAAAAGTACCTGTTTGACCGGAAAGTCTGGGGTTACTGTCCCCTTGTACAAAGAGAAAGTTATATGAAAAATGCTCTAAATATTTTTTGGTGATAGCCTGGATGTTTCTTTCCTGAGGAGAAGATGTCTGCTTGAATCTTGCCCCACCGAGGAGAGCCGGCTCCACAAAAAATAAACTGACGAAAATAAAAAATGCCAAAAGCCCCGCAAAAAAATATTTTTTATCCTTCAGAAGGTCCTTAAAATAGATAATAGTTATCAAAAGGAGTAGCGGGGGAACCAGCACGGTTGCACTTTGATACGCAAGCAGGTCAAGACCCAAAGAAGCGAACCCCAATACTATTAAATAGTTCCTTTTTTCAAGACCTTTTAATATAAGGTAAAAACCCAGCATGAAGAAAAAAATCGCGAAATTCAGTTCATGATTAAATCGTGAAAAGTGTATGTTATATGGCGAAATCGTTAATATTAACGAGGCTATAAGCCCTGCCCAACTGCTATCAAAGATCTTCTTACCCAGAAAAAAGATTATTGCTACGTTAAGGACTCCGAACAGTGCGGAGGAAGCTCTAACTCCTAATTCGTTAAGACCGAAAACCGCAATCGTCGGTACGGTTAAATAAATATGAACGGGGTGCTTATCATCTTCAAATGATTTAAAAATCAGGGGTAGTGTTTTACCCCATTCGTCTTTTCCCCAATGTAAGATTGTCCAGGCATTATAACCGACAGCTGTCTCATCCCAACTTATAGAAGGAGGGGCACTGCTCAATTTATAGAAACGTAAAATCGCAGCCAAAATTAAAATAGCTGCAAAGATAATTAAGGTTAACTTTTTCACTTAAATTGAAATCCGTTGAATGACGCTACCTTTGAAAATCCCCAATCGCTAACCGGGTTTAGCTTCACCTCTTCCCTGAATTTTTCCGGAGGATATTTCAGGTAATAGAGAGCAAAGATATAAGGCTGAGCATACTTATCGGAAACCACACCGCTTTTTTGATTCGCAAAAATTTCCTTATATTGATACTGCCAATCAGAAGCGGTCTCGGAAGAATATTTTGTCAAAAAATCAACCATGTACGATTCGAAAGACAAGTAGTAAGCCGCAATTACAACCAAAAGGATAACTGTACTAAATTTTTTGATATTTTCTCTTAAGAACATGACACCCAGAGCTGACATTATGGCAAGTGAAGGAGCCGCAAGGAGTGCTCTTAACGCATGGGGTGATTCTTTGGTCAAGGCTGCGGGAATCGGAGCAATCAGAAGCGTTGCCAAAGGCAAAAAGTATAATATTTTTTTACTTTTAATAATTGCGAGTAAGCCTAAAAGTATCAGGGGAGCTTCAAATAAATAAAGCTCACCGTGTCCCGGAATTTGACTGCGGGGATTGGTATCACCTTTGAAAAATAAAAATTGGGGGTCAAAATGGGAAAAATAGTTTTTAACAAAATCCAGCTTACTCGTAATTTGCACTTCAGCAAACCTCGCCCCACCCGAATCGTATTTATAAAGTCTATAAACCGGAATTAAGCTTAATAAGAATAATGTTATAGAAATGATAAGAACAACCGGATACTTGCGGTCTCTGATAAACTCGCGAAACTTGTAGACAAAAAGTAAAACCATCCAAATAGGAACAATTATCCGGAATGAGTTGTAACTGTAAAAAGATAAAATAAAACTTAATGTTGCAGCCAATAAATAATATTTGTTTTTGGGGAGAAGCAGAAACAAATACGTAGCGAGTAAAAAGAAAAATAGGCCCGCGGTGGCTTCATATCCGGTTCTTGAAAATATAAAAAACCACGGAGAAAAACTTAGAATAAAGCTTGCCAGGATCGCAATACTCTCTTTGCCGGTTATTTTCTTGGTTAATAAATAGACAACAATCAAAGTTCCCAACGAATACAAAACTGCCGGAAGTCTGACGGCATATTCATTTAAGCCTATTGTCTTAACAAATATGGCTACTGAATAAATGTAGACCGGAAGCTTAAATTCGCCGAAGGCGCGAAAATGCAGAGGAAGTGTCACTCCCCATTCATCTTTCAGGTCGGTCGCAATCGAATAAGCATTATATCCTATCGAGGCCTCATCCCAATAAACGGATTGCGGTATTTCTGCAATTTTATATATTCGGGTAGCAAGAAAAAGAACCAATACAAAGGCGAAGATTATTTTTCGTTTAATGAACGCATTATTTCGCATTTTTTTCAACAATATCAAATGCCCTATTACCGTTAAGGAAATCAACAGTCAAAAGTCTTGGTAAATTATCAGGGAAGTCGCCGGATTTTCCTATAAACAACATTTTCTTCCCGGGATTTGCATTAACAATGTCTTGATAGTGAGTTCCGGTATCACCAAGGTCCGGAAAATAAAACTTATCAAACTTGAGAACCCAAATCCATTGATTGGCCTCAAAACGGTCAAGGTTCGGGTCATTCTGATACTTTGCCGGGTCCCAGTTCAAGAAAAAAAGAGTAAACATGTGAGGCTCTCCGTAAGTCCGGCTGAAAACTATCAGGTCATAGTTGTTATAGTGCTCTTTTATATAACCTACTGCTTGCTTATAACCATATTGCCAATCGCGTGAATATAGAACAGGATAAATATTGTAATAATTATTTAAATATCCTTTGAAACTGAAGGCTAGTGCAATTACTGACGCAGTCATTACTACCCAACGGATAATATTCTTCCGGCTTAGCAACTTAAATGTCTTGTAAATACCAAGAGCGGTAAATATTTGATACGGAATTGCCGCCAATAGTGTTCTTAGTGCGTTAGGAATACTGTCAACCGTTGCCGATACAGGAATAAATGCCAAAAGTAACCATGTTACGAGTAGCCACCTCCATTTATTTTTGTTCCTAAAAAGAAAGAAAAGACCGATTAAAATAAACGGTGCCTGAATTGCATACATTTCCCCAATCCCTTGAACGTGTTGTTGCTTATGCCCCGCGCCATTTATAAAAAGGAAGTCGGGAGTAAAATGACTAAGGTAATTCCCCACGAATACATAAACATAATGTGTTACTTTATTGTGAATAAGACGGGGTAGCGGTTCAGGAAGACGTGTATTACCACGCGCTTCATTTATCCGAAGCGTAAATCCCGGATCATCTGTAATACTTACCAGATTAAACCTGGCTGTTGCCTCCCCGCTTATTACAAAGCTTGCAAGTGGGATCATCGACAACAAAAAAACCAGTAGGCTAAGAATAAATATTCTGGTATTTTTCAAAATATCTTTTTTATAAATTAGGAAAAGGGCTAGTACAAATAGTGGAGTAAAAACCCGTGCGGCATTATAAGTATAAATTGAAATAATAAAAGGTATTGTCGAGGCTAACCAATATTTTTTGTTTGTAAATCCCTTGATAAAAAGCCACACCCCAAGGGTAACCCAGAAAACCGAAAATGAGGATTCAAAAGATACCCTAGTCAGCTGAATATGCCAGGGGGAAATTGCAAGAAAAAATGAGGAGGTTAGAGCAATCCACTCGTTTTGAAAAATTTCCTTGGCCAAGAAATAAAGAAGTAACACCGTCAATGTTCCGTAAATGACAGGAGTAATCCTTACTCCGAGCTCGTTAAGACCGAACATTGCAATTCCCGGAATCGAAGCATATATCTGCGCCGGAAGTTTATACTCACCGTAAGATTTAAAATGAACAGGCAAAAGCTGCCCCCACTCGTCTCGGCCGGTTTTGAGAACGGAGTAGGCGTTGTAGCCGATTGATACCTCGTCCCAGTTGAGTGATGGCGGATCAGAAGTAACCCTATATAGCCTCAGGAATAAAGCCAGCGCGACAACCAAGAAAAGAACAATCCTGGATAAATTACGCTTCATTACTATTAATTATGCCTTAAAATGCTTTTACTTGCACACTATTTTTGTGGAATAACCAAAAAGAATGGGTTTCCCCAAGTAATCGGGAACCGTAAACTCTTCATGGAGTTTGTGTGTAATAATCTGTAGCGAAGAAACGGATAGCTCGTCCCCGACTATAATCAGGTTTGGTCCACACACTTTAGTCCAATCCAGCGGCTTGAAGATGATATTACCGATCCTGTAAATTTCTTGAGCATTTACATCCCGACTATAGTAATTTGTTGTCAACTGAGCTTTCAGATTAGCCTGAACCAGCCTTGGATCAACTGATTTAAGATAGGTCATTCTGATACCCACCCCCCAGGCACGGGCATTGAAATCAACAACGATTTGCCTGTCTTTGTATTTATCCAAAACAGGCATCAATTCTACATAGGGCTCTCCGGAAGCTATCACTAGTTCATATTTAAGAATGACAAAGTACGATATCCCAAAAAGAATTAATGAGTAGCCGACTATTCCCAAGACGGCCAATAGCTTCAGCCATTTATTTTTTATCGCCCCCAGTACCACCCAGCACCCCAGCGAAACAATAAAAGCGACAACCCAAAGATAATCAAGAGTCCTTAGCGGATAAAAAAGATCCCCGGTTAGCGCGGCAGGGATGGGCGCGATTAAAAGTAAAGCTAGTATAATTTTTAAAAAATTGTTTTGCCTATTTTTAAACAGATAACCAAGGCCTATCAGAAAGGGAATAGCCATCCAGGGATAATAAACTCCCATGTCGGGCGCAGTTCTTCCAAGACTGCTACCCGGATCAAAAAATAGGTTTTTTGGTGAAATGTAGATTAGATAATGATTACTAAATTGTTTAGCGGCTTCCAGAATTTTTCCTCCAAAATTTATTTTCTCTTCAAAAATATTCCCAAAATATGTTACTTGGCTTAATCTTTTCGTTAAAGCTCCTGTTGTCAATAAATACAAGTGCGGCAAAAGGATTAATACAAAAATTCCTAAGCCCAGTGCTGTGGTTTTTTTTGTTTTCAGGAAAATTTTTCGATAGATTAAAACAACGAATGCCAAAAGTAGCACCGATGTTACCCTTTCAGAATAATAAGCATGAGTAGAAAGTCCCAAAACCAGACAGGCTAAAGGAAACAGTGAAATCTTTTTCAAGGAACTGGCCAGTAAATATACACCGGCCATAAAGATAAGGACTCCTACGTTGGCCTCAACCGCCACCCTGCTAAAGAGAATGGCCCAGGGAGAGATTGCGACAATTCCGGAAGTAATTAAACCAAGTGTAACTCCGTCTTTTTTACTTCCGAGGAAGAGCCTGCTTACAAAAAAATAGGTTAATAAAACCAATCCCACACCGGATACCGCCGAAACTACTTTGACCGTAAAAATACTATCACCCAAAAAAACTGTCGGGATTATTGTCAGATAAGTATAAATTGGCGGTTGATACGAACCGTTTGCTCTAAAAAGTATGGGAAAACTTTTTCCATACATATCTTTACCTGTTTTCAGGATCGAGAAAGCGTTAAATCCCTGAGAAGCTTCGTCTGCGTGTAACCCGGGAGGAACTGTATCCAATTCATAAAATCTTAAAATAACAGCTATAAAAACAATTATTATTAATATTATTTTTTGAAATTTATTCATCTTGTTTTAATTTTTGAAGAGTCTTCCTATATTTTTTACGCCCATTAATAATCCTAAATTGATTAATGGAATAAATAGCCAATAAGCCACATCGGGAGGAACCAGAATGGCCCCCACAGTCGCCAAACTAAGATAATATAAGGTTGGTTTTATTTTTTCAGAAAGCATAACCAAAAATCCCAAGGTAAAAAGGGGAAATAATATCAATGAATAAAATGAATAATTCTCAGATGAAAAATAATGAGATATTTCATACGGTTCCGTAATTTTTTGATTTACCTTGTCAATAATCAGTTTCGTCTGTTCAATAAATTTATTTCCGAAGTTGTTTCTCCCGATGAAGCCCAGTTCTCTTCTGTAAAGTTCTTCCCTTTCCCACAATATGTTTTTCTCAAAGTTTGTAATCTTAAAAGTATCCTTATATATGCCGCTCCCGATAATAAATATACCGACAAAAATCGGTAAGGCTAATAATATAATTATTCTTAGTAGATAATTGTGAGACTTTTCCGCGATTACAAAATATAGCAGGGTACTTTGGAAAAAAGTAAAAACTACCAGCCATATGGTTGGTGAAGATCCGGGTTTAAAAAAAACAACAATTAATGCCAAAAATAGTAACGACAGGGTTGTACTTCTTTTGAAAATCATTTTGCTACTTTAGGGTTAAATCTCCTGTCATTAATAATACCTGCTTTATAAAGTAAATACATTCCTGTCGTTCCGAATCCTTCCAGTATAAACTTAGCACCTTTAAGAAATCTTATCGAGGAAGCTTTATCGTGATATCTTGTGGGGATGGCAATCTCGCCAATCCTAAATCCGTAACTTATTGAAGAAGTAGTCATTTCCTGATCGAAAACGAAGTCGTTGGAAAACCTCTGAAAAGGGACTATTCTTAACAATTTACTCGAATATGCCCTGAAACCGGAAAAATATTCGCTGAAATTTTCACCCAAAAGAATGTTTTGCATAAGACACACAAGACGGTTTACATAATATTTTATCTTTGGCATACCGCCCGCAAGCGCAGACCCCCTGTTCTTAATCCGACTACCAAACATAAAGTCAAAATTACCAGCTAAAATCGGCACGATCAGATGATCAATCTTTGAAGCATCATACTGATAATCCGGATGTAACATTACAACAACGTCGGGATTCAATTTTAACGCCTCCCAATAACATGTTTTTTGATTCCCCCCGTAACCTAAATTGTTTGGGTGTTCAAATACCGTAATCCCTAATTTCCTCGCAACCGCTATCGTATCATCTGTGCTGTGGTCATCGACTAAAATTATATTCTTACGGTATTTTAAAGGAACCTCCGAGTAAGTATCTTTAACGGTTTTTGCAGCATTATACGCCGGCATTACTATTACAATTTTTGGAGTTTTTTTCATTCGCCGTTGATTACGATATTACCATAAACTTTGGGGGGTTTCCCGTACTTGAAAATTAACGTCCCTAAAATCCGAATTGGATACTTATTATCTTTTTGTCAGAAGATAAAATACCGGTTCACCGGACGGGTAGCGAATAATTTTTATTACTTTTATATCTTTAGGAATTCTTTCGGGATATTTGCCCAGATCAAACACAACTTCTTCTGTTGTAGCTACATACAAGGTATTTACAGGAAGGACATTACTCAAACTGTAAAGGTCTGTAAATTTTCCGACGGGAGGAAATAGAAATTTTCCTTCTTTTGCTACGGTCCCGAATGGTTTAATTAGAGCCGTGTTTCTGGTACCGTCTTTTTGGAATAGGGACGGGGGATATTCAGACCAAGCCAAAAAGTACTTCAAAGAAGGCTCCCCTGCGCTGCTTATCATCACTTGATCATAATTTTTGGATTCGGAAATGGCCGAACTTACCATCTCCTGATACCCTGCCTGCCACCACCTCTCAGAATCCCAAGGATAATGGACAAAATAATAATGTAAATAATTAATAGTGCTCCAGAGAAGAATCCCCACAATTGCGAATGCCCAAACAAATTTAACATTTCCCTTCAGCAGCCTATAGACATAAACCAGTCCTATACTCGCTACGACTATTAAAGGAAAAACTAACAAAAACTGCCTTGTTGCGTGATTTCCGCCGTCTTGAGTCAGAGCTCCGGGAATCGGGCTGGCGAAAAGAAGAAAAAGAAATGTATATTTTTCTTTACCTAAAATTGCTTTACGTCCGGTAAGAACAAAGCAAATGCCGGCAAGGATTAAGACAGATTCAACTGCGTATAATTCTCCCGAAGCGGAAGAGTTCTGACGTGGGGAAGGATCTCCCTTTGTAAACAAAAAGTCCGTCGAAAAGGTTTCAAAATAGTTATCAATAAAAATGTTGCCAAAAACTATTAATTTGTTATGCAGAATTTTTCCAAGAAAAGGATTTTGGGATACATCGCCCATCTCCTGGTCTACTACACGGGGTGCCCCGATTTCCCCGCTTAAAGTCGGGTGATTAAATATAGAAATAGAGTCGAAGCGGGCTACCCCTTGCCCAAAGACTGTATTTATAGCAAACGGAACGGTAATTAGTAAAAAAATTACAGAACTTATTACCAAATATATTTTCTTAATTTTAAAAATATCCTTGTGCCAAATCAAAAACATTGCGACAACAGTCAGGGGTAAAAATAATTTTGCGGTACTATAAATCCATGGCGTAAAACCTAAAAGTATTGCCGTGGGTATAAGCCAAATATTTTTCCTTAGTCCATAAAGAAAAAACAGAATCCCTGCAAAGAAAAAGATGTAAAGCATGGTCGCTTCAAAACCCGCTCTGGAATAATGAATATGCCAGGGAAGTATTGATATTAGGATTGCAGAAATAAGTCCTATATATTTATTTTTAGTAAGCTCTTTGGTCAAAAAATAAGTTATCAGTATACCTAAAATACCAAATACTGCCGCAGGCAAACGAACGCCTAAGGAAGATATGCCAAAAAACGCTATTGTTGGAATGGATGCATAAATGTATAAGGGGGTTCTCCATTCTGCCAAAGACTGAATATGCATGGGTAGAAAATTGCCTGAATAATCTCTGCCGGTTTTGAGAAGCGAAAGGGCCTGATAACCTACATCCAGCTCATCTCCAAAAAGGGAAACAGGATCTTTATCCAACCGATAAAGCCTTAAGAAAGATCCAAAAAAAATAGTAAAAACCAGGGAGATTAATATAAACCTTTTGTTCTTAATTATGTTACCCATCATACTTCTTTTTTAATAATAGACAACATTCGTTGACCTGTAGGGCTATAAACCCTGTTAAGTACCGTGCCTTCGACATTTTCAGTTACATCTATAACATATAAAACAGACCCGTTTATGCTGTTAATAAAATTAACAACTTCGTTATCGGGTATATTTGTGATATATACATTCCCAAATTTCTTAAACTTATATTTTCCGAAATCAAAAAGGGTTTTATTTGCAGCTATTACTATATTTGGATCAATTTTATTATAGACGGGGTACGCATATTGAATGTTGTCAATTTGATCGGATAAGAAAATGTAATCATATTGCCTCATATGATCATTAGCTATCCCTGCGGCCACCTCTGCAGGATATGACCAAAAGTTATAATACTTAACCGGCGAGAGAAAATAGAGTTTGTCTAAGAGGAATATAAACTGTAACAACCACGGAGCTCCTATCAGTAAAAAAAACAAAAGTTTGTTTCTCCTATTTCTAATATCTGTAATCTCCGAAAGGCCAACTGCTGATAATAAAACAAGAGGTGGAAGCATAAATGAATCTCGTAAGGCGTGTGGTGTTATAAGGAGTGCGGCAGCCACGGGTGCAAGAAAGATCCAGGATACAAGAAAAATAAAGATTTTCCGGTTTTTATTCCAAAGAATCACTAGACTTACAAGTATCAGCACTATCTCAACCAGATATAATTCTCCTATTCCCGTCATGTTATGGACAGGGTTCCCGTCCCCTGAAATAAACAAGAAGTTAAATGATAAATTATCTAAGTAGGCATTTCTTAAAGAAACAAAATACTCAACCGGCCTATTATGAAAATATTGTGAGAGATTTTCCCCAATTGAATCAATAGATCTTTCAAAGTTAACTTTTTGAATTATTTGCTGTTTTATAGCCGGATCGGCAAATATATTAATATCGGTAAATCTTTGTTCAGATTTACCGAATAAAGTCTGTTGGACCGAAACAAGTACTGCAACCGCCCCTACTACTAAGGCAATTATCTTAAACCAACGATATCCTTTACTCAAAAAATTTCTAATGGCTCCTCTATCAAACCAAATCAGAAGGGCGAGAATCAAAAACAAGGTAAGTTTATAAGTGGAATATGTATGTATGGAGAGTCCCCATGCGACTGCAAACCCCAAATAATATTTAGGGTTATCTTTGGCCATGAGAAAAAAAAGAAGCCCCAGGATAGCCAACATTAGGGCAAAATGGGCCTCAAATCCGCCTCTGGAAAGAGACAGGTCCCAAGGTGAAATTGCAATCAGAAAAGCTGCTATAAAACCGGTATTTTGGTTGAATAACCTCTTCCCCAAAAAATACATTATGACAATCATCCCGAGTCCCGAAAGAATCGAGAGGCTTCGGACTCCCAGTGCTGTTGGACCAAAAATAGCTACGAAAGGAATCGAGAAATAAATATATCCTGCCGGCCGTCCGGCACCCATTTGAAAAGTAATAGGGAGAAAATTCCCCAATTGATCATGACCGGTTTTAAGAACCGAGTAGGTATCATAAACCGTTGTCAGTTCGTCACCATACATCGGAAGTGTCGTAATTTTATAAACCCGAAGCAAAAACCCGAGCAGCAATATGCCAAAAAGAACCAAGATGGATTTACGGGACATATGTACATTATAATTTAGCTGTGGAGAAAATACTAATGGGGGGAATCGTCGGATTTGTCCTTTTTACACTAATTTCCTACGTGCTAATAGTGCTTAATATTCCATTTCTTATCATCCCAATTACACTTTTGGCAATTATTGTAGGTGCCAAACCTCTGGTGAAAACACTAAAACAAATCAAAATTAAATTTGACGGATTAACCATCCTAACCATAATTGTTTTCATTGTCGGAATCGCCGGACAAATGCTGGTCATCTCCCCCAGCGGAATTTTTAAAAACGGGGACTTGCTTTTTTGGTCTTCTAACGGACACGACGGAGCCTGGCATATAGCACTGATGGAGGAGATAAAGAAAGGTTACCCGTTTCAAAACCCGGTTTTTGCAGGTGAAAAGCTTGTTAATTATCATTTCTTTTCGGATATTGCGCCTGCAATAATTTCTAAATACCTCCCCTTATCCGACTTGAATTTATATTTCAGAATATTCCCTTTTATTTACTCCCTTTTCTTCGGTGTGTCTGCATACTACCTTACTAAGAAAATTACGGATAGCCGCACCGCCGGGATCTGGGCAACTATTTTTACATATTTTGCGGGAAGCTTTGGATACATAATCGGTAAAGGTGAAAGTGTCTTCTGGGCAACTCAACCGCAAAGTGCCAGTGGAAATCCACCCCAAATAGTTTCTGATTTTATTCTAATGGCAGCACTTTACTTTCTGTTAGCGATGTTACAGAAAAATGAACACAAATATACATTCTGGATTTGTGTTCTTCTAACCGGCACCTTGGCTGAATTTAAAGTCTATGCTGCAATTGTAATTCTGGGGTCTCTATTTCTTGCCGGAATTTGGCAAATGCTAAGGGAGAGAAAAATTCAAATACTTCTTTTGACAATTCTTAGCGGAGCCCTTGCTGCAATTTTATATTTACCAAATTCGAGCGGATCGGTTTCTTTTCTGATTTTTCAACCCTGGTGGTATATCAGGACTATGATTGTCGAGCCTTCCCGCCTGAATTTATTGGACTGGGAACTTCGACGCCAAACATATATTTATGAACACAACTGGAAACGGGTGATATTTCTGGAAGGATTAGGATTTCTGATTTTCTTCTTCGGAAACCTGGGAATGAGATTCGTTGGGCTTTGGGATGGCTTTAAATTTGTAAAAAGTTCCCTCAAGAATTATTTCAATTTAATTTTCATTTTAATTATCTTTTCTTCTTTAGTACTTCCGCTCTTGTTCCTGCAGAAAGGTGTTGCCAGTAATACCAGTCAATTCCTTCAATATTTCGTCCTTCTTATCGGAATACTTGCCGGTATATCGGTAGCAAGACTTATAAAATTTGTTAAATTTCCCGTCTTCCAGATACTTATAGCTCTGATATTTATAGCTACGATGATTCCTACTCAAATCGGTCTACTTCGCGATTTCTACGGATCTCCCGGACATTTACGTCAGGCTTTTGCTAAAATTTCGGCATCCGAGATTCAAGCGCTTGGCTACATTAAAAACAACACTTCTCCGAAAACGGTCATTTTGACGCCCCCATATGATCAGTATCCGGAAGTCGGAGGTCTTACCCCAAACGTTTGGAACTGGTCTGATACCGGTTACGTTTCAGCATTTTCATCCAGAAGGACATATTTTGACGACCACGAACAGGTAGATATCATGGGTTATGAATGGAAAGGACGTCTAACGATAAAAGAGAAGATATTTAAGGAGAAGGACCCGAATATCTTCAGCCGGGAGGTTAATGAAACTAAGTCACAAATTCTGTATTTTCCTAAAGTTTTCCGCCCGCTGGTGGATCTGACAAAAACAGGGTTGACTAAGATTTATGAAAACTCTGAGGTAGAAGTCTGGAAAATAAGTTAGAGTAAATACTTCTTATTATCATAATCTTACTTACAGGTTTAAAATATAGGACGATCGGAAGCCCCCCCGGATGTGTATCTTTATCGTAATTATAATGGTCTATCCAACTCGGCGGGTTTTGACTAAGAAAAACTTCAATCAGATCTTCGGGTCCTGCCCCGGGTGAGCTCAGGGTAAAAACATACACCTTATTTTCCGAATCAGGAATAGTATCAAATACAAATTTTACAAAACTACCATCCTGTACATTTTGGCCATTTATCACCGATGTTCTTATCGGGTTCATCTTATCATCGAAAAGATTCAATATAATGTCTTTCTTATTTTTTAAATTGGGGTTTTTTATTGACGTCCCTATCGCCGTCAGGTTTGCGTCCTGAGATGTAAACGTTTGGGTCACATTTCTAAAATCATAAATGCTCAACGTCTGGCTATAGCCTGGTTGATCGTCTCCGGGAATCAATTTTATCCCCAAGGCGAGTACGGCAGGAGCGACAAACACCAAAAATAATATTGTTATTGTAGTAAACCAGATTAGCTTTTTCATAAAATTCTCTTTTTCGTATTATGCCCCCTTAAAATTCTTGTACGTCATCACCAAACTTCCTGCTGCAAGTATCGAATGGAAAACAGCTATTATATTATTGGGATCATAAACTTTCTGTATCACAGTAAACGGTGTAGGAAGCATATCGTACCATGTGCTAAATATCCTAAATAAAGAAATTGTCATAAACCTATCTTGATAAAGAATGGGTATTGCAAAAGCTAGTATGCCAAAAAAGAATATCAGCCTGGAAAGGTTCGGTTTTTTTACTGATAAAATAACCAAAAAGGGAGCAATCCAAAGAAGCCACTGAATGTGAAATAGTGTGAAGGAAAAGATAATCAAAAATAATGTAACCCAATAATTAAAGACGTTCAATTTTTTATCGATAAGTACTGCGTAAAAGAAAAGGATGGCGAGAGCCAAAGTTGTAAAATCAGACGTAAAAATGCCTGTGGTAAGCCCAGAAACCAGAGCTGATTGGAAAAAAGCCGTTGAGATAAACGGTAATACGATAACCCCAAAGATTATTATTGGAGTTGCGGCAAGAACGAATTTTTCCTTCACACTACGTCCCGACAAAAATAAAAATGGAACGAATAAAAGAGGATATAATTTAAATCCGGAAGCCAAACCGAGAATAAGCGAGGCGGAAAATAATTTTTGTTTTTTGATCATCAAAAATGCCAAGATCGTAAGTACTGCCGGAAAGATGTCTACGTTAGAAAATACATAAATCAGAACTATCGTGAAGGGGTTAAATAACCAAAATATATAAGCTTTTTTCTTATCTGCTTTGTTTTCAAAGAACTGCATTAGAAGAAACGCTACACCAATATCCAAAACCAAATACGGGAGCTTAAGCACAATAAGATACCTAAAGATATTCGGATTGTTAACAACAGAGTTGGCTCCGGCATCGGACAACCAAGATGTAAAGTTATTACCCAAAATCGGCGACACAATCCACTGATAGCCGCCTAAAGTAAAATAAGTCAAAGGAAAATAAACAAAATCATCTTTCAGCGGCAAAGATTTTTTATTATTAACCAGATAAGTGTAAATGTTAAAAACTCCCTTTTTCAGAAAAGATGCTTGATAATTGTAAGTTTTGATATCAGGGTGAAATAGAAACGCCGCCACCAAAACTCTTAAAAAAATTGCCAAAACCAGAAGTTTTTTCATTATTGTTCTACCTCATATATGTTAACACTGTCATTTTCAAAAATCTTTTTCATGGAATACTCTCCCTCTGCCATTGGAAGCTGGTAAATCTTTGGTACATATACGTAACGGATGTTATTACTCTTTAAAAACTGGTCGGACCAATTCAGATCTTTCTCGGTAAAAAAACGATCCGCCTCGTCAACCCTAACCGTATAATTTGTATTAAGAACAATCTGTTGTTCCGCATCCTCAATAAATACCGGCTTTCCTGAATATGCCGAAACATAGGCATTATCCGCATATACAAATAATGGGTATGGGTCGGTATATTTATTTTTAAGGTTTGAGTCATAAGGGTGTTTTAAAATAACCCCGGGCGGTTCCAGTTTTAAAAAATTGAGCGCCTGATATTCCTTTAACGGTAAATAAGCCGGCGGATTTGGGTAAAGTACGCTACGAAATGTGGCATATGAACTTATGGGAGTAATCAATAAAACTAAAACTAAAATAGGAATTGAAAACTTTGACAACGCAAAAGCAGCATATAGACCCGTAAAATATAGAAAATAGTAAAAGAATTGAATAACATTCCAAGGGTTTCCTTTCTGGACAAAAAGAAGGGTGGGGAAGGTAGCAGCCCCCATCATCAGAAAGATAAAGAGATGAAGGTCAGACCTAAAAAACTTTTTACGAAGACCCCAGAGAGCGGTAATTCTTGTTCCCAAATTTCCTACAAAAAATATTAATAAACTAATTAGCTCGATCGCACCGAAGCTTAACCACCTGTGTCCTCCAAAGTACGCAAAACGTCTTGCCGTAAAATTCGGAATGCCAACCCTATCCCCCGCATCTATCATTGTGTCAATTAACCAAAGCGGCTGAAATCCGATCAGACTTGCAGCGCCTTTCCCTATCGATAAATAAATACCTATAAATATGACTGCCGAAAAAATGAAAACCGGCAACAAGGTATAATTTTTGTCAAAAAATATTTTCTTCAAAGTTAAGAAGAAGAGTGCGGCTATAACTATCGCACCTGCATAAGCTTTAAACCCTACAAGTGCCCCCAATAAAACGGATAGCACCACTCCTTTAATCAGATTTGGTTTTTTAAGATAATTATCAAGAAGTATTACGCCAAATATTATTATCACCAGAGATATGGCATAAGGCGGATTGAGATTCATTGAAACCGGCTGGTTGGCCCAAAATGCCGATTCTCCGGCCAAAGGTTGGTGCTTAGCGAGACTTACTATCCAACCAAAACTACTTCCAAAATAGGCAAAAAATACCGCAAGTATACTTACCAGTTTACTGCCAAAAAGCCTTCGGGCGAGTAAATATGTCCCAATCCCTAAAAGAATCGAGAAAATTACCGGGAAAAACCGATATATGAGGAACGACGGGTTAATGGTAGATAATCTTGAAACAATTGCAACAAGTAAATCATAAAGATAGTGATAATTAGTAAGAGCCACTCCCGCAAACCCGGGGTTTTGTGGGGGAATACCTAATTTTAATTGACCGATCAACGCTTCGTGCCAAACTCCATCCCGGGCCAATGGGCCAAAGTATCCGACACCATAATGATAAAGCTGGCCACTGCGAAACATGGCTACCCCCTGGAAAATTGTTCCCAAAATGGTTAAAACAATTAAAATAATCATACCTGGTCAGTCCTTTTGGGGAAGTAATAATAAATATAAAAGGCAGCTACCGATACAAAAACTGTCTGGAGAATGCTCCTCGCATAATTAATATCCACATTAATTCCTAAGCTTTGCCAAATACCAACCCGCCCGTAAAGTGAAGGAACTAAGGGTGAGAACAGCCAGACGCTAAGACCCGGATCAAAAAAACTCACCTGACCAAGCCAAACAACCACTGCCAAAAGAGCCAGTGGCCAGTGTTTTAATTGTGATTTAACTAAATCAATCACCAAAAACGGAGTCAACCAGGTAAACCATTGAGGATGAGTATGTGTAAAAATAAAGAATATGAGAATTACCACAAAAAATCTCTGCCAAAGATCACCAATCTTCGCTTTGTTGTAAAAGAAAACTATATATAAGAAAAGTATGAAAAGAGGGAAAAATATAATTGACTCCCCACCCGACACGGGAAGGGCCGCATAAAGACTTTTGGTTGTCTGTCCGGCGAGAAGAGCACTGCTCCTAAATCCGGAGGAGCCGATAAAGGGTAATATCCCGGCAACATAGGTTAACGCCCCGATTCCGACAATCTTTATGCGATCGGCCCACTTTTCCCTGAGAAGTGCAAGCGGAACCAAAAATAATAACGGATATATTTTAAAAGATGCTCCGAGACCCAATAATAAAGAGGCAAAGAAATATTTTTCTTTCTTCACGGCAAGATAAAGTGCCGCAACCGTAATGAATGTAGGAATGATATCAAACTGTCCCATCATGTAAGTTGCATATAAATTTACAGGATTAAATATCCAAAAAGTAAATGCCAGGAATTTATTTTTGGGGTTTTTAAAGAAATTAAAGAGTAAAAACGCGGTACCTATATCAAACGGCAAATATGGAAGCTTGAGTGCCAGAAGAAGGAAGTTAAGCTGTAAATTCCCCAAGATCCCCGGCAAGTTAAAAATAAAATTATGAAGGATATCGCGGCTAAAAGGCAATGTTAACAAATGGGTTATCGGACCCAGGAAAAAATAAAATAAAGGCGGGTAGATAAAAAGATCCGTAGGATAAATCTTTAAGATCGGATCTGTTAGGGGAAGGTTTCTTAAATAATCATAGAAATTTAAGACATTGCCCTTGGCTATAACCTCGCCTGCATAATAGAATGCCTGGATATCCGAATGGAAGGTGGTAAAGGCCAAGAAGAAACGGACTAAAATTCCTATCACCAGAACTAAAATAATTTTTCTTTTCATTTCTTTTTTCTAACAATAATTGTAACGATAGCAAAAGCACTTAGCAAAGAAATTATATCGAATATTCCCCTAAACAATGTTTCTCTAAAGACAATCTTCACTTCGTGTTGACCTCCCGGTACGCTAAACTCTATCTGACCGTATGGTTTAGCAGCAGTAACCTGAACACTTTTGCCGTCAACCCAAGCCTGCCATCCCGGGAAATAGTATTTGTAATAATCAAAAGTTGTGTCTTTTGTATAACTTACGTTGAAAATTGCATCCATCCCGGGATTTGGAGAAACTTTGTCGGGGCGTACCTCTGTGGCAACCGGAAGCCGGAGGTATTCTTCCTGCGTTTTTAAATATTCGGCGGATGCGGTGGGATAAGGAATATACCTATTTATATAATATTCATCGGTTCTACCCAAAAAATCCTGCGGTTTATAGTCAGTAAAATTAAGTGCAATTGCAGCGATTATTATAATAATACCGATGATTTTCCCAAATTTAATCTTGTCAAATACCAACACTAATATTGAAGTTGCAAACGTAGTTAAACTTAAAAATCTCCAAGGAAACTGAAAATAAGGCAAAAGAGGTACCAAATTCCAAATAAATGTTGATCTGTAATTCATCATAAATACCGAGACACCAATCATCACAAGTGCCCAAGCCGTTACTTTATTTAATTTCTTGAAAAACACTATGGCAAGAATAATCAGGGCGATATTGACCGATCCTAAAAAGAAACTCATGCCATCGTAAGGCCCGGGAACACTTGCTCCATAGCCAAAATACGGGGTAATCAGCTGTTTTAGTGTCGGAAAGTGATCAATAAAATTGAAAACAGTGTCATATTTCATCAATTTACTTTCGACAATTGCGGGCAGCCAAAAATACGAACTTAGCGTTAGACCCAAGGCAAATCCGTAAATCGACCGCGCTATACCTTTCCACTGCCAAACGGCAAGGAGTACCAAAAACGGAACAAACATATAAGCCATAATGTTGTGTGACAATATGAGTCCGGCCGTTCCAATTGCCAGAAGTCCTATCCATTTAATTGATTTACCTTTACCAATTTTTGTAATTGCATAGGCAGCCATCGGTGGAAAAATAAATGCCAAGATTTCACCAATAGAACCCCTGACATAAATATCGGTCGCCCGGTACGGTGTATAGATATACAAAACCGCGCCGGCAAGAGCTAGAATTCCCCCTGAGTGCTCTCTTAAAAATTTGTACATCAGGTACATTGAAAAAGGCACACTCATAAAAAATACAGCCTTAATACAATCGACAAAGTTTAAACCCAACTTATGAAAAATTTCCCCGATATAGAAAGGCAGCGGAAAAACAAAATTAAAAAGCGGATAACCGAAACCAAAACTCAGATCCGGAACAAATCTCGGGGGAAACATACTCAAGCTTAATGTTCTATTCATTTCGTAAAGCCAGCCGATGTGTAAATCATCACTGGCACCATAAAAGCCATGAACAAAAAGTGCCCAAACCGCGGGAATGGTCAGCACAAGAGCTATCAAGAATGAATATTTATTTACGAATTTTTCAACTTTTTCCATAAATAGATTACTAGCAAGAATCCAAAAAGGCTTCCGGCAGACAAAATGTTTGCAAAAGTTCTTATGGTTGTGTTTTCAAACTCCCCTTTGACATGATACTCTCCTTTTCCCAGATTAATCTCAATCCTTCCCAAAACATTGTTATGAGAGTGAGAAAATACTTTATCGTTAACAATAACGGTCCAGTTCGGAAAATCGAAAACCGGGACAACTATACTTGAATCCTGTGTAACATTGACATCAAATTCCCATCGGTCTGACTTATTGACAAAGTTTGTTATAACTCCCGTACCCTGGGCAAAAAACGGAGATGCCGGAGCCGGTTCTCTCGGTTCCAACGCAGTTTTCGGCAAATAATCCAAAAGAGCACCGGCCTGCTGATCGATAAAACTTTGCCCTGAAAGTAGCTCCTGATCTGTCAAATTATAATAAAAGTGCTCCGGTCTAAAGTACTGCCAATTTAAAAGAATCGCCAAAAAAATGATAATAGCTGCAATGATTGGTACCCATTTATCTTTCATTAATGAGACAAAATACGCACCAATCAGACTACCTGAGAAAATTACGATAGATAAAAACCGCCACGGAAATTGAACATAGGCCAGAATCTTTATAAATTCCCAAATCGGTGCAGATTTGTTATGCGTCATCAATAGTGCCAATGCGAACATGGAAAGTAACAATACAAAAAGCGATATATTCTTCCTTTTTTTAGTAATTAATACCCAAATAATGGACACAACTACCAGCCACCAAAGCGGCCAACCTATTTGATAAGAAAGGGTAATCCGGGATTGAGGTTGAGATCCTGTGTAGTTCCAGGATCTGTCAATAAATAGCTGCGATACTTTGACAAACTGAGCCCTGAAGTCTAATTCCGCCCGAGTTAGGGCTTCTGTTTGTACCAAACCCTTTTCGAAAAACGCCGGAAGTGTGAAAAATGCCGCAATTCCAAAAGCTAACCCAAAACATAACAGAGAAATTTTTAAACCCTTCCATTTTTCTATATACAGCCAATATAATACCCAAACAATAATTAACGGTGTAAAGATTAGTATCATAATATTGTGCGACACAAAGAATATGAAAGTCGAAATTGTAGCCAAGGCAAAATACTTTTTGTCTCTTATTTTTATCAAACGCAAGTAGAAGAAAAAGACAAAAGGAATAATAGCAAGCGCAAAACTCTCCCCCACTGCACCCCTAACGTATGAATCTAATGCTCTATACGGAGCAAAAAGAAAAAGAATAGCCCCCACAAGTCCTGGGGCTTTCCCAAAAAGATCTTTGGCCAAAAAATACATTCCGACTGCTCCAAAAACCAATGGCAAGAAAAACAGAAATTTAGCAGCACCAATATAACCCAATACAAAACTGGCAACCGCTCCTACATAGTAGGCAACGGGGCCGTAGAAATTGAAAAGCGGATAACCGTTACCATAGCCCATGTCGGGAACCCACCTGCAGGGGATTTGTAAATCGGTAAAACATTTCCTCATTTCAAAAATGCGTATTACCTGAAGATTATCTTGATGAGAAAAATATCCCGGAATAAAAAGCGGCCATATAACCAAGCCGGATAGAGCAAAAATGAATATTAAAGGCCAATTATTTAGAAAGAACTTTTTCATTCTGTTTTAACTTTAACGCTAAATAAATAATAACTCCAAAGCTTACCAATGTAATAATGTTTCCGATCCTCCTGTCCAATGTGTCGGTTAGTTTTGCTTCTACCATATGTTGACCTACCGATAAATTAAATGTGATTAGGCCTAAACAATATCTCTCACCGATACAGTCGTTATTTACATGAGGAACGACCTTGCCATCAACCTTGACCTCCATTCCCGGAAAATCAAAAAGGGGAAGACGAACTAGAGAATCATTTGAAACCTCAACTACACCAGTTTGAAAATCACTCCCCTTTTTGTATTCCAAAAACTTAACGTTTCCTTTTAAAACTTCAGGTAAGTCAGGAGCTTTCGAATATGGAGGAAGTGTTGCGTAAATCGGTAAGTAGTCAAAAATGCTGATCGTAAGCTGCTTTTCCCACGAATCACCGGAAAATTTATCAGCATCAGTAATATTCAGCCACGTCTTGGGAACAAAATAATTAATGGTTAACGCAAAAGAGGCTGATACTAAAATTATTCCTAATAAATATTTATACTTTCCGGCTAAATAAACCAGAAGCCCGGTAAGTAAACAAAGTAAAAATATTGATACCGCCAAAAACCTCCAAGGAAATTGCATATACCATAATATCGGAAGGTGTGCCCAGATAAAACTCGACTTCATATGAATCATAAAGATGCTGGCAAGAGTTACTCCGACTAAACCTAAAATCAAAAGTGAGATTTTTTTGTATTTTTTGAATCCAATAAGGGCTATAACCGGTGCAATAATTAGACCGGAAATCCACTGGACCATCCCGAGTGACAAATTAAGTTTTTCATTTGGAAATCCGGATGAGCCATATCCCCATTCCCTTGAAATAAATAGTTTATACAAACTCACGAAATGCTGACGGTAATCAAAATATCCTGACAAAAGACCTTCAGTATGGGTAAACTGCCTCTCCAAAAGAACCGGTAAAACAAAAAAGGCTGAAAGCCCGAATCCTAAAATTCCCCCCCAGACAATTTTCATCAGGTTCTTCCACTTATTTTGGTAAAGCCAGAATGCTGCCCAAAGGACTGCAACCGGTACAAAAATCATGGTCATTAGTACATGCGTCGTCATGAGGAGGAAAATAGAAATGCACATCCATATTAGATACTTTGTTTTACCTGTTTTAATTAATTTATATATCGCCCAAAGGATTAGGGGAAAGAATATTTGTGCCCAAAACTCACTCAAAGCACCCCGCACATAAACCTCTACTGCTTTATAGGGAATATAAGTATAGATAAGCGCAGCAACAAGACCTGCCCATTTATCATTCGAAATACTCCTGACAAGAATATATATAGTTACTGCGGAGAGGATATATCCCAAAATAAAGAGGATTTTTACAGTATCAATATATTGGAAACCAATCCTGTGCAAACCCGCTCCAAGATAATATGGCAGGGGCGGGTAGAAATTAAACTGCGGATAACCGTACTGATATCCCGCATCCGGCACCCACCTGCAGGGAATTTGAAGATCGGTGTAACATTTATCCATTTCATAAACCCTGAAGGCCTGCAAATCATCCTGCATCGGGAAAAAACCGGATTTAAAAAGCTTTGAATAAGTCGGGATTGTCAATATGACCAAAGCAAAAATAGGTATTAGCCGCCTCCACCAATTGCCGGATTTAGATATTATTTTAAGCATATCCATTTTTTAAAATCTGGAAAATATTGCCTCATCAGAAATCTTAGCTTCTTTCATCTCTTTACTTCTTTCCCTGATAATAACGTCAACCCTTCCTAGGGCCATTAAAACTACCCTTATATATCCGGGGTGTTTAGCTAATCTTTTAACCAGACCGACCACGTGCTTTCTGAAAAGATTCGTACTTGTAAGGTCTTTCCAGATAAAAAGAAGCTGATTCCGTTCCAATATTCTCTGAACATATTTCTTGGGAAAACCGCTTATAGTAGCTTCATGCATGTGCGCAACTTTTGCATCGGGGTCCCAAATAAGTTTATACCCTCTTTTAAGAGCGCGATAACATAAATCAACATCTTCCCAATAAAAAGGCGATAAAAGTTTTTCATCCATTCCGGTTAGTTCCATCCAAATACTTCTTCTAAAAACCCCACTACCCCCACTGACCCAAAAAGTATCATGCGGGGTTGGTGTTTTTGGACCGGTAGAATGCCCAACGAATCCGTCAATAAAGAATCCTCGTGCCCATCCGAGATCTCCAATTTCATTTAAGGAAACTGCAAAAACCTTTGGTTCTTGGAAATGTGAAAAAACAGATTCCAAAAAATTGTTTTCCGGCATCACATCAGAATTAAGAAGACATATCAAATCCCCTTTTGCAGCTCTGACTCCCGTATTTACAGTCGCTGAAAAACCTCTATTTATTTTATGTTTGACTAGCTTTATTTCGGGGAACTTTGAAGTAATCATCTTCACACTGTTGTCCCGTGATCCGTCATCTACAACAATAATTTCTTCCATGCAGTTTCCCGGATTACCTTTTGCCAGAAAAAGTGACGGCAAATTTTTTTCCAATAATTTTTCGCCATTGAAGTTTGGGATAATCACCGAAACTGTAAAATTATTCATTTTCTGACTTTAATTAAATACAGCATTCCAAGAAGAAACTTCTTATTGATAACTATTTTAAAACCGGTTTTTTTTGAAATCTCAGCCAAATAGTTCCCTCTATAAGTTTGAATATGAGTATCTCTCCAAACCTTACCTCTCGGATAAAACCTGAGCCACAAAAACCAAACTATCCGGAAAAGCAAACTGTCAGAAGGAACCAAAAAAACAGCATATCCATTTCTATTCAGAACTCTTTTTACTTCATTCAACACTTTAATGGGATCAAAAACATGCTCCAAAACCTCTAAGGCAAATACTGCATCAAAGCTCTCCGAATTAAACGGAAGCTTGTGGGCATCCGCAACCATAAATTTCATTTTTCCCGTTTTTCCCCAATGGCTTTCTGCCCAATCCACGGTTTTTTTGACCACGTCTATGCCCACCAGCTGATCTGCGCCGGAAGCGTCAAGAACAACCTTTGAAAAGGTCCCGTCATTACAGCCTATGTCCAAAATCTTACCTTCTACAGGTTCTGCCACGGCAGATACTTCTTCAAATCTTCTTTTGTGCCAAAACCTTTGCAATATATCCACCTTTATCGACTCAAAATACCAATCTTCCGGAACATTTCCGTGAAGCTTTTCTGCAGTGATCTTGCCATTTTTCATTTTCGGAGTATATAAAAAACAATATTATTTTCGAATGCTACTTCAGAGTACTTTTCAGCCGATTTTTTAGCGTTAAGTGCAATTTTATATAGCAATTTAGAATTAGTAACTAAACTCAGTGTCTTTTTAATCAAATTCATCGGTGTATTCCACATCAAACCGTTTTCTCCCTCGGCTATTATTTCCTTATGCCCCCCTGCCCCATAAACAATAGGGACTGCTCCGCCCGCCATTGCTTCAACAACCGTTATTCCAAAATGCTCAACTTTTTCTGGATTTTTCTCTTCATTTTCCCCAAAACCGGATGCGCTCCAGAAAATTTTGGCTGTTCCGTATAAATCTCTAAGCATTTTGTAACCCGGGCTTTCAATAATTTCTACAGGATAACCCCTCGCTAGGCTCTTTAACCTTTCGATAAAATTACCAACTCCGATTTCAACTCCCCCAGCCAAAATTAATTTCCAGTCCTTGAGTCCGCCATCATACATTTTTTTAAAAGTCTTAACTAAAATATCCTGACCCTTGTTTTGCAAAATTTGAGAAAATCTCCCGACAAACAGAATCAAATTTTCCTTTCTTTTGGATTTAATGCCTAATGTATCAACGGGAGGATAAATTACCAGACTTTCAACACCGTATTCTTTATCTATGATTTTTTTTGTAAAAACAGAGTTACAAACAATTTTATTTATCCTGAAGAGCTTCATTTTATTTAACAGACTTTTACCGCCAACTCCATGAAAAGGTACCTGGAAATGGAGAACATTCTTTCTCGCCCTGAGAAGAGGGATACTCCCGTCCGAAACCCAAAAACAAAGATCGTAGCCATCACCTCTTTTAACGTCTTTTACAATATTTACTCCGTCTAAACCAATACCAAACCGGGTTCTCAGACTGTCTCTTATCCCGGTATCTTTCCACTGCATATCAACCGCATATCCATTCTTTACAAGAACTTCTGCAAAAACGGCGGTATACCTTTCTCCTCCTCCCAAAGTATCTAAGTATGGATTATAAATTGCTGCGCGCATGTTCTTAGACGAGGTCGAAGCCTCGCTTTTTTTGTAGCTCCCAAAGCTTAGAATAAGTGATTAGCCTGCTAAAAGTTTGATAAATTATTTCTATTACTCCGACAGTTCCATCCAGAAAACCGAGTTTCATAACCCCTCTGTACCACGCCTCCCTAAACCCAGCCGTAAAGAATCTGAAAATATTCATTTTCGGGTGTCCCGAAGCATACAATAATTTTGCTTCTATCTCAGACCAGTTGTTTGTCTTTTCCACCATATCGGACAAATTCCTATGACTTACATGAATTAAGGGTTCTTTCAAATGGCAGATTGTACCGGAAATTTCCGGTTGTTCGTGAAGCTCTCCTGTCCAACCTTTCAATTTATCCTTTTTAATCAGTCTAACGACAAAGTCCGGCCGCCATCCTCCCCAATGCATTTCATGACCCAGAAATATGTTTTTCCTCGGAATCGCGTACGCTGCAAATTCATTCGAGGGGATAACCTGAAGAATCATAGCCTTAAGTTTTGTGGTAACTTCTTCGTCACCGTCAATATATAAAAGCCATTCGCCTTTTGCCATCTTTGCGCCAAGATTTCGCCAGTCAGCAAAACTTCCTTTTAAGTCTCTTGTCTCTACCTTTACGATTTCGCTAGCCCAGGAAACAGAGTCTAAACACTTTTGTAACAGGGTTTTGTCATATTTCCCACCTATTAAAATTATTACTGAAACTCCAGGTAAGAGCGTCATATCAAATCTTAAGTTTCCTCCGGATCCTGTCACCCAAGTTTCCGCTTTCCTTAAAAAGAGCGTCAGATTCCCAGTAGTGGATGTCCTTCTCTTCGTCTCTGATGATAGAAATAACTTCGCCCAATTTCGGATTCTGCGCGGTAAATTTTTCTTTCTGCCAAACTTTAAGATAAACCGTGAGTTCCGAAAAGGCCTGAAGAAGCGACAATGCTAAACCATGCAGTCCGTCCTTATAACCCTCTCCAAAGAAATAGCGGCTTAAAAATTCGTTTGAAGGTCCTATTATCAAATCCTTCCAGGAAAATCTATATCCCTCTTTAACTTTCAATGCTGCGTGCTCGGTAGAATATCTGCCCATCCGTGTAAGATAGTCGTCAATCGAATCGTAGTTGTGATGAATTATGGCAAATTCCTCCTTAGCTTCAACTTCTCCACCGGTTCCTTGCGTCATCGGGACCGCATGGATCACTTCGTTCCAGGAGACTGAGCCCTTTTTGAACAGACGGATGTTGTAATCCGGCCACCACCGCGAATGTCTCATCCAATATCCAAAAATTATATTTTTTCGCGGGATTCTAAAATAGTCAGCTTTTGGACTTTTTAGAATCCTTTTAATCTCTGCTGCAAGCCTATCGGGAACTTCCTCGTCAGCATCCAAAACCATCACCCAGGGATTATTGGCTTTTGAAATAGCAAAATTTCTGGCCGGTTCTACATATCCGGTTTTTTCATGAGTAAAAACTTTTGCACCCAAAGATTTTGCGATTTCAACCGTGCGGTCCCCGGACTCCATATCGCAAACAACAACTTCATCAGCAAAACCTTTGACAGAGGCAAGAGCGCGAGGCAGGCTCTTTTCCTCGTTTAAGGTATTAATAACTACGGTAAGCTTAGGCACACCCTATTGTACCATTTAGGGAGTCCTATTTAGAAGTGTATTTAGGCTCCTTTTAATATCGGCCACCAGGGATAACCCCATCATGGACAGCATCGAAGCAGCATAAATAATTATTCCCGCGGCGGCAAGAATCATCATTGAGTTTAAACTAACGGGCAAGAACCTCTTCGCAATAATTAGAATTACACCCATAACAAGGGCCCCGATTGCCGGCTTTACCATCGAGTCGGTAAGAGAAAAGTTAACATATTTTTTGGCAATAAATATTGCTACTACAGATGAAGCCCCGACTAATGAATAACCGATCGAGGCACCGATTACACTAAACTTAAGTGCCAAAACCGGAATAAAAGCCCATGTCAGCACTGTCCACATAATCATCAGATAAAAAGTAATTCTAATTTTACCGATAGCATTCAACAAGTTTGTTAGTTGAGTAGTTGCAGCAGCAAAAGTAAAGTTTATCGAAACAAAAATAATTGGAATTAGAGCCGGGATCCATTGGTTGTATCTTGGTATAATACGAACAAGGATGGGGGCCAAAACCGAAATACCAACCAAGCTTGGAAATACTAGAAGACAGATAAAAAATATTGATCTTGTCACGCTTCTTTCAAGATGATCCGGGGCGTCCTGCATTCTGGAAAATGCCGGAAAAGTCACGCGTGTAACCGTATCCATGAAAAAGGTAAGCGGAAATCTGGCTATCTTTTGAGCAAAGGAAAGTACCCCTACCCCAATTGGCCCTAAAATACCTCCCAAGACGAGAGTCATCCCGTCATCCTTAAAAGTTGCCAGGAAAGTGTTTATTTGGTAGGGAATCCCGAATTTGAAAAGCCCTGACAGTGTTTTCCTGGAAAAAGCAAGGCCTGGCTTCCAGGGTTGAAGAATATAAATTGTGATAAGTCCTACTACTCCGCGGGTAAGTACCGCAAATGTAAAACTTTTTAGTCCGAATCCCTTCATAGCAAAAACAACCAGGACAACGTTATAAACCACCTGTTCCAGAATTTGAGGAAAAGCCAGCTTTACAAATTCGAGTTTCCGTTCCAAAAGCACCGAAGGTATACTTTTTAAAGAGGAGAAAAGCAGCGATGCCGCAAGAGCATACAAAAGTATTTGACCATTATGATCAAGAGAATATTTTTGAGAAAAAAACGGAGTCAAGACAACAACAACGGCAATAATGGAAAGCACCAAGACCTGTTGAACGACAAAGGTTGTTTTTAAGTCCGTTTCTGTGGGTATTTCCTTCTTTTGAATCAGTGCTGCAGCCAAGCCAATATCCGAAAAATAAACAAGAAAATTTATAATTGCACTGACAATTGCAAAAACCCCGAATTCATACTTACCCAAGTATGCAAATAAGAAAAGTTGGGCAACAAGTGCAATTACCTGCAGAAGAAAAGTGCGTCCGGTTAAAATGACAACCCCTCGTACCGAGCGTGCTTTTACGGTTTCCAAAGAAATTTCGCCGGTTGGGTCCATGTGTTCACCTTCCATTAGTTTACTTCAAAGAATAACAGTGCATCCTGCGGACCTTCCTGTTGATATTCTGTTGTTCCCGGAAGACGGGGTTCTTTGGGATATGACTCAATAAGTGTAAGGTTCAGTTTGGCCGGATCCGCTACTAAACGTGATTTATTGACAATAAAATAGGTCAAATTTCCGGAGAGTTTTGATTCAACCAATGGCTGTGGAACTTTGCTTATTGCCAGGCCTGTTCCGACTACTATGGTATTTGGCAAGTCCTGAACGTACATAGTAAAACCGTCAGGAAGAGTCCCAAAATATCCTTCGGTACCTACCACAATTTTCTTCCCGGGATTTTCAATGCGTACATTTCTAACATAATCAGCCGCTTCTTTTATCCCGATTCCCGATGTCCATTCCTGAAAATACCCCATTCGCTCGCGACTGGGAAAATTAGCTTTCTCCGGATTTGTTACCAAAAACCAATCAAATATTCCGGCTTGGACTATAAATACTATAAAGGCCAAAACTGTTACATATTTCCATTTTCCTGCCAAACCGGCAAAAGCTCCGGCAGCAAATACATAAAGAGGCGGAACCAAAAATAGAATATATCTTAATGTAAAACTTTTAGTATACTCGGCCTCGAACAGGAGTGGTGCCAAAAACCAAGCTCCGAGTATCAGAATGTATTTTCTATACTTTTTGAAATTTATTATTATTCCGATAGCTGCCAAAAGCATTAGACCAAAAGGCCCCATTGCCGTTAACCAACTGAGCGTGGTCGGAAGATTGTAACGGATGGGATCCGTCGGATTGGTCAAAATTCTTGAAAGCGGGAATACATAATCCCCGGTACGGGAAGAAAGAAGACTGAAATTCGGCCCCAGTCTCTGAATGTTATACATTCCAAATGCAATAAAATAAATTACCATTAAAAGCCCTGCGTATTTTAATATATTTTTCGGCTTTTTAAGTAGAATTACGGCCACGGGTATAAGAGCAGCGAAAAAAAGCGCCGGTGATTTGGTTAAAGACGCCAGGCCCAAGCTAAAACCCGTGATCATGGCCAGATCGAGACGTAAAGAATCGGCGGTAATGAGACTTAAGTAAAGTGTCCATATACCCAAGCAGGTCAGAAGTGAATCGACAAGAGCCATCCTGTCAAAAAAGAGAGATAGAGGTGAGAGTGCCCAGAGGATTGAGGCGAAAAGCGCAGCCAATTTTGACTTAAAAATATAGTAAGTCAAAAGGAACAAGCCGATCATACTCCCAATTCCTGAGACGGCAGAAAGTAGTCTGCCTGCAAAAAGCGGGTCCGAAAGCCTTTTGACATAAAACATCAGGATCCACATAAAAAGAGGCTGTTTACCGTCAGATAGCGGCAAAAATCTTAACGTGGGTTCCGAAACCATAATTTGACTCCAACGTATGTATATGGCCTCATCCGCAAACACCGGAATAATAGTCAGGTGAAAAAGCCTAAGTGCAAATCCGGCAAGAAGAATCCCCAATCCGGCCAGAACAACCCACCCCCACCCTTTCCAAAATTTCTGCATTCCTTCCGATATTATCTCACACCCTCCCAAAGCAAGCCAACCCCATCAAAATCCCTTATAGCTTCAATTCCCTTGTATCCGGGAGGCACAACGATCGTAAAAATTTGCCTTTGATTTTTCAGAGGAGGCAAATCCGGCGTGGCACCGTAATAATTGAATAAAAACGGGTAACCAAATCCGTAACCAGGTTGAACACTCAGGGAGACTCCGTACCCCGATTTTCCGCCCATTTGAATAATCGTTTGAACGGCTTGCTCTTTTGCCCAAAGGTTCATCGGTTTTACGTGTATTTTCCAGGCTGCAATGTTAATAAATATCAGAAAAATAATAACTGCCAGAGTTACCACATCATATTTTTTGATTTTCTCAAAAACATAGCCGGATAAAATTATAAATGACGGAAGGGCTGACATTAAATAGTATTCCGAAAAATTAGATCTGTAAAAAAGGAAGAAAATGAAAGGGACAAAAAGAAAAAGCAGCGAGAGGGCCAACACCTTTCTATATTTAATTTCTTTCACTATTCCGACTACACAAGCTAAAATTGTTGCGACGAATATAACAATACGAAAAGCCACCGGGAAAAACATGTAATAAAAACTGGCTGAGTTCGAGATTAAAGTCATAATAATCTTGCTTATGGGCGGGGCCAGCCCTGTTATAACAAGTCTAAATACTGAAAATAGTCTTCCAAAATTCACGAAACTGTGGGTCACATCAAAGACAATACTCGTTAGAAAACCTACAATCACTATCAATAGGGAGTAAAAAATCCATTTCCCGTCAAACTTAGGCTTAAACATTAACCAGTAGACAAGGGCTGCCGGAGGAAGAAGAAAAATCGCAAAATGTGCCTGAAATCCAATAACAAACCCCAAAAATGAAACAAAAATCCCAAAAGGTTCTTTATCTGATATATAAACCCCATAAATAACCAAAAGTTCGGCAATATAAAAAAGCGATGGGGCCCAGGGACTTTGATCCCAAGTTATTAATGTTAAGGAAATGGTACTGAGGAGACTAAGTATCAGAGCGGTTTTTTCTGAATAGAACTTCCGGGTGAAGAAATATATCAAAAAAATAAAACCTGCTCCCAAAAATACTGAGGTATAAGCACCGGCAATCGGATTACCGTTTGTGAAAATTGCGGATAGTCCCCAAAGATAGGTAAACCCCGGACCTATCGAATATCCTCCGAGACTTGTTTTTGGCCCTAAAAGTACCGGATGTCCTGATAAAAGATCTTTTGCCCTACCCGCAATTTCTTCCTGGTCCGCATCAAATGGAGTTCTTGTCTCTAATTTGTAAAGGCGCAAGAAAAGCGCAAGGAGGACTACCAAAATGATAGGTACAAATTTCACCAATTTATGAAGAAGTCGATTTAGATTTGGGTTCCCCATGTCCGCCTCCGTCAAATTCTAGCACATCTTAGACCCCGTATTTATTTTGAAGCGCATTCAGACGAACCATAATAAGACCACGAAACCCTTCAATGGAATCCTTTATAGGATCTACTTTTGTCCCCTCTTTATGGTGCCAATCAACCGGAACTTCTGCAATTTTATATCCTAACTTTCGGGCAACATAGAGAACTTCCAAATCAAATCCCGCTGTTACAGACGCACCTATATTTTTATTATTTGCGTCAAATATTTTAAGACGTTTGAATATTTCGTTTGCAGCCCCCCTCGTAAAAGCTTTGAAACCGCACTGTGTATCGTTAAAGGGAAGTCTGAGAATTAGAAGACGCAGGAAAGAAAACCCGGTAGCCATAATTTTTCGGATTATCGGAGCCCCCTCCCTGCCATGACGTGAGCCGATTACGACGTCAAAGCCCTCTTTAAACTTGGGTAAAATCTTTGCCAGCTGGTCAATCGGTGTTGCCTGATCGGTATCTGTGAATAAAACTATTTCACCTTGGGCTTTCATAACCCCCGCGGTTACGGTTCCGCCTTTGCCACGGTGCGGCTCCCTTAAAATCTTAAACTGTGGGTGTGTTTTAGCAAATTCTTCCGCAGTACTTGCAGTTTTGTCAGTTGAGCCATCATCAACAAACAAGATTTCCCAAGAATAATTCTGTTTCTCTAAATAATCGTAAACCGAGTCCAACACTCCTGTTCGGAGATTGTATTCTTCGTTAAATGCAGGTATAACAACGCTAAGAAATGTTTTCATTTTTTCTGCCATACTTTCTGGCTGCAGTAAGAACTTTATCCACCGCCTGGTCAAACGGCAAACCTTCTATTCTTGCGCCGGCGGCTGCTTTATGGCCGCCTCCGCCCACCTCCTGGGCTATCTGGGATACGTCAAAACCGGAACGGGATCTAAAACTCACGGAAAGAACTCCATTGTTTGTCTCCACCATAACTATTCCAAAATCGGTATCCTTAACAATCGGGAAAAACAGATTGGCGACATCCTCTTTAGCATATGGGTATTCTCCAAAATCTTTATAAGTAGCAAGCGAGATCGCAGACCAGACAAAGCCGTCCTCAATCTTCATACTTTCGATAAATTTGCCCCACATTTTTACTTCCTTATAATCGATATTTCTATAGATGTTAAAAATTATTTTATCTTTATCGGCTCCCGCATCCATAAGGGACGCTGCAATTCTAAGTGTTCCCTGGCCAACGTTCTGATATTGAAAAGATCCGGTGTCACCAATTATTCCGGTCAAAAGACATTCTGCTGTCACCCGATCAATTTTTACATCCCAATCTTCAAAAATTTTGAATAAGAGCTCTCCCGTTGAGGTAGTTTTTGCGTCTATTAAATTAATTTTTCCAAACTTTTCACTTGAATAATGATGATCAATCATAATTGTATTAATGCTGGGTTTGTTATTATCCTTTAACCCCGTTACCATTGAATATGTTGAAGAGTCGATTGCGAGAAATAAGTCAAACTCCGAAAAATCGAAAGTTGAAAAATTAACCCTTTTAATTAAGTCCGCGCCGCTAAGAAATTTTAAATCCGCCGGAACATCACTTGGGCATACTATCTTAACTTCTTTACCCAAATTTCTAAGCACCCCGGAAAGTGCCAAGGCGCTTCCAACAGAATCCGAATCCGGACCCCGATGACAATTAACCAGGATCTTATTGGCTTTCTTTATTTTCTCCAGTATTTTTGCAGATTCTTTGTAATTCATCGCAACTTATTTTGTGTGTCCGAGCTTAAAAAGCGTACCGCCCCAAACCGGCCACTCGTCAACTATTTTAGTCCATCCGAAATTGGTAATCCAGGCAGAAGAGTTATGGGTTGGGTCACATTTTTCTATCGGCAATTCGCAGACAACAAAAAGCTGATCAGTTATTGTAAACGCAAGGGAGGAGGGATCAGTATCGACAACTTTGGCCCCCCAAAGAACAAGAAAATATTGATAAACATCCCGATTATTAAGGTCTGAGATTGTAGCCAAATTAAATTTTTCTCCGTTCGCTTTTTCCTGTATTACCTTTGCTACCGAGATAGCCCTCTGCATTTGATAAGTGGGGTCTGATAAAACCGGGGAGTTGATGATATTAACAACCACTAATAATAAAAGGTAGACTCCAAACATTAAAAATATGATCTTCGATTTTCTCAGGTTTTCTGCTACCGCGCCGATAAGCAAAAACGGAGCCGGGAAAAGAAAACCCAAGTAATGATCGAAGACCGGATTTTTATATACAGAAATTCCTGCCAGTCCAATAAGTAACCAGAGAACCACTAAACCTAATGGACTTTTAAACTTTTTGTTCATGATCACCCAAACCAAAACCGATAAAAATAACGCCAAAGTAACTACGCTTAGATATAAATTTTTAGCAGAAACTAAATTTGATGCAATCATAAATGCGGTTGAGCCGGATTTTGACAAAGAAGCACCTAGCGAAAACCCTATATCTTTTCTACTAGTCACAAGCGCTTCAATCGCGTGGACATTTGTCCCTCCGTGTCGGATATCGAAAATCAGTAGTGGTGACATTAAAATTAGGAAAAGCAAGATTCCAATCAAGGAATTTTTTATGAGGTTCTTCTTCATGTTGGTCTTCCTTATATTGATAAACGTCAAAAGCCAAAATACAAATAAAGTCGGCGCAAGCAATAAACCTAGGTAGTGGGATTGCAAAACAAACGCAAACGAAATCCCCAAAACGACTAGCCACTTAAATTTATTTTCCTTCCAAACTTTCCAGATCGAATAAATTGAGAGAAGAGCAAAGAAAGGCATTATGTTCGGATTCCAAGAAGATTTGGAATAAACAATAATTATTGGAGAAATCGCATATAGTCCCGCAGCAACCAGACCTCCTAGCTTCCCAAACCACATCCTACCTGTCCACCAAACAAAGGCCACGGTGAGAATTCCCAAAACAGCTACCTGCACAGCCGGTCCTACCGGAGAAAAGTTAGCAATAAGGAGTGCCGGAGCCATCATGTAGTAATAGAGGGGCCCCAAATACATATTACCGACAGATGTGCCGGGACCGATAAGCGGAGGGTGAAACTCGGTCAGAAACCTTCTGACAACAATAACGTCGCGGCCTTCATCTCCCAAAAATGTCATGTATTGATCGATCTTGTACAATCGGCAAAAGGCACCGATTACAATAATTGCCAACAATATCCAAAACTCCACAGGATTTTTCTTAATCCAATTTTTTAAATTTAGTGTAATTTTTTCCACAATCGTAAAAGATCGACGAAGCTCTTAATTATGACATTCAGGTTTCTACCCGTTCCAGTACCTTTCAGCCTCGGATAATGTGTCACGGGTATTTCCACAATTTTAAAACCCGCCCGTTTTGCCTTTATAAGAAGTTCGCTGCTGACAAACGCTCCTCTTTGACTCTCCAGGTGCGGAATTGTGTCAACTACTTTTTTGGAAATTAGCTTAAATCCACAATCAATATCACGTACTTTCAAGCCAAAAAGTGCAAAAACCGTCAGTTCCCAGAGCTTACTTGTCATCTTTTTAAAAACTGAAACTTGCCTTTTCTTGTAATACCCTATTACAAGGTCTGCGCCTGTTTCCTGACGCTTTGCAATAAAGTCCGTAATTTCGGCAAAATTGAACTGCCCATCCGAATCCATAAAGGCGATCCACGAATATTTACTTTCATATAAGCCGGAGGATATAGAAGCGCCGTACCCTTCATTTGCCCCGTGTGTTATAACGCGGATTCTTTTTTCCGACTCTGCCAGTTTATCAATCATTTCAGCTGATCCGTCGGTCGACCCGTCATTAACGATAATCAGCTCCCACTCAGCTGCCACATCCTGAAGCACTTTCTCTATTGCCAAAACAACACTCTCAATATTTTCTTCTTCATTAAATATAGGTAGAAAAACCGAAAGTTCATCAATTATCTTAGCCACAAGCACAAGTCTAGCATATTACGCCTACGTCGTGCTAATATCTAAGGTACATGAAAGGAGTGCTCAAAGGGTTTGCTGTTGCTGCCGTTTTATCGATTGTTCCGACACTTTTGATCTGGCTTCCTTTTTTCCTCCGAATAAGCAACTTTTGGAGTATTCCTCTTCCTCAAAACGGAATGGCTACGATAGTGGCTAATTATGACGGACCGCTTTATTTAGTTGCTGCAAAAACTCTTTACAGCAAAACGCAAATCGCTGCGAACTTTCAATTTCCCCTGCCTACTGAATATTACACAGCCCATTTCCCCCTATTCCCGCTTCTAATAAAATTTTTCGGTTTAGTAATTAATTACCCCTATGCAATGTTAATTGTAACGGCGCTATCTTCGATTTTGGCAATCTACTTCTTCATGAAATTAATTTCACTTTACGTCGAAAGAAAGGATATTTTATTCCTAACCTTTCTTTTTTCAATTTTCCCGGCAAGGTGGCTTATCGTCAGGTCCGTCGGATCGGCCGACCCGCTTTTTGTGGCTTCAATAATCGCTTCTCTCTACTATTTCAAAAATAAAAAATACTGGCTAGCCGGAATCTGGGGTGCCGTTGCCCAGATTACCAAGTCTCCGGGAATTCTGCTTTTTGTATCCTACCTAGTTTTTCTGTTAATTCCGATTATCAAAAATAAAGTATTTTTACCTGCCAGTAAATGGATCGAAAATCTCAATCTTAGGAAGACCTTCCCGATCCTCCTAATTCCTCTTAGCCTTGTCGTTGTTTTCGGATTTTATAAAATCGTCCAGGGAGATTTTTGGGCATATTTCCATTCCGGTGATAATATCCATTTGGGCTTTCCACCGTTCCAAATATTTAATTTCTCAGCTCCCTGGGTGGGCACTTTCTGGTTGGAGGAAATAATTTTTGTTTATTTACTGGGGGCTATCGGAGTCTACAAGCTTTTTCAAAAGAAAGAGTTTGAGCTTGCTACGTTTGGTTCAATATTTTTTATACTTACGCTTTTTATTGCACACCGTGATTTAATAAGATATTCACTTCCTTTGATTCCGTTTTTATTTGTGGCTTTTTCCGATACGTTGATAAAAAAGGAATTTAAAATCGGACTTGCCGTAATTATTATTCCGATTTATTTATATTCTCTGGCATTCATTTCCCAGAATGTAATGCCCATATCCAATTGGGCACCCTTCCTGTAAGCCAGCGTGGGTTTTTGTCATAACTTCAGACTAATCTATTATGAGTACGGAAGCACCGCGTCACTGGAGGCTAAATCAACAAAGATATAATCTCGTCGGAGAAATGTGCCCGCACTGCGAAACTAAAATGTTCCCGCCGAGAGAAATTTGTAATAGTTGTGGAGAACCGATAAAAGGGGTTGGAGAAGAAGTGCAAACCGGTATCAGGATTTCTTTGCCCACGGAAGTTTCCACGTCTTCCAAATAACCAGGTTGTACATCAGGTAGTTAAAGGGAAGCACCAAAACCACAATTATGAAAGGTAGTGTTATCTGTCTTGCCCCGACGCCTAACACTTTGTCACTTATTATTCCTGCAACAGTTTGAATAAGAAGGGCTCCCAAGGAGGTGCCATTGAAAGTTAGAAACTTCTTGATGAGTGCGGCAAAGCCCGTAATTCTTTCACTCTTAAAAGTCCAGATGTTATTCAAGGTAAAGTTACTTATAATCGAAAGCTCGACAGGGACAGACCAAGCAATTAAATTTGGAGAATTTAGCCCAGTCAGAATTTTTAGGGTAATTGCATTAATCAAATAGCCGACAAAACCCACCGTCCCGAATTTAATAAACCTTTGTTTATCCAGAATTCCTAAAATAATTGCAAGTTTAAATGTCGAAACCATTTCCTTCCAGTTAAATTTGGATTTGTCTTTCGTACGGGCCTCAAACTCAAGAGGAACTTCCACAGTCTTACCCGAGTTTTTAATTGATTGATAGAGAAGATCAACCTTATACGCAAACCTGTCAAGGTCTCTTAACTTCGTAAGTTCAATCTTATTTAACACTCCGTCAACTTTTGTTAATCTGAAACCTGTCGTTAAATCGTGAATTCTGAAATTAAGAAGAACGGTTCGGATAAACAAATTTCCAAAGAAACTTACCGCCTTCCGGCTCGCCGCCCACTCCTTAGGAACCGACCCTCCCTTAATATACCTGCTACCAATCACGTACTCAGCGCCATTCAGGTATGCATCAACCATTGGTTTAACAAAGCGCGGCGGGTGTTGAAAATCGGCATCCATTTCCATAACTGCATCCGCGTGAAGTTCGTTAACGGCAAATTGCATCCCCCTTACATAAGCCCAACCCAACCCCGGTTTATCCTGCTCCAGAATATGAACATGCTTGTAAGCATTTGAGGCATCTTCTACGATTTCTGTTGTTCCGTCAGTTGAATGATTATCAACAATTAGAAGCTGCATATCGGCGTTGATTGTGGGGAATTCCCTTTTTACGAGCTCCTCAATCATCCTTTTAATATTCTCGACCTCGTTCCAAGCCGGCATCACTATCACAACTTTGTTCATAGACAAATGATACAATATCATTGTGAAAATCGATATACTCACTCTTTTCCCCGACATGTTTGCCGGGCCTTTTGACGCCTCGATTGTTAAACGTGCCGAAAGCCAGGATTTAATTAAAATTGAAGTCCATGATTTGAGAAACTGGGGCGAAACCCATAGACGCAATGTTGATGATAGACCCTATGGGGGCGGGGTAGGAATGATACTCCGAGTCGATATTATCGATAACGCTTTGAAAGCATTAAGAACTGAAAAATCTCACGTAGTTTTACTTGACGCCACAGGTGAAAAATTTGTTCAGAAAAAAGCTGTAAAACTTTCCAAACTCAATCATATCATTCTCATTGCAGGCCACTATGAAGGGGTTGACCATCGGGTTCACGAACATCTGGTTAATGAAGTAATTTCAATCGGAGATTATGTTTTGACAGGAGGAGAAATCCCGGCGATGGTTCTGGTTGACAGTATTATCAGATTAATTCCCGGAGTTTTGGGAAAAGACGAGTCTTCCATCGATGAATCACACAAAGAACCGGGATATTTGGAATACCCCCAATACACAAGACCTGAAAATTACAAAGGCTGGAATGTTCCAAAAATTCTTCTTTCGGGAAACCACAAGGAGATTGAAAGGTGGAGAAAGTCTTAAATTTCCTTCTTCCATCCCGAAGACGGGGCAGTTACCCTACCAAATTTTTGACCGGCCCAGAGGACGGCGGTTACCAAAAAGTATTGAAAAACACCGTGATACCATTTCGCTGCTTTTACCAATCTTTCATTGGATACGGAAAGACCCGCCTTTTTAGATGCCTGGCCATGAAAGTGAATAAATTCTGCAGTAGGAACATAGTACACCGGAATATTATTCGCTTTTGCCCTTCGGCAATAATCAATATCTTCAAAATACATAATGGTTGCTTCCTCAACAATTCCAATTTCGTTTATCACCCGATTCGGAATTAGAAAACAGGCCATTACTGCAACTTCTACCTTGGTAATACTCGTTGCCGATGGAGTAAACATAAAGTACCGGCCACGGCGCCCCAAAAAATACTCTTCAAAGGCATGCCAGGGTGTTGGAAGCATGAAACAGGAGTCTTGTGGTTTTCCGTTGCCGAAAAGCAGTTTTCCACAATAAATAGCCATATCACCAAGGCCTTCAACCGCCTTGATAAGGTTCGATATGCTGTTCGGCTTTACCTTGATATCCGAATTAAGCATTAAGATATACCTCCCCAAGGAAAAATTAATCATTTGATTATTTCCCCGTGCAAACCCGTTATTTGCTTTATTGGAAATAAATTTGATATTTGGGTAGGCGTTTAAAACTTCCGTTTTGCAGGATTCATCCGGAGAATTATCCAAAACTATTACTTCCGTCCCTCCCCTAACCTTATCAAAACCGGATCTTCCTTCAAAAACACTTTTTAAAAGCTGAAGAATCAGACCGGTTGTTTTGTAATTAATAACAATAATAGAAAGTCCGAGAGGATATTCTATATTTTCCGGCTCCCTAGCCCCTTTCCAACCCCAAACTCCCCGATAATAGTCGATGATTCCTTCCTTTTGGGCTGGCCTTCCTTTTACTAGGAGCTTAAGAGCTTCCCTAAATAAGGCAAATCTTGTCCTAAAACCGGCATATTTATTGCCAATCCATAATCTATTCCTTGTAATAAGATAGTCGCTCCAGGAAGAACCGATCCCGGTAGTCCGTGATACCTTGTGATAAATATATGCGCTCCCTGTATACCATTGTTCGTACCCTGCGCGTTTTACCCGCTCAATCCAATCCGCATCTTCATAATAGGCAAATAATTTTTCCTCGAAGTAACCCACATTCTCGACCACTTCGCGCTTAACGAGAACGCAGCACCCGGTTATATAATTTGTTCTTTCGGTATTACCAAATTGTCCTTTATCAACTTTATCTATACCTCGATGAACGGATTTAACATTATTCCAATCGAAACTGCCACCTGCGTACCAGACAACATTTCCCCGGTCATTTTTTGTATATTTATCTTTATAAAATTCATATCCGGGAGCGAAATATATTTTGGGGGAAACAAGTCCCGCCTTAGGATTAGTTTCAAAAACCCCAATCAACTTCTTTAATAAATTCCTATCCGGGAAAAGTGTATCGTTATTTATAATTAATATAAAATCTGCACCCCACTCCTTGGCGTATTTCATCCCGATATTAAATCCGCCGGCAAATCCCAAATTCTTACCGGTCTGCTTCCAAATTACATGAGGAAATTTTTCTATGACATCACGTACGGAAACATCAGAACCGTTATCAACTACGAGCCACAACATATTTAAACCTTCTGTATCCAGATTTTTTGCCGACTCGAGATACTCCTTGGTATCCCGATGATTATTAAAGTCAACTGTGACAACCGCTACTTTAGTCATAAAACTTTTAAAATATCATGGTAAATTCCGGCCCGGAGTTTATCCCCCGTCAGACCAAAAACTAACCACCTTTCTACTACACCAAACCAAATAACAACTTTCATCATAAAATCGTAATCCGGATAGTATTTCTTAAGGTAATATCTTAGCCCCTGGATTTCACGGTTTAAAGGCTTCCCGATGTCATGGCCTGAGCTGGCCTTATCCAAATGGGTTATCTCAAATGAGGGCGTGTACCAAATTGCAAACCCCTGATCATTTATCCTACGGCTCCATTCAACCTCCTCCATGTACATAAAAAATTTTTCATCGAAGCCTTTGGTTTTTTCTACAACCTCACGCTTCATAAATAAAAACGCCCCCATAACCCAGCCCAGCTTACGATCCTTATCAAAAAATTGCTTTTGCTTAGGATGAACAGGCTTTAGTGAAAATTTATCCAATCCAAACATCCATAGCATCGTATTAAAGGGGTCAGGCAAGTAACCTGCTGAGGGCTGCATTTTACCGTCTACAAATTTTAGCTTGCACCCTAAGACATCGCAGTTTTCGTTATAATTCATAAACCGGACAGCCTTCGATAAGGTTTCAGGAGCTACTAATGAATCCGTGTTAAGGAACAAATAATATTTTGTTTTTTTATTTGAAATTTTAATACCTAAATTATTTCCTTTGGCAAATCCTGTATTTTCTCCAGGATCCAAAAGTTTTACCCATGAATATTTGTTTTTAACAATCTCCCCTGTCCCATCCGTCCCGTTTTCGATAAGAATCGTCTCAACAGGTTTCTCTAAATAGTCAATACTTTTTTTCAATTTATCCAAACACTGAGAAGTCAGATCTTTGGTGTTATAAGAACAAATAATTACCGATATTTCAGGAGCAACACTGTTATGCATAATTTATCCCTTTTTCGATTTTCCACAAACGGTATTTTTCTAACATTGAGATTCCCAGTTTTACAATAATCATAACCGGCCATGGCCCAAGCTCTTTCCAATGCTTATTGATAAATATTCTCATTGCACTTGCGGCTGACTTTGCAGATTTTATTTTTGTTTCTTTGGTTACATCTTCTTTGGAAGTAGACCATAAACCGGATGATGATCCTTTGTAGTGCATTATTGTCTCCGACGGTTCATACCAAATCTTATATCCAGCCTTTTTTATACGGTAGCAAAATTCAATGTCTTCACCATTCCACCAATAGTCAGTATCCCACCAATTAATTTTATCCAGAACTTTCCGCTTAACCATCAAAAATGTTCCGGAGATGCAGTCAATATAATGGCTTTTGTTTACATCCAAATAAGTAGCTTCATAACCTGCAAAAATTTGAGATTTGGGAAAAGACTTAGAAAGTTTGGTCCAAAAACAAAAGGTATTCCAAACCGTGGGAAGCCCACGATGGCAGGAATAATCTATTTTGCCGTTCGGTAACATCACTTTGCAGGTTATAGCTCCCAGCTCGCTCCTTCCCGTCAGAATTTTCAGACATTTTTCTATCGCCCTACCTTTTACTTCCGTATCAGGGTTTAAAAACAAAACCGAGTCTCCCTTGGTAGCTTTCCGGGCTAAATTATTACCCGCAGCAAACCCCGAATTGGTAACATTTATAACCAGGTCAACTTCGGGGAAATTTTTCCTGATCATGTCAACGCTGCCATCAGACGAAGAATTATCGACTACTATAATTTGGAGGCTTTTGTCATTATATGTATCGTAAATTGCCTGAATAGCTTTCTTAAGCAATTTTTCTACATTATAAGATAGAATTATTACGGACAAGGCCATACGAGGCTATTATACAGCTCTCTTAACAAGCATATCTACTATCTGCCTCCAGGAGCTAAATTTAATTCCCAATTCTTTCTCGCTTGTTTCAACCTTTAACCCGCCAAATTTTGGGTATCTGACAGGGTTATCTGTGGTTTTTAGAAAATCACCCAAGCTGATTCCTTCTACCGCATCTTTCTCCCCTCTGGCTTTCTCAATCAAATAAGACACCAATTTAAACGGAGTTGTTATATCACGGGAGCCGGCGTGGAATATCCCATGAAGATTATTGTCAATTATTTTCTCTAAAGCCATTGCAACCTCGTCTACAAATGCAATTGAAACTTGCTGATCCGTAAACATCGGGTAAAGTTCCCCGGCGTCAAACAGTGAAAGCGGTTTTCTTAAATAGTCGGGCTTTAAATCATATTTGGCACTCACCGGATAAATCAATCTTAAAATCGTCGCATCCTTCCCAAACTTGCTAATCACTTCCTCTTCCCCAAGATTTTTTGTATAGCCATACCAAGTCAGTTCATCCTCTTTAAAAGTAGTCGGGTGATTTTCCTCATATGGTCCCGGGTCTTTTTCGGATCCCGGAAAAACCATATCCGTAGATATTTGAATAAAACGGCATTTTGGAGGCAACGCCTCAATCAGATTTTTAACTCCGATAACATTTACCTTGTAGCAGTCCGCATTTTCGTCGCCTCTTTGTTTTTCGGCTTCTCCAACATTTGTGTAGGCTGCAAAGTTGACTATAACGTCGGGGTTTGTTTCTCTTACTGTATTAAATACGTTTTTTTTATCCGTCAGATCAAAATGAGGGTACCCCGGAGTTATAAAATCATACTTGGTTCTATATAGCCCAACAAATTTAGACCCGACTAAACCTGAAGCCCCCGTAACCAGTATCTTCTTCATCTTCCTTTAAACTTATCTGGAAACACGTTCCTTAACCTGGGGTTGGCTTTATCTCTATCCGAAATGATGGGTTTTTTGACCGGCCATATAATCGCCAAGTCGGGATCATCCCAGGCAATTCCTTTAGCCTTTGAGTCATCCCAATACTCATCTACCAAGTATATATAGTGAAGATCTTGATCCCCTAGGGCACAGATAGAATTGCCTATTCCGCCACTCGGAAGAAAAAGGGCCTGATGGGGTGAATCTTCTTTCGTATTATCGATGGTTATATATTCGATTTTCTTAAATGTGGGGCTTTCCGGCCTAAGATCCACTATCGGTGCATATAAAATACCGGTTACCGGATAAATTAATTTATTCCAATTTTCGGTATGTATCGCCCTTATTACCCCCGGCCTACTAAGCGAATGACTCAACTGAAGGGAATCAAATTTGATACCCGTTGCCACTTCCAATTCGTCTTTACGAAAAACCTCATGGAAAAAACCCCGCGAGTCTTTGTGTATCGGCCTCTCAATCAAAACCACTCCCGGAATTGATGTTTTTATAATCATGTTTGTCCTGTTTTCTGATACAACTTATCTGCTTCCGCTTTCAAAGGTCTCCACCACCATTCGTTTCCCTTATACCATTCGACAGTCCTGGCTAACTGGTCTTCAAAATCAAAAGCAGGCTTCCAACCAAGGGTTTCGTTTATTTTAGTCCAATCAACTGCATATTTTCTATCGTGGCCGGGTCTATCATTAACAAATTTAATTGCCGATTTATCTTTCTTAAATATCTTAATAAGCATACCGGCTACCTCAAGATTTGAAATATTCTCGGTCATTCCACCGATCATGTAGGTCTCTCCAACTTTTCCATCTTTTAGTACCAATTCAATCGCCCTCACATGATCTTCCACATATAACCAATCGCGGACATTTAATCCATCGCCATAAATTTTAACCTCGTTCCCATCTATGAGATCCGTAACCATTCTGGGAATAAATTTCTCCGGATCCTGAAATGGTCCAAAATTGTTGGAGCAGTTGGTAATAGTTACGGGAAGACTGTAGGTATGAAAATAGGATCTGACCAAATGATCGGACGAGGCCTTGGAGGCAGCATACGGACTCCTGGGAGCATACGGAGTCTCCTCATCAAATTTCTCTTTAGAATCTATAGCCAAAGACCCGAAAACTTCATCGGTTGAAATATGATTAAATCTTTTTATATTATTCTCACGGGCTGAATCCAAAAGGATCTGTGTTCCTTCGATGTTTGTTTTCACGAAGATGTCAGGCCCCACTATGGATCTGTCTACGTGAGACTCTGCGGCGAAATGAACAACATAATCCGCACCATCCATCGCCTTCTTGGCTGTCTTTCGGTCACAAATATCTCCTTCAATAAATTTATATTTAGGGTTCTTTTCAAAATCCTTAGTTGAAGAAAGATGTCCTGCATAAGTCAGTTTATCCAAATTAACAATGTCGTCACCTTTGTGATTTCTTAACCAATATCTAATAAAGTTTGATCCGATGAATCCGGCACCGCCTGTGACAAGAAGTTTCATTATTTATATTAAGCCGCACCTTCCGAATATCCGCTTTTGGCAGCCCAGTAGCTACTTGCCTTAAAAAGGCTTGCGAAAGTTCCCGCGTCAGTCCAAAACCCATTTAGCTCCGCCCAACCCAGGGCATGCTTTTCTATATAAGCGTTATTAACATCGGTAATCTCAAGCTGGCCCCTTCCGGACGGTTTAATCCTTTTAATTGTTTCAAAAACCGAATGATCAAAAATGTATAAACCCGTTACGGCATGGTTGGACTTAGGCTTATCCGGTTTTTCTTCAATCTTTACTATTCTTTTTTCATTATCAAACTCAGGAACACCATAACGCTCGGGGTCCGGCACGTTTTTCAAAAAAACAAACGCACCTTCTTTAAATGAAGACACTTCTTTCTTGATATCCGCGTCGGTTGTGTTATCGCCAAGAATTACAATAATTGGCCCGTTATCAGAAAAGTCTTCCGCTAAGGCCAGAGCATCGGCAATTCCCCCATCGGGCTTCTCCTGAAATGCATATTCAAGATGATTCAAGCCTAACTCTTTTCCGTTTTTCAGGACTCTTAAAAAATGTCCAGCATGTGGCCCGCTTGATACTACCAAAACATCTTTCACTCCAGCCTTAACAAGCGTTTCTATGGGATAATAAATCATGGGCTTGTCGTAAACAGGAAGTAGATGTTTATTTGTCGCCCAAGTGAGAGGATAGAGCCTAGTTCCCAAGCCTCCTGCCAGAATAACCCCCTTCATAGATAATGTATATTATATCTCAGGTGTGCTTATCTGCAACAGTAGAAGCTCCCCAGCTATCAGGCTTGGTTTTAGCCTTATAGCCGTTTCCCTGAACCATACCTACCACCTCTTTTATCATTTCGCGGGTGGGTCCCATAGGGCCAACATCTATGTGAATCTCCAGGTCGTACTTGGCAGGCGGAACTGCTTGTCTTAAAAGAGGTACTATTTCTGCGGCAGTGGCCAAAGACATGGTCGTTTCTGTATATATTTTATCCCTTAAAACAGGCACTTTTTGCATTTTTACCTTTTTCCAAAAATATCTTGCGCCGCTTCCGGTTCTATGCACAATCAGAGCCGTGACATAGTCTATTTCGCCCACTCCCTTTATATGCTTAGCCTGCGAATCCGAGCCTATTACGACACGATAAAATCTCTCAGGCTCCTCATTGATAAATTCCGATATATCCGAGACTGCCTGAGACGGAGTCATTTCACCTTTGGTTGGACTAATAAACAGACCGTCTTTCATATCCATAGTAGGCTCAAATTATACGCTTTTTGTACCTTGAAGTTAAATATCGAGTGATTTAAGGAATTCCCGAAACTTATCACTTAGCTCCCTGTGTTTTAGAGCAAATTCGACTACTGTTTTAAGATATTCAAGTTTATTACCAGTATCATAATATTTACCGTCTTTAATCTCTTTCGCATAAATTGCTTTCCCGTCGTTAAGCATCAGTTTAAGGGCATCGTTATAGTAAAACTCATCACCCTCGTTAAGATTGTCCTCGGCCTCCTTAAGATAGGTAAAGATATCCTGCGTAAATAAAAAGCCTGAAACATTGGCTAAATCTGACGGTGCATTTTCCTTACCGGGTTTTTCTACAACTTCTCTTATCTTCATAACACCGTCTTCGATCATCTCCCCGCCGGCAAAACCGTACCTGTCATAATCTTCGTCTTTTGTAGCCTTAATGCTGCCAAGAACACTTCCACCGTATTTTTCATATGTTTCTATGAGCTGTCTGAATCTTGACGGATTTGCCACGATAAAATCATCACTCCAGGTATAAATAAAGGGTTCGTCACCAACGATATGCTGAACGTTAAGGAGTGGAGTGCCGTTTCCGTATGGACCCTTTTGCCTTACATAAATAAAATTTGCCATTTCAGAGATTTTTTCGACTTCATCAAGAAGTGGCTTTTTCTTATCCCCGCCCATTCGCAGGTTTTCAATAAGATCTAAGTTCGGCATGTCAAAATGGTCTTCAATTGTACGCTTGTGGTACCCGGTAACTATAATTATATCTTTTATACCGGCTTCCACGAGCTCTTCAACAACATACTGAATCACGGGTTTATCAACTATCGGAAGCATCTCTTTGGGCATTGCCTTTGTTTGGGGAAGAAAACGCGTGCCGAAGCCCGCTGCCGGGATCACCGCTTTCCTAACTTTCTGAATATTAGGCATGATTGAAGTATATCATGTACGAACGATCATTGAAAAAATCAACACAAATCCCAATGTTGCCACAACAAGATATTCTATAACGGTTTCTATGTGCAGGTCTCTATGAAGGTAGTGGTGGGTAACTCCCCAGGCAACATAGGATAGTAAGAGAGCCAGGGCTATCGCTACTTGAAAATTTTTGTCGTAAGAAAAAAGAATCAATCCGGCAAAAGCCGCCAGGAGTATTCCAAAAAGAACCATGTAATGAGACAGGTGTTTGGTAAAAGATTTCATATAATTTGGCCCGCCCTTAATATTAATATTACAGCTAAAATCATACCGAAATATGCCAGATGTGCCAGGGTTCTTCCGCCAATTCTTGCAATTCTGCGTCTTCGGACAACGATAAGGTCAATCGATAAAACCAGAATCAATATTCCCGTCACCAAAAGCGAGATGTTTTTGGTCGACCTGAATGGCGACACAAAGGTAACCGAGGATGCAGGTGTACTTTGTTTGTAGGCAACTGCTTCAGCGGGTGTAGGAGTCGGTGTTGGTGATGGTGTCGGAATAGGAGCCGAGGTCGGTTTTATAATTGCAGGTTTAACAGTTGAGGGCGGAACTTCTTTTGCCTGAGCTACAGGAATAGAAGGCTCACCGGCAAGGGGTGCCCCAAAAAACTGAACTATCACGGTCGTATCGGCCCCTGCAAGGTTTCCCTCAACTACTCCAATTCCAATCTCACGGTAATTAGGATTTAAAATATTTTCTTTATGTGACGGGGAATTCATCCAAGCATTCATGGCAGAGGAAGCATCCGGAAAATCTCTGGCCAAATTCTCCCCCGCATATTTATATTTATATCCAAAGCTAAGAAAAAAACTCCATGGAGAAGTTCCGTCGGGTGCAAAATGAGCCCAATAACCTTTTGCAAGCATATCGTTCCCCTTGGCAAGTGCGGCTGCATCCAGTGATGAATTTTCTGTCAGTGCGCTAAGTCCGTTTGCCGCTCTCTGAACATTGGTTAATCTTATTACTTCGGTAGGTGAGATATTCGCCGCATATCCTAAAACCTTAGGAAAAGCTTTGTGCACAACCCCCAACGCTAACTGAAAAGTGACAAGACCAATGATAATAAGGAGTAGACTGCTTGAATGCAAAAGCTTCGCCTTTTGGTTGTTACTTTCGTGTGGAATAAATAAATGTCTTAAGGTTTCAAAAAACTGCATTAATTCATATTAGCATATCCGTTGGGGTGATTTTTGTGCCAGAGATAGGCAGTGTCAACAATTTCTTTTAACCCGTATTTCGGCTGCCATCCAAAGTCTTTTTTAATGCTTTCAATTGAAGCATAAAGTGCGTCTGCATCCCCCGCACGCCGCCCACTATATTTAATTTTGAGGTTCATCCCCGTAACCTGCCTTACCATTTCTATTACTTCCTTATTCGAAAACCCTTTACCCATTCCGACGTTATAGAAATTACTCTCTGCCTTACCAAGCAGTTTCTGCATCGCAATCGAATGCGTTTCCACCAAATCCAAAACATGAATATAGTCCCTGATATTGGTTCCGTCCGGCGTTTTATAATCATTGCCGAAAATTTCAATTTCTTCACCCTTGAGAGCTTTCTTAACAATATTGGGAATTAAATGGCTTTCTTCAGGATGATCTTCACCAATAGTTCCATCAAGTGCCGCACCCGCCGCATTAAAATATCTGATCCCCATAAACTTTATTCCGTAAGCCGCGTCGTAATCCTCGAGCATTCTTTCCATTATGTATTTAGTTTCACCGTAAGGGTTAAGAGGATTTTTCGGATCACTCTCTACAATCGGAAGTTTAACCGGATTTCCATACACCCCGGCTGTACTGGAAATAATAATATTATTTGTACCAGATTTTTTCATTGAATCCAGTAAGTTCATAAATCCGAAAACATTATTCCGGTAATATTTGGCCGGGTTGGTATATGATTCACCCATTTGAATAAAACTGGCCATATGTATGACCCCGTCAAACCTCTCCGAGGCAAGGAATGCGTCCAACTTTTCTTTTTCTGTAACCAAATCCATCACTTCAAGTCTAAAACCGGTAACGGCCATGTCGTGCCCTTGAGAAAGATTATCTAAAATTACCGGGTCAAATCCTTTAGACCGGAGTTCACGGACCATGAAGCTGCCTATATAACCTGCTCCTCCCGTAACCAAAATCTTTTTCATTTATCTAATTTTTAATTTGATAAGCTTCGCTTAAGTTATTCCGAATTGTAGCAAAAAAGTCTGAAACTTTTTGGGAAGCCTGGGTAAAAATCTGTAAATTAAGTAAATAACCACTCCCGCTCCAATTCCGTCTATAAAAACGTCCCTTACCCTGGCTTCCCTGCCTTGGGTAAACATTTGATGAAATTCGTCGGTTGCTCCATAGAAGAATGCCGAAATTACCGCCCATATTCCAGCTTTTTGGCGGCTGAGTCCCTGTCCGACTAATGCACGGTAAATCAGAACCGCAAGTGCCCCAAAAAGAAGAAAGTGTCCTATTTTTTTAACTGCAAAGTCCTGCCAATAAATTTGTGAGGCAATCGGAATTGTCCCTGAGGAAAATTTATATATAAGACCGGCCCACAAAAGCACCGGAAGCCACAGGTTAAGAGATTTGATTATTTTTACCTTCACTCTCAGTATTATAGCTTTTTTTGGCACTCTTAATAATACTGAAAACCGAAAAACCTATCAGTCCCGTGCCTAAAATGACCAACCCGACGGCTGCCAACGGAAATTTTACCTTTGGATTTTCGGTCAGATTTTGGGCAGGCTCTGGTGCCTGCGGACTTGAAACAGTCACACCCTCACCTAAAACGGTGGACTCCGTTATATTAATTGGGGTTGAGCTTGGGGTTTGGGTAGCAACAGGGGTCGTCGACCGGGTTGGGGTTGGAGCGGGAGTTTTGGGTGGAATCGGACTAGGAGAGGGAGTCGGGGAAATAGTAACCTGTTTATTTAAAACCGGGTTCACTTCCATATTCATCCCGTTCAGAAGATCCCTCGTATCTTCCCAACTTGTATAATTATCTTTTCTTAGACTGATAATGTGTATGCCGAAGTCACAACTTATCCCCAAATAGCATTCATTCCCCGGATAAAATTCCAAGATTTCATCATCCTCGTGGTGAATATAATGCCCGTCGACATAAATTTGAACACTGGTTAACTCCGAACCTGCACCATCTTCGGGTTTATTAATTTTGTATATTGCCTTGGACGGTGTTTGCGTCGGATTGGGAGAAGGAGTCGGGGTAGGTTTAAAATTACCGGAGCCTATTGTCCATGTTAAATTCATCTGCCAAACGTCTGAGGCGCCAGGAATTCTTCCCGTACTTTTATCCGCATCCGGTGTGCCGACAGCGTCACCGCTATGACCATAGATCACTGAATTTATAAGATCATCCGAAGCATCTTTTAAATTAATGGCATCTCCGCCGGAATTATTTAGCCACCCCTGAAGTCTTTCAAATACAAAGAATCCGTTTCCCGGAATTACTCCCGATAAGTTTTCTATATGATTTGCTTCATCTACAAGTTTCCATCCCGTTAAATTAATGTCAGTTGGTCCGACATTATAAAGTTCCACCCACTCGGGATTACTATTGGAGCTAAATTCATTTATTACAACCTGGGCACGGACGGTTCGGGTAGTAAACAAGAACATTATCAATCCAAATATTACTGCCGTAATATTTTCCCCAACGATTCGATTCATCGAAGTAATACAGATTTAACATATACATCATATCATAAATATAAAGATTAGAAATATAGAAACTATAAAATTATTCCGTTAATATCTTTCCCTTTTCTTATTAATTGAAGCTTGCGGTAAAAACCATTTTGATATTATTAACGGAATACTTGTCCCCAAAATTTTTGTCTCCCCCATTCTCCAAGAAGGGGTCATTCATCACATAATTACCACCGCTGCCGCTTTTCAGGACTATATAGTGATCAGGGCCCGAGTAAAGACCGACTATCACGGGACCTATTGATAACTTCTGGTCAAGCTCCGAGGTAGATACGGAATTTAAGTTTACATTTATGCCATTCACACTAAATTGCCAATATAAAAGAGCTGTATCGGAATTCGGACTAAAAAAAGCGCTTGGAGTATTGGCAATATCGACGGGCTTAAGATTTTTCCCCGCGTGGGTTGCCATCATTGCCACGGAAGTGACCAAACAACCATAGTCCGCCATGGTCAGATGACTTGAACCCAGGTAACCATTTCCCCACTCCCCGTCTCTTTGGTTATAGTAATATCCCCAGGAACCCTGTTGAACCGTTTGATTTTGCAAAATCGAAGCGCCGCCCTGAGAGTTAACGAAAGAGAGAAATGAGTTTCTCTGGGCAATAGCCTGAGCCAATAACGACTGGTATTTAACCTCATCGTTTTTTGTGGCGATAAGAAGATTATTTTTAGCCACTTTTTGAGTATTTAAATTTGTCTGCTGTGTTTGCAGCTGTTTTTGCAAAGTTTCCTGATCTGCTTTTTGACCCTGATAGCTCGTTTGCGCGGTTTGTAATTTATCTAGCAGGCTCCTGTCTTCCTCTTGGATTTTTTGAAGATAATGAAGCCTGGAAACCGCGTCCGTCAGATCAGTTGCGGAAAGAATAAAAGTAAAATTATTCTCAAATCTTGAAAGTTTGTAGGTTTCGACAGCTCTTGATGAAAAAGCGGCGGTCAAGGAAGTTAGTGAATCTCCAAGTTGGACGATTCTTCCACCCAAAAGTGCAATTTGATCTTGAGTCTGGGAAATCTTGAGAGTGGTTAATTTTATTTGGGCATTAAACTGGGCAATTTGATTTGAAAGAGTCCCTGCTTGCTTTTGAAGAACGGTTATTTGTTTACTGCATTCATCCGCAACCTGCTGACAGCTTGCGCTATCATTACAGCTATCCGTACAAGATACGGCAAGAATTCTCCCGTGTGTTATCAGCAGAAAATAAATTCCGGTTAAGAGGATTATGAAAAGTAAACATTTCTTTCCATTTATTTTCATCTCGCTTTTTTAACTCTCGAGATTGCGATCAAACTCCCTGAAAGGGCAAGTATCGCACCGGTAGCAATTTCAATAGTGAATATTATTCCAAACAGCTCAAAAATTCCCAGCGCGTCCCGGGGCAGGATCGGAATTTCTCCAAAATAGGCAACAACCGTAGGAGCCAGGTATAAAACCGCAATAAACGAAATTGCCCATCCTAATATCACACCAAAAAGCGTATACATAAAAGCTTCGATGATTATCGGGCTTCTGATAAATCCTTTGGTTGCTCCGATTAAATTAAGAATTTCCACTTCCTCTCTCCTACCGACTACCCGCATGCTGGTTATTACAAGAAGAACAACCAGGGATGTTGCGACCAGGAGACCCACAAACACAATTCCACCTATTCTTACGTAAGTAGTAATAGTTTTTAACCTCGCAACAACATCGTTTAAGCTGGTCTCGCCACCGAGAGCCGCCGTAAAACCGACCGAATCAACAATAGTTTCACCTTTGACTTTATCGATAATACTTTGGGCAAAAGACAGATCAGTTACCGAAAACTCAAGCGATGCCGGAAAAATTGACGGGCTCACGAGTTGCCCCAGAAGGGGGTTATCGCTTGTCGCTTTTTTATAAATCGACAGGGCTTCCTCTTTACTCACGTATTTAATGTCTTTTATATGCGTATCCGCGGAAAGATTGTGCTGTAAATTGGCAATATCGGTATCCGTCGCGTCGGACTTTAAAAATGCAATTACCTGAGGTCTGGTCTCAAAATAAGTAATCAGTTGTGACGAAGAATAGACCAAAACCGACACTATGGTTATAACAAAAAATGTAAGCGTAAGAACAAAAGAGGCGGCAATCGCCTGAAACGGAGAACGCCTGATGTAATCCCAGGCAGTTTTAAAATGAATGTTCATTTACTTTTAATTGTACCACCGACAATATTTATAACTCTTTTTTTATATTTCTTGACGATTTCCAGATTATGAGTTGCCATAATAATGGTTTTGCCCTCCTTATTTATTTTTTCAAATAGGTCCATGAGATTGTCTGAAGTTTCCCAATCAAGATTTCCGGTAGGCTCATCCGCCAAAAGAATTTTAGGATTAACTGCCAAAGCCCTGGCCAGAGAAACTCTTTGGAGTTCGCCTCCGGACAATTGCGACGGGAAAAGATTTGTCTGCCTGGAAAGTCCTGCAAGCTTTAATACATGTTCCACTCTTACGTCCCACTCAGCTTCCGGAAGCCCTATTACGGCGAGAGCAACCGCTACATTTTCGGCAACTGTGCGTTCAGGGAGAACTTTGAAGTCCTGAAAAACTGTTCCGATTTTTTGGCGGTATCGGGGCAGATCCTTGCTATCCACCTTTGAAATGTTAAATCCGTCAACCGTTACTTCTCCTGTATCGGCAGTAACCTCCCCCAGTATCAATTTCAAAATCGTGGTTTTTCCGGCACCGGAAGGACCGGTAATAAATATAAATTCGCCATTTTTTACATCAAAAGTAACATCGCTCAAAGCAATCAGAGAACCAAATCTTTTGGTGACACCTTCAAAATGAACTATTCCGGTTTCTTCCTTTGGCATGTGTTTTGAGACAGTAACAGAGTAGCAAGTGAAAACAAAGAAAGCCAGTGTTAAACCGTTATGGTGTCACTTGAACTTTGGCTACGTCCATCAGCCAGCCAACCTTTTTTGAAGCTAGGGTTTGACCCCAGATTTGTACCTTTCTGTCAATAAAATTAGTCAGATCTACCACGCTCGAGGTCAAATAAACATACTTGGAGGCTCCCCCGTCACGAACCAGATGAAAAGTCCCCTCTCCGTTAAGCCCGCCCGTTTGTATAACCCCCGTCGCGGTGTCATATGTAACTTTAGGGTCCAGTGCACCTGCTTCATTTGAGGTCGCTTTAGTTCCCGGCGCAGCCGTTGAAGTTCCTTTCGTCATACGTCCGGAGATTATCCAGGCGGTTCCAACACCCACTAAGATCACCAAAAAGGCTCCAACCAGATATGGCCAAACTTTTTTAATTCCGCCTTTTGGAAAAGCACTAACGACCGTATTCTGAGGTTCCATATTCCTACCACAATATAACACTAAAAAAAGCAAAAACGCAAATCAGGTAACTAAAGCTTGAGTTCCGCGTCAACAAACTCGTCAATTTCCCCGTCAAGCACAGCTTCTGTATTTCCGGTTTCAATATCGGTGCGAAGATCTTTAACCATTTTGTAAGGGTGAAGAACATAGCTCCTGATCTGGGTTCCCCATGAGGCCGGACGGTAGTCCCCCTTAAGCTCTTTTTTTACCCCCTTTGCGACTTCCTGCTGCATCAGCCAAAGTTTACCGCGAAGTAGCTCCAGAGCGATTTTCCTGTTTTGTTCCTGAAAACGCTCCGTAGAAGCGGTAATAACTATACCCGTTGGGACATGAGTAAGCCGTACTGCCGTAGCAACCTTGTTTACATTTTGACCACCGTGCCCTCCGGCGTGGATAAACTGCCAATCAAGGTCTTCATCTTTAATTTTAACGTCTTTAAGATCAACGTCCGCAAGTTCCGGTATAACTTCAACCAAAGCAAAAGAGGTTTGTCTGAGCTTATCCGCATTAAACGGAGATTGCCTGACAAGTCTGTGTGTACCGGCCTCACCCTTGAGGTAGCCGTAGGCATAATGCCCCGTAACCTTGAAGGTAATGCTCTTCACCCCGGCCTCTTCCCCCGCTGTATAATCCAGTGTCTCCGTAGGCCACCCCTTACGCTCACAGAAGCGTAGGTACATACGATACAGCATGTTAGACCAATCCATAGCTTCCGTGCCTCCCTGACCCGCGTGTACCGAAACTAGGGCATTTTTAGCATCGTATTCACCGGAAAGATAGGATATTAGCTCCAAGCGTGAGAGTGTCTTTTCGGCTTTCCTTACCTCAGCCTCATCCTGCACCTCTTTTAGAATTTCCATCGTCTCCGAAAGCTCGGTTATTTCCCCTACTTCCTTCTTAAGATCCGAAAGCTCCTGGTTAACGGCTCTGGCATTAGTTGGGTCACTCCAAAGATTCGGTTCGGCAGCTTTAGCCTCAAGGTCTTCTATTTTTTTCTTTTTATCACCAAGTTTAATCACCCCGATAAGTTTATCGAGCCGCGCCGATTGTTCATCAATTTTTTGTTTGAGATCCTGCATACCTAGAAGTATAACCCAAGTTTGGTGAACTTGAAAAACTACGGCTGGCAGAAGATTGTTTTAACTTTTTTGATATCGGTAGGGTTTAGGCTTTGAAGGAGTTCGACCGCTCCGGCCACGGTGGCATTTTCCCTGGCAAGTGACGGGGGAACCTGGTCCTTTATTCCCAAAACCTGAATTAGCTTATTTCTTCCCGCATCAAGGGCTAGTGAAATCGGGGCCGGGGCATTTTTCCAACCAAGAACACTTGTCAACGCAGTTCTGCCCCCGATTATCAAAAATCCTTCGAGAATAAGTGCCAGTAAAAATCCGAAGAAGATTCCGAAAACGGCACCTTTAACCGACCAGTCTACAAAATGCCGACGGAATTGGGCCATAAGTAAAATGAGGATAAAAACTAAAAAAACTATCAACGCCGCCTGCGCGTAAGCTACCGAAAACGAAAGATTCCCTATATTAATATCAAACTTTCCGAAAAGCATCCGAAAGATGTTGCCCATGATAATTTATCATAGCACAGGGAAGAATTATTGCGGAGTTCCTGTTGGGGCAGGAGTTAGAGTTGGGGTGGGTGTCGCGGAAGGCTTAGCGGTTGCACCTTTTCTTAATCCTGTTGTGATTACAATATCATACGTGGTAGATGCAGAAGTGGTTGTTGTAACACTTTGATAAAGAGAGTTAAGTTTAGCTGTAATTTCCGTCACAACAGAACCTGAAAGGGTACCGGCAAAACTGACTTGAGTGGCGGTTAAATTCTGTTGCGTAGAATTGCCTACAGCAATATTTGTGTAACCCAAATCTTTTAGCTGAGTCTGAAGGTAGGCTGCTTCACCGTTTATACCTGTTCCGTTTTGCACCTGAATTTTTACCTTTGTTTTATCAACCGTCACGGGAGCGGTACTTGGTGCCGGTGTAGAAACAGTTGAGTTCTGAGTGGGGGCGTTCAGATTCTCAAAAGGAGTCGGTTCATTCAATGTCTCCTGATTTTTATTGCTGGCACTTTTATAAATAACAAAACCCAGAATTCCGACTAAAATTAAAACTCCGACGATCAGAAGTGTTTTTGCCCCGCCCGATTTCTTGGGTCCGCCAACTGTGGGAAAGGAAACCCCGCTCTGGGTAGCGGGAGTGGATTCCTGAGGTGCTTCTTGTTTTTGACTTTCCGTATTTTGACTTTCTTCCATATAGGTGCCGCAGTATAAACGGATCAGTTACTTGCTGTCAAGAGCATCCCGAAGTTTCTCCATATCTGATCGAATCTTATTCATAAGAATTGAGTAAAAACGTAAATTGTGAATAGTCGCCAGGCGTCCCGCAGTAAAATCTCCGATACGAAATAGGTGTGCGAGGTATGCTTTTGAGTACTTTTTACAAAGGAGGCAGTCGCAGGCTGAGCTTACGGGAGAATCGTCCGACAAATGTTTTACTCCTTCGGGGTTGTAAAATGAATAAAAATTCGATTCATCTATATCAATGTTATCGATAGAGATGGCGTTATAGACATAAAGCCTGCCGTGCCGCGCGTCGCGGGTAGGAAGGACACAATCAAAAATGTTGTATCCAAGTCGTGCACAAGCAACAATATCATCAGGCTTCCCTATTCCAAGCCCATAAAGAAAATAATTTTTAGGTGCACAGGCGGCAATAGTTTTTGCCGAATCAAAGTCAAATTTCCCCTCACCGGTCATAGGCCAGCCGCCGTAACCGAATCCGTCAAAACCGATCTTGGCAAGCTCTGCCGCGCAATATTTTCTTAGATCCTGGAAACGACCGCCCTGAACCACACCCAAAATATAGGGGCTGTCTCTCTTTGCAAGTTTTTTCTTTTTACATATTCTTAAAAATTCCTCTTTGCTCCGCCTTGCCCATGTGATCGTCCGCTCAACGGACTGTCTTGCCTCCGTCTTCCCGGCTTTTGGGTCGGTAAAATCGTCAAGCACAACAACCATATCCGGCTTAAGACTCATTTGAAATTCAACAGATTTTTCCGGAGTCAGAATAACCTTATGATTCTTAGAGGGATAAAGGATAATACCCTGGTCGGTTATTTTTCCTTTCATTGCACCGGACTTAATCACGGACATTACCTGAAAACCCCCAGAATCGGAAATTATTCCGCCGTGCCAATCCATAAAATTTCCTATTCCTCCAAATCTCTCCATGAGTTCATCTCCAATTTCCTGCCAAAGATGAAACGTATTCACCAAAACTCCGGTGGTTCTAGTTGCCTCAATGTCCGAAGTATCGAGAGAACGTACAACCGCCCGTGTGGCATCAGGGAAAAAAACAGGAAGCGGGATGCTTTGTCCGTGTGACTTAAAAAATTTTTGCGTCATATATGGAAAATTTTTAGGATACCAAATCCGACATAGGCCAGAATTACAAATTTAATAAGTTTTCCGCTAAACACTGCAATTAAGTACTTGCGGATGGAAATTCCCGAGGCACCCGAAACGATTCCCGCCAGATCAAAAAAAGGATTAGGAATAACGGCTAAAATAAAAACTACCCAAAGCCCATATTTGTCCATCCATTTCCTAACTTTGTCGATATTTTTATTATTCTCGACCAACTCTCCGCCCCCGACCCCCGTGTAATATCCGGTAAGTTCGCCAATTGTGGATCCCGCAGCCGAGACTGTCCCGGCCAAAAGCGGATTAAGAAAAGCCCCCGCAGCAATTGTTGTAACAAGCGCGGGGACGGGTAAAATAATTGTCGCAGAACCAATCAGGTTAATAATAAAAAGACCAAAATAACCAAGATTTTGGAGATTTGTAGCCCGGTTTCCTATAAAGTATGCCAAAACTCCAAAACCCAGGGAAAGAATTAATATCAGAAGCCCAAAGTGCTTTTTAGATAATTTAATCTTGAACATCACTCAACCGCCAGAAGTTCTACTTCAAAAATTAATGTTGCACCCCCTGGAATTACCCCCGGAATTCCCTGATCCCCGTATCCCAAAGACGAAGGAATTGTAAGTTTCCTTTTTCCCCCAACTTTCATACCGGCTACTCCCTGATCCCAACCCTGAATGACTTCTCCGGCTCCGAGATTGAAACTAAACGGCGTCCCGTGGTCATAGGAACTATCAAATTTTGTTCTGTCAGCCAAAGTCCCAATATAATTAACAGTTACTTTCTTACCGGCGGCGGCAGTTGCACCCGTGCCGACTGTTTCGTCTAGAATAATCAATTTATTTTCTTGTACCATGGGTTTTGCGGAAGCTGTTGCAGTTGGCTCCGTAGTACTTTCGATTGTAGCGGTTGGAGGCTGTGTTGCCAATGGCTGATTATTCGATGATCCTTTTGAAGAGAAGAGAGCAATTCCTCCGATGATAAGAAGCACTACAAGGAAAATTGTTGCGAATAAATATTTTTTATTCATTGGGAAATTATATCAGATTTATTTCAAAAGCATATAAGGGTAACTCTTATATTTTCTCTAACCGACAGGTATCTCCGTCGATATACAAGTATTGTTTATTATTTAAAAGAATAACTTCAACGTCCTCAACATAGATTGTATCAAAACTCTTTCCGTATTCTACTTTAAAATCCGAACTTCCCCAATGAGGCAAAATGGCAAAATCGACAATTTCTAATCCGTCGGATTTTAAATCGGGTGCTTTGGATCTATCGTCAATTTTAGAAACTAAATCAATTCTTTTACCAACAATCATTGAACCCGCACTTGAACCAATATATAAACAGCCATCTGCAATTTTTTTCTTAAGAATTTTATCAAAACCTGTTTTTACTGTTTGATCCAAAAGATAAAAGGTGTTTCCTCCGCAAACAAAAATACCGTTTTTGCCTTTCATTTTTTCTTCCAATTGGGAAGTATCCATCCCGGTAATTGAGAATTCATCGACATCAAAACCCAATTTAATAAGTTTCTCTTTATCGGCTGTTACCCACCAGTGTTCCCCGTCTTCAACCTCGGAAGCCGTGGTAATAAAAGCCAATTTATAAAAGTTTGGCTTTTGATGTAAATGTTTTACAACATCCTCCAAAACCATATCTGCACTCGAAGTTAAAAAAAGTTGTTTCATTTTATTTATCCAAGCTGTGGATAGTGGCACTTCTTCCACTTTTTGCCGCTTCCGCACCAGCATGGATCGTTGCGGCCCAGCTTACGGCCCGGCGTTTGGGACCCGTCGCCCGACGGAAAAGCTTTTTGGCCTGATTTGGCCGTCTCTTCGGCATTCCCGGAAAGACCTGTTGTATCAGACCTGTCAATATTTTCGCGGGCAAGGTTAAGTGGAATTTCGGGCTGTGGCATGGCTACCCCGATTCTAAAAATCCTATGGGAAAGTTCTTCGTCGACTCGGTCAACTAAACGCTCAAATAAATTGTATGCTTCATTTTTAAACTCGACCAAAGGATCACGCTGCCCATAAGCTCTCAGGGTTACACCTTCACGAAGGTCATCGATGTGGTCAATGTGATCCATCCAAAGATGATCGATAGATCCCAGATAGGCATATTTTTCAACCTCACGCATAACAGATGGTCCCAGATCTTTTTCTCTTTTTTCATAAACGTCCTTTAGGACCGATTCCAGGAAATTCTGAATTTCGTCCTGAGATTTAAAGGCCGAGGTTTGTGAAGCGATTCTCTTGAGCGAAGCATCATCGAAAGGAATTATTTCGGCAAGTCCGATACCCAACCTTTCATAATCAAATTTTTCATCAACCACGGATTTGCCCATAAGAATGTTTTTTTCAATTTGGTGAATGAGTTTTTCCTGAACCTCTTTTTTAACATCGGTAGAGTCCAAAATTCTCCGGCGGAGTTTATAAATAATATCCCTTTGCTGATTGGCAACGTCATCAAACTCTACAAGACGTTTACGGATATCAAAATGGAAGCCTTCAACTTTTACCTGTGCTTGCTCAATAGCTCGGCCTATCAACGCATTTTCAATCGGCTGGTTTTCGGGAAGATTTAGACGACCCATGATTCCTGAGATTTGTTCTCCTCCGAAAATTCTCATGAGGTCGTCTTCCATCGACAGATAAAATCTGGAAGAACCCGGATCTCCCTGACGCCCTGAGCGGCCTCTGAGTTGATTATCAACACGTCTGGCCTCATGCCGTTCGGTTCCTATTACATGAAGACCTCCGGCCTTGACAACTTTTTGATGAGCTTCTTCCCATTTTTTATATTCTTTGGATTTTGTAAATTCGTCATTGGATATTCCCGCTTTCCTGTCCGGTTGGGCTCCGCCGAGAACTATATCAACACCGCGGCCTGCCATATTTGTGGCAACTGTAACTCCGCCGATTTTTCCGGCCTCAGCAATAATTTCTGCTTCCCTTTCGTGATTTTTAGCATTTAAAACATTATGGGGAACTTTTTTGTGCTTAAGATATTCGGATATTATTTCGTTTTTCTCAATCGATGTAGTTCCGACCAGAACAGGCTGGCCTTTTTTATAACACTCCGAAATTTCTTCGACTATGGCTCCGTATTTGCCGCGAAGAGTTTTATAAATCACATCTTGCTGGTCTTTTCTGATCATTGGCTGATTGGTCGGCACCACAACTACCTCCAATTTGTAAATCTTTCGAAATTCTTCCGCCTCGGTTGCGGCTGTACCCGTCATTCCGCTTAAGTGTTCATACATTCTGAAGTAATTCTGGAAGGAAATTGTCGCCAGTGTTTTACTTTCCTGCTGGATAGTTACCCCTTCTTTTGCCTCAACTGCCTGATGAAGTCCGTCGCTCCAACGCCTTCCGACCATCAGACGTCCTGTAAACTCATCAACTATTGTTACCTGATTATCTTTAACAACATAATCTTTATCCCGGAGGTAGAGAGTTTTTGCTCTGAGAGCATTTTCAATGTGGTGAATTGATTCAAAATCTTTCTCATAAAGGTTATCTACTCCGAGTATCTTTTCTACTCGAGTAATTCCTGTCTCCGTAAGGGATGCACTTTTGGATTTTTCATCAATTGTGTAGTCGGTATCGGGGTTTAGTTTATCCACCATTGAGGCAAACGTATAATATTTCTGTGTGGGTTCGGTATCCGGTGCTGAAATAATTAAGGGGGTACGGGCCTCGTCGATTAAAATAGAATCAACCTCGTCAACAATCGCAAAATAGTGTCCGCGCTGCACCATTTCGGGGAGAGAACTGACCATGTTGTCCCTAAGGTAATCAAAACCGAATTCATTATTTGTTCCGTATAAAATATCGCTTTGATAGGCAAGTTTTCTTTCGGCTGGTTTAAGATGAGCCAGTCTTTCATCACCGTGACTCGAATCGGTAAAGTCGGGGTCATATGTAAAAGACTTCGTTTCCTGAATAATTGAGCCGACTGTCATTCCCAATAGATGAAATACGGGGGCGTTCCAACCGGCGTCTCTCCTGGCCAGATAATCGTTAACAGTAACAAGATGTGCCCCCCGCCCGGTTAAGGCATGAAGATAAAGTGCGGGAACGGCAGAAAGTGTTTTTCCTTCACCCGTTTTTTGTTCCGCAACCTTGCCTTCAAAAAGAGCAATTGCAGCCATAAGCTGGACATCATAGTGGCGCATTCCCAAGAGGCGATATGAAACCTCCCTTACAACCGCATAAGCCTCGGGAAGAAGCTGGTCCAAAGTTTCACCCTTTGCTAAACGGCTTTTAAACTCCTCGGTCTTTTTGACAAAATCCTTATCCTTAAGTTTTTTAACTTCGGGTTCAAAAGAGTTTACTTTGGCAACAATTTTTTTAAGTCTGTCGATTTCCCTGGCATTAAGATCCAGGAATCTGGAAAATATATTAAGCATCGTTATCTATTGTATCAGAATAAAACTACGCTGCTAAACACAGCGTAGTTTGGCGCCTAGTGTGGATTTGTATTTTGCACTTGAAGCCAAACTCCCCCGATATTAATTGAAAAATTATGATCGGCATAAGAACAATAAATTGGCTTCAGGATAAAACCATTCTACTTTGGAAAATATCTTCTGCAATTTATTCCCGAACTTGACCGCTTCCGGACGTTTATCACCATAATAAGTTCGATTGAATACCGCAACTCCCTGCTGCCTAAGAGATGTCTTCACCTTATTCAGAAATTCTTCATTCCCAAACTTTTTGGGAAACTTGTCACCATTGTAGAGATCAATAATTATTAAATCGGCCTTTTCATCAAAATCATAGGCATCTTGAACTTCTATGCCGACGTTTATTTTATCCAGTCCTAAATACTTTTTCCCGAGTTCAATCATGACAGGATCGATATCGACCCCCATAATTTCTGCTTCCGGCCAAAGCAGTCTTACATATTTCGCAGCAGTTCCTCCACCCAAGCCCAGTATTAAACAACTTTTGACTGTCAACTTTTCACTTTTAACTTTTTTAAGAGTCGGTTTCCAGATTACGTTGACAATCCCGCCCGACTGTGTAAGTCCTTCGGCTTGAATATAAGTTCCAAATCCCAAACTTCGTAACACCTTCAGGTGCCCATTACACTTCGATTCCCTTTCTTCCAAAACTTTTGTCCCAAGCATAATTAATTATAGCGTAAGCTGGGGCGCACACTTGTTTCGTCCGCCTGCATCGCTATGCGAAACATTGCGGGCAGGGGTTTTATTTGGGTTTTATTAGGTTATAATACAGCTATGACAAATATACCACTCCCGGAACTTCTTAGACCGAAAACGCTTAAGGACTTTGTCGGCCAGGAAGATTTGGTCGGAACAGGCGGAATTATAAGAAAACTTCTTAAAACAAAAGATTTTTTTCCGTCTTTAATTTTTTGGGGGCCACCGGGATCCGGAAAAACTACTCTGGCAAGAATAATAGCCAATACACTAAAACGGGAGTTTTTTGAATTCTCCGCAGTTAATACCAAAGTAAAGGACATCGAGGCTTTGATACAAGATAAGAAACAATTGAAACTGCTTAATTCCCCGATTGTTTTTCTTGACGAAATTCACAGATTTAACAAGGCCCAGCAGGACAAGCTTCTTCCGCACGTAGAACATGGCGACATAATTTTGATCGGCGCCACTACCGAAAATCCTTCTTTCGAAGTAATCAGTCCGCTTCTCTCGCGTACACGGGTTCTCGTTCTTAATCAATTGAGTGAAAAGGATCTGTTTAAAATTTTGGATAAAGCATTAAAACACGTAAAGAAAAAATTGAATAAAGAATCGGAAAAATTCTTGCTGGAAGCCGCAGACGGAGACGCGCGGGTAATGCTCAATGTTTTGGAAATCGCGGCAAGTCTTGTTAATACTCCGACAATAAAAATTCCGGACCTGGAAACTGCACTCCAAAGAAGACAATACACTTTTGATAAACGCGGGGAAGATTTCTATAACGTAATTTCGGCATTTATTAAATCTATGCGGGCAAGTGATGTGGATGCAGCGCTTTACTACCTGGCCCGGATGGTCGCGGCAGGACAGGACCCGCTTTATATTGCCAGACGGATGGTTGTTTTTGCTTCGGAGGATGTGGCCTCCCCAACGGCTCTCGTTGTTGCCAATGCGGTATTCCAAGCGTGTGACGAAATCGGTTTTCCGGAGTGTCAGGAAAACTTGGCAGCGGGAGTGGTATATCTAGCTACCGCCAAAAAAGACCGCTCGGCTTATACCGCTTATATGGAAGCTCTTGCCGACGTAAATCAATACGGCAATCTTCCTGTTCCTCTTAAGATTAGAAATCCGGTTACAAAATTAATGAAAGAGGTCGGCTATGGAGAGGGTTACGAAAAATACGACACCCAAAGCTACTTGCCGGAAAAATTAAGCGGTAAAAAGTATTTCAGAAAATAATACTCAAATTACCTGTTGAAATCTTCTTTTTTCTCGCTATCCTTTAATTGATACAGCATGGAGCGAGAACCCAACCCTTTAACCCTTTTCCAACAACTAATTAATAAGCTTCCCTTAAATCCGCTTCCAGAAATCCCCAGAACAAACGGATCAAAACCGGCAGAACTTCTAAGAATTGCCGAACAGTGCAAAAAACATTTCAAAAGAGATGGGAGAAAATAACTTCAAAAATGTGGGTCTCTAAGAATTAGACTCCCTCAAAAACTTTGCCAATCTCTCTGCCACAGGTCTTTTGTGGCTGTGCGATTTTAATTCTTCTTCTGTCAGCTCGGCATATGTTTTTCCCAGCTCGGGAAGGAAGTGTATTGTCCTAAACGGGTATCCCGGAATTAATACCGGCCCCGGGACTTCGGCAATTACACCCGGCGAGTGCGCAATGTCTTCAAAAATTATTTTTCCTCCGGGGTCGGAAAGAGCCGCTGCTGAAGTCAATTTAACTGTCCTTTTTTCCAATGGAACTCCTTTCATTTTTTCTAAAACTATCTCAATTAAATCCTGATCTGTTCCTTCTTTCCCGCCTGGCAAAATTCTTCTGCTTTTTGTCCCCGGCCAGCCGCCAAGATAATCTATCTCGTAACCCCCGTCATCAGCAAAAACAAACTGATTTGTGTACTTTGCATACCACGAAGCTTTAATTCTCGCATTATCTACAAAGGTTTCTCCGGTCTCTTCGGGTTCGGGAATATGGCTGAATCTAAAAAGGTCATCCGTCCCAATTCCAAATTCTTGGAAAAAGGATCTCCATTCGTTAACTTTACCGATATTTTTCGAGCCGATTACTATTCTTTCCGTCATGACATTTATTAAATGACATATCAATATTCAAGTCAATTCTAAATTGAATACAGAAAATTCTTGAAAATTGTTATAATCCTAAATCTTTGGAGATATTCTGCATTGCTTTCAGGGCAATTGCAATGAAGTTGTTAAGTTTAATCCCCAATTTTTCCTCACACATTTCAATCTGTTCTCTTTTTACTCCCGCCGCAAAACTTTTTGAATCCCATTTACTTAAAATATTTTCAACCGTAACTGATGCCAATTTCTTTTCGGGACGGACTAAAGTTACCGCAACGATTAGCCCCGTCAGCTCATCGCAACAAAAGAGAGACCATTCCAAATTATTTTTGGGCGGATTTTGTCCTGTATGGGAAAAGTTGTGGGATAAGATTGCATCTAAAATTTCTTTATCGGTCTCTCCTTTTTCTTTAAGCCACTCCGCCATTAATATCGTATGTTTTTCGGGAGTAGCTTTTGTTTCCTCGTAATCTCCGTCATGAAGAAGTCCGACGACTTCCCACTTGTCCGCCACAGCTTTAGCGTCGGCGGATTTATCCTTACTCGCAAAATATACGGCAAGTGATCGCATCACAGCCGCAACAGCGTAACAATGCTTACGCAAATTCTGCGACTGCATTTTTGAGTGCAGAAGTTTAAGTGCTTGCTCCCTGGTCATCAGTTATTTCTTAGAAGCCTTTTTTGCTTTCCATTCACCTCTCATCATTCTCTTCATTCGGAACTTCATAACCATATAAACAATATATTTAATAATCGAGAAGGCAAATACTATTCCTGCGACTATAATAATCCACTTAATTACAACGTAAGGATTAATTGCCGGAAAAACAAAACCAAGTCCGAAAATCAAAAGCATTCCAAAAACGGAAAAAGATACGGACATTAAAATATCCATATTTACCTGCTTTCGCATCCACTTCATTCTCTCCCACATCATGTCATCTTTCACCTTTTATCACCTTCTTTCATGATACTGGTAATTCTACCAAGAACTTTCTCTTTTCCAAAATTTGCCAGAAGGACCCCGGCTCTCGGGCCGTGAGTTTTGCCGATAAAAGCAAGGTAAATTGCAGCAAAGGCATCGCTCGGTTTTATATTTAATTGTTTGGAAAGATTATATAGAGCAAGCTGCAGTGAGTCCGCGTCAAGAGTTTTTTCAAAAAGTTTCGCAACACCCCGAAGATATTCCTTCTGTCCGAAACTCAATTCTTTGGATTCTTCCGGAATTTTTTCCGTCATTTCAAATTTATATTCATCGGGCGCATAATTTTCCAGCCAAACTTTAGCGTACTTTATTCTTTCCTTAAACGTTCCGTCTTTCCCCTGAGACATTTTTTCCGCTATTTCTTTTTCGCTTAGCCCCTGCGATAAATAATTTGCCACATCTCGGAATCTTGGAGCAATAAATCCTTTTTCTTTTTCCGGAATATCCTTAACCTGGGATAAAACAAAAGTTCTGGCCAAATTTTCATTTCCGTTTTCGTCATACGCCTCCCGTGCTTTATCGTACTCATCGAACAAATCGGGAATTGCCATGGTTCCAATAGGGTCAAAATTACTCTGCGAACCGATATCGGCACTTACGAAAAGAAACCTTGCAACATCGGCAGGTAAAATCTTCACCAAGTCGTGAGCCTTAAGCCCAACCCCTTTCGAAGATGACATTTTTTTGCCGCCAATGAGAATAAATTCATACGGAAACTTGAATGGCTCAGGGAAATTGAATACTTCCCTGCAAATAGTCATCGCAATATCAAAAGAACCTCCTGCTGAAGCATGGTCCTTGCCGGCTCCTTCGATTGTTACCCCCATGACTTTCCAGTGTGCAGCCCAGTCAACTTTCCATGGCAGCTTTCCTGTCCCGCCAAAAGGAGAAACACTCCCTTCATGACCGCATCCTTTGGCCCAAGGTACAAGATCCTGCTCACACCGATAGGAAACCTTTTCTCCGTCCCAGGCGAACACTTTGGTTGTCCCTAATTTTCCGCATTTCTCACAAATTACCTGAAAAGGAAGCCAGCCGGCCTCTTTCTTGGCACTCCCCGAAACCTTTTGGTAAATATCCTGAATTTTTTCGGAATTGTCCAGGGCAAGCCTGATTACCTCATCGAATTTACCCTGATGATAAAGATCCCATGAAGAAATATATTTCGCCTCAAACCCTAAATACTCTACCGATTTTTTAAGATCATCGGCCAGAAAGTCCGCCAAGTTTTCAAAAGTAGAATCCGGCGGTGGGATCATTTTTAGAGGTTCGCCCTGGTGACCCTCCAGTGACTTTTTGAGAATATCCGGAAATTCATCTGCGGGATCAAAATCATTAAAAACGTAGGTTAAGATTGCTTCTCCTCCTGCGTCTTTAAGGGCTCGATAGACGGCACTATGGATTACCGGGCCAAGCATGGAACCGATATGGGCAAATCCCGAAGGTGTTTTCATATCGTCAACCCAATAGGGCTTATACTTACCTGAAGCAATAATTTCCCGCGCTATTTTGTCTGCCCAATGCATATACGTTCCAAACTTTCTTTAAAAAGAAAGTTTGGCAAAGAAAGCAAACACATATACAAGGCTAATTTTAACCTGAAGACCGCAGTTATTCAATCGCAAGAATTTCGTACTGGACGCTTCCGGCGGGGGCTTCAACTTCTACCTTCTCTCCGACCTTCTTACCAGCCAGCGCAAGTCCCAAAGGCGAGTCGTGTGAAATTTTCTTATTAATAGGGTCCGCTTCCCATTCCCCTACAATATCAAAAACGGTTTTAACACCGTTTACTTTGACTGTTACTTTTGTTCCCACACCAATTCCACCGTTTTCGGCTTTTCCGGAACCGGAAACAACAGATGCGGTTTTTACAACCTCCTCAAGTTCGTCGATTCTTCCGTCCAAAAATTCAAGCTCCTCTTTGGCACTTTGGTAATCACTATTCTCGCTAAGATCACCCTGGGAACGGGCGTTTGCCAGCCTTTCGACTATTTTTGGCCTTTTGACATCACGAAGCCCCTCAAGTTCGGTTCTTAGGGTATCCAATCCTTTTTTGGTCAATTTAACGGTACTTTTCATACAGTATTCTTAAGTCTGCAACAAAAAATCCCTCTATTTATTTCTTTAGAGAGATTGTAAATTTATAACTTTCTCTCCAAGTCTAGGTAAACCCAATAGGGTCCCTAAAGCTATCGGTGGAGAGACAAAAAGTCATATATTCAACCCAACGAGGGAGATTTTATCCTCTTGCGAAGCTAAAGTCAATATATCGATCCCAATCAATTTAGATACTATGCACCTTAGTTATCCTATTGTGACCCCATTGGGACTCGAACCCAAGTTACCAGGATGAGAACCTGGTGTCCTAGACCGCTAGACGATGGGGCCGTTCCGGCTCTGGCACCACGACGGGCGCTACCGGGCCTTGTCGCAATTGTATCAAATTTGAAGCTGAGAGACTAATTTGCCGCCAGGAGAGTCGGAATTGAAGTAAATTTCCCCTGTATTTTGATAACAGGTGTCCATTTTTTGAGAGCAACTTTAAGAACGTCCTCTACCTCTTCCGCAAAAACAAAATTTATATCTTTCTTGACCTGAACCGGAATATCATCAAGATCTTTCCTGTTGTCCTTGGGTACGATAATTGTCTTTAAGCCCGCCCTATGTCCGGCAATGGACTTCTCTTTCAGTCCCCCGATTTCAAGCACTCTACCCCTCAGGGTTACCTCTCCGGTCATACCCACATCCCTCTTAACGGGAATTCCCGTGAGAGCCGAAACAAGGGCCGTAGTAATTGCCACTCCTGCCGAAGGCCCGTCTTTGGGAACCGCCCCTTCCGGAACGTGAATATGAACATCAATGTTTTCGGCAAAATTAGCTTTAAGGCCAAGCTCGTTATAATGTGATCTTGTCCAGGTAAACGCAGCTTTTGCCGACTCCCTCATCACATCCCCAAGTTGTCCCGTAAGGGTAAGTTTGCCTTTGCCCGGCATCAGAGAAACTTCTATAAACAGAATTTCTCCGCCGAAGGGGGTGACAGAAAGACCCGTACTCATTCCTACTTCATCTTTTTTTTCGGCAATCTGGGAGGTAAATCTCTGCGATCCCAAAAACTTCCGCACGTCCGCAACTTCAATTTTCCTGGGGAATTTTTTCTTCTCCGCAACTAAGCGTGCCACTTTTCTGCATACATTTGCCAAATTTCTTTCCAGATTCCTGACTCCCGCCTCACGGGTATAGCTTCCGATAACTTCTTTAAGTCCGGCATCGGTTATCTCAATCTTCTTTGATTCAAGACCCTGGGCCTCAAGCTGCTTTGGCCAGAGGAATTTCCTGGCAATATGGAATTTTTCGGTTTCGGTGTAACCCGGGAAGGTAATAACTTCCATTCTGTCTCTTAAAGGATCCGGAATCGTATCCAGCATATTACCGGTACAAATAAACATTACCTCAGAGAGATCAAACGGAACTTCAAGATAATGATCTGAAAATTCTCTATTTTGTTCGGGATCAAGGGCCTCAAGAAGGGCGCTTGATGGATCCCCTCTAAAATCCACTCCAATTTTGTCTATTTCATCCAGCATAAAGACAGGGTTTTTCGTACCTGCATTTTTCATTCCCTGAATAATTCTTCCCGGCATCGCTCCAACATATGTGCGCCTGTGGCCCCTGATTTCGGCTTCATCCCTGATTCCGCCCAGAGAAACTCTGACAAACTTACGGTTTAGGGCTTTGGCAATTGATTTTCCGATTGAAGTTTTTCCGACTCCCGGAGGACCTATGAAACAAAGGATTGTCGGATGAGCCCCTGCAACATCCTTTTTGGAATGTCTTTCTTCCTTTTTCAACTTCATTACGGCCAAAAATTCCATAATTCTCTCCTTGGCTTTTTCGATTCCATAGTGGTCATCCTCCAGAATCTTGGCCGCTTTCTTCATCGCCACATTATTTGGGGTAGCTTTACTCCAAGGCATATCACAAAGCCAATCCAAATAATTTCTGATGTATGCCCCTTCGGGATTATTCGGAGACATTTCACTTAGTCTCTTTAATTCTTTTTCTGCACGAGTTTTTACGTCGGGCGGCATTCCTGCCTCCTTAATTTTGGTCTTATATTCCTTAAATTCTTCACCCGTGATTTCACCCTCTTCGTCCATCTCGCCAAGCTCCTCTTCGATGGTTCTTTTCTTTTCTCTAAGCATCGCTTTCTTCATTTGATCCTCAAATCTTTTTTGGGTTTTTGAAGAGATGGTGTGTTCAATTTCAAGAGCGTTTACTTCTTTGGCCAGATATTCCAAAACAATCCCAAGTCTTTTTCTGACATTTATCTCTTCCAGGATTTTTTGCTTTTCCGAAGGTTTAATTTCAAGAAGGGATGCTACCTGGTCGCTCATTTCGATGGGTTCAACGTTTCCTGAAACCAGCTTCATAACAGTCATTATTTCCGCCTGTTTACCGAGGTTGATCGATTTTTTGAAAAGTTCCTGAAGTTTTCTGGCCAAAACCCCTATCTCGGGAGATTCGTCAATTTCTTCCGGTATTTCTTCAACTTTTCCGATCAGATACGGCTCTTGGGCAATAATTTCCTTGAGAGTAACTCTTGCCTGTCCGCGAATCAGGGCATGGATTTCCCCTTCAGTTGACATCATTTGGGTGATCGTGGCAATGGTTCCGATTACGTTAAGATCCTCCTGCCCGGGATCTGCGGTTCTGGGATCTTTTTGAGAAAAAATGGCAATTACTTTATCTTCCTGAAAAGCAGAACTGACCGCGGTCACACTTTTTGTGCGCCCAAAGGATAGAAGTGTATCTGTATGCGGAAAAACAACCGAACCCCGCACCGGAACTATCGGAACCCGTCTTGTAGTGTCTTTTGCCATATTCGTTTTAGCAGTCTATCAATCCGTCTGCTAAATGTCAAGCTGGAATTACCTCTTTTTTCTGACTTTATGAAGAAGCTCGAAAAAATGGACTTTTTCGGCAACTACAGCCACAAGAGTCCCAATAAGAGCTCCTCCCAATATATCAACCGGGTAATGAACGTTTGCCAAGACTCTGGCCACTCCGATAATAAGTGCACCCGCCAGATAAAACCACCCCACCCTTCTGTCATGCATAAAGACAGTTACAGCCAGGCTAAACGCCAGAGCCGTGTGGGCCGACGGGAACGCCGCATCGGTCGGCCTAAATAAAACGTCAACCCCTCCTCCGTTTCTAACAAAAGGCCGTATTGTCGGAAAGAAATGCTTTATAAGCAAGGTTATTATCCAGGCAGCCAGGCTTGCCAAAAGCGCGTGGATTACCTGCTCTTTCTTAATACGGCCGTCTATAAACCACAAAACGATAAGCCCGGCATAAAGAAACCAGATGAAAAATGTTGCAAAAAATTCAATGATCAGATCGTGCATATCGTGATGTCTTCCATACATTCAATGCTAGCATAATGAATTAATATTATCTTCCTGCTAATATAAGTTGTGAAGAAGTGGTCGTTTATTTCAATTCTCAGAGCAACTGTAACTGCCGTACTCTCAATTTTTTTCGTTTTTTATGCTTTTAATTTCGTTACCCGGGATTTAAACATACTTGCAACCAGGAGTTTCGAGAGGCAGGTTCTGGACTACGTAATTAATTTCATTCTATTTTTTGCAGCAATCTATCTTCTCGCCTCACTGGCAACTTTCATTTACCAAAAATTGCTTAAGCATTAACCGCCGAAATGGTATCATAAGTCATGGAAAGCACACACTCCCTTTATAAAAGTTTCAAATTTGCATTTAACGGCCTTGCTACCGCCGTCACCAAGGGCAGAAACTTCAGAATCCAGATCCTTATCGGAGCTGCCTCGGTTATCTTGGCATTCATTTATAGAATTTCGAGTCTTGAGTGGCTTAGCCTGATTCTGATCATCGCTTCCGTGCTTATCTTGGAACTCGTCAATACCGCAATCGAGGAAATAGTTAATATTGTAAGCCCCGAAATTCAGGAAAGGGCAAAGATCGCAAAAGACGTTTCGGCGGCAAGCGTACTTATCGCCGCGATAGCCGCAATTTTCATCGGGATTGTCATTTTCGTTCCAAGATTTTTCCCCCAGTTTTAAGCCTCATTTGACTATAGGCTTTAATGGTGATATTATAGGCCGCCCTTTGAAAAAGTGCGTTCAAATTCTGATCCTTGAGGAGACATATGCTAACGATAACGCTCGTTTTGGTGAAGCTGGGTTCTATAAACCCACTCACGGAACCGATAGTCCAATGGTTCCAGAAACTCGGTTTTTGGAATGACGATATTGAGCGTCGAATTCTTGCAGCAAGGCTGTTTTTACCGCTCGATGTCGAGACCGAGTTCCGAAATGAACTCAGGCTTCCCCTGGGGAATTCAACAAAAAACCTATTCAACACGATCGTTGAGGAGCAAAGTACGATATACATATCACAACCCAAGATCTGGACGGAGAAAAGATACTGCGTCAGCGAGCTGATAAAGCTTCAGCTTGCCCGGATACAGGGAGAGGAGGGTTTAGTTATACCCAACCCAATCGCGTACGACCCAAGAACACAGTTCTTGATCGGCACGAAAGTGTCACCCGTACTCTAAAATAATAATATTTAAGCGCCTTTTTCAAGAGCAGGTGGTAGCGACAGGCTATTTTAAAACAACAAAATAACCAGCCCTCCTACCACCAAGAACTTCTACTTAGCAAACATTGTCAACCAACGGCCATTTCTAAAATCCCAGGTTTTCCTTAACCAGAATTACTGTTACTCTTCCCTGTCTGATTTCTTTATTTACTACCAACAGTTTTGAAACATAGCTTCCGTTCACATTTCCCAAACCCCTTTGCCTTTCGGACTCCTTAAGAAGCGAGTATTCATACACTCTTTTAACCCCCTCATCCCAATTTTTAACAATCTTCTGATACCCGACTACCCAAATTACATGCGGGGAAGAATAAGCATAAGGCCCGAGTTGGCTTCCTGTGTTGCTGGCAATAAAAATATGTCCGTCTGAGCTTACCGCATGAACGCTTCCTATTGTCCACTCGGGAGCGGCACCAAGTTTTTGCATGGCAAGTCCCTGGGTGGCTCTGTCCATTTTCATTAATTTTGCTCTTACGGAAGCGTATTTCCCGGATTCGTTGATTTCTTTTGTCACACCGATTGCCTCAAGGGTTTGCGAAGACATGGTCATTACCTCGGCTCCGATTGGAATCAGTTCCAGCACTTTTTCTTTGGCTTTGCCTCCGTTTTCAACAATAAAAACTTCAAAATTTTCTTTTTTTAGAGAATCCACTGTTTTTTGAAGTGATTCATCACTTGCCGGGCGTGTCCAGTCTCTCATTTCCTTTTCTTTTTGAAGATTGTGAAAAAAGTGATTGAGGCAACCGCAAAGGCGTTAATCACAAACCAGCCGATCAGAATATTGCGGCCCAGTTTGTCGATCGTATCTTCCGTCAATTTTAAGGTTCCGCCGGTAACGACATAGCCGGATATAGATCCGTTTGAATATTTATCGACAACCAATGCCTCCCTTATTCCCGGATAAGGCTGCCAGGTAACTTTATCCTGCCCGTTACGTACAACCCAGTCGAAAGTTCTCTGAGGAATAGCCGGAACCTCTCCGTCAAGAGTGGCAGAGGTGACAATGACTTTTTTATTTTGATCAAGAATAATTACAAAGGGATAAAGACTCTTGGACAGCTCGGTACTTGCCGGAAGCATCAAAGCCCGTGGCGAAACTCCGCTATTTAATTTATTTACGGCGTCGGACGACAACTGGAGCGGAACATAATTTGCGCTCATTCTTAGCATTTGCTGCGCAGTTCCGTAAACCATGATCGAAATCAGAGTTACAAAACCCACCGCAAGTGCCGAGAAGATAAAAATACGCTTCATTCTGTTAATTATACTCCCGTAATAAAATCAGCTTTTCAGTTCACCCACAAAACAATAATGCCTTCGGACTGAGTCCTGCCAAATATCCGGAATTTTGAAGTCCTTGAATTCCTTTCGTATTAATTCTTTATTGAAAAGGTAATGTATCAATCCTTTTTCTCCCCCCTCTATCGGAACATAGGTTCTGGAATCGATTACCTTATATTTATATTTTTGGTGGCCATAACCCTCAATTATTGTAGAATTGGGATAAAACTTTCCGAATTTTCTCTTTCGAACGGTTATAAAAATCATTCCCCCAGGTTTTAGTACCCGGCTAATTTCCCTAACGGATTTGCGAATGTTTTCAATCTTCCCGTGATGAATTGTATTAGTGGAAATAACCGCATCAAAAGAATTATTTTTGTACGGCAATTTATTATAAATTGAACCGATATTCAAATCCGCCTGCAGTTTTTCGCTTTTCAACCACTCTTTTGTAATCTTAATTCCTTGTTCTGCAATATCGATCCCGGAGACTTTAAAACCCTTCCTGGCAAGAAAGATAACGTGTCTTCCCGTACCGCAACCCAAATCCAAAATTTTTCTAAAGTTGTGTTTTTTAAATAAATCCGCAACCTTTACCATGTCCTCATGGGGTTCAAGGAAAACTCTGCCTTGTTTTTTAAATATCCTATTCCACTGTTTCATACCTGAAGTATACCATTAAGGCTGTTTGAGGTTTTACCGCTACTAGGGTTCAACGATTGGCTGAAGAGGACGGCCTGAGGCCAATTCTTCTTTCAGGTCTTCTATATATAGATCTACATACAGATCAACAATATCTTTGGGCCAGACTTCTTTCCACCTTTTTCTTCCCGCCTCTATTGACTCCGGATCTTCATTCGCCACACCAGCTTCAATTAATCTTTGACAGGTGGCAATAATGTCTCCTGACTCTCCACATGATTTTAGATAAACATTTTCTGCCGGCACATTATTGGCCTCAACCGTATGGGTCGTTCCGAGAGTTACAGGTATCTTTCTATCTTGTTCAGTCATTGCAAGGCGTATTGTATACCGATACACAAGTTTTGGGCAAATAACCGGGCAGGAATTTATTTTTCCAAAAGTTCTTTCAGAGGCCCGAGATAATAGGTTTTCCAGCCGTCGGCAATATCAGCCGCTTCCCCGTCCGGTACGTTTTCCTGAAATAAATCAAGCTCGGTTAATCCTTCTTTCTGCGTAAGAGTAAAGGTTAATTTCGAAGGCGCATCCCATTCTCCGCCGAACCATTCCTGTACCAACTCTTTATTCTTGATAACTTTAATATTTTTCCCGTGAATATCCCCTCCCCAGAGGGAAAACTCGGTTCCGATCTTCCCGTCCATCCGGGCGGGGCCGCCTCCCCACCTGCTTATTATTTTCGGATCGGTGAGTGCCTCCCAGACTTTATTAACAGGAGCTTTTATTTTGTAAACTTGTTTTATGGTTTTCATTCAATTTTTTTATACTTCAACAAAGTATCCTCAAATTTACCGTTTCTTACAACTCCACCCGGAAGCAAGCCATAATCAACAAAACCCATTTTCTCATATAAATTTCTGGCAATTTCATTGGTGGAGAAAACTTCTAAGGTTATAAGTTTTAACCCCGATAATTCTTTTACGGCTTCTTTAATAATCAGATCTATCAAAATTTTCCCTATGCCGTCTCCCCTAAAATTTTTTGCTATTGAAATAGCTAAAACTCCGATGTGTTTTTCGGTTTTGTCCATCATGTGAACTTCGCTTGCACCAACAAGTTCATCGTTATGAAAAACCAGAAGGTGGACAGCCTTTTTGTTTAAAATTGCCTCCAGCCGGCTCTCAAGATATTTCTTTTCACTTTCCGGTGTTTCTTGCTCACCCTGATACCTAATAAATGTTTTTTCATTTGAGAGCTCATTTATGAAGTTAAGCATTTTTTTCAAATCGCCCGCTTCCGGATAACGGATTAAAATCTCTTTCCCGGTATTTGTTTTACCTTGATATATAACTTTCATACGCTTATCGTCTGGGACTATATTAAAACTTTTTACCATGAATTGAAACTTGCGGGGGGCATATTGCAGTATCTACGCAATTTAATTTATTTTTTTACAACAAAATTAATAACATGATAATGCTTTTTATTCCAGTGGCCCCTGAGCCTTTATTCATTCCAGCTGTATTCTACAACATTACAATGTAACCCGGGTTCTCTTGACTTTTTCCGATAAGAAACCAATACTAAGGTATGAAATTAATAGCCAGACTGGCAATTAACGTTTTTGCCCTTTTTGTAGTTGAATACCTGGTACCGGGATTTCATTTGGCCGGCATCTGGACAGCGGTTGTGGCGGCTGTTGTCATCGGAGTTGTTAATACTTTCATCCGCCCGATTGTTCAGCTTATCGCTCTTCCGATTTCAATACTGACATTCGGTATAGCGGCCTTTCTAATCAACGTTCTACTTCTTTGGGGAATATCAAAATTTGTTCCGGGATTTACGATTGACAGTTTTACAACAGCCCTTATTGCCTCTATTCTTCTTTCACTCGTCTCCTGGTTTATGCATAAGCTCGCGAGGGAGTAATCCGTTACCCCACATAATTTTTTAAGGTTTATTTCAGAAAATAATAATATTATTCGGGAATGACAGGTTTAATAAAAAAGAGTCTGAATAATCCGGAAGATACTCAGACACCCGAAAAGCTGAAGTCTGAGGTTGTTGTGGTGGATGGCGTTAAGATTCAGCGGGTTACCGTAGCGCCGGGGTGGCATTGGTCAGAACATTTAAAACCGGTCGTCGGAGGCGACAGCTGTCAGCTGGACCACCTTCTTTACATGCTTTCGGGTAATCTCAGGGTCAAGATGGAAGACGGAAGTATTGAAGAATTCGGTCCCGGAGATGTAGGAAGAATTCCTCCCGGACACGACGGCTGGAATATCGGGAGTGACGATTTGGTTTGGCTTGAAATACCGCACTAATTGGGGTTTATAGCCGGCTTTTCCAGATTGTGAAGCATTTTGACGGCCTCGCTGACTCTGGATTTTAGTTCAATCTCGACTTCATTTTTGAGAGCATCTTTGGTGATTTTTTCAAACACTTTTTTTGTCAAAGGGTCCTCACACGACAGGAAATCATCATAAAGCTTCAATGCGGTACTTTGCGCCTCCCAAACCACGGGGTCAAGGTGACTATAAAGTATAAACTCCTTTGCCATATCTTACTTCCGTTCCAAAATTGAGGTGCAAAACGGGCACCTTCTTGCGTCAAGAGGAATAATACTCAGGCATTCGGGGCATTTTTTTGTTGTCGGATCAATCGGCTTTTGCTTCTTTGTTAAGGAAATCAGCTTATTCATCGGAAGCATAACCAGAAAATAAATAACGAAGGCAATAATAAGAAAAGAAATAAGAGCGTTTAAGAAATCTCCTACCAAAAACTGACTGTGATTAATTGTAAAACTTAATGTCGAAAAATCGGGCTTTCCACCGATTGCGGCAATAATGGGGGTAATTATATCTTTAACCAGCGCTGTAACAACCGTTCCGAAAGCAACACCGATGACAACACCAACCGCGAGGTCAACCACATTCCCCTTCAAAATGAATTCCTTAAATCCTTTTAACATTTATCTAATACGATTATATTGCAAATCCTGAGAGTTGTCGAAAGATTACAATCGTTAGCTTGTCGAAGGACTAACTTCGTCTTCCACAAGACGGAAAGGACCGCTTACCGAGTGGCAGCCAGGCCTATAAGTATTTGAGTAGTAATCGCAGTCTTCGCTGCGAATAAAAACAAGCATCACTCCGTTGGGTAATTTTTCATAAGAATCCACCATTGAAACATTCTCATGGGGATAATCCTGGGGTAATTTCCGTATTTGCTCAGGGGTAATTGTAGGCAACTTTGCTATTTCCCGGGGATCATGAAGAACGGTAACTTCCCGAAAAATATCCAGTTCACCATTACGGGTTGGCTCATGAATACTAAATACGCTCCTATCCTCCCTGTGTTCAACTTTTTCTATTGTCATACGTTTATTCCCGGTTTTGGATCACTCTTTAATTTTGTATATCTTTGGCTCCCCGTCTTCTATACCGGCCTTTAGTTGATTAGACGTGGAAAAAACAAGGAACTGGGTTTTCAGGTGACCGGAAAGAAGATATCCTCTCATCATCTGTGCCTTTGGATACTTAAAAGGATAAAGTGGATCGTCCCAGCTCTCTTCATGATCAAGGACAGGCCATTTGACAGACGCCTCGCACAAAGCTGCCATTGTGTCCTCCGACCCTGTTTCTCTTAAACGGCTTACATCCTCATACCCCGCGTAAATACCGGCTGTTTTTTGTTCGGGATTTATCAATACCTTTATACAGGTTAAATGCCTATCACCCTGATTAAACCGGGCATTAAGGCTCTTCGCCAGATCGTAAGCTGTATCCCAATCGTCATCCCACTCAGTTGAGACGTGATTTTCTTCCTTCATGCCTACATTATAGTCTTAAGGGTCAATTTTTGGGCCATATTTCGGTGACTTTCATCAGTTCAAAGAGAAGACAATAATTTATAGTCCGATATCTCTATTGAACGCGATAAACTAAAGCCGTCGGTTTGATCAACCGGTTTTGACTTAAAATCATAGGTTACATTTTTTCCGTCATGACTGCATGTAATTCCCATAGCAACTTCTACTTTGTTATCAATATTAATCTCAACTGTATTTTCATTGTGATTGTATCCGTACCCGGCTCTTTCCAAAAAGTGGACCGCCCTTCCCGGTCCTTTTACTGTTACCGTTTGACCATATTTAATTTTTGAAAGAGCCTCGATAGTCATTGCTTTATCAAAATAAAGTATTTTCCTGCGATCTTCGGAATAATCCCCATCGGAAGATGTTTCCGGAGTGTGATATCTGTCGAAAACTAACTCACAGGGGGTTTCTAAATCGTTGAGATTACCAAAATTAGGGACAACAGGATCGTTCAGAAAATCATAGACCATGTTTTTGTAGGCGTACTTCAGATTTCTCCTGCACACAAAAAGATCCAAAGATATAATAAACCCGTCTATTCCTATTTGCGGCGGGGTATTCCCCCCGTCACTTTTTTCGGCTTTGGGGTCAGTTTCGCTTATTGTAAAAATATGCATATCTTCTCTTTTTTTGAATCCGAGATGAAGTGAAACCCTCTCGTTATTTCTGTGAAGCTCGCTTCCGTCCTCGCGTCCATAAGGCCAATCCACATAGTCCGTATATCTATAGCCCTCAACTTCCGTTTTTCCGAGTTTTATTTCGGATGCTTCCGCATTAAGAATCAAATCGTTTATCGCCTCTGCGGGAAAGGTGTAGTAATCTACGTCGTGGACGCTTCCTCCTCCGCTTTCGTCAATCGTTCCCGGAGCCATTAAGTAAGTAGCCTTGTTTGCTTCACGATTAACCCGAAGATGTTTCGGATAGGGGAGGAATTTGTTTATCCCGGCAAGCGCTTCGTCAACGACTGCTCTTTGCCGTTCGGATATTTGCTCCTTCATGCCTACATTATAGTCTTAAGAGTCAATTATGGGGTGAGACTTTTGACCGGAGGAAGTTTCCAACCGGCGACGCAATCAAGAGTTCAAATTCGGTTGGCTCCTATTTACACCGATGATAGAATCAGAACTGTGGTAGAAACACCGAACTTGTGGAGTCAGGTTGAAAATGTAGAAGGCCCGTTTGGTCCAAGATTGTCGGGCGAACCTGAAATTGTTCACGAAACCCAGGATTTCCTTAGAGAACAGGGAATACCGATTAGTCGGGCGCAAATACAAATTATTTTGGAAAGTGTCCCCGATGTCTTTCCTGAAGGTTGGTTAGATCCGGGAACATTTGAACAACTATCTGACAAGCAAAAGGAGGTTGGCTACAAAATAATCGAGGCTAATCCGAAAGTTAGGGTTTATGGGCTCGGGGTCCAAAAGGTCATCGAATTTGCAGTTTCCTACAGAAATCAGTTTGGACAAAAAACTAAATAGCTTCTTCAAACTTCTCCGGATATTCTTCAGATTTTAAACCTGCTTGCGGCGGTTAACGGAAGCAATTACTGAAACCAATAAACAAACTGCGGCTGCTCCTATTATCAACAAAATAAAGCCAAGAAAATAAACCGCGCCAATCCCCTTAATTACCGAAAATTCATTTTGCAGCTCCGGCTTTATTATCATTTCGCACTCTCCCTGGACAAGAAAAAAGCCGATTAAAGAAAGAAACGCCAGCAATAACAGTTTGAGAAAGAGTAAGAGTTTGAGCATCTCTTTTAGCGCATTTTATTCCATACCCGGGTTGCAACCCAACCGAATACGTAGCCGACTACAAACGTCATGACTACCAAAGCAATCGCGGTTAAGCCGTTAAACGATCTGACTTGTAATGGACTATTAAGGAAATGAAGGCCGAAAATAAAATTCAGCCATCTTTGGGCCAAGCCGAGAGCTACCATAATGACCCAAACCAGTTCACAAAAACCGATTATAAGTCCGCTATAAAGTCCGACTGTTTTAGGATTAAACTTCATTTTTCTCACCGCCTCCCAAGTGAGATAGCTCTTAGAGGAGCATCTCACGGGATCCCGTTGGATGCACGATGTGCTATCCAACTGGGACCTTCTTTCATTTTAAACCATGAAGCAACAAATTACCTTGCTTCCCTCAGGAGTATAATTTAGTTGTGAAAAGAGAAGCGAAAGATTTGTGGAATATACCGATTAAGGATATACCGACATTTCTTAATGCTCGGATCGAAAAAGCTGCTAAGTTTGTAGAAAATAAAATCAACTATTACAGGAAACGTCCCGGTTTATTTCGTTCGAATTTAAATTCATTTTTTTATAGAGCAAAATACAACCTGCAAAATTATATAGATCCACCCCCGCCTCAGGGGAAAAAAGAGCGGACCGATGATTACTTTGACAGAATCGACCCCAAATATGGCCTTCGGTTTTACAAGACGATGGTCAATATTGCGTTAAATATTGACTTGGGTTACGCCTTGGAGCAAGTTAAAACAGCCTATCGTGATAAGAAATCAAGGGATTTAATGAAAGAATTTGTAATAAAGGTGGCGGAAGTCGAGCAAAAAAATAAGGAACAATACCAGAAGTTTTTAATCAGAAGCGAAATTCTGAAGAACCAGGGTTAACTCCTTCTCAAGATTGTCCGCAAATACACCCAAGTCGGAATAATCTTTTGAAACAATTCACTTAACACCTTGAGCCTTAGCACGATCGTTGTATTCCGGAACTGACCAATACTTGATTCTATGGTTTAGAATATAAGTAATGGCAATCGAAAACGAAAAGCCGGAAAACGATCCACCGCTTGAGGGCTTTAATTCAGACTCGAATATGTTCAAATGGGACAGAAATCATCTCGTGAACCCGATAACAACATTTGAACAAACCTTGTTCGACTTGAGACACCCTAGCTCAAAATTACCTTCTTTGTCCAATCCGAGAATCGGGCCGCCCAGACAAATATCACCAGAAATCGGTTTACAATCTTCAAGTCAAGATTACATAAGGGAATGGGATTCCCCGTATTACGACTCTAATGGAAACGTTAAGTATTATGTGCACATCCGCTTCAACTACACAAAAGGGCAATATGAGCCTTAATTATTTCCCAAGTCATCACAGAATAGGATTTAAACAGAGTAAGGATTTAAAGAAAAGGATCAAAAATTCTTAATCAGGAACGAAATTCTGAAGAACCAGGGTTAAAACGGAATGTCTTTCTTTATTGTATCGTGATGGGTAAATTCATCACCAAAATGTCTGTAGTTACACCATTGGCAGTTTTCAGTCTCGGGAGGTGTTGGGCCGGCAAGAAGTATGTCAATTTTCTTTGCAAACTTTAAAAATCCGGTATCATCTACCGGAACCTCGAGCCAAATTGGAGGAAATGTTAAATTAGCATTGGCATTTTCAAAATTTACCTGGTCTGGATAAAAAATCAAAAGCCCGAGTCTTGTTATTTTAATGGAATCACCACTTGCCGGATTTTCTAAAGCATACTTATAAGCATTAAGCTGTGTGCCATATTTATCAATTTTTTCAACATTTGCCTGACTTATTTTAAGATCAACTAAAAGGTGTGAACCATCTCCAAGCTTAACCAAAAGGTACCTATTTACCGCTTGTCGCAGAGAAGATAGTTGAATACCGTACTAAAGAAGAGCAGATTCCAAAAACAGCAGAAGACATACAAATTATTGAATCAATTTATAACCATTACAAAACCAATCCTTTTGGGTTTGAAAAATGCGCAGCCGAAGTTGTTAAACTTATGGATAAAAATTTTATTTCTTACGACCTAACGAGACCGTGGTTGGACGGTGGAAGAGACGCGATCGGAAAATACTGCATAGGATCTGAGGAAAATGGAATCAATGTTGACTATGCTATTGAGGCAAAATGCTACAAACTATCGGTTGCAGTCGGAGTTAGGGGTACATCCAGATTAATTTCAAGATTAAAATACCGTCAATTCGGGATATTTGTAACAACCTCGTTTGTGCACAAACAAGCGTATAAAGAAATTAAAGAGGACGGTCACCCGGTACTGATTATTTCATCCCAAGATATTGTCAATATCCTAAAAAGGAATGGGTTCTCTACATTAAATCAAGTAAGTGAATGGATAAATTCTTTTGAAAAATGAGAAATAGTAGTTTCATTTTCTCTTTAAAAAGCCGAACTCCGGCTGAGTTGGTGTACCGACTAAAAGTGCCCTATCTAAAAATTTATTAAACACTTCACAGCTTGTCTCAGGCAAAAGAGCACACGCGTAACAGGCTGACATATTTAGCGATTCAAAACCCTGACCGCTGCTCTCGATACATAATGGGTCGTTTGCGCACCACCCTGATGTCTCAGCCATAGATTCCAAGACAGAGGCAAACCTTTCAGGATTAGCTTGTCTTACAAGTCCGCCTAAAGTGCCATCGGCGTCACCTTCAGCTGTATAAATTAACACACCTTGCATTTTGTTCTCATCTCCAGAGGAATCACAATATATTCGTTCGCGCAATGAGGCACCAGAATATCCCGATTCGAAACTTAATTGCCTAATTAGTAAGTGGCTGAAAGTATGAAGTAAAACGTATTTTGCTGTAACGGGTTTAAAATTTATCTTACGTCTCTTACAGGAAATTTCGTAATTTTTGTTCATCTGTTCAATTCTCTTGATTACAAATTTGTTTTCAGCCCACGATTTTATTTTCTTAGAATCCAATGCAATAAATATTCCTTCACCCCGAACTTCTACAGCCGGCTTCCAAGTTGCGGGGTGGTTTGGTCTGTCTGTTAATGAGACTAATTCGGAAACGTCATGTTCCTCGCCTTCTATAAGTTCTGTATCAGTTTCTTGAGGTCTGAGTCTAGTAAATCCTACGAGAGCCCTTATTTCCCTTAAAGAGCGTACAAGGAAAATATTTTCGATGCCATAATGAGCATAATCCTCACTCGTTTTTGCCGACACGACGTCAAAATCATATTTATTACTAGATGATGTGTCAAATTTTCCATGAAATGCCTGGTATTCATCAAAACGATAATCTTCCTCAGTTTGAGTACCGGAGGATTCTAATAATTCACTCATCTGATTAACACATTTTTTAACTTCATCAAAACTTCGGCCAATCTGTTTTGCTATCTCCTCTAAAAATTTATTTTTTATTGTTTGGTCATTTTCTAAAATACCCTCTGCGGTTGTAAGGGCTCGCCAATAATCGGTTTCTTGTATGCTTTCAAATAAAGTATCTGTATACGGTGGAATCGTTATTGAGCTTGCAATTCGCGGAAAATAAACGTTACTACCTCCACGTTGGACGGTAACAATTCTTTCTCCGCATTTCTCTGTATTATTTTCTTTAGACCACGGCATGGCACCCCTGCAGGTATCAGTGAAAATATCGGGGTCGAAGGCTCCTTGCATTGAACGCGGTTTCGCATCACACTGCATGCATCTTATTTTGGAACCAGAAAGCCCTGCGCCAGCAAGACTTGTGTCGTACTTCAGTGTCGGATCCGGACTGCAACCTTCTCCGCGGTGTACCCACCAAACCCAAGGGAAATCGTCAAGGTGACCTTTTCTGCAAGCCACCAGAAAGCTCATCGGAACCAATCCTTTTCTGCATATATTACAACGCGGTTGTGTAAGAAATTTTCGTGTATCGTTTATTGTCCATTTCTCGTAAGTTTTTAATAAACGGCACTTGGGACAAAAAAGCCACCGCGGAAACCTACGGTATGGGAGTCCCTTTGGAAATTCTTCAGATGAAGGAGGCTGACGAAAATATTTTACATTCAGTTGTTTCTGTAATCGCTCGTCCCGAAGGATGTCTTTATTTCCAGTATTAGGCCAGGAGTCAATCCCCATAGCTATAAAGGTGCCTTGTTCCAAATTGATAAGCGCGCCTGGACCAAAAGTGGTAATCATTTGTCCCCGCCTAATTTTTGGGCGGGAATCATTTTTATATTTAAAATAATTAATCATCTTTTATATCAATATTACATTCGGCATCTACGTTTCTCATGGAGGTTGGGAATACCCAAAGACCTTTACCAGAATCCCCGGCCCTTCGTGCTATTGGGTTTCCTGCTTTGTCGTTTTTATAAACAACTTTTCCTTCATTTTCCTTTATAAAATTTTCCCATTGACTGACCAACATCTCGAATTCCTCGAGTGTCGCATCAGCCTCTGTACTGTCTACATCCTTCACTCTTTGAATAATATAATTCCGTAATTCTGTTATTTTTGGTAATTCGGGCTTGAATAAGGCGGCACCACCTTCCTCTTCAAAATTTAAACCCAACCCGTGACGAAACATTGCCACAATAACCGCACTTAACGCACGTGCCCTAGCGGGGGCAGAGAAGGGGGTAACACTTGAAGGCTCAACACTTCTGTAGAATGTTTCGTGGTATGTTCGAAAACGTTCGTAATGGGCACGGTCTCTAGTCCTTGCAGAATTGTAAAGGGTAATTACTAATCCGGGAAAACGTCTACCTATTCGGCTTGATACCTGAATATACTCCGAGGTAAGTTTTGGCTGTCCGCGAATTACCATTAAATCAAGCCTATCTATATCAACACCCACGGACAACATGTTTGTGGCGGCAAGTACGTCAATGGCGTTTCTATCAGGGAACGTTACGGATAACTGTTCGAGAATTTCAGGTATTTCTTCGGCACGCTTTCTACTTGTTAATTCTTTTGGTACAGCAATGTCACGCATAAAGCCACCATACCTCTGTTTTAATACATTCGCATATAAGGGGATATCGTCAGTCAAAAGGGATATAAACCCTCCTAGTTCACGGATACTGTTGAAGTAGTTTACGATTGTCCAATATTTATCTTTTACTTCATCATCTTCCTCAATTGTAAATACAGAATGTAGTAACTCAGCGGTGAGCCGAACGGCAGCCGTTGTTTGTGTTTTGCCCGAAGGCATAATTCCGAGATACAACCTTCCCAGTTTAATATTAAGCGGCACTTCCTTTGAAAAAAATGAATCGTTAATATCAACTCCGGGGGATGGAAATTGCCTTGTCTCTCTATCAAAAAGATTCTTACACTGGTCTGCAGCGCGTCTTATTGTTGCAGTAGATGCTACAATTTTTGGCCGTACTCCTTTTCTTGAACAAAGAAAGTCAATCACAGTCTCATAAAGTCCAACCATAGTTCCCAATGCCCCTGAAATTAAGTGCAATTCGTCCTGAATGATAAGTTCCGGGGGCAGGTTGGGATTATCGTTGTCGGATGCAAATACTCTTGATATACCTTTTTGTAGAGGCATTTGGGCAAACTTATCGACAGTCCCAAATAACAAAGTGGAGGGATCTCTGTAAATTTCTTCATCAACAATAAGTACTGGAAGTCTTTGATGAAAGGCACAAGTCTTTTCAAGACAAAAAAGATTGGCTTGTTTAGATTTACTTTTATATCCGCATACTCTATTTCCGTTCGCTTGCTCTATAACTGTTTTAGTTCCACACCAGGGGCACGAAAGTATAGGCGATGGATTTTTGTCAGTTTCACCAAAAATAAATTCCTGAAAACCTTTCTCTGCCATCTCCAAACTATTAGGAGTTGAATCTATTCCGACCCAAAGTCCGACTGATATCTCCTCGCTTCCCAACTTTCCATTACTGTCTTGTCTGATTTTTTCCATAGCACATATTAGAGTGCATGCTCTCTGAAATTGTTGCGCGGTGAGCAAACGCAATGTATATCTCATTATTACGGCTGTACCTCCGGATTCGTTTGGATATTTAAGTCGTCGATAAAAAATTGTGAATGATGAAAGACCAAGATACGCCTCAGTTTTACCTCCACCCGTGGGAAACCAAATTAAATCAACGATCTCTCTATCCTTGGATTTGTGTTCGGTAATGCCTTTTAATGAAAGCAGGAGGAATGCTAATTGAAAAGGTCTCCAGCTACGTCTTCCAGTCTTCTCAGATAGATAATCTGGCCATTCTATAGTGCCTTCTCCGGGAGATCTCTTTTGCTTTTGGAGTTCTGAATGGAGCGATTGCATCAACATGGCCTTATTGGCCAATTGGAAGGATTCCATCACAAGATTGTCAGCGTCAAGCAACCGAACCCCTTCAATCATTCTAGAGCAAGATTCCTCACACAGCGCAATGTGTTTGTCGACAGTATTAGAGAAATTAGTCGGCAAATTGGTGTTTTCTCTAAGACTGCTTATCCATTGTTTGTATAAATTACAAAAGATATTAAGTTTGTCTATTATTTCCCCCTTCTTAAGGGTTCCGGTTCCCGAAAGCTCCCTCATGCTAAGTATTAAAGGGTCCAAACCCGGTACATCAAAATCGGTTTTTGGAACTTCGAATGCTGGAATAGTCTCTGTATAAACGGAGGATGAATTAATAGCGCCCTCATCACGTGTCCAATTTGCAGAGCACCCATGTCCGACTGCATAGGTTTTTCTATTTCTATACAAAAGAGCTAAAGACAGTTCTTCCTCATCGTGTTTAAACAATGGAACTGAGGAGTACTCTGCAAATATTTCCTTTTGATCACTCGCTGAAGTGACAATCATCGAAACATTAAAAAATACATGTTCCTCGTCCATTCCAACGTGGCCGACCTGATTTGTATTTTTAAGGGCAAGTGTGAAAAGGGTTAAATTACCCTTATCATCATGTCTTCTTTCACACACCAGTTCTAGGCCCTCCGTTACTCTTTGAGATTTAAAATCAGCTTTAATAGTTAGATCCGCCGTATCTCCAAGACTTTGCCACTCACCCTGGGATTGCCTGACCGCTTTATAGAGTTGGGGAATAAAATCCTTTTCATTAGATTTTTCAGATATTTGTTTAGGTATCCCGTAATCGACAACCCCGCGAGTAGACAACTTTCCTTCAGTGAACTCAAAATTTTCTTTAAATTCTTCCAAGTCTGCAATGGATTCCGGGATTTTATCAACCTCAACATAATGCTCCCCTGTTTCTAATTTTTGATAAGTCGTCCAGTTAACTTTAACTTTTAAGTTAGGGCTATTTCCCAAACAGTAAAAGCTTATTCCCATTACGCTGGGAAAGAATGAATTAGCAGATCCCTTATCCGAATCTATAATTTCGCCACCCCCTGTTGTATCAGCATTATCCTGCTCGTTTACATCACTTTCTTCCGCGATATCTCTACGAGATTCGTAAAGATTTGGGAAAATCATCCCAGCGGAGTACCTGGTGACGGGATTTTCCGTAATTCTTTCTTTTCCACTTGCCGGGCCGATAAACTCTGAAAAAACACCATCAACGATACGTGAACGTTCGGTTGCGTAACGATTTTCTTTTTCATCCATATTCATTGTTTCATTTAACAAAACTGTTGAGTCTATTCTGATACTCAGTTTTTAATTTTTTATCCATAAAAACATATAACTTGTCCTTAGCCCTCGTCATCGCAACATAATTCGCAGATTCAGAAAACCTTCCAGAAAAAGAATCAACGTCGATATACACAATAATATTATTTTCGAGCCCTTTGAACATTTGTGCTGAGGCATACAAAACTTTATCTTTCGGCGGGTTCGAAATGTTTTCCTCATTTGCCTCAGTTACAAAGCGTGGAACCTTCACCCCTGATGTGTACAGTGACATTGAACCAGTATTCCTGCTAGTAAGTAAGGTTATAGAAGACGGGGGTACTTCTTCCACGGTAACCAATTTGTTTATTAACTCAACAACCTTCAGTGCCATATCTTCATCTCCGTTGCATAGATTAAATTCAACTTTGGGGCCCTCAACTCTTGGTTTGCCTGCTGGGAAACCTGAAACAATCGAGGCTTGGGTCGCTATCTGCAAAGTGTTTCTGACATTTAGGTCAAGTCTATATTCTGGCGCTCCTATACTTTTTAGATAAGTGTAAGATTCGCTACTAAAGCGGTTAAAAAGTCTTGCTTGTCCGCCGGGATCTAAGAAAATAGCCCAGTTTCCTTCTTTTAGACCATGTTTTAATACGGAGTCTAGAGCAAGTAGGTAATTTTCACTCAAAAGGTCCTGTGCTTCGTCAATAATCAACCAATCAAATTTTTCCTGGACTGTTTTCTCAGCAGCGTTCATGAATACTGATGGCAGTATTTCGTTATAAATCTCATCGGAGGTCTTTCCCAAACTTCTTTTGTCTAGTTCCTTTTCGAACCCAGCTTTTTTAATAACCCCCAAAAAATATCTGTTTATAGAGTTGACCTGCAGATATGAACTGTCGAGATCGACCGACGAAATCTCATTTCGCAAACAAACCCCTAACAGTTTGTTAAAACATAAGAGAAGGGTTTTTTGCTTGTTAAAAAATAATCTTCTTGTCTTCTCGACAGCTAATAATGTTTTGCCGGTTCCAGCAGCCCCTGTGAACAATGTTCTTGGGTTTCCCTCCATCTGATCTAATGCCCTATATTGTTCCTTAGTAAAACTGATTATTTGGTCTTCAGCCCTTACGATATCGCTCCATAAGCGTGTACCTGATTCAAAATCACCTCTTAAATAATCAACAATATTAGATTTGGGGATCGGTATCTGCCTTGAAGCCAGATGCGTTTTCCTTTTCCAATAATCAGATAGTCTTTCAACATACTTACTTATAGGACTCGATAAGCCATGTACATCGTAGACTATTTCCTTATCCCATTCAGGAGATTCTTCATTAAACTCTATATCTGGAAAAAGAACCCCGTATCCAAAAATGTACCCATGATTTTGCCCAAATTTCGATTCTAGGTCACTTTTTAGTGAATACATACCCGAAGAAGCTTGTGCAAAAGGACCTTCCACCTTTTTGTTTTCCTGTCCATAGCGGTCTTCAAAAATCCATATACCGTCTTTACGGGAAACCCGGCCACCCTTAACTTCCAGGGAAAGTATTAATCCTTTCCCAATCAGAACAAAATCGATTTCTCCCTGCCTTTTTTGTAGATGTCTGGATAGACCTAAAGAATGTAGACATGTAAATTCTGTAAGATCATCCAGATTATTTAACAATGTAAAAATTTTCCTCTCGGCATTACTTTTAACATCGGGGTTGATGTAGGACGGAATCATTTTTGCCATTATTAGATATTATCAGTTGCCATTAGTTTATTGATTACATCGAATGGCACCATTACTTCCTCATCAGATATCTTAGAAACTCTTGCTATCCGGACTTGGGAAGACATTTCGTCAAGTTTATCACGCAATACAGGGTCGTCGATTATGCTTTCCGGGGATATGTAGGATTGGGTTATTTTTTTGGCTAAATAACGGCCAATCTTGATTCGTAGAGCATGTATCTTTCTTGTAGCATCCTTCACTTCCCTTAAATGTGTGTTCAATTCTTTGTTATTTGTCATTCTCGCAATTTTATCAATCGGAGTGTAGTTGTTTTCAGTAGGGCCGATTGTCCCACCCGCAAGCCAGTTGTTAATTGTTGCCGGATGTCTTTCCACGCCTGCCCTGTCCAGATATACTTTAAGCTGGTCCTGATTCAAATTATTCTCATTGCAGTATGTGATTAAAGCCGTTCTCCACAACTCTGACATTTTAATCAGGTTAACTATTTCCGGTTTGTGTTCATAAAACTCTACAAGTTCATCGAAAACGGTACCTTTTGCGCTTAAAAACGCAATTTCATCTCCTTCCAATAATTCACTAATGGTTTTGGTGACAATCTTTTCATTTTTTAAATCCAGTACCCTTATGTTCGTGCCAGGTTGAAAAAATGAATGTCTGTTGTCAGAAAACAAAACTAGGCGTGCTTTGAATAATTCCGAACGGCCACCGTAGGTATTGGTCGCAGATTTTATCAATGCCGTAGACAAAACGCTGTCAATATCAAAAACCTCTTCGTTATCAATTCCATCAGTCTTCTGCTGCGGTAAAGCCTCAAGATTGTTATTTAATACTTGATCAGGAACTTTTAAGATACCGGAGCGGTAGGTAAGGCTAGTATATTGACTTAATAAACGCCTTGTCATGTCGAAGGACCGCTCGAGCTCCTGTTTTTGTAACGGGTACACCAAAAGGTAGTTCTTTCCTACACGGGGTTCCAGCATCAGTAAATTCTTTGCCGACGGTTTAAATGTCCATATTATGATATCGTAGCCACCAACAGCTTCCGTGATGCTATCTGTATAACCCACGCTTGGTACTAACCATCCGTATTCGGCTTTTTCTATTTCTGGGGTAACTAAATTTCTGATAGCATCAATTGTTTGTGGATATTTTGTGAGGATACACACCCTCCTGTCTTTATTTTCAACAACCAACGCCTCTGCCTGAACGGACTTGGCATAATGTTCCTTAAATTTAGTTACTGAGTCATCCAAAAGCGAGACGAGTTCTGCCGCGTCGTGGTCAAAATTTTCCGGTACTGCACTCAACCTGAGTGTTTCTATACTATCCCGCAGCAATTTAATATCCTCTTCAAGCGTTTTTCCACCAATACCTTGTGCCATCTCGTCAAGCTTGGACACGGAAAGCGGGGATTGGAATATTTTATTCGCTACCCCCGCAGCACGAACAGAAAAAAGCAGCAAATCATTATTGTTGTACTCGTTACTCTTGGAAAACATTCCGTGAAGGAGCATTTGAATCTTTTTGTGTGATTCTAGGGAAATACCCTGCGGATAGGGTATTTCAACAAAGACATCTTCATAGGCTGCAAGTTTGGGCACTACATTGTTATGCTTGTTAACTAACCCGGAATATTCACTGTTAGCCGACCCGGTATTGCTTTGACCGGGATTCGTAAATCCGGTCAATCCCTTAAAATCGTTAACATCCCAAATCCATATTTTAAACCCCAGACCCTTTTCAAGCTTTTCTATCAAGTCCAGCTGACTGTAAGACTGTAGCCAGTAAATATCCTCAATACTGTATTGATTCCTGATTGAAGCTGCCAAACTTATATCACGCAATGCTTTTCCCTGGGCATCAACAAATAACGTTTTAACCAGGGGTTCTGATTCCAGAACATCGTCCGCTATCGATAAACCCGAAACAAAATAAAACATGTATGCCATTTTCCTAACGTCCCTGCTAAGACTTATCCGGTTCCCTTTCGTACATTTCATTGACGGAAATATCTCAAAGAAAGGCTTTCCGTTTAATTCGATATTTTTTAAGATGTTGATTAAATGCGGTCTTTCACTCGATACCAAAAAAGCAGGGTAGCCGGATAGCCCAACCTGCTGACCCTGAAATCCTAAAAGCAATCGTAGTACATCCTTTGCGTCTTTTTTCGTTTTATCCGGCTCGTAGGCGTCGGGTATAGTTTTAATGCCGGAATACTTCGATACCGAAGAGAAAAAGTGCAGCGGTATTGACTCATACGTGTTGTATTTATCGCTATAGCCAAGCCGGAATTTACCTATTTTAGTTGCCGGGTCGGTCGAAACACCTCCGTATTTGGCTATCCTACCGTCAAACTCAACAAGTTCGCCGACTTTAAAATCGTTTAGTCTAAGTTTTGAATTCTTAATAATTGCTCCTTTGTAAGCAACAAGCCCCATTATTATTAGAAGGTAAACATCAAGCAGGTCATCACCGGGGTGATAAATAGCAATACTATTCTTTGTCTCATCCAATACGTTATTGTGAACTATTAACGCGTTAAGCATCTCATAGCCTCCGATAGACAAAGGGCTGCCGGCGAGAGAAAGTCGTAATGCCCGAAGCTCCGAGATATCGTCTTTTATGTAATTAATGATTCTGTCGTTGAACATTTACTCTTTCAAATGAAGATTTATAAATTTATTAACAGATTTTGCTACACCAACAGCGGCTTTGTACGGAACGCCGTTCCCAATTGCCTTGAACATTTCTGACAAAGTCATCGTATCCGGCAGGACAAATTGTCTGGGTAATGACTGCAGGGAAAGAGCCTCAGCCACTGACAGTCTCCGGGCTTCATAGGGATGAAGGTGAACCTCGTTATTACCATATGCAACGGTGGGAGAATATTTCCAGCGGTGCAATCTTTTAAATGATTTTTTCGAAACGTCGCCTTCCTTTGTATCCCTAAAACGAAGAAGCGCTTGCCGGGGTTTAAAATAATGTTTGGAATTTGGATGAGTTAGTACCCGGTTTTTATTAAACCAGTACTCTACGGTAGTATCCTCCGGAATACTTTTCGGTCTTTTTTTCATCGACCCATCATAAAGGTGCTCAACTTTTTTGTATTTACTAAATATTTCCTCCCGTGGGTACTTAACAAAGTCATTCCAGGGAAATGCCTTCGAATTAAGAAGATGTCCGTCTTTCGGGTCGAGGATTTTATTAGGTATCAGTTTATTATCAAATCCGATAAGAATAATCCTGTCCCTGTCTTGTGGTACACCATATTCAATGGCATTAATAAGCCTCTCGGTTATAACATATCCTTCTTTTTGCAATTTTTTCTTTAATTCTTCATAAAAAAGTCTGTGACTTTTGGTTCTCCACATACCCTTTACGTTCTCAAACAAAAAGAAGTCCGGTTTCTGCTGGCTAATTAAAGTGGTGTATATTGCCGAGAGTTTTCCATGTTTTCCACATCGGCCTTTATTTTTACCCGCTACGGAAAAATCAGGGCAAGGGGGTCCACCAATAAATCCGACGAGTGAACCTTTTTCCCTGGCATCCTTAACAAAACCTGATAGTCTTTTCTTCCACAACCCTTTTGTAAGCTCCTTCATGTCCCCTTCGTGGTACCCGTATCTGGGAGCGGGAAGCTTCATTTTGACGCGGGCAGTTTTATACGCACCAAGAAAAGAAGAGTTCAGCTCGTTAACAAAAGCTATATCGAAACCGCTGCTTTCAAAACCTAAATCTAAAAAACCTACACCGGCGAAAAAGGAGAATATTAAATTTTTACTTTTTTCCCCAGAGGCTAAAACTTGTATCATCCTGCCTATATGTTATCACTTTTACTACATAATCAGTTAAGATCGGAGGAACGAATTTTGTCACACTCCGGGCTTACCCTTGACTTATCAGAAGCCTAAATAACCTGTTAATTGCTCTATCTGGGTTTCGAACTATGTCATTGCCCCAAAAATTAATAATATGCCAGCCCTCTTTACGAAGCGTTCTTTGAACCAGCCTGTCTCGTTTAATATTATTTCCGATTTTTTTAATCCAATATTCAGGGGTGGCATTCTTCTTGGTTAAATAATTTTTACCATGCCAAAATTCTCCGTTGATAAATACGGCGACTTTATATTCAGGAAAGGCTATGTCAGGTTTCCCTATAACTGGATAATGTTTCTTAAACTTGCAGCCGATTTTTTCCAGCAATTGAAACATTAGCTTCTCAGGTTTTGTATTTTCTGACCTAATCCGCGACATGTTATAACTTCTTTGTTCCTTAGTTTTTATATCCATTCAGGCATATTCTACTATACAAAGCAATTGGCCGATTTTTACGGCTAGTCAACCGTTCCCTGCTGTTTTTGAGTCTCGTAATGGCATTTTTCGCCGTTACTTAACCCTACAATCGTCAGCTGTACGAAAAACTGTTTCCAAGTCTTTCCGTTTGCGAGGAGCACGATCTCACCATTTACCGTCTTAACGCCTTCCCACCTGTCATCGTATTTTTTTACTACCACCGTGTTATCGGGACCGTACTTATTTTTATAGACCAAGCTTCTCTCATTTACTCCTTTCTTGTACGTTTCCGTGTCCGGTTCGTAAAGAGCAGTCGCAGACATGTGAACACCTTTAACTGCAAAAAAGTTTGCAAAAAGGATATTCAGCGGAAAATCGGATAGCTCGGGCCTTCCATCCACTTCAAGTTTATTCGGAATAAAACCGAATCTTTGGAGCGGGTTTGCATTTGTTTCTATCATCTTTTATCACCTCCCTTCCAACAAAAAAACCTCTCCGAAAGAGAGGTCAAAAGAAAACTTTGCCAAAAAAATCGGCCAAATCTTTCCCTTCCGGGCTGGATTTAGCACCGTAATAAAAAACTTTTTACCCGGTTGCTGAGTGGATCAAAGGGCCAGTGCCCTAACCACTACTCTTGATTTATTTGCCTTGCGGAATGATTATAACACAGGTAGAGTGGGAAAAACTTCTTTTACAAACTTATCTGCAAAAGCTTTCATAATTTTATTCCCATTCATATCGGTGCTGTGATATAAAACGGTTTTTGGCCAAAATCGGCGTGTCTTATTCTGAACACACAAATCCGCAAGATATTTCATAACATCATCCCCTAATTTCGTGTGATTGAGGTGAAAATCAAAATCCATACTTTCAATAAATAAGTCTTCCTTCTGAAGCATTATTTCCGCCACTTTCTCTACCCCTTCAATATTTTTGAGGTTAATCCAGCCTTCCGGAGCTTGCCTCATGTCATCCAGCCAGATTTTTATTGCAGCCATTTTCTGTTAATCGACAAATTAGTTTGTATAAGCGTAACTTGGCATCTTGCTAGTTGTAAAACCAGTCCCAGCCGGGGTTTTCGACAACCTTAATATTGGAACTTTGAAGTTTCAGATTGTTCCCCACTATCCAATAACCTTCGAAATATTTATTCATAGTTGTCCCTTCCACCCAGTCTAATGATTGCAGTTTGATATTAATTTTATTTTCGTTTTTCGCGTCGGGTGAGGCTGATATTAGGTAAACCTGGAGAGTTGTGGCATAACCCTGAATCCACGAATCGAAAGTCTGGGTTTGGCGCATCGGGTCCATCTGGTCATAAGCTTTTCTTAGATCGCGGGCACCGATATAAGTATAGAAGGCGTTAACAACCCCGAGAGGGTTTGTGGTGTCGATCTTAATTTTTGCAACTTGCTCATCGGAAAGTCCCAGTATTGAATTTTGAACGGAAGCGATATCAATAAATTCGGAAAGCCCCGCAACACCCATTGTGTTTACACCTATTACCTCCCCGCATGCATTAACAAGAGGACCTCCGCTCATTCCGGAAATTACCGTGGCATCGGTTTTGATATATGAACCCTTGAAAGTATTATCATAAATTGTTCCGGTGTAGGAACCTTTATTGATGATTACTCCCCCTTTAAGTTCCGATCCAAATGCGTAACCCACAGCATAAACCGGCTCGCCAAAAACCGGATTGGGGGCACTTCCCAATGTTCCAAAATAACCGTAAAAAGGAAGCGGGGTAAGCTTACGATTTATTTTCAAAACGGCCATATCCTTGGTTTTGTCACCTCGGATGCTTACGGGAGTTTCGATACTACCGTCCGGGAAAACAACTTTAGGGGTCGCGTCGCCGTCAATTACGTGGAAGTTGGTGAAAATTTCATTTTCCGAAACAGGAAACCCTGACCCTTCTCCCAAACTTCCTTCTATGCGTACTACCTTCTCGTTCATAGTTTTTTGAATTTCGGCCTGCGAACATTTCAAAAGTTTGGTTCCACCGAAACGTTTTTCCACATTGGAAAGCCGGATGTTGAGATAACCGATATAGGCGAGAACAGCGGCAATGAGGATAAACTTCAGGAGCTTCATTATGCGTTTCACCTTAGCCTATATTACCACAGAACTTATCTTTTCTTTACCTGGTCCGGGCTGAAGGCCGGGGTGCAAAAGTTCAGAAGTAGCGCTTCAGGGCATAAAGAAGTAATTGTACTCATCAAAGGTAAAGTGGCCGGAGGGACGATTTAATAAAATATCTGCAATCTGCCAGGCATCCATATCCTCGGAAATCCTGTACTCAGCGTTTTTGTCTATCGTTCTGCCTTTATCAACAACGATTGCATTTTCGCCTGGTGTCACGTCCTTGGTGTGCTCCAAAGCGTAGCGGAAACCGCTTTCATCCCTGATAAAACCGTAATATTTGAGGTTACTGACCAAAGCGTCCAAAGTTGTAGCGGCGCCGATTCTAAGATCCACCGTTCCGTCAACGCCGGGTTTTGACCTGATGCCGGAAGCTTCCTCAGGGGTCATTCTTAAATTGGCAATAAAATAATCTTCAACTTTTTTTGGAGAACTCCATCCCCTTCCGGGTGCCAGAAAATCATCCCGGTCGGGTTCGTGTTCCCCTAGGAAAACAAAAAATCCGATTAATAAAAGTAAAATAATTCCGCCGATTACATAAGGGCGCTTCCTTAATATTTTCTTCATTACCTTAGATTTTATCACAGCAGTGTCAGTCATACTGCCTATTTCTTTGCTTGCCTAAGAAGACACTTCAATACTTCTTTGCTTCTCCAATGAAACAATATATCAAATATTCTTTGCTCGTCCAAAGAATATTTGGAAAGAAAAGACGCCACGTGGCCTTTTAACCAGTCATTCCGTTCGCTCATTCATACAAAAGAACTTCTTCGCGTCAAGCGCTCGTCAGACAACTTTTGTTATTAATTGAATTCGCTCTCTTCACTTCAGGCTAAAAAGCCAGAGTGGATTTAGGGGGACATGTTGCTAAAAATTTCAGGTGGGTGGTTTAAGAGGATTTGCGGGCTTCGCGCATTTTCAAATATTCGTATCCCGCGATACCGAGAAGTGCAAAGCCTGCGGGAACACTTACTACTGAGGCCACAACTCCGGCTGCCAGAAATACGTTCATTCTGGTTTTGTACATTTTTACTTCCTTGCCTTCGTGTTCCTGTGTCATGACGATATTTTCCTATCCTTATACAAAATTTCTCTTTTTATATAAAAACCTTCGGTACCGTCGGGTAAAATTTTCGGGCCCGCGGAGATTCTGGGTTGTTGGCCGCTAGGAAATCTTCCCCAATACCAATCTTTGAAACCCTCTCTGACTAATTCCAATGCCTCAGGAATGGCACTAAGTTTGCCATTATTATCGCGGTGAGGAGCTTCAATAAAAACCTCCTCTATGGTTTCCTTATTCAACATTTGAAGCTATTGTAGCACTTTATGGAGTTATCTTAAGCCCTTGTTCGTAAATACAGCGAACTTGGAGCATTAGTGTTTTGAAAAGAATCTGCCGATTTGCGATCCCATTTGTTCAAACTTTTCCCTTCTCTTTTCGGAATTAACTTTTTTGCGAAGGTCCGACCTTATACCTTTGACAAACGGCTCATCCCTTTCTTCCAAAAAGGGAAGTGCAGGTTTGCCAATACTTACTACCGTTTCGGCAACAATCTGACAGGACCACAGGCTGTCCGACCGACTTTCCGAACAGTTTCTCATCGCCTGGGCTTCTTTACCCATGGAGTAGTATTCATGCGCACTTGATTCATAATAAATACCCTTATTTACAAGTTCCGCAACAATTAAGGGCATTGTTTCCGGTTGTTCTTTAGCCAGTTTCCAAATCTCCTCCTGCGCGGCTTTGGTTTTATTCAAAGATTCCTGATCAATCGCTTCATAGGACATATCATCGGGCGGCACATTCCCGTAAGTTTTGGGCGGTTCACCGTCCCGGTATTTTGTACACCTTCTGACCTCCAACCTGCCTACAAGATCGCAAATAACCACGGACATTAATTCGTTACCTTTCGCAGCCGGACTGTTATCAATTTCCATTTGGGGCTATTGTAGCACTTCCTTAATTGACTTTTTGGATTTAATTGAAAACTTTAAGGAGTTGGGGTTGGAACGGTGCAAGTTATGGTTATCGGAGTCCCCGGAAGAAGAGAGGTGTTACCCGTCGGTATATCAATAGGATATGCATAAATTTTGTGCGATTTACCGTCTTTGACGCTAATTGGTGTATTAAAAATATATCTGTGTGAGCCGGTTCCGCCGCAGGCGTTAGCGTTTATCAGGTCTTGTCCGAATCTGTTGGCAATAGTATTGCCTATGTATGTTCCCGACCCGACCGGACCGTCGGCATAAAAATTAACCGTCAGTGCCTGATTGTAATTGTCCTGGTCACAAGTCCAGCCCCAGCTGCTGCTGCAGTTCGCACCATCCTGCCAGCCGGTAGGAGGATACTTTGAACTTAAAGTAGGCGTCGCTGTGGGTGCGGGTGTTATGGTTGGTTTAACGGTTGGCATTGGGGTTGGGACAGGTGTCGGGACCGGTGTTGGCGAAGTTGTCGGTTTAGCAGTCGGTATCGGAGTTGATTTATTTATGACAAGATTTATTCCGGTAGCAGTTGTATTAAAAACTGAATGATCAAGTGCAATTATCTGGATCCCGGAACCGACAAATGTAATAGTTGTAGACACGTTTTGTGATGAAGTATTCGAGTTAAAGGTTAAGTCGGCAACCTGAAACACCCCCGAGGGAGGAGCAGCCGATAGAGCCGGATCTGCACCTGAAACCACTGAGACTTTACCGGTTGTGTTGGCTTCTGCCATCGACGTAACTTTTATATTTTTTGTCAGACCACCCTTGAGAACAATCTCGTTTGTCATTTTGATAAGCTTCGGGTCAAATGAGAGTTCAATATCGGAATAAATCACGGGAGAATTCGAATTTATCCAAATACCAAAAGTGCTCTGGGGCGGAAGATCCCAGGACGCCAGCTGAAAAGAAACGGATGCCTGATGTGTATCGGCACTGGTACTTAAAGTTTGCCTCTTTTGGGCTGCAGCAACAATCAGGAAAATCGCAATTGCCGGAACGACAACAAGAAAATACTTTATAAAGTTCCTGCCGCGGTTTCCAAACTTAGACAGTTTAGTCTTAAATTTTGAAAAGAGGCCTCCTCCCCGACCGGCCCCTGCCTTCTTTGACTGAATAAATATTTCCTTTATTCTCACGTCCATTTCATTTACCGTAATTTGTAAACCAATATGAATAATCTATACCATCAACTTTTCCATCGTTATTGAAGTCCCCGCCGGCATACCCCGCGGGAACGGGCACTAATCCAAAATGTGTGCGCCAAATTGTATAATCAGCCGCATCAACTTTTCCGTCTCCGTTTGCATCCCCCATCTTTAATACCGGAGTCGGCGTTGGTGTAGGGACCGGCGTGGATGTGGAGGTAACGGGAGCACAGGTAATAGTTTTTGTACCTCCGGGAACGGGAACGCTATCGCCCGACGGTACATTTATGGCATAAGCATATATTGTATGCGACTTACCGTCTTTTACGCTGACGGGTGTATTAAAAATAAATCTGTGTGCACCCGTTCCCCCGCAGACATTAGCATTCACTAAATCTTGCCCGAATGTCTTGGCAGGGGCTGAACCTATGTATATTCCGCCGCCGCCGTAAGGCCCGTCAACAAAAAAATCAACGTTTAGCGGCTGATTATAATTATCAGCGTCACAAATCCAACCCCAGCTGCTGCTGCAGTTCGCACCGTCATACCAACCCTTAGGAATATTATTTCCACCTGTAGGACTGCCGGGCGGAGGAGCCGGTGTCGGAATAAGAACTTGCGACAGAGCATTGATTTTTTTGGTACCTTCAGACAAGGTCGGAACAAGCCATCCGCCTTCATCATTTTCGTTCCAGGCATAAATAAGAATAAGCTTTGACGGATCGGTTGAGGCATTATTTGCCGTCCAGGTAATGGCATTCTGTAAATGATTTCTTAACTCCTGGGGAGTAGCCTGCTGATAGTACAAATCTATACCGGGACAGTTTTGCTGACACGTTTCCCACGGTCCGGGATTTTGCACCCTGGGCCGGCGGTCATAACCGGCCATAACCAAGGGAACAACTGCGGCACCTGAGTTTTTTTGTTTAACCCAAATACCCTCTGCATCAGCCGCAAGATTTATGTAAGGCGTACCGTTTCCTGGGTTGCCAACCAAATAAGTGCTAATTGCATCCGCCCCAAGGGTTACTGCCGCCGCCTTAGCATTTTGATAGCTAAAATCCTGAATAATGATATATGGGTTTCCGAGACCCGCCTGCTGGACCCGACTGCGGAAAGCATCAACAGTAACTTTCATTGAAGCGCTTGCTGTAGCGGCCGGGAAAAACCAGATTGGCCGGTTATTAAGTACTTTTTGATAGCTGGGCTCTTTCATAAGAGAAAGAAATCTATCACTATCGAAGTTGCCCAAATTTGAGTGTATCGCAAAATTAATATCACTTTTGTGGGTGCTTGACAGATAATAGTTAAGCGCGTCGTCCATGTGATAGTAATCAGGCTTGTAATAATCAAAGGCCCAATAACTAAGACCGGCTTGTTTGGCATAGGCTATTTCCTGATCTACAACCTGTTGGGAATATCCCCAAGATACCGCTGTATCCGAAATAATCTTTCCGAAAAATGGCACCCGATACTGCCACTGTTTGGGACCAAGCGCCAAAATTGTAGCGCGGCCGATTATATCCAGATCGCCGTACCAGTCATCCCATCTGATTGCGCCGACTATCGGCTTGGTTTGGGCTTTAACCGGAAGCGCGAAAAAAATAGAGAAGAAAAGAAGGGTTAAAACAAAGGATCCGGACAGGATAAATTTTTTCATTTACTAAGCTCAAAAATTGTCTACCAATACATTATAGATAAAAAATAAACTAATGTCAGTGCTCGGGGGAGGGTTTAAAAGTCAGAGCAAGCGAGTTGATACAATAGCGAAGGCCGGTGGGCGCGGGGCCGTCGTCAAAAACGTGACCCAGGTGGGCGCCGCAGTGGGCGCAGAGGACTTCCGTCCTTGGAATTATCATACTTCTGTCCGTTTCCTTTTTGATTACGGAAGGATCCGCCATATCCCAAAATGCCGGCCAGCCGGTTCCCGAATCATATTTTGTATCGGATGAAAACAATTTCTGCCCGCAGGAAACACAGCGATAGGTACCGGGTTCAAAATGTTTGTAATACTTGCCCGACCCGGGAGGTTCTGTCCCTTTGAGAAAACAAATATTATATTGTTCTTTGGTTAATTTATTTAACTTTACGGACATATCGGTCTCTTATAACAAAAGTTGCTGAAAAGAAGTTGAAGATCCCGGCAGGATAGTTATTTTCTTCTGCCCCAGGCTACGCAATACTTGTGTTTAACCCTACCTGCCACATCGTCTAAAATTTTAGTTGCCTTAGCGTCCATCTTTTCGAATCCGCAACCTCTATAGAAATTATTATTCCAAAATAAAGTTAAAGCGATCAGAGTATCCCCCGGGTTAAGATGGTTGAATGCCTCGTCAACCAACCTTCTGCCTATACCGCATTTTCTATATTCCTTATCAACCGCAAGTGATTGTAAATAAACGTTATTTCCCCTTCTTTCAACTCCGGCGTAGCCAATGATCAGCCCTTCAGGGTTTTCTACAACCCAACCTGTATCATATTTATCAATATCTTCCGTGGACAACTTGGCATTCTCAACCACTTCTTTTATACGTTCCTGCATACGCGCGAGTATTATATTTCTTTATATAAAAAATTCAAATCCGAAGGTCAATTTGACTTCTTTTGAATTGGGAGGACAATGTATTTGTAAGAAGATATTTTATGGAACTCTCAACAAGTCTTATCATTTTTGCTGCAATTGTTATATCCGTTAATAATTTCGTGTTGTTCTATGCCATTAAAAACAACGGGATACATTCGAAAGTACACTCGCCTGGTATGATGATATTTTTGATTAGTCTTATTGAAATAGTAGCAATTGTAATTTGGGCTTATATCCACTTAAGAAAATAGATTCTAACATCTTCTATCCCGGGGAGCCAGGAGTTTAGGCGAGGCTGAAGTATTTATCCAAGGCTTTAAAATAATCACTTCCGTCGTCCAACTCTTTGTAGTTGTCCTTATTGGCCCATTTATATTTATTATGTTCGTCGCTGATTTTTACTACACCAGATTTATATTTACATTTATATCCTATTAAGAACACTTTCTTACCAGCATTTCTATGATTTGGTCCAAATTCAAAATACCACCTGGTAAATACGTCTCCAACCTCTATTTCCAAAGTCGTTTCCTCCCTTACTTCTCTTTTTAGTGCCTCATTAAAGTCACTTTCACCCTCTTGAATTTTTCCTCCTGGATAATCCAATCCTAATATGGGATCAAAAAGCACTAAAACTTCACCGTCTTTATCAATAAATGCTTTTTGACCTACGTAGAAAAGTTTGTCTTCAGCCATATCTAGATTCTACCATAATAGGTTCTGAACCTGTCTATTGGTTGATCCCGAATCCAAAGACAAACATTCTCCATTGGCTAGTCATAGTAGACACTTTAGTATCCGAGGCACATGGACACAACTAGGATCGTTGTAGTTATCAAATAGAATAAAAAAATGTACTTTACGATGTTCCAGTCCTGTCACCCCAATCATCACTCGAAGGTTCAATATGATGCCAAGGCGCACTTATATATGCTTTTGCGAGTATTTCGTCGACTTTATATTTATCTATCCAATCATTTTTTTCTAATCGACTATCACCAATAGATATCGCTTCAGATTCGGCATTCACATCTACACGTATCGTGAAGTAATCTGTTCCCTGAATATTCTTATTAAAATCAACCCAAAAACCCTTCCCCCATACCAGGGTCACATTGCCTTTTGAGAGATTGGACACAATATCATGACGCTCATAATTACCCGACAGAAGTTCGTTATTTATTCTTGATAACCCGTCAAGAATACCGCTCTCTTTTAATACTTTATCTGTTTGCTGCAGCACAAATTGCTCTCTTTCCCCTTTTGTTCTTTCCACTTCCTCTTTTGCCAACTTCTCTTTTCCAGTCGCAACACCCCTTTCTGTTTTCTCTATTGCAACCTGCACCGATTGGGCTTGTTGCATTTGTTTAATTCTCTCTGTTACTGACATCTTGACTGCGAGTGTATCACTTTTAGGCTCCATGTCAAATTATAGGATAGAGTAATAGCTTCTGAATCTGTCTATTGGTTGATCCCAAATCCGAAGCCCAACCCGTATCATATTTATCAATATCTTCCATGGACAATCCGGCATTCTCGACAACCTCTTTTATACGCTCATTGATGGAGAAATAAAATTAACCCTGCGTTATTACACCAGCCGGTCCAGGGGGTTTAGTAGCCCAATCTATAACATTAGCCATAATTTTAACCAATATTTCTTGGGGATCTGTTCCAGCCATCCCACCACCTAAACTTGCATGCTCCCAGTATGTACCCTTCCAGTCCTTCGGATCACCCTGAACTGTATATTCCGTCTGAGAATAATTGTTTAAAAAAGGATGAAAATGCGTTTCAATACGAATATTTTTACCAAGAAGTGATACTTCATGTACTTTAGGTTCCTGAATTTTATTAGAATATTCCAAGCTTTCCTTTGAATGAACTACCAGCCAATTTTCGTCTTTAGTTATTAAAAGTCTCGCACCCTTTTCCGCCATATCCTTTAAAAATACAGGATATTTTTTTAAATCCTTTACTTCTTTTCTGACTTTTGCAGACGCCGGATTATCGAAGAACGGTTTCATATCCCCCTCTAAAAAACGATACGGGGTTCTAATAACTTGCCCGTCTCCTTTAAATAGATCACCCTGAACTTTTATAGATACAACCAATGAGTCCAAAAACTCGGAACCCTTTGAATGTTCTCTGTGCATATCTAAGCGAGGACTTTATCACCTGAAACGTCGATTTGCAAGTTAATTCGCTTTTGTTTTTACGGGTTTGAGATACACGTAAATTATGGAGCCGAGGAAAAGAACAAACGGGATTAGTACAATAAGGAAATAAATATGGTGACCCCCGAAAAGCTGCACTGTTTTAATGCCTATCCTTTGCCCCAGTCCGAGATATAAAGGAATCCAGAGAATAACGGATATAAAGGTACTGATGATAAAAGTTTTATAAGAAACCTTGGATATGCCGGAAAATACGGTAACCGGAATCCTGAATCCCGGAATATGACGGCCTAAAATAATTACAATCGGCCCGTATTTTTTAAAATTCGCCTCAACCAGGGCTATTTTTTTGGTATCCAGATGCATCAGACGGCCGAATTTGGTTACAATTTTATCGCCAAACTTTGAGGACAAATAAAAAAGAAAAGATGAACCGATTAGAACCGAAATAAGGATAAGTATAAAGGCAAAAATATACGGGAACGTTCCGGTGGACACCTCATAACCCGTATAGGCGATAATAAAATCCCCGGGAACAGGGAGCGGAATCCCCGCCTCCTCCAATATAATAAGAAAAATAGGCGCGAGTGCTCCGCTATGGGTAGCAAACGTCTCAACTACATCAGTGAATGGATCAACAATATAATTGGCAAAGAAATTAAACATTTCTCCGTATCTAGAAGTAGTTTATCACCTTGAGATCAAATGACTGAAAGGAAAGACTGTTAATCTTTATTCGCTAAGGTAAAAATGTTACTTTCGGGGTCTCTTTCCAAACGTCTTATATTTATCTGGTCAACTTGATAATTTTGAGGCGACAAGGTGTCCAAAATGACATACCCGTTATGGGTATGCTTTTTTGCAAAATAAATTATATCCTCTACCTTTTCGGAATCCGACGTTAACATACTAAAGTCAAACTGCCGGTAATCTTCACCAAGCGCTCTTACCGATTCTACAAAAAGCCAAACCTCATGCGGACCGATAACCAGATCTTTAAAGTCTCCGTCTGTACCCGGTTTTTTTAAGCAATTTTCAAGCCCGTACCACACTTCTTTCGGAGAATGTTTTCTTAAAGAAGAATATATTTCAAATGCATAATTCTGCCAATAATCAGGTGACGGATTAAAATCCGTCATGTCAAATTCTTCTTTAACAGGTTCTGTTTTCTTGGCTATAGTCTGCAGACGCAAAAAAACCTCTTCCGGATTCATACACCAACCGGCTTCCAATTCCTGCTTCCAATGTTGCTCCAATTGCTCCTTCATATTATAGGTAATGGTATTTTACTCCATTTGTCAAATAAATGCCTATTTATCGGCTATTTTGTCCAAAACGGGGGTATTTGTCCGGGATAAACGTCCGGCTGCGGTTCTAAGGGCAGCTTGCCCCATAAAGTGCACCGTATCGGCGATAACCGTCAGATCCCTCCAGAGTGATGCGTTATAAACATACTCCATATCAATCTCTGCCTTTTTCGGAAAATCATTATCACCCAAGGCACGCTGCACACGCGGGTTGACCGAAAATCCAGGCAATGCCGAGAAAATAGCTGATTCCCACTCAGGAAAGATTTCCGGAAAATCATTTTTTAATTTTTGCAGATCCTCTTTCGGATACGGACGGGGGCCGACTATACTCATTTCACCGGCAAGAACGTTGAGCAATTGCGGTATTTCGTTTGCTCCGATGCTCCGAAAACAGATTTTCTTATAAACCGAAAGAACACGCGGATCATCGTCTTCCCGCTCTTTGCCGCCAAGCAGAATCTGTTTTTGCGCAAGCTCGGATTGTTCCGCACCGACACTCATGGTTTCAAACTTACGCATTCTAAACTCGGTTTTGTTGAGTCCCAGTCTCTGAAATTGATACAACACGGGTAACTGATATGAACGGTTAATACCATAAACTATGGGCCATATTGGGCACGTAAGGCCCAGCCCCCCTGAGGCTACCGCAATATCCAGTGTGCGTTTGGCCGGGCTATGCAGATATGGTGACGGCTCTCTTTCAATCATGTTCCAAAATATTCGAACCTGTGATCATACCATATAATTGTTTAAATTTCACATTATAGGTAGAAACGCGCGATAATTGGGGGTATACGCTATTGGGGCTCGTAAGAACTATTTACAAACCCAGATTTTGGTAACTGTTAATCTGTGAGTTTACCGCCGTGTTTATTTGGTTAACCCAGCCGGTTAAAAGCCATGTGGTAATAACCACCGAAATAATGGTCAAAATTATTGCAATAGCACCGATTGTTTTGGCAGTTTTAGCGTTTTGTCTTAAATATTTTACTCCGGGCCAAAGACCCAGTGGCGGAAGGAAAATACTGGTTGCATAGATTCCGATCTGTGTCAGTACCGAAGTAGAAGCCGGTGCCGGTTTAAGGTTTTTCCCGCAATTCGGGCAAAAATAATAGGAGTCTGCCACCGGGTTATGACAGGTAGGACAAAGTTTTTGTTCCGGATTCATTGACTAAGCATCTCACTCCGACTAAAACATTGTCAAGCCGGATAGAATGGTATGATATATCAACCTTACGGTACAAAATGATTGTTTTAAAGGTTAAACTCTACTCGAGCATAAAAGACCGTACTATCGGACTTATTGGTCATAAAAATCCGGAACCGGTAATGTTTTTGACAAGATTCGGAATCCACACTTTCGGGGTAGGGTTTCCTTTGGATATTGTTGTACTGAATAATAAAAACGTAGTTGTAAAACTTGAGAAGGAGCTTAAACCGAACCGTTTTTTCTTCTGGCCGGTAAAATATAAGAAAGTTCTCGAACTTCCGTCAGGGTATATTGTCAAGAACGGGATTAAATGCGGAAGTGAAATAGACCTGACTATACTTTAGTCGTCTTCCCCGCCCCTGACTCCGTTTATTGAAGGAACCACAGTTGGAGACCGTACCGGTACGCCGGTCGGTGTGAGAGTTGGTGTAGGAGAATCTGTAGAGCCGGGTGTTTCGGAATTTGCCGGCAAGGTTGCGGCGGCACCGGCTACCTGTTCATTCCCCTCTTTATCAAATCCTCCGCGCTCAAAAATCATAAACCCAGAAGCAACCAGCAAAAAAATAACTATCGCATATGGTATAAACCTCACAAAATCTTTTTTCATTTAGTCCTCTTCACCGGAATGATATTAAACCAAACTTAATTTGAGCTGAAACAAAAAGAGAGGTTATCTGATTTGCCTATATATCTCGTACCAATTCTTGGTTATCTCCTGCTGCGCCTGAGTTAGAGTTATATTCCCGGCACAAATCTGCGCATGAAGATAGTTTTCCACTTTATCCTTTTCATTAACAGACGGGTGAGGTTCCGGCCAGAGGTTTGCAGGATCTTTGGGACTACCGCCAAGCTCGAGAGAAATAAAATGGTCTTCTTCATAATCGCTCATGTTGGCGTCTATATATCCGTAGTCAACGATCTGTTGTTTTTTCAGAGCATTGGTATATGAAACGGACGGACGTACTGTTTGTGTGTACCCCGAGCGGCATATTGTTATTGCAATATTATCCTGTGTTACACCTGAATCGATTACTCCGGGAGTACATAAAGGGTCCGGAAGAAAAGATTGCGGATCCGAAGAGTCAACCTGAAATGCATGGCATTTACCTGAATTTGATGATGTACCCAAAATACTGTTTTCCGGGGCAGGTGAAGGAGAAACCGAAACATTCTGAATTAATTGCTCCCTACCGAATAAATAGAATAACGTTCCGATAACTACAGCACTTAGAATAATAAAAGAGAGCGGGTTTTGCCTGAATTTATATGATGGCGGATTCATTTTTTTTCATAGCAACCGCAATTTATTATTTTGAAGGACACGCTGCGCTTACTGCAGTTTTAACTGCTTCCGGAATCTTGCCGGAGGAGTGATACTCCATATAAAGCTTTGCCAGGTCCGCGTCAGAATAGTGTGCACCCAAATAATCGGCCGCGCATGAACATTCCGAGGTGCTACCGTAGCCGAGAGTTTTGACACAGTCACTCATAAAATCTGACCTTACTTTGGCCCGATAGGCAGCCGTAATGCCTGTCGTACTTGCCTCCGGACTCGGGCTTTGGGTCGGAGAAGCAGTTTGTGAAGGGTTAATCGCCGGGTGTGTTGGGGAATTGTTTTTGGCAATTAAAAAACCAACGACGGCGGTAACAAATATTACAACTACTATAACTATTCCTAAATTGCGGCCGGATATTTTCACGCTGTTTCAGAAGTATGTTAACGTTAATCTACTCATTTTACAATATAGGGATTTACCTACTTTTAGCCGGACACAATAGGACTGTCAAAAGCGTATAATTATCCTCATGAAACCGAAGGAATATATTGATAAGCTTATTGCGGGGTTAACCGATTGGCGCGGAAAGACAATGGCCGGGATCCGGAGGGTCATCCTTACTGCAGATCCGGAGATCGTCGAGGAATGGAAATGGATGGGCACTCCAACCTGGTCACATGGCGGAATAGTTTGTCTGGCCAATCCCTTTAAAGATAAGGTGAAGCTGACGTTTCCCGAAGGTGCGAGTATCGCGGACCCGGATAAGCTCTTCAATAACGGCCTGACAGGCAAGAAGTGGAGGACAATCGACTATTTCAAAGACAATAAAATTAAAGAGAGGGAACTTACGGTCTTGGTTCGCTCCGCCGTCGCCCACAACCTTACTAAGAAATCAGCAAAATAATCTACGGGGTTATGCCGGACACCTTGGACTATATTGGATCTTTATATCTTCGCCAATACGTCAGATCCCGCGATAGTAGAAAGAGTGGAATACATTTCGATGGATGTCAATCACAGATCGCTCCACTTGGGCAACAACAAGGACCCACCTTGCACATCGTTAAATATTCACCCTTTTTACACCTTTTTATTATTTGTTGGTTAAGAGAGTCAGAATTAATTCTGCAAGATAGAAGGACCGAAAAAAAACCAAGAACTAAACAAATTACAACTAACAATGGTTTCATTTTCTGCATCATACCTAGAATACCTTATTCTATAATCAAAAAATGCTTTGTGTCAAATTGATCTTTTTGGCGGTTTATACGAATAACTGATTTTAGGCTAAAATTCCGGGCTGGACACCTGGGACTATATTGGAACTTATTATTTGACTTTACCGATATTATCAACAATAAATTGAAAAGTTTGGAGTTGAAAATTCCATAAATCTCCCAAATTGCCTCCTTGCCAAATAAATTCACCTATGGATCTAATACCCAGCTCTCTTTGTGAAGAAGAAAGTTCTGCAATAACCCTTTGACGCGATTCCGTTGCCGGTTGTCCCAGAGTTACCTTAACCCCCATACTTTTTGCCTGGCTGTCTTTAATTGAAAAAAGTTCTCTTTCTTCCATTTATGGGAAGATAATACCTTCATTTAAATTATCTGTCAATTTAATCACAAATTCAGAACCTATTTTTGTCGTCCATTACCCCTTGTTACGATTTTCTTGGATAACGAGCGTGTGGTCACATGGCCACCCGTGTTGGCTGGCATCATGGTCTAGGACCATTCGATCCTATAAGCGTAGCTTGGCACTGCTCTGAGCATTGTAACCGCTTAAGAGTGGTGTATCACCCTAAGGCTAAATGAGACATTATAAAAATGGTGTCCTATGTTTGAGGCTAATAACTTATGGGTAGAGTAATAGAGTTTGTTAGGAATCTTTTTGTTTGCTACAACGATCAGTGAAATATCACTTTTTAATTCTTTATCATTGTGAATATAACTTAAAATCTTTTCTATACTCACCGATGGTTATTGTTCTCAAGAACCGCCAATGAAACTGATTAATCAGAGCGGCGCAAAAGTTGTCATCCTCATCGCTACTGTATTTACATATATTTATTGACTTTTGAGATTCAAGTTCAATCTGACCACTGTAAGCGGGAAGTGAGAATGTATTTTCTTTTCTGAAAAAATACCAAATTGAACGGCTATCCCAAAAAGGGGGAGAAGAGTTTTTCGTCATAGTAAAACTATAATTTGGATAATCTTGCTTTAATAGGATGGAGAGTTTTTGATAGGTTTGAAGGTTCTCACCTAGGCCAATTGTAGTCAGAGCCTGCAAATCATTGGCGCCAATAAAGAAGAAGCTTGCAAAAAAAATGATTAGAAAAAGGAGGTTCCGTTTATTTTTAGACCCCAAACTCAATTGTAAAAATGAGCCGATTACCAGAAAGTAGAAAGGTGCAAGTAAAATGAGGTAATGTGGAAACGGATCCTTTTTTAGACAAAATAAGATGACGTGATAGTAAAAAATAAAGAGGAAGGAAATAAAGAACACTGGTGATTTTTTTCTAAAAACAAAGTAAATGCTCAGTAATATATAAAAGGCGACAGCAATAGTTGTTCGATTTGGGAATATATTAACGAGTTGACTTAAGGCTGTTTGTTGGATGTCTTGCAAACGAATCGAACCTCGCAATCCAATTGGGTTGTACTTGTTCAAACCAAATAGATCAAGGAGTCGCCCATTCAAAATGAGAGGGGAGAAAAAGATGAAAAAACTAAACGCTGAAAAAATAAGAAAAAGGCATAACATATAAAACGATCTTTTACTTTTATGTGAATTTATAAGAATAATCAATCCGTAAATAGGCAAAAAAAGCAATGCACCATAAAAGAAAGTTGAGGCGAAAACAAGCAGCATCACGCCTAACAGTAAAAATTTTATTTTCGCATCCATGACAAATGAAATAAAGAAAAATAAAGAAATCAAAAAGATCAACAATCCAAAATATGCACTTTGAGGAAATAAGCTCACACTAATCATAAACGGTGATACTGCGTATAAGAATGCGACGCATCCAGCACTTAACTTTGAATAAAGTTTTTTACCTATAAAATAAATAACAATCACTGATAAAGCGTGGAAAAAGATAAACGCTCCTCCAATAAACTCGGGTGTGTCAGATACGGTGTCCAACGCGGCGACAAAATAATAATAGTAGGGAGGGTAAACAAAATTGATTCCCGAGTTCCAGTGTCCATAAAGTGTGTTCTGCGCTTGATGACTGATTAGGTAGCCAGCCAAAAAATCTCTTCCTGTATCAGCATTCCAAACAATCCTATTCGGAAAATTGTAGAAACGAAAAAATAGACTCGTGAGGACTAAAAAAACAAGGAAAATAAATTCAATAGTTTTTCCCCGCCTTAATAAAGACTTATTGGTATGACGGTCGGAACTCATAGGAATTTGCATTTACAGATTTATCATTGTGGTCACTTGCCATTCGATGCTTGAATATAGATAAGCTTAAATCCCAACGGTCTAATTTTACTTAATTATATAAATTTAACCAAAACATTACTTCTTTTTGGATTTTAGTAATTGTAAGTTAAAATTCAGCTCGGGGACAGTTTCAGTTTGTAAACTTAAAAGTGGAGAGAATTTGATTTACCATCTCCAAATCTTGGTTGTCTACGTCTTTTTCTGAAAAACTAGTTGCGATAATCAAAATTTTATTAGTGCTTTTATTTTCTACAAACATAGTTGATTCGCGCAGATAGTTATTTACGAGAGAGTATGATAATCCTTCTTGATTACCAATTTTGGCCACTTCAATGGGGGAAAATCTGGCATCACTTCCTGAATAAATACTCTCCTGCTCATCCAAATATTTTTTTGCAACTCCGTTAACTGTATTTTCATTTTGATACATATTTTCGTATATATCAATTAAAATTTGGACAGATTTGTCTTTTGTAGCTTCCCTAATAAATCCTATATATCCCGAAGAATCCTTTTTAACACTCTGTTTAAATTCCGATGGATATTTTAAGGTAACTTTCCACTCATTGTCTGTAAATGTTCCCCAATTTGCAATCGGGTCAGTGGTTACAATAGCAATTGGATCAGGTGAATAAGGTCCCAGAATCGTTCCCTTTGGACCAATATGGCTTTTGTAAACAAAATATCCAACAGTCCCCAATATGGCAACTACCAGAATAATAATTATTGGAGCAAAGCCCTTTTGTTTCACAATTCAGTATCTAGTATCAAAATATGAAAAGCAATAATTGAGGCTATCCTTCGACTTTGCTCAGGATCTCGTCGTGCTCGAGATGAGCAGTGTGGTCTCGGACCATTCAGACCCATAGCTGATTACTCCAAGTGTATCATCTTGAGGCCGAATGAGACAAATGGGACATTATAAAGGATTTGTCTCAAGTTGCACCTATTGGATGTATTCAGAGCCACTTTCAGATAGATCATCCAACAATATTTCAGTGCCGATATCTAAATAATGAATTTTCCTATCTTCTAGAAGTTTTTTAAACTCGCCCTCTATTGGATAATCGGAAACAACCGATGTAACCTCAATCTTTCCCGACTCAAGAAGCTTTTGGGCCTCTTCAATTGTAGATACATCCATCCAATTATCCGCCCAATCCCAGAAAGTATATTCACCTGTCGAAAATGGGGAAATTGATAGCTGTACAGGTTTGCTTAAATCTGGTGCATACCTAGGTGAAGTTTCCCAAAAACTATTATGTTCCTTAGACATCGGTTTATTCTACCATATCAAAAAACTGGCTCCAGAAAAGAGATTCGAACGGAGGGTTTTTGAGGGTAAAGGACGGTTATAATCCTCATCTTTCAAAATAGCACTTTAGGAGGAAAACATGGGCTATTCGAGACACTCGGGTCACTAGGGGTGCATATGCTGGCTGCGGGACAGGGATTTGAACCCCGATACCAGCCTCCAGAGGGCCGTGTCCTACCGTTAGACGATCCCGCATTATTTCTTCAAAGAGCAGGCTAACGGCCAAGCTCCGCTTACCGTTAGACGATCCCGCATTGTGTCGGAAGCACGCCTATTATACCATTCCTAGCTTGACGTTTGAGGCGGTGATTAATCGGACCTTTGGAACGTTTTGAGAGTGAGGGCGCCAAGACCTGTCCAGAGGACGACAAGTCCGATTAGAAATCCGACTATCGGAATCGCCCTCAAAATAAATATTGTCAAAAGTCCGAATGCAGACGCACCATAAGTTGATGATTTCCAATTAAACTTCCGGAAAATCCAATTCCCCAACGGCAAACTAACCACAATTTTTGCCAGATAAAAATAAAGAAGAAGCATTAAAAACGCCAAACCCGCAAGAGGTATTCCGACTACGGTAATAAGTAAAACAATTAAACCGGGAACGAATGCTATGGTTACTAAAAATCCGACTCCCAAGCTTTTCCAAAATGAACCGGAGACGATGCCCGATGTTTCTGTAAAATGCCTGCCAAACAGTTTAAAGTAAAGAAATCCCACTATTAGTGAGCCTATTAGGAAAATGATTGAGCCGCCGAATTTTGCGGCGTTAAAAATGGCGGGAATATTCTTTTTTGTAGCTTCTAAGCCGGCGCTTGCTGTTGCCGTTTTTGCTTCGGATTTATAAACGCTTCCTGCAATCTTGGCTCCCGCTGCTATATTTGCCTGTCCCTGTCCGTTTCCCGCGGCATAGTATAAATCCTTACCGATTTTAGTATCGCTTCCGATTGTCAAAGATTCGGTTCCTGCATAGACGCTGCGTTTTACCTGTGAGTCTATTGAGAGTGTCCCCACTCCCGCAAGAACTGAGCCGCCGATAACGGAATCTTTATCAATATTAACTGTTGCTGCCCCGATAAGGAGAGATCCGCCAATTGAAGCAGAACTTACCAAAACATTTTGGGCGCCGACATATACATTTCCTTTCACCGTACCGCCAAGATCAACAGAATTTGCTCCTATGTGCAAATTTCCGTTAATAATACCGGAGATTTTTACGGTCTGGGCACCGATAAATACGTCCCCGTTAACTGTTCCCGCAATCTCAACTATCTGGGCACCGATGAAAAGATCGTCATTAACAACCTCGGTTTTTGCAATGGTTACGTTTCCCTTATCGTTTGCAATTGCTTTTGCAGAAACGGTTCCCACGGAAAAAACAAAGAAAGTAAATACAAAAATCAGAAACGAGGTAACAACTCTTCGCATAACAGATTCATTATATCTCAACTGTGTAAATTTCAATAGACGAAATGTTGTTAAAAAAAGGTTTTCTTAAAAGGTTATTATATAATCTCAGATATATGAAAAACATTTTCAAAATTATCCGGGTGTCAAAACCTTTATATAAGATTCTGGGGGTCATTGCCTTTTTAATATTAATAAGTGCCCTCCTCGGGCTTGCTACTCCCCTTGTTTCCAAATTAATCGTCGATGACATTGTGGCACAAACCAACGGAGCAAAAGGCAATTTAAATAATTTGGTTCTCCTGATCGCCTTAACCTTTGGCATAAACCTTATCGGAATTATTGTTTCGGGTCTTTCGGACCGCATCGGGGACCACTTTGCAGGCGAACAAAGAAAACTCTTAACCGAAAAATTCTACAACAAAGTTCTGACTTTACCCCAAACATATTTTGACACCGAAGTTTCCGGAAAAATGATAAACCAGCTAAGCCGGGGTATTGCCACAATCCAAAATTTCACCAACGCTGCAACCAACTTTATTCTTCCTTCGTTTTTACAAAGCATTTTTATTATTATTGTCCTTGCCCGTTACAACCCCCTTATCTCCCTTTTGGTGTTTATTCTTTTTCCCATTTATCTGGCTCTCTCCTACTATTCATCAATCAGGTGGGGAGTTGCTGAAGTTAAGAAAAATAAAATTGAGGATACCCTGCGCGGCAGGATACAGGAGGTAATCGGTAATATTAGAATCGTAAAAGGTTTTCTGACGGAAAAGACGGAATTTTTGTTTTCTTCAAAGAAACTTACGGAAATTAATAGAATTTACGCCAAACAGAGTTCAACATATCATTGGATCGATTTTGCCAGAAACCTGAGCCTTATCATTATCCTTCTGGGAATAAATATTCTGATTTTTTATCAAACTTTTACTGGAGTTATGACAATAGGAGTCATGGTTCTTATTATCCAGCTTGTTATGCAGGCCAGGGCGCCCCTATTCGGAATGTCATTTATATTGACCCAGCTCCAGAACGCGGAGAGCGGATCCAAAGAATTTTTTGAAATTTTGGATCTTCCGGGAATGGAAAACTTCAGTAAAACCGGTATTTCCAAAAAATTTGTTGCTCCCTCAATCCAATTTAAAAATGTTTCTTTTAAATACCCCGAATCCGGGAATGTTTTAAACGGCGTAACTTTTACAATCAATCCGAAAGAGAAAATAGCACTTGTAGGGCATTCCGGGGCAGGTAAAACCACTATTACAAATTTGATACTTAAATTATACGAACCGACCCGCGGAGATATATTCATTTCCGGTAAAAACTACAAGAAACTTAAATTTACCGATGTCCGTCAAAATATTGCCCTGGTTTTTCAGGAAAATGAACTTTTTTCCACAAGCGTCAGGGAAAATGTAGCTTACGGAACTAATGCAACCGAAGCCGAAATTGTTTCCGCCATAAAGTCGGCTAACGCCTGGAGTTTTGTTCAAAAACTTCCCCACGGAATCGATTCGGAAATCGGCGAACGCGGAGTACGTCTTTCCGGCGGACAAAAACAAAGAATTCAAATCGCCCGGGCTATTCTAAAAAATGCCCCTATTTTGATTTTGGATGAAGCCACAAGCAGTCTGGATGCAAAAAGCGAAATGGAAGTCCAGGATGCACTTGAAAAACTGATGAAGGATAAACTGGTTATTATAATTGCCCACAGATTTTCAACTCTCCAAAATGTTGACCACGTTATAGTTCTTGATCGCGGAAAGATTACACAAAAAGGAACCCCAAGAGAATTGGCAAAGGAAAAGGGAGTTTACTCCGATCTTCTCAAATATCAGATAGCAGGCAATAAGAAGTTACTGGAAGGATTTGAACTGGTTTAAATAGGATGTACTTTATTTATATTCTTTTGTGTACAGACGGGAGTTATTACATCGGCTCTACAAACAATGTGGAGAAACGTTTCAAAGATCACCTGGATGGTAAAGGTGCACGGTATACCAAAAGTCATCAACCCAAAAAAGTGGTTTACCAGGAAAAGTTCTCCACAAAATCAGAGGCTCTGAGGCGTGAAGCAGAACTTAAGAAATGGACTAAAGCGCAAAAGCAAGCTTTAATTAACGGAGAGGTCTAAATCTATTTTTTATATAGTTTTGCGAGGCTAACAATCCCTGTAACCAGTAAGATAAGAATAACCGTCCGAATGATACTTAACATAATCGGTTGAATCAGAAATATTCCAACTTCTTTAAAAAATGGTATCTGCAAGCTCGCCATGCAAACAAAGGTGGACTGAATTGCAAATATTATTAACCCAAAAACTATAAAGCTTAAGGATTTACCGATTTTCCCCTGCACAAAAAGGTCGATATCGGATATAAGGTAAAAAAGCCAAAAAATAACCAAAAGGTTCAAAATTTCCAAAAAATAGATTACTATGCCGTTCATTGTATGAAACGCAGGATCATTTCTTGCCAAAACAAAGGGAACAACCACAAATAAAACACCTATCGCTATCAATGAATATTTTTTAATGCTCCTAATTTTTTCTATCTTCATGGTGTTTTATATACTGATGTAAATTTTATATCAGGATACTTAACCAAAACAACTTGGGCTGCATAAAGGGCCGGTTTACCAAAGGCATCTACATAAACTTCGACCACTTTTTCAATATCAGAAAACGGGTCTTTAGTTAAAACTCCAATTTTCCCCGATTCGTCTATATCAAGTCCGGATTTTTTTGCTACTTTTATACAAAACGGTCTTCCCAAAATGTCACATTCATTCTTGATAATTTCATTAACTATCTTTTTTATATCATACCGGCTGGAGATTTCAACGCCGATAGCCTTCTGAAGTGGATGGGTAGAAACATCAACCTTATTAAAATTCGCGGGCGCATTAATTGCTTCATTAAAATAAATTAGCTTCAAAAACGGTTCCCCGAGACTGACCAGAAAAAGAGAGGCACCAAAAACTGTAGCACCGATCCCTATAATATATTTAAAGGGATCCGGAGATAAATTCTTTAATATGTAACCTCCGATAAACAAAGAAGAAACGCCAATTAACGCAATGGGTAGATAGACCAAACAATAATAGAGAAATGCTTTAACCTTTATATTTGACGGTTCGCTTGATAAGCGGTTAAACATCATCATCTTTATCAATATCATTATATATTCTGCCCGCAATTTTTGAAGTCTTAAGTCTTAGCCCCTGTTACTGGAGGCAAAAATTTGCTATATTTTTAACTTGTGGGAATACTTACATCGCTAATTAATTTCATTCTTCATATTGATACCCATTTGGGGCAAATTATTGCGGGCTACGGAACATTGACCTATATATTTATGTTTGCAGTTATTTTTGCCGAAACGGGTTTTGTTTTTACTCCGTTTTTGCCCGGGGACTCGCTTATTTTTGCAGCCGGGGCTTTCGCGGCAATCGGCTCTTTTAATGTGGTCTTCCTTATTCTTCTTTTTTGGTCCGCCGCTTTTTTGGGCGATACCGCTAACTACTGGATCGGGCACTTCTTCGGTCAAAAAATAATCGACAACCCCAAGCTTCCCATCAATCAGAATCACATCGATAAAACCCGGAAATTTTATGATAAATACGGGGGCAAAACTATATTTCTGTCGCGCTTCGTTCCGATAGTCAGAACTTTTGCACCGTTTGTAGCCGGTATCGGAAAAATGGAGTATAAAAAGTTTATTACCTATAACGCCACAGGAGGTCTGACCTGGGTATGCGCATTCACACTTCTGGGTTACTTCTTCGGCAACCTCCCCGGAGTTAAAGAAAATTTTTCGTTAGTAGTTTTGGCTATCATCGTCCTGTCCATCTCCCCGATCTTAATTGAATTTGCTAAAGCAAGACTAAAAAAAGGAAGTTCGTCCTCTCAAATCTAAGGCGGACCGCGTTCAATTCTGAGAATATTTGCTTCCACCTCATCCCAATTAATCACATTCGTCCAAGCTTTTATATATTCGTCTCTCCTATTCTGGTATTTCAAATAGTAAGCGTGCTCCCAAACATCAATCCCAAGTATGGGAATTTGTCCTGCAGAAATGGGCGAGTCCTGGTTTGAAGTCGTTACAATATCAAGATCTGGTTGGTTATTAAGTGCAACCAACCAGGCCCACCCCGACCCGAATATTCCAACTGACCTTTTTGTAAACTCTTCCAAAAATCGTTCAAGATTGTCCCACTTAGTCCCAATCATTTGATATGTTAATTCGCCGGGGGTAGTTTTTTCCGGAGTCATTATCTTCCAGAAAAAACTATGGTTAACATGCCCCCCGGCAAAATTAACGACAGGCTGCCTGATCTCAGGACTGATCGTTCCAAGATTAGCGAGCATGTATTCAGCTGTAACACCTTTCAGACTTGCATCTTTCCCGATAATGAGGTTTAATTTGTCGATATACCCCTGATGATGTTTCAGGTAGTGGATTTCCATAGTTTTCTTATCTATATATGGTTCCAATGCATCGAATGAATATTTAAGTTGCGGTAGTTTAAACATCATAGTCAAGATTATGAATTATTTAGGATCCCGGTTCTGTAATAAATCTAACAAAATGTATGACTGAACAGGAATTTTTTACCAAAAATGGGTCGAGGTTAAGATTCAAAAAGGGTGATATTTTAATCAGGAGTGAGGAAGAGCCTGCAGGAATTTATTTCCTGAAATCCGGCATTATTAAAATGAGCACTTTTTTTAGCAACGGAACCGAAATAACTTTTAACTTTTTTAAACCCGGATCCTTTTTCCCAATGATGCTGGTTCTCTCCAAAGCCAAAAATTCCTATGATTTTCAGGCAGTAACGGACGCCGTCACCTACAGAGTTTCCCAAAAAGAGGTCCTGGAGTTTCTGGAAAGTGAAGGTGCGGTCTACTCCGATCTGGTCAGAAGAATTCTAATAGGTTTCGCCGGACTTCTGGGTAGTCTACCCTACTTATTGTCCGGGAACTCGACCAAAAGGGTTGCCGCGGCAATTCTTTTTCTTGAACGCCGTTTTGGGCAAAAGACCAAAGATGGTCTAACCCTGAGCATCAGAGTCCGGCATGAAGATCTGGCCGGAATGGCAGCCTTGACCCGCGAAACAGTAAGTCTGGTAATTGAGAAGCTGGAAAGAAAAAAGATTATTCAACAAAAAAACAGGTTTATTATAATTAAACAGCCTGAAGAGCTTAAAACTCTGGCCGGCATGGAAGAACCGTCAGATCCATCTTTAACAAAAGACATAATCATCTAACGGGCTATCAGGGGCAAATAACCTCAATTCCTATATCTTCTGCCAATGATATTGACCCACGGCGGTGTCCGGGACGATGGTAATGTGATCACCGGGATTAATCTTGCCTTCCAAAACTCCCTTTCCAACAATATCGGACAAATTTAAATCTATAATCCGGCGCATCGGACGGGCTCCTGATGCAGGATTATAACCTTCTTTAGCCAATTTTTGGCAAAGACCGGAATTAATTTCAAACGAAATGTTTTTGGCAAGAAGATTTCTCCTAAAGTCCTCCAACTGAAGTCTGGCCACTTCAACCATGTTTTCTGCAGAAAGAGGCTCATAAACAACTACCCCGTCGAAACGGTTGAGAAATTCGGGAGAAAAATAGCCTTCTGTTTGAACATTATCAATAACATCTTTTTGAAGAGCTTCACCTTTAACCCCCTTGGAAACCAACTGGCGTATATGCTCGGCTCCCGCGTTGGAAGTAGCAATAACAAATAAATGGCGGCAATTAACTCTTTCACCGGAAGCATCCGTAATGTATCCCTCATCCAATAACGTTAAGAAAAAATTAAATATTTCGGGCGGACTTTTCTCTATTTCATCGAGCAGCAACAGACTTGAGGGGTGACTTTTAATGGCAGTTGTCAGCGCTCCCGGTTCATTTTTATCGACAGAGCCGATTAGCCGGGTAACGCCTTCAGAACCCACAAATTCAGCCATGTCAAAACGGATAATAGCATCCTCACTGCCGTAGTAAACCTGTGCCAAAACTTTGGCCGTCTGGGTTTTACCTACTCCCGTCGGCCCCAGGAAAAGAAAACTGCCTACGGGCTTTTCCTCACTTTTCCCGCCGACAGTTCTACCCCGAAGACTTTTGGCAATCAAAGAAACCGCATTTTCCTGGTCGATCAGATTCTTATGAATTATTTCCTCAAGATTAGAAAGTTTTGTTTGCGATTCTCCTGTCAGCCCGGTCAAAGATATTCCTGTTTTTTCAGTCAGCACCCGGTTGACATCGTCGACAGAAATAGGAGTCGTACCGCTCCTGGCGATAACAACTTCCTCAAGAAGCTCAAGGGTTTTTTCGGGAAACGGGGTATCGGTAATATACTTATCGCTTCCCTCCAAAACGCGTCTGAGAGCGGGCGAGGTAATAATAATCTTTTTCTCTATTTCAAGTTTTTGGGCAAAGGCAACCAGTATTGACAAAGCCTCATCTTTACCCGGCGGGGTAACTTCTATCGTCTCAAAATATTTTCTTATTCTGGCATCTTTAGCCAAAAATTTTTCATAATCGACAGTGGAGGTAACAGCAATAATCTTTAATTTACCGGGTTCAAGAGCTTTTTCTATTACATCCGTAAAATCCAATCCCTCAACTAATGATGAGGTCAGTCGCTGGATATCCTTTATCACCAAAATTACATTTCCGGCACGACCGGCTTCCTCGATAAGATCGGCGAGTTTGACTTTCTTTTGGCTCAAATCACTTGAGCCGGAAAGAATCGCCTGGTAATTCAAATCCAAAACACGGCAATAGGATAAAGAAGAATCCAGTTCACCTTTCCAAGCCCGATGAACAAACTCATGAATGACAGTCTTCCTACCGACCCCGGGCTGGCCTTCCAGAATAACGCTCTTGCCGGTTTGAAGAACATGGGCCATTCTCATAACAACATCCCTTCTTCCCACCAGATGACTGGAGAAAGACGGCATATAGCTAAAATTTTCAGAATAATTATCGAGACCGGGGGTATAGCCGGTCAAAAGTTCAGAACCGATTCCGGGAAAATCAAACGATGACGTGTTAGACTGTCCGTTATTAAGTGAAGTTTTTCGGAAGTCCCAGCAGTAGGCCGCCAAAAAAATATCTTCCTTGGTTAAAGACAAAGGACGGAGTTTAGCTTCAACATCCGGATTCACTGAAAAAAGCCATTTAATCAGATCTTCATAGGATTTTACCGAAAGACCGGCTGAGGCAGCCGGCTCAACTTTTAATCCGGAAATGATAGGGTTAATGTCCACACCCAAATGGGAAAGCAAATACCGGCCGGCTTCGTTTTGGAAAATAGTATCAATAGCACGATCCGGATGGCCTTTAATTTTATGCAAAAGATTTTCAATAAGACTGGCCTGACTGCTTTGGTACTTAACATAATCCGGCAAACTCAAAGGAAAAACGGGGATCCAGATTACAAGCAAAATTAAGCCAAATACTACATCCCCAATCAGAGCTACAAGGCAGAAAACTATCAAAAATAAACGAACTATGGCTCCGATTGCTCTTGATATCAAATTAAAAGTTATTTCCTGAAAAAATTTGGTGAAATTAAAAATTGACCTTTGCTCAACAGCCAATCTTTTCCACGGGGCAAAAAAAGATTTGATTAAAACCGGCAGGGCGAAGTAATGAACTATTTTCCGAAAAGAAAGAATCCACCTTTTAAGATAAAGCGGAATGCCATAGAGAAAATGCCACAGTAAGAAATTCATGGTTAATCTCAATATATCATAGCCACCACCCGGTATCTACGGGACCCCGGTTTTGTGGTATAATAGGACATAGATAATAATTTTTCGTTAAACAAACTCGTAGCGACTCTCCTCAAAAAAGGCGGGCACGTCAATAAGTATTACCTTCAGGAATGGAACAAAAATAAACACGCCATTGTGTTTCTTAACGGCTGGGTTTCCGGAAAAAACATCCGTGAGGCCATAACTAAGGCTTTATCATAATGATTACGAGGAACACCAGTATCTGTATCGAATGCGGCAAACAAAGAATTGTAGTGGGTACGTATGAAGAAAAAGTCGGCAACAGCGTTGTAGTTTATAAAGAGACAATTTGCCCCGATCCCGAGTGTCAAAAAAAGGTTGAGAAAATACTTGCCAAGGAACTTGAAAAAAGGCAGCAATCTGCACTAAATCAAAAACTAAGGATTGAGGGAAGAAAAATGGCAAAACTTCAGGAAATAAGAAACATCTAGGGTCAGCCCGTTATTACCTTCAGTTTAGGAATTTTGTGAAGAACAAAGGCGATTAAAAAAGATACGCTAACGGTGACTCCAAAAAATAGCGGGTCAAAAAGTAATTTACTGAATGTATTTCCGCTAAAGAACATGAATAAGCTTTTTCCGAATAATGTCCATGATATCTCGAGAATAATTACATGAATGAGAAAAACAAGAAAGGAAAGTTTGGAGAATTTATCCGTCAGGGAAAATTGAAACTCCTTTTTTTCAAAGAGAAAGAAAAGAACCAAGCCAATAAGAGTCGTGTAAATTAGCGTGCTGGGACGCCACTGGGAATAATAGTAAAAAGTATTTCCCGTTACCAAAAAACGGCTAAAACCTTCCCAATAAACATAAATTCCTGCCAACATTGCAGCGGGAAACAGAAAATATTTCCATTTATTTACGACCGCTTGTATCCGGTCTTTATTACGCGCAGCGATAATACCGGTTACAAAAAAGAAGTAAGCAAGTATTGCGATATGAATGGGATCGGCAAATTTAAATTCCGTTACATAATAGTCAATGTATAAAAGCAAGGTCTGGGAAATAAGAAGCAAAGCATAAACCCATTTGTTGGAAATAATTTTGTAAATTCTGTGCAGGAACGGAAAAATCAGATAAAAAATACAAAGTGTGGGAATAAAATACAGCTGATATGAAGCATCCCCTTTAGCAAGCACCAGGAAAAAATTTTCCCGGTTTTGGCTGTAAATAAACAGGTAGTATATAGCACTCCAAAAAACATAGGGGACAAAAATTCTTGAGAATCTTTTTTTAAAATAAGAAACATAACCCGAGATCCGGTCAAAACTGATCTCGAGAACAAATCCGGACATCATAAAGAAAAGGGGCACGGCAAATCTGGCGATCTGGTTCAGAAATAAAGTTACGGGGAAACCCGCCAAATTAAATTTCGCGGCCTCAAGGGTTCGCGTTGTTGTGTGAATAAGGATAACTGCCAAAATAGAAAGTGTCCTTATGGAATCGATCGATTTTACATACTGCTTCATATCCGGAGATTATTTCAGATAGCGGTTAAAAAAGTCAATTGTTCTTTTCATGGCCAAGTCAAAATCCTGATTTATGTCGTGGTTGCTACCGGGGTATTTGTAATACTCGATCTTTTTACCCAATATTTTCAGCTCATCATAAAGTACTTCCGAAAAAACGGGCGGAACCTGATTATCGGCTAGTCCTACATCTATTTGAACAGGAGCCAAAACATCATTCAAAAAATATGTAGGATCACAAGAGTTCCAAAAATCAGGATTTGTAGCCGGAGTACCATAAAGACCGATCAGAACATCCTTATTCTTATTTCGTAACATCAGATCTTCTGCATCGGGTTTATAAGTAACTTTATTTTCCCAATTATAGATTATGTCATTGTACGAACTAACTACCCCTCCCCAAATTACTGCAGCTTTAATATCAGTCGTATCGATTACAAGATCCCGAAGGGTAATTGCGCCCCCCATTGAGTGGCCCCAAACTCCTATCCTGGTCGGATCGGCTGCAAAATATTTCTTTACAGAGGCAATGGCGTTCAAATCATCCACTGTATAATCGGGAGAGTAAAATGCACTGGTCGGGCTTCCTTCAGACTTCCCGTTACCCCGATAGTTTGGCTTAAAAACTATATAGCCGTTTTTAGCAAAGGCATCAGCCTGGGGAATGTAGTTGCCGTCCGGCGTATATTTTTCCGGGATGATATAGCCGTGATTTAAAATAATTACCGGCCAGCCCTGGGCCGGTTTAACTCCTTTGGGAACAAGAAGGAGGGCATAAATCTTTAGGCCGTCCGATTTATACGATGAAATATAGCGGTTGTAGCTACTCGCAGGTGATAGCGTCTCTTCAATTACAATATTACTTCCGGGGTAATCCCAGCCTCTCATCGCCTGAATAGTTAAAGGGTTAAGGGCAGCAGAAGTTTGTTGAATGGCTACCGGTTGGGGGGAATGAAAAATCCCGGTGATAAGGGCAATAAACGCCAGAAAATTGGAAATTATATATTGGGCAGTTTCCACTTCTTGATTATATATCAAGAAATACACACTAATGCGTGTATACTGATTGAATTGAATACAAGTAGTGCCCTTTATTGGTTTGGCGGAAAATTGGTAAAAGTTTATTCAAAAATAATGCTTCGGATGAGTGTAGTTTCACACTTCCCCATGCCCACCGGGGCCAAAATAATTGTTGCCAACCACCCGACAGGAACTGATCCTTTTGTAATATTTTCAATTATGAAAGTTAAGGTGAGTATACTTATTGTCAATCTTGCTTTTAAAGTCCCTATATTCGGCAGATATATTGATTACATCGGACATATTCCTGTGAATAATAAAAAGGCGTATTTGGCTTTTAAAAAGGCGCTTAAAATTTTAAAAGACGGCGGAACTGTTGTAATTTTCATTGAGGGCGGCATAAGTCCCTTTGCCGACGTTTTTTTAAAACCGAGGACCGGTCCCGTTCGTTTAGCACTCGAAACGGGTGCTTCAATTGTACCAATCGGAATAGGAATCAAATATGCAAATATCAGAAATATATCTGCAACGATTTCTGATGTTAATGCCTTCGGCAAATGGTACTTTCACGGTCCTTATGCTGTTACCATCGGCAAATCGATAAAATTATCAGGAAATGTTAAAAATAGGTCTCTCGTAAGAAATTTGTCCAACCGTATTATGGGCAGAATAAAAAAATTGGCCACAGAAAGCTCGTCCAGAGTTGCATAGTGGTGGTAGGATAATTATATGGAAGCAAAAGACTTTGAGCTACCAGATCAGGACGGAAAAATTCATAAATTGTCCGATTACAAGGGTAAATGGGTAGTGCTTTATTTTTACCCCAAGGACGATACGCCCGGTTGCACTAAAGAGGCGTGCAATTTCAGAGATTCAATCGCTAAATTTCAGAAACTTGGGGTAGTTATTTTGGGCGTTTCCAAAGATTCGGTAGCCTCGCATAAAAAATTCGCAGAAAAATACCATCTGAACTTCCCGATTTTATCCGATGAGTCGAAAAATGTAATAAAAGAATACAAGTCCTGGGGAATAAAAAAATTCATGGGCAGGCAGTTTGAAGGAACAATCCGGAATACTTATTTGATAGATCCCAAAGGCAAGATAAATAAAGTTTATGAAAAGGTCAATCCGCTCTCCCACTCCGAACAAATCCTGAAAGATTTAGAATAGACCGTCTTGACGCTAGGAAATATCCTTTTTCATATCCAAAAACTCTTTTTTGGTGATTTCGCCTTTTGCATATCTTTTCTTCAAAATATCCAAGGGACTTCCTATATTATCCTCGCCGTCAATTTCTTCCTTATCTCTTCCGCTTTTGACAAACCATTTGATAAGGCCCACGACGACAAAAACTACAAGGATCCAAAAAATAAGGCCGAAGACCCAGCCGAAAGCCAACATCGGCCTGTATGTATTCCATCCATAGTAACCCATCATAATCTTCTCACTTCCTTTGACTGCAAATTCTAAATAAATAATCTGAGAATATCCTTAAGATATTGCTTAATTTTTCAGATACTGTTAAGTTATTCGTATTACTGTGAGAGTAATTACTATTAAAAAGAAAGTATTCGGCGATTTAGACGTACGCGGGAATGATTATTCAGATACTACATTCCGTTCCTGCAAATTCATAGGCTTGACTTTTAAATTTTGCAATTTCAGCGGTTGCGTTTTTGAAAATTGCGATTTTTCCGAAAGTATTTTTGAATCGGTGGGATTCTCCAACTGTAAATTTCCTTCGAGTAAACTAAGCAACATTGATTTCGGAAGCACCACAGTTACTGCCTGTGATTTTACAACGGCAGTTTCCGAAAATTGCGTTTTCCAAAAGTTAAAAGGAGGCAGCAAAAGCGAGAGGAAAAATTTGGATTTAAGACTCAGTAATTTTGAGGGTGCCAATTTAAGCGGAACCATATTTGTTATGTGTAACTTGAAAAAGGTTAATTTCCAGAAGTCAGTTCTTGAAAACGCTGTTTTTGAAAGATGTAATCTTGAAGAAAGTGATTTCACTCAAGCGAGAGTCGCCGGCTGCGGATTCACAGACTGCCAAATCAAAAAAACTTATCTGGACATGAACGGTTTTTTAGACTACGGAAGCTCCAAGGGATTTGAATTAAGGTAACGTTTACTAATTCATCGATGAATTAGTAATAGATACAACGGGATACATCGACTAGAATAGATTGTCATGGCTAGAGTCTCAAAAGTAATAATTGACAAAAATCTTGAGAAAGAAATTTTTAGTCAATTTTGGAATTCACTCGCAAAAATAAACGATTCAGGTAAAACATCCGAATTTTTCTCCGATCTATTATCTGAGACAGAAAAGCTAATGCTCGCTAAAAGATTTACCACCGCCATTCTCATCGTAAGGGGTAGGTCGGCTACAGAAATTAGAAACGCAATTCATCTGTCTTACTCAACCATTGGAACGGTTGCCGCTTGGGTCAAAAACGGAAAACCTACCACAAAAGGGATACTTAATAAAATTTCAACTGAGAAAAATTGGGAATCGGTATTAGACAAAATAGATGAAATCTTGGATAAAATTCCGCCCAGAAGACACTCGGATTGGAAGAAAGAATATGCAATGAAAAGAGAAAGAACAAATCAAAGACTTACTAGAAAATCCCTTCGCTAATCAACCATCAATTCATCGATGAATTGATACTAAAACCGAAAAGTAAAAAATAATTAGCGGTGGTCGTAAAAATCTATTGCAAATCTTTTAGCTAAATCTATCTGGTCCTCGGTAGCATCTGTGTCGCCGGAGATAATCCCCTTTAAGCCCTTTTTAATGTCCTCTATTTTTTCAAATTTATGTCCCAATTCCAAAAATTCTAATGCATTATCGAGATGCCTTGAACCGGGGTAGGGGTGTAGAATCCCCTGTTTCAGATCACTGAAAAATTTCCTGCCTTGATCTTTGCCCTTTATTACTGAATCGAAATATCCATCAACGGATGAAAGAATGTCTCCGTCCGGAGGATAAAATGCCTCACCCGCTTTATTTTTGGATGTTTTACCGAGGATCACGCGATCGTAAAGCAAACCTTGCGAGAGACTAGCTTCTAATTCTGGTGCCACGAGCTGATTCTATGCCTTTTAATAAAGTTGTCAACGACCGTGCCTATTCATACTTCAGGGCCTCGATAGGGTTAAGCTTGCTTGCACGGGCGGCCGGAGCAACTCCAAAAATTATTCCTATTGCCGCCGAAACCCCGAAGGCCAGAGCTACCGACCAAAAAGTAACCGTTGTGGTAATAAACTGATTAATCACAAGAGATCCCAAAAATCCGATTGCAACACCGATCCCTCCACCGGAGACAGACAAGGCAACCGATTCAATAAGGAATTGAACCAAGATGTCGCGGGGTTTAGCTCCGACCGCTTTTCTAAGCCCGATTTCGCGAGTTCTTTCGGTAACGCTTACCAGCATAATATTCATAATTCCGACGCCACCTACCACGAGAGAAATTGCCGCGATTCCCCCAAGGGCAAAGGTCACAACCCCCAAAATTTGGTTAATTGTTGCAACAAGTGATGAAGAGTCAACTACGGAAAACTCATCTTCTTTCAGACGTTTACCCAGTTCCTTTTTAACCAGGGTCGTTGCTAATGCGATACTGTCTTTATCCGTAACCTTGACTGCTATCGCCTGAACACTTTTCATCCCGAAAAGTTGTTGCGCAGTTGTTAGGGGAAGTACTACAAAACTATTGATGTCAATTCCGAGTCCGCCCGAAGCGATTTTACTCAAAACCCCGACCACTTGAAATTTTTGTTTACCCATCGTTACCTGCTTACCGATCGGATTTGACCCGCCAAAAAGTGAGTCAACAAGTCCGGGACCAATATCCGCAACATTTCGTCCTACCGTATTATCCGAATCGGATATCATACGCCCTTCAGATACCGACAAATTTCTCATTTTCTGATATTCGGCAGTCACCCCGGCCGCGGTCGTATATTTCGACTTTCCTAAATATGAAACCGTCATTGGCATTTCAATCCCGGCTCCGACCGATTCGATTACCCCATCCAAGCGTTGCAATTTATCAACGTCCGATAGCGTCAGCTTACTACCCGCTAAGTTCGGGCCTGTAATGGCTCCTCCCTGGCCCACTTTTCCGGGGATAACCATAATCAAGTTGCTTCCCAGCATTTCGAACTGTTGGGTGATGTAGCTTTGCAAACCCTGTCCGATAGAAACAAGAAGTATAACCGCAGAAACTCCGATAATAATTCCGAGCATGGTCAGAATTGACCTGCTTTTATTGCGGAGTAAACTTCTGACCGCGAGCCTTGTAATTTCGCTTATCGGTATCATTATGTTTTTTTGTCGGAAATAATCAGACCGTCTTTAATTTCGACGATTCTTTCGGCTTCTTCGGCAATTTCTCTTTCATGAGTAACAACAACAATCGTATTTCCTTTTTTGTTCAAATCTTTAAGGAGATCTATTATTTCCTCCCCCGCGCGGCTGTCCAAGTTTCCCGTCGGTTCATCAGCCAGAATCAGACTTGGCCGGGTTACCAATGCCCGGGCAATGGCAACTCTTTGCTGTTGGCCTCCGGAAAGCTGTGCAGGAGTGTGATTAATGCGCTCCTCGAGTCCGACGGTTCGCAAAGCCTCTTCGGCTCTTTTTCTTCTTTCGCTTGCTGATATATTTGAATAAATCAAAGGCAGTTCAACATTCTCCAGTGCCGAAGTTTTGGGCAGTAAATTAAAAGCCTGAAAGACAAATCCTATATGTTTATTCCGAAGCTCAGCCAATTTTTCTTCCGGAAGTTTCTCCACATCACTCCCTTCAAGTTTAACCACACCGGTTGATGGCTGATCCAGAATTCCGATAATATGCATCAGCGTTGATTTACCCGACCCGGAAGGACCTATTATTGCCACAAATTCTCCTTCCTTTATTTCAATGTCTATCCCTCTTAACGCGGAAACTTCAACGTCATCCCCCAATTTATAAGTTTTTGTAACTTTTGAAAGAGAAATTAAAGAAGTCATACAGATACTTTCTGGTTATCTTTGAGTAAGGCCGGCGGCTGAGAAATAACAGTCTGACCTTCGCTTACACCCGACTTAATCTCCGTCTCGTCATTATTTTGACCGCCTATTTCGACTACTGTTTTTTTGGCACGGCCTCCCTCAATTACCCAGACGTAATCTTTTGAATCCGTCACAACCGCAGAAGCCGGAACTTTCAGAACATTTTCAATTTTATTAAATATAATCTCGATATCTCCGCCCATTCCCACTTTAAATTTCATGGCAGAATTGTCGGGGAGAGAAATCCGGACGTGGTAGGCATTTCCGCCCGTACTTGAAGTAAAGGCAACCATACCGATATTGGTCACCGTTCCGGTATAAGTGTCATCGGGGTATGCATCCAACTTTATATTTACGGTTTGACTGACATTAACACGGGGAAGGTCCGTTTCTTCAACTTCGGCATCAAAATAAACCGAATTCGGATTAACAACCGTGTAGTTTGCCGCACCGGGCAGGACGTTTATTCCGGGAGAGCTCGGGACGGCGCTATCGATAATTCCGGTAAACGGAGCATAAATTGTTGCATTTCTCAAATTATCCTGAGCGGCAAGCAGCGCATTATAAGAATTGTCCCGATTTACTTCCGCTGTGGTTCTTGTCGCTTTTTGGGAAAATGTTTCGGTTGTATCGTTTCCTTTAACCGTATCCAAGACATTTTCAGCTACAGCCTGGTAATTTCTGTAATTATTCAGTGCCTGTTCATAAGCAGCATTTAAGGGGATTGCATCAAGCTGTGCAATTCCCTGGCCTTTTACAACTTTCTGCCCGACTTTCACTCCAACCCAGGCAACTAAACCTCCTGAGGGAAAAGTAAGCTGGGAGTACTGATCCGCCTTGACGGTACCTGAAGTTGAAACCGATTCGGTAAGCTCGCCGCGGCTAACTTGGGCTACCTGAACTTTGGTAGTTTTATTTGCCGAAACAATAACCCTCCAAACCACAATCAAAACAACCACCAAAACAACCCAAAACCACTTCCCCAATTTCTGCCGGAAATTATTTACCGAACTTGTTATTTTTTTCACACCAACCGTAGATTTTACTCCTAAAGTATAGCCTGCCGCAAGCCTCAGTGGAATAACTTCCTTACAATAAGGCTCCACAAAGATTTGGGTCTTTTGTAATTTTCAAAGATCCGGCGGGACCAGACGGAGAGAATTAACCACTGCCTTCTCTCATTCTGCCTGGCAACAACCTCAATTTGGTTCCCTCCGTAATTGCGACGGTAAATCCAGGATCCCGGAACTGTTCCTTTTTTCGAATTCCCGGGGTTTCTCCAGGTTACCCAGGCATCCCCCTGCTTAATGCCACGCTGCCTTAATCTGTCAAGCGCATGGTCCGTCCAGATTACTCCTCCAAAATTTCTATCCATAAATACAATATAATTATAATGCCGAAGACTTGATTTCCTTAAGAAGATCCGACCCAAGGTCGGCAAGATCACGCTTCAAATCATCTTCGATACTCTTACCCGCTTTTTGCTTCAGATACCCAAAAATGACCTGTTCGTCATGCGGGTATTTATGGAAAAGTTCCAAAAATTCTTCATGATGCACCCGGGGCAGTTTGTCCAACACTTTTCCCAAAACTTTATGGGTTACAATACTGTCAACCAGTTTCCAAAGTTCTTCCTGCTCCTCTTTAGAAGATGCGGTTTTTTTAATTTCAATTTCCACTTCTTCCAGATAAATTAAGTGATCGAAGAATAATTTGCTCATATATTAAACCTCCATCATTGTAACCCCGAGTGCCTCAACATCATTATAATCTACAGGTCCCAAAGGTACCTGGTTTTTCGGATCGTCAACAAAAAATACGATAACCGGGCCTTTTTTATATCTCGGACCGCCCAGGTAATTCATAACCTCCGGGCTTCCGCCAAATTGTTTTCCCGTCCAGGCGGCGGGGCCGGCGTCGGCAATATCTGCAACGACCGCATTTCCGTTCACCGTATTTACTATCAATACCTTTCTGAATTTATACCAATTACTTAAGTACGGCTGGCGTTTCGCCCAATCGGGAAGATATAAAGTTTGTACCACCGCATACCATTTTTCTTCGTCTGCCGGAACATACCCCCAAGCTCCAAGACCCGAAGCCATTCCCTCATCCGATTGTGGAATCTTAGGATGAACACTCATCCTGTCTCCCGAGTAGCGGGCTAAATGCTGCTCGGCTCCTATATATCCATAAGTAGCATTAAGATGCTCGCCTTCGAGATTCGCTTTTGTATCGACTCCGATATTCCCCTTGAAAACCTGTTCCAAAGTTTTTTCCTGATTGCGATCCAACGGGCCAACTTTCTGCGGTAAGATCTGCTTCAGTGAAGAAAGAAGTATTTCCTGCCGGGGAACCGCAGGTTCCTCTCCTTCAAAATCAGACAAACTTTTAACAATATTCGCAATCGCCGGTACATTTTTTGCAACCATTGGCGGGGTAAAAAGAAGTGTACTGGTTATGGCGCCTGTTGTTATTATTTTTGCAGAATGCTCACGGATCTTTGAAAGATCAAGTCCCTTATCGGCAAAAAATTTCTCAACGTGGGGGTATTTTTCAAAAAGAGAGCGCTTCGTTTCTAAACTCTTAAGTTTGAGCTTATTGCGCAAAAACTCCGTATCTTTGTTTATTAAATCGCTTGTTCCGGCAGGATCATGAGCCATATTAATCCAAAACTTTCTTAATTCTTTTCAAACTTTCTTCTTTTCCCAAAATTCCTATTGATTCGTTAATCGGGGGTGTAAATTTACTTCCGGTTACTGCGATTCGGAGATCCATAAAGAAGTCCCCGACTTTGAAATTATTATCTTTTGGAACCTGATCGAGTGGAACCCCTTCTTCGATTGCTTCGATAGCTTTTTCCAAGTGCTTTCGATAATCTTTGCCGAAAAGTTTCGCATCAACACTTTTTCTCTCGAAAAAAAATCCTGCGAAAGAATCAAAGTCTGAAAGTTTTTTAATTCTATCTTTAACAAGTGGAATTACTTTCTTTAACTTTTCCCCGTCTATTTTCTCCTTAATGAAAGGTTCAAGTAAATTTAAAAGTTCTGCATCTGATTTTTGGCGGATGTAGTAACCATTAAACCAATCGAGTTTATCGGTCAGAAACCTGGGATTTGCCTCCTGAAAACCGTTTATGTCAAAATGTTCAACAAACTCCGGCAAAGTAAAAAGTTCACGGTTGTCTTTAGGCGCCCAACCCAGAAGCATTACAAAATTCAGAAGTGCTTCGGGCAGGTACCCCTCCTTCAGAAACTGCTCTACAAAAACCGAATCCCTGCGTTTTGACAGTTTTTTTCCGGTCTCGGCGGAAAGAATATCGGTTACATGACCAATTTCAGGCCTTCTTCCACCTAAAAAGCCAAAAACCAAAAGATGAATAGGAGTGGAGGGCAGCCAATCGTGCCCGCGCAGGATATGTGTAACCTTCATATCAAGGTCATCAACGGCAACAGCCAGGTGGTAAGTGGGAAATCCGTCGGATTTGAGAAGTGTAGCATCATAAACCGTATCGGTGTTCCAGGAAATTTCTTTCTTGTGTACAAAATCAACGTAAGAAACAATTTTGCCGTCCGGAACCCGGAGTTTAATGGCCCCCGATGTTAGCCCTTTATCACGGCAGGGATCCCTTGGCTCGGTAGAAAAACCTTCCTCCCTTGCGTTTTTTGGCTTACATTGGCAATAAAAAGCATGGCCCTCACTTACCAACTTCTCTGCTGCTTTCTTATATAAACCTTTTTCCTGTCTTTCCGACTGGACGTAATATTCATCCCAGATCAAACCAAATTTTTTCAAAGTCTCTTTAAGGGCTTCAGTTGCGCCCTCAACCACCCGTTTCTGATCGGTATCCTCGATTCTAAGCAAGAAATCTCCACCTTCATGTTTTGCCAAGGCGTATGCATAAAGAGCAGTTCTGAGGCCTCCAATATGCAAAAAACCGGTTGGAGATGGGGCAAATCGGGTCCGGATTTTGGTCATAATAATCGAATTTTACAACACATTCCGATATGGTGCTATAAGTTGCCACATAAAACAACTTATACAATATAATGCATTGAACAGGAAGCTTTGTAACGATATACTGATTTGGTATGACTTCACTGACCCGAATTGCTATTACGGCAAGAAAGATAATCAGATATGGTATTTTTCTTATTGTTTTTCTGATCGTCGGCAAGATTTTACTTGACGCCGGTATCTCGATTTACAAAAAAGCCTTTCCTTCACCCCCTCCCCCTCCAACAGTTAACTACGGAAAGCTTACTAAAATTCCTTTCCCCGATAACGGTATTACCGCCAAGCTTACTTATACGCTCGAAACACCGGAGGGCGGGCTTCCGACTAAAATTCCGGGACAGGCGAAAGTATTTTTTATGCCAAAAGTAAGTCCAAACTTGCTTTCCCTGGATACAGCCAAGACAATCGCGCAAGGCTTGGGTTTTACAGTTAATCCCCAAAAAGTTTCAGACATTATGTATATATTCAACAGTACGAAATACCCCGTCTCCCTGCAAATGAATATTGTTACCGAAACTTTTTCAATCAGCTACAACCTTGCTCAAGACAAAAGTCCGCTAAATGCCAAGTCCCCCATTGCCGAAGTTGCCGCATCGGAATTCCGAGGCTTTCTTTCAGGCGCCGGCACCCTTCCTGCTGACTTAACCGGGCCGACCACAAATAAATACTTAAAGCTCAGTAACGGACAACTTACTGACGCTCTCTCACTATCCGAAGCCGATATGGTAAAAGTTAACCTCTTCAGGAAGGATTATGATAAATTACCAAGCGTTACGGGGACACCCGACCAGGCTAACGTCTGGGCAATAATCGACGGTTCAAACCAGCCCGGGCAGTCCGTTATTGCAGCTGAATACCATTATTTCCCGGTTGATGAAACCCAGTATGCTACCTACCCTATCAAAACCCCGGCTGAAGCCTTTGCCGAACTCCAGGCAAATCAGGCCTACACCGCCGCACTGGGACTTAATAAAGACGGAGACAGTCTAAAAATCAGGCGGATGTATCTTGCCTACTTTGACCCGGCGTCTCCTACCGAATTTTACCAACCGGTTTACGTTTTTGAAGGCGACAACGGATTTACGGCCTATCTTCCCGCAGTTACTTCAGCATATTACGCAGAGTAAATTCAGGGAAGTTTAACTTCTTGCCACTGATAATTTGTAAATATCCAGTCAATAAGTTCCTTTGTTTCCCCAAACCGATCCTGACTGCCGAGAAGTGCAATCATAACTTTGTGTCCGTCTCGTTCCATGTAAGTCACAAGATTTTCCCTGGCATTTTCGGTCCATCCGGTTTTTATCCCAAGTACTCCGGGAACCACACCTAAAAGTTCATTTATATTTTTAAGATTATATTTTGTTTTTCCGGATATGTCAGTAAAACTGACCACCTTAGTGCCGACTATTTTTGCAAACTCAGGATCTCTTATCGCAATTTCAGAAACCCGAATTAAATCCTCTGCAGTTGTAATCTGGTTTAATCCGTCAAGTCCGGCCGGATTTTGAAAATTAGTATTAATCATTGAAAGATCTTTTGCTTTCGTATTCATAGCGGCAATAAACGCATCGTAACCGCCGGGAAAATTATCTGCTAACGCTATTGCCGCGTCGTTTGCTGAATAAACCAAAAGTCCATAAAGCAAATTTTCGACGGCTACTTGCTCCCCCTGAAAAAGACCCATTTTTTGGCCAACAACATTTATCCTGCCGATCGTAACAATTTGATCAAGTGGGTATGAATCAAGAGCTACAAGTGCGGTTACTATCTTTGTAGTTGAGGCCGGAAGGAGTTTCGTGTCGGGATTTTTTTCATACAGGCTTACTCCCGAATCCAGGTCCACCGCCAGAGCCCCTTGAGCGGAAAGAATGGGGAATGAACTGCTTGCACCCAAAACGGGATTTGGGGGAAACGTTTTTGATACAGGACGTAATAAATTGATCAACTTTTGATCCGGCAAGATCCGGCCGGAAATAGCCATTCCCGACGTGGAAATAAAAACAAATGTCAAAATGACTAAATACAAAAAACGGTTTTTTTTATTAAAGAATTTCATCGAGAGAACCTAAAGTCTACTCTTTCCATATCCCTCGGGAAAAGTGAAGCCTCCCTGACATTACCGAGATTTAAAAGTTTCATGGTAATTCTTTCAAGGCCGAAAGAAAAACCGCCCTCCGGAGGCATCCCGTATTTAAAAGCCTGGAGATACATCTCAAAATTTTTCGGATCCATCCCCCTATCCTTTATTGCCTCAACCAATTTATCATAATCGCTGACCCTCTGACTCCCGCTTAAAATTTCAAGTCCTTTAAAAAGAAGATCGTAGCTTAGTGAAAATTCCGGGTCTTCAGGATCCGGCATGGTATAAAATGCCCTTTTTTTGGTAGGATAATGCGTAATTGTGACCAGATCGGAATCTTTTTCTTCAAGCGCCCATTTGGAAATCTCTTTCTCATCTTCAGGATCCAGATCTTTTTCGTTGGTATGATCAACTCCTGTACGCTCCAAAATAATTTTTTGGGCCTCTCTCATTGTTAATCTGGGAACCTTCACCGGCAACTTTAGCTTCGGGGTACCGAAATCCTCGAGAACTTTTTTCTGTCTTTCCTCGACATACTTCAATGTATTAATAGCAACAGATTCCAATGCATCCATTAGTCCGGTAAAATCTATAAAACCGATTTCGCAATCCATTTGAGTAGCTTCCGAAAGGTGTCTTGTCGTAACTGACGGTTCGGCCCTATATGCTTTTGCAATTGTGAAAACTCTCTCAAGGGAGGGGATCATCATTTGTTTATACAGTTGGGGGGATTGGGTCATAAAAGCTTTGTGCCCGTAGTAATCGACCGTAAAAACTTCCGCCCCACCCTCCGTGGCTGATGCAGAAATTGTCGGGACCGTGACTTCAATACAACCCAAATCTTGGGCGGCTTTTCTAAATCCTTCCAAAATTGTCGCCTGGATTTTAAAAATCTCTTTGATTTTGGGGTGCCTCAAAACTAAAGTACGATAATCCAGAAGTGTCGGAAGTTCCAGATTAAGTTCATCCGCACCCATGTCAAAAGGCATTTCTTCAGATTTTGCCAAAACACTTACTTTTTCGGCAGATAGTTCTACTGACCCGGTCTCAATTTTATCGTTGACCATCTGCGGAGGCCTTTTGTTTACAATCCCTTCAATTTCAACCGCATACTGAGGTCTCAAATCAGCAATTTCCAGTCCTCCGACAACCTGTAAAACCCCACTCCTGTCTATAATATCGGCAAAGGCAATTTTTCCATGGGCACGGACAACGTGCACATAACCTTCAACTTTTACTTTTTCTCCGATTTTTTTGACCGTGTCTGCAATTAATGTTCTTTCCACTAGTCATATTCTAGGTTCTTAAGGCAAACTTGACAAGAAGAGGCTGTTTCTGAGAAAATACACACTCTAATACAATGGAATCATTTAACGGATCTGATGGAAGTTCTGACAATCACCCAAGCTATGAAGTGTTGCGACGGTTTGCTCTTAAATGCTCTGAATTGGGGGATCATAAAAGAGCACGGGAGGTGTTAAGTATAATGGTAAGTAAGTGGCCGGAAAGGGTTATTGCCAGAGGCAAATCTGCTTCAAATGCGGATGTCCCTGACTCTAAGTTGGATACGTCGGATACCACTCCATAAATCTTCTTCTACCTGAAACACGGCTTCAATAATTGATCCCGGAGCCAATTTAGAGTAATTTTCTCCCCCACCAAAGAATATTGAGTCAAATATTTGTTCATGCTGCTTTAGTTTAAGTTTGAGGTGTTTTGCATCCCTCCCAACCGTTTTTGCGTCTATTACTTCAACTTTCCTACTTACAAAAGTTGGACCGGGATTTCCCAAGCCGGTTGGTTCAAACTCTTTTATGCGTTCGACAAGGTCAACGTTAATATCTTTGAAGTCAAGTTCCAGATCAATTTTTATTTTTCTTTGTAAAATTTCCTTGGTTAACAGTTTTCCTGCAATTTTATTTATTTCTTTTGTAAAAACATCTATATTTTTTGTTTCAATGGAAAAACCGGCAGCCATCGGGTGGCCCCCGCCCTCAATATAAAGTTTTTCAAGTTTTCTTATCGCCTCAATAATATTGAATCCGGAAATTGAACGGGCAGAGGCTTTAGAAATATTTCCGCTTTTGGAAAGTACTATTGCGGGACGGTAAAATTCTTCAACCAATTTTGCAGCGGCAAGACCGATAACTCCTTCGTGATAACTCTCATGCGCCAGTACAATAACAAATTGTCTTTCAATGCTTTTATAGGAATTTCTGGCGTGTGCTACAACTTCGTCAACTATTTTCTGTCGTTCACGGTTGGTACGGCCGATATTGCCGGCAATTTGGAAAGCTTTTACTTTGTCGCGCGTGCAAAGAAGTCTGAGAGATTCGAGACCGTGCTTAAGACGTCCCATTGAATTAATTCTCGGGGCAATCATAAACCCGACTTCGTATGGCCCGATTTCAGTCAGTCCTGCTTCATCAAAAAGTGCCAAAAGACCGGGCCTTTTTGTATGATTCAAAATCTCAAGACCGTATTTTACAACCGACCTGTTCGCTCCGATCAGAGGAAGTTGATCAGCAATTGTTCCGATTGCGGCAAGTTCCAGCCGGTTAATAATCTCCGATTGTGTCATCTTGAAACTTTTCACAATTTCTCTCGCAAAAAACCAAGCAAGAGCCGACCCTCCAATCTTGGTGGTATAAATTAAAGCCAAAGGTTTGGGCATTTTTTTACCGGCTTGATGATGATCGGAAATAATCATATCGACTCCCAAGTCTTTAACCTGATTAACTTTTTCTCCGGCAACGATTCCGTGATCAACCGTAATAATAAGACCGAGAGCGGGATCTTCCTTTTTTAATTTCTTAACGCTTTCCAAATTTAATCCGTATCCTTCGGAAAATCGTTCAGGAATGTGAGGTAAAACGAAAATTCCAATATCGTGCAAAGTTTCCCACATCGTGGCCGTTCCGGTAATTCCGTCCGCATCGTAATCTCCGTAAATAATTACATGCTCGCCGTTCTTTTTGGCTTTTTTAATCCGTTCCAATGCCTTCTTAACTTCAGATTCTTTTACACCCAAAGATTTGAGGGATATTTTCATCGGATCAACAGGGTTAAAGAACTCTTCTTGTTGTTTTACTGTTTTTATTCCGCGATTTTTTAGAAGAATATCAATAATTTTATCGCCTGCTACCTTACTCTTATACAATACTTCCCATCTTTTTGTATCTGTTTTCATCTCCAAGTATCATAGTATCTTAGTATCCTAATATCCACTCCTGAAGTATAATTAAGTTTATGAAGACAGACTTACCCCGATCGGTATCGGATATATTAAACAAATTTAGCAAAGCCGGATACGAAATTTATATTGTCGGCGGAGCCGTACGGGATATCATAATGGGCAGGATTACGAATGACTGGGATTTTACGACCAATGCCACTCCGGAAGAAATTCTAAAGATTATTCCGGGAGGACTTTATAACAATCAATTCGGGACTGTTTTTACCGATAACCCGGATGACCCGACGCGGCCCCATGAAATTACCACATTCAGAAAAGAGGAAGGATATATAGATTTCCGCCACCCGGAAAAAATTACCTGGGGAAAAAGTCTGGAAGAAGATCTGGCCAGACGTGATTTCACAATCAATTCTTTAGCACTCGACACAAATTTCAAGGTTATCGATTTATATAAAGGGGCTGATGATATAAAAAATAAACTGATACGCGCAGTCGGCAATCCTGACGAAAGGTTCGGCGAGGATGCGCTAAGAATGATGAGAGCCGTAAGAATTGGAGCGGAGCTCGGATTTATAATCGAAGACAAAACTTTTGAAGCAATCAAAAAAAATGCACCCCTTATAAATAAAATTGCAAAAGAAAGAGTCAAAGAAGAACTTTTCAAAATCCTTGCCTCACCAAATCCATATGACGGAGTCGTTCTTTTCAGAAATTCAGGGTTGATGCAGGAAATTTTGCCCGAAATGGAAAAATGCTTCGGGGTGGAACAAAAGTCCCCGGGCAGACATCACATTTATGATGTGGGCAATCATCTTTTAATGTCTCTAAAAAATTGTAAAAGCGAGGATCCGGTAACAAGGTTCGCCACATTAATTCATGATATCGGAAAGCCGCTTACATATAAAAAGTTGGAAAGCGGAGTAATAACTTTCTATAACCACGAAATGGTTTCAACAAAAATTGCGGAAAACATCGCCGACCGGCTTCGTTTTTCCAACAAAGAGAAGGATAAATTTATAACCTTAATCCGCTGGCATCAATTTACCGTGGATGAGCACCAAACCGATTCTGCCCTTAGAAGGTTCATCCGGAATGTCGGGCTTGAGAACATTGAGGATATGTTGGCTCTCAGGGTTGCTGATCGACTTGGTGGCGGTGCGCGCGAAACCAGTTGGCGTCTTGAAGAATTTAAGAAAAGATTAATTGAGGTCCAAAAACAACCTTTTACTGTACGGGACCTGAAGATTGACGGACGGGACGTAATGAAGGAATTAAAACTTAAGCCGGGTCCGGAGGTTGGCAAGATCCTAAACGACCTGTTTGATAAGGTTGTCGAAAAGAAAATCGAAAACGAGAGAGAGTCCCTCTTAAAAGAACTAAGAAAAGATTAATGCTTTTTGAATTTTTTCTGGAGTTCATCCCAGGTAACCAATATCGAAACCGCAACGAAGGGTGAAGAGTATGCGCCGGAGATTGATCCGACCAGAAGTGTTGCTACAAACCACTTTATGGTGGAACCGCCGAGAAGCAGAAGCGCAATCATCATAAATACCAAAACGAAAGTATTATTTAAAGACCTGACCATTGTTTCACTTGACGCCTTGTTTGCCAGGTCGTAAAGACTTTCCCCGAAGTTCTTTTTTGATTCTCTTATCCGATCGTAAACGATTATTGTGTCATGAACAGAAAAAGAAAGGATAGTAAGAAGTGCCGTGACGAATAAAAGATCCACCTCCGCTCCGAAGAAATGTCCGAATAAAGAATAAGTTCCGATAACCACCAAGCTATCATGAAGCATCGCCAACACAGCCGAGACACCAAACTTGAAACTCTTAAATTGTACCGCCACCCAAAGAAGAATTCCCAGGGAGGCAATCAGCATTCCGTACGCGGTTTTTTTGACAAGTTCGGGACCGACTGTCGGGCCTATTGTTTCAAAGCGAAGTTCATCTACTGTCACTCCAAGCTTTTCGATTCCCGCCTTTAGATCAGCCCTTTGGGTACTATTCACCTGGCCAAGATTAAGAAGATATGAACCCGTAGAGGTTTTCTGGATAGAAACGACTTCTACTCCATTATCTTTCAATACTTTTTCGATCGCAGAAGTTTCCAAATCCTTATTCAAATGATATTCAATCAGGGTCCCCCCTTTAAATTCCACCCCTATTTGAAGACCCCATTTAACCAAACTAAAGATTCCTGAAAGTATTACCACTCCGGAAATTAAAAGATAAAGCCAGCGGTACTTCATCCAGTCAATCATTTTTTCCTCCTTTCACAAACACTCTCAATAAATTTCTGCTTACAAAAATTCCGGAAAAAAGGCTGATGAAGATTCCGAGTCCCAGCGTAATTGCAAAACCTCTGATCGGCCCAGACGTATTTAAGAAACTCCAGTCAAAAGGATTTGCCAAAACAAAACAGGTAATTAAAGTTGCAGCATAGGCATCACGGATTGAATTCCAAGCCCTGCCGAAAGCAATCTCAAGAGCCTGGTGAAATTCGTGTTTCGGTTTTTCTTCTTTAAATCTCTCAAAAATAAGAATGTTGCCATCCAAGGCCATTCCCACCGAAAGCATAAACCCGGCAATTCCGGGCAGAGTTACCGTAACGGGAATCAATTTATACAAAGCGACAGTTATAACCGCAAAAATGAAAAGTCCTATATCCGCAATTACTCCCAATCTGCCGTATTCTAAAATCATAAAAAGACAAACCATAACCGCGCCGACAATTCCCGCCAAAACACTTTGCCTGACGGATGTGGCCCCGAGAGTTGCTCCGATTGTGGTCTCCTGAATAAGATTGACGGGAACGGGAAGAGCCCCCGCATTAAGCTGAATTGAGAGTTGCTTTGCTTCATCTATACTAAAACTGCCGGTTATTTGTGCACTCCCCCCGGTTATCTGACCTTCAACTACCGGGGCTGAAATTACCTGGTTATCAAGAATTATCGGAAGCTGTTTTCCAACATTTCTCCCCGTAATTTCGGCAAATTTATCCCCACCGTCTTTGGTAAATTGAATCGAAATTGAAGGCTTACCTGTTTTGTTGTCAAAAACAACCGCTGCCGATTGCAAGTCAGCTCCGGTTAAATTCGTTGCTTTTAGTGTTGCAGAGGGGGTTGCGCCATTCACTCCCGGTACTTCCACCACTTCTTCAAAAAGAAGCTGTGCAGTCTTACCTATCAGGCTTACCGCCTGCTGGGTGTCGCTTATTCCCGGAAGTTCCACTATAACTCTATCCTTGCCCTCAAAAACAGAGGTCTGAACAGTCGGTTCGGAAATTCCAAAAAGGTTCACGCGATTTTCGATAATGTTTTTGACACCATTAAGTGCTGTCGCCTGTTTATCCGGCGAGATTTTACTCATATCAGCCTGGAATACAAGCTGACTTCCTCCGGCAAGATCAAGCCCCAGGTGCAAATCAAATTTTCGCTGCAAAGTAAGGCCTCCGATTTTTATATACAGATCGGGCCTGGTAATATTTTTTCCGAATAATGTAACTTTTGGCGGAAGACAAACATACGTTGCCGCGAGAACCAGAATAACAATCAGTATGAATTTTTTAATGGGAGAGGAAAACATGTATATAAATTTTTAATTACTCTTGAAGCATACCACAGTCAAAGCAAATTTTGGGAATTAATCTACCAGATCTTCTTCGTTTCCGATGATCATAAACCTGCTTCCCGAAAGTATTCCAAGCAAGAACGGATCGCGCCGCTTTTTCCTAAAATCAAACTCATCTCTTCCCATAACGGTATAATTTATTTCCCTGCTCCTCTTACTTTCTTCCGCTCTTATTATCGTAGCCAATTCCGGCAGAACCACATCTCCGACAACCAAAATATCAACGTCGTCTTCACTTTTACGGTCCTTGCCTTCAACAAGCCTTCCGGAAAACATAACAAACGCCACTTTCCCGATTTTATTGCGGTTTTCAATAATAGCTTTACCCAAACCTGTAGTCTTGGCAACTATCGAAATCAAATCACCGAAAAGTGAATACTCGGGTCTGATTGAATAATAAATCCTATTACCGCGCGGCTCTTTCCTTAACACTCCGTCATTTTCCAGTTTTGCCAGCTCCCGCCTTACGGCATTAATTTCTTCGCCTATCTCCCTGACAATGCCTCTGACATGGTAAATCTCCTTCAGGTTGGAGAAAAAAAGCTCCAAGATTTTAATTCTGACTTTGGAAGTGATAATGTCACCCAAATTGGCCATCTATTTTTGGAGCAGTCTAAATGTTGTAAAGTTACCTAATTTAGTAAGTAACTTTGTTTTGAGCAGGAACTACCTCAACCCAAGTTTGTCCGCGAACTATCTGAACCTCTACCCCATTTGTATCATAAAAAACTTCCCTGTCAAGCGCCGAAGCCTTTTTCCAGGTTCCGGTTATAACCTGACCGTTTTGGAAAACCAGTGCTTTACCTGTCCCTATAACCTGATAAAACATGTGGTGTTCGGAATCAAGCGGTCCTTTCTCCGTCGCAAACATAATGGCTACATTTTTAGCTGAGAGTTGCGGTTTATCAAACTCCCAATCCACATGGGCAACCCCACCGTTAAATCTCAAGTAAGAATTTGTGGCCGAATCATATTTCCATTCAACATCATAACCCGGCATACTGTCCCAAAAGTTGAATTTAATATCCGAGGCAACCGGGGAGGTTGCGGCTTTGCCGTCCTGGAAGAGCCACTTTCTGAATCCTTGAGTCCAGATAACTCCGCTTGAATCCTTATAGCCAAGGCTACGTTTTGCAGCTTCCGCCCAGACCAAATCCAGATCCGCCACAACCGCATGCTCCCATGCCGAGGGGGTACTACTTAAACGATACTGGTCTCTGACAACTATCGGAAAACCGATATTGTATCCTCCGTCAAAATTATTGCCTTGGGATCCCCCCTGCCAACCCAACTTATCAAAAAGCGTTAAGGCATTAACGGTAGGGTTTATCTCGCTTGCCGGTTTGACCCCTCCCGGACATGTACTGCAAATATTATTCGCCTCACCCTGGTGAAGAAAAATCGGATCTTTTCCGTAACCCGCGGCAAGATTAATAAAATATACCCTGGCACTCCTCAGAGGGGCTGCCTGAACATCTTCCGCCACCGCACCACAGTAAAATACCCCGACAAATCTGGTTATTCCGCCTTCGGCTACGGCTTCATAAATAACATCCGCCCGGGAAAGTCCCGATTCAGGCCTTGCGTCAACATGGTTTTCAATCATCATTGTGATTGGTCGCCTGGTATTCCAAATGTCACTTTCCGCTTTTGTATACTTCTCGCCGTTAATCGGACATTCTTCCGTTTTGGGAAGATTAAGATTTATTTTTGTCTTTTGATTGATTGTAGACAGTAGCCCCGAAGCCCCCTTAGGATTTACCAGATAAAAGACAATAAGGGAAAGTCCTACTGAAACCAAAAAAAGACCTATAAAGCTCGCAATTATTATAAATTTTTTATTTCCCAAAAACCCCTTAAAATTATATTTTTTCATGATATTCTAACAAGCTCCGCTTATGACAATATTCCATTCTATCATTATCTGCTCTTTTGAGCATTAACTAATGCTTTCTTTTCTTCCGACGAGAGCTCAAACCCGCTTTTCCCCCTTTTAACATCTTTCATATATACCCTGGTCCTATCCCTCGTATGCAAACTGGTAATAATAATTCCCGAATCGTGTGAGTCAAGAATTGCCAGGCTAAAACTGTGATCTCCTCCAAGCTCTTTAAACGGATTAAACCGGATTAATCCTACTTTTTGTATATGGAATTTTCCGTCTTCTTCAATAAGATCGACCCTTCTTTCCAGAGCTTTTATTTCGTCTGTATTAACGTCTCCCTTCGTTAAAACTTTTTCCAAAACTTTCCTGAGATCGGAAACTTCTACACCTTTTGTAAGTTTGTTAAAAAGAGTAATAAAACGATAAAGGAAAAGGCTTAAGGCTAAAAGCCAAAGACCGAAAATAATCAAGATAAAATAACTCAGGTTTTGCATCCGGTTTTGGCAGGCTCAGTCATTTTTACATCTTGAAAAGTCGGTGTCAAGGAGATATAGAAGAAGATGTGGCAATTAATCGGACCCGAAAAAATAAAGAAAATCCGCATTACGGATTCCTCGTTTCCTGGCAGCCAGACAGCCATTCTCAGGCACGTGTCAAGAGGGAATCGAATTCAGACAAAATTTCAGAATCAGCCACGAACAGGCACGGGGAAAAGGCCGTATCTATGGCACAAGGTGCGCTAGCCTTGGGTACCAAAAAAAGCATAATAAGAAGTCTGATCTTGATTAGCTTCATCTTAATCCTGGAGCTGGTGGTATACTTAGCCTGGAGAAAATTTGGTCTGTCCTAATGATAGGAGGTGAATATTAATGATGTACTGTGTAAAGTGCCGCGCCAAGAGAGAAGGAAAAGACGCACAAGAAGTTACCATGAAGAATGGTAAGAAAGCTACAAAAGCTGTTTGTGAAGTCTGTGGCACAACAATGTTCAAGATCGGAGGCAAATAACCTTTAATCTGAATATTTTTTAAAGCAAAAGGGCACCGGTATGACCGGCCCCTTTTGTGTTCCCCACTAATATGTATTTTTCTAAGGTTTTCAAAGTATTTGATAAACATTACAAGCCGATCCCCCTGGAAGTTTTCGGTTCCGATCCATACAAGACCCTTATCTCCACCCTTCTATCCGCCCGAACCAAGGACGAAGTTACGCTTGAGGCATCAAAACGTTTATTTACCAGGGCACCCAACTTAAAAAGTTTGGGTCAATTAGGTCAATCAGAAATTGCAAAGCTTATCTACCCCGTCGGTTTTTATAAAACCAAAGCCAGGCATCTTAAAAAATTGGCAAGTACTATCACCAGTGTCCCCAATTCCCAAAAGGAACTTGTCAAACTTCCGGGAGTGGGTGTCAAAACCGCAAACCTGGTTCTTAACCGCGCTTTTGCTATCCCCGCAATCGCGGTAGACACTCATGTTCATAGAATCAGCAACACTCCTCGGTTGGGTTCATACAAAAACACCGGAACAAACCGAAAAAGAATTGAATAGGATTATTCCAAAAAAATATTGGCCGGATATGAATAGGTTGTTTGTTTCCATCGGCCGCCAGTTTACTTCAAAGAAAAAGTTGGAGGAGTTTTTAAGAAAAGAAAAACTACTTCCACTTACTTGACACTACAAATTTGGGATGATATACAATGGGCAGAATGGCACCGGAAATTTTAACAGATAATTTTGTTTCTCCTTCTGCTTCTCGGGAGGCTGCGGTTGCATTCGTTAGAAATTACGGCAGGGAAGATGACCCCTCGAAACCGGCACAGGCGGTCCCCCTAAAAGAAATCATTGCACAAGGATCGCAAAGGAACTGGTGGTTCGGTCCGGAGGTGGATGTGATTAACTTTCTATATGCGAAGCAGGTCTTGGGTATATTCAAAATTGACCCCACCGGCCAAGAAGAGACCGTTACCTGGGTTGGTAATAATCCTTAATTATTAATACTTCCTCACTATTCTGTCTCAATCGGAGTAGATAATTGTGACAGGGCCATCGAGAACAGTTTCTATTTTCATATAATCCCCGAAGCTTCCGGTTTCGACTTTGATTCCGGTATCGTTAAGTTTTTTGACAAAAAACTCGTACAACTCTTTTGCCCGTTCTGGGTCTTCCGCATTTATAAAACTGGGTCTGTTGCCTCCTGACGTATCCGCATGCAGGGTGAACTGGGAAACAACGAGCATACTTCCTTTTACATCACTTACCGATAAATTCATTTTGTCATTAGGATCCGCCATCACTCGAAGTTTGGAAAGTTTGGCAGCAAGCATCTCAGCATCTTTTTCAGTGTCTCCTTTTTTAACTCCTACGAGAACAAAAAGGCCTTTGCCGATTTCCCCTACAGTAGAACCATCGTCAACTTTTACTACTTTTGCTTTTTCAACTCTTTGTACAACAAGACGCATGGAGTTATTTTACAACATTCTTGCTTGCCCAAGAAACCGTTTCAATACTTCTTTGCTTCTCTAAAGAAGTATTGGGAAGAAAGGAGTCCCCGATTGTCCTTACCAATAATTTCTTAACGTGATTTGTTGAGGAATGATTACCTTCCGGAATTCACCTTCGGCTTCGCTCAGGTTCAGTTCCGGCTTTCCTTCCAACAAATCACTAAAGTTATTAGGAGCGGACAAAAGGGGTTTATAGTCGCAAAAAGCCAGAGTGGATTTTGGAGGATTGAAAACATAACCAACTTCGTTGTCAAATTTCCAAAGGCGACTGAGGCTAAAAAATAGAGTGGGTTGCAGGTCTTTCTCTGTTCAGATAGGATTTTCCGATTTCGACAACAATCAGATATGTTAGCGTAATTGCTATCAGGAATCCAAAGTAAAGGCCGGGAAGCGGGGTAAAACCAAGATAAGCAGCAAGCGGACTGAAAGGCAAATATAATCCCACCAGCACTACTCCTAAACAAGTTGCCAAAAACGGCAAGCTGGGTTTACTTTTCCAAAACGGAATTTTTCTGGTTCTGATCACAAAAACAACCAAGACTTCCGTAATAAATGAAGTTACAAACCACCCCGTCTGGAATAAACTTCCCCTCGCATGAAAAACAAAATACATAACGGCAAAAGTCAGAAAATCATATATCGTCCCTATCAAACCAAAAAGAATCATAAAACGTTTAATGTAGCTTATATCCCAACTTTTTGGACGAAGTATCTGGTCAGCATCAACCCTGTCGGTCGGAATCGAGGTCTGCGAAACGTCATACATAATATCATTGAGTAAAAGTTGGACCGGAGTCATCGGTAAGAACGGCAAAATAATAGACGCCGCTGCCGCACTCACCATGTTTCCAAAACTGCTGCTTGTCCCCATCAGGATATACTTAATTGTATTTTGAAAAGTAATCCGGCCTTCTTTGATTCCATCGGCAATAACTCCGAGATTTTTTCTTAGAAGAACAATGGAAGCCGCATCTTTAGCAACATCCACCGCTGTGTTAACCGATATTCCCACATCGGCTATGTGTAGTGCAGGGCCGTCGTTTACACCGTCCCCCAGAAAACCGATTGTGTGGTTTCCTTTTTTCAGAGCCTGAATGATTCTCACTTTTTGCGAAGGAGTAATTCTTGCAAAAATATCTGTTTCCCAAACTTTCCTTTCCAACTCTGTGTCGCTCATTCTTTCAACCTCGGAACTGCTCATCACCTTTTTATAATTAAAACCAACGTCTCTGGAAATCTTTTCGGCAACCAGTTCGCTGTCCCCTGTCACAATTTTGATATCCACTCCCAAGTTTTCAAATTTCTTAAAGTCTTCCGCCATGTCACGCTTGGGAACATCCGCAAAATTTATAAATCCTCCAAAATTCAAATCCTTAAATTCACTTTTAATCAGTTTCGGATTAAAATCTTTAATCTCTTTTGAGGCAACCGCAATTACTCTTAAGCCCTGCTTTTGCAAATCTACCGACAGCTTTTCAATCTTTTTCCTCCCGGCTTCGCCTGCATTTATACGTGCGATTATCGCCTCCGGAGAACCCTTGCATATCAGAACTTTTTTATCTCCAACCCTGACGGCACTAGACATAAACCTGTTCTCAAAATTAAAGGGCATCTCAAAAAGTTTCTCGGGTTTGTCCCTAATCTTTATGTCCTTCGATTCGGCAAAATCTATAATAGCTTTATCTATAGAATCTGCCGTTATTTGTCCGTGAGTAAAACCTGAATTGCATATCAGGCCAAGATTGATAACCTCAGGATTTTCCTTCCCAAATACGTCCTGATACGAACTTAGGGAAATGGTTCCCTCCGTTAGAGTCCCTGTTTTATCGGTACAAAATACCTCCATGTTTCCAAGGTCTTCAATCGAAACAAACTGTTTGACTATAACTTCCTTCTTTGCCAACTTTTTTGACCCATAAGAAAGGCTTAGCGTTACGATAAGGGGTAAAAGTTCCGGAGTAATTCCCATGGCGACAGTAAGAGCAAAAAGAATAGTCCCGATAATCGGGTGGTGTAAAAACCAACCAAAAGCAATTACGGCAACTACAGTTACACCCGCAATCCGTGCAAGAAGAGTACTAAAATCTCTAAGTCCTTTTTGAAATTCGGTAAGAGGCCGTGCTTTCCCCACCAATTCCGATATCTTTCCATATTTCGTATCCATCCCGATTGCGGTGACTATTCCCTGGGCGTTTCCACTGGTAACGGCAGTACCCATATAAACCCTATCTCCGTCCTTTTTATATACGGGCAGAGACTCTCCGGTAATAATCGATTCATTAATTTCCAAATCTTCCGAAACAGACAGGCGAATATCGGCCGGAACTATCAATCCGGGACGCAGAAAAATTTCATCCCCGATCAATATTTGAGTGGCCGGTATTATTTTTTCTACTCCCCCTCTTTTGACATTAACAATAAACGAAATTCTTTTAATGAGATCGTTTACGACTTTTTCAGCCTGGTATTCGTTCCAAAAACCCAGGATTATGGAAAGCGTCATGACTATCCAAATTGCAAAGGCTTCGGTTTTTTGCCCGAGAAGAAACGCAACTATTGTGGAAATAATAAAAACCAAAAGAAGCGGATTTTTAAATTGCCGCAAAAACACAGTCCAGGCATTAAATTTCCGGCGTTTTATCTCGTTGGTTGTTGCAGCCATCTTAAAGTAATTCTAATCCACTTTAGGACGATACTGAAGAGCTTCGGCGATATGGATTGAGGAAATTTTGGGCTCCCCTGCCAAATCGGCAATTGTTCTGGCAATTTTAATTACTTTAAAATAACCTCTGGCGGAAAGATTCATGGTCGAAAGTGCGCTGGTTAAGATTGTCCGGGAGCTTTCATCCATCCCGCAGTACTTTTTGATGTCACGGGTGGACATCTCCGAATTTGACTTGATACGGCTTCCTTTAAATCTTTTTAACTGAAACTCACGGGCTTTCTGAACTCTTTTTTGTATTACTTTAGATGTTTCTCTTCTTTCTTTATTCTCACCAACCAATTTTTGCGTTTCCACGGAAGGGACATCTATATGGATGTCAATCCTATCCAAAATCGGACCCGAAATTCTTTTTTGATATCTGGTTATCATTCCGGGCAGGCAGGTGCAGGGCCGCTTTGTATCCCCAAAATATCCGCAGGGACAGGGGTTACTGGCTGCCACCAATAAAAACTGGGCAGGATATGTAAAAGATCCCTTGGCCCGGGAAATTGTGACAACCCCATCCTCCATCGGTTGCCGGAGAGATTCCAAAACATGTCTGGGAAATTCGGGAAACTCATCCAAAAAAAGTACACCTCTGTGACTCAGGGAAATTTCTCCCGGCATCGGGCTTCCGCCTCCTCCGATTAGACCAATTCTACTTGTCGTATGATGCGGACTCCTGAAAGGCCTCTTTGTTACAATTGCTTCACCCTCTGAAAGGTTACCTGTAATTGAATAAATTTTTGTTACCTCAAGAGCTTCGTCCTCCGTCAGGGTCGGTAAAATTCCCGGCATTGCCCGGGCAAGCATTGTTTTACCGGAACCCGGAGTTCCCCGTAGAAAGATATTATGGCTCCCCGCGGCGGCAATTTCCAAAGCCCGCTTTGCCTGTTCCTGACCGATAACTTCCGAAAAGTCAAACTCCGCATCACTTTTTACCAGCAAGCTTTTGAGATTAATCTTTGGGGCAGGGGCAATTTCAATAGTTTTGGCGAAAAACCTAACCAGAGAAAGCAAAGACTCAACTGAATAAACATCCACTCCGGAAACTACAGCCGCTTCTTTTTCATTAATTTTCGGAATGAATATTTTTTTGAACTTCTTCTCCTTGGCAAGATAGGCCATGGAAAGAATTCCGTTTGTGTGACGCAAAGATCCATCGAGAGAGAGTTCGCCAAAAAATAGTGAATCGGACACGTCAGGTGCAATTTGCCCGGAGGCAATTAGTATGCCAAGAGCCATGGGCAGGTCATAGGCCGGACCCATTTTAGGCAGATCTGCCGGGGCAAGGTTAACTGTAATTCTACTTATCGGGAAATCCGCCCCCGAATTTTTGATGGCACTTCTGACTCTTTCTTTTGATTCCTCAACAGCCTTATCGGGTAGTCCAACAATCGTAAATGAGGGAAGGCCCTGGCTTGCGATATCAACTTCAACATCTATCAACGTCGCTTTTAGTCCAACGACAGCACCGGAAGTTATCTTGGCAAGCATATATTTCAGAATATCATAATGTTTCGAAACAATGATACATATTCACCAAAAAGTCTGAAATCCGGGTTGATTTCTGCTATAATAGTCCCACTCTGGAGAAAGGATGATCGCCGTTTGTAGCATCAAAACTACAGATGGAGGAAAGTCCAGGCAGCAGAAAGCAGGGTGCCGGGCGCAAGCCCGGGACAGGTTCAGGGAGACCTGAGCTTGGCCAGTACAGAGCCACAGAGACTATGTCGGTTCTTCTACCCTAAAGGTAGAAGAAAACGAGTGAAAAGGGGCAATCCTCCCCGCTGCAACCTCCGAAAGAGACGTTATTAGGGGCTTTCCCGAGTCTCAAGGTCAGAGGGCATTAGACAGATGATCGTCGAGAAACAGAACCTGGCTTACTAATCTTCAGAGTATTTGGACAAACCCCACCGAAAGGTGGGGTTTTCCGTTTATATACTCTGAAGTTAGCCAAGAATTTTGAGGAAACGAAAAATTCTTACTGTTCTTCAGAGAACAAATCTTTTATTCCTTAGGCGATTGGGAGCAACAAGGGAGCGGACTCGGGAGAATTTATTCCTTGGATATTAAGTATTCTTTAACCAAAACCTGAAGGGTTATTACAAAGGGAACCGAAATAATAACTCCCATTATTCCTAAAAGTCTGGCACCGATGGCGATGGAAATTAAAACCACGAGAGGTGAAACCCCAACCGACTTTTCCATAATTTTGGGTACCAAAATATAACCTTCAAGCTGGTGAACCAAAAACGAGACAGCGGTTACGGCAAGCCCGACTACGGGAGAAATGCCAAAACCGATCAGTATTGCAGGAATTGCGGCAACAATAGGGCCCAAAATCGGAATTATGTCCAAAATTCCGGATAATATCGCAAGGGGAAGGGCAAAAGGAATCCCGATCAGAAAAAGTCCGATATATGTTGCAAGCCCCACCAAAAACATCAAAAAGAGTTGCCCTCTCGCCCACTTGCCGATTTTGTTTTCCCATGCATCCATAAATCTTCCTATTTGTTGTTTTTTAGTCTGCCCGAATAAGAATCCCGCTTGATCCTTAAGTTTGTCATGGGACAAAAGCAAATAAAAAGCAAAAACCAAAACAGTCACAAGAGATACGATATTTGAAAATATTGAAACGGTAAAATTCACAATTTCTCCCGGTATTGCTCCCAACTGAGTCAAGACCCCTCCGGTAAGGTTTCCTGTAAGTGAAGAGTTAACACCGATTTTTGCAAGATAAGCGGGCAAAGCATTAACGAAATTTGTTGTTTGCTGTGCAAGAGTCGGGGCAATGAGGGCAATAACTCCGCCCAAAGCACCAAGGACGAGTATGTAGGTAATAAGAACCGAGACGGCTCTGGGAATTTTAATTCTGGTTAAAAGAGTCACAAATGGTCCAAGGATCGTCATAAGAAGTAAGGCCACAAAAAGCTGCAAAATAATATCGCGGATAAAATACAAAAACCAAAGCCCTAAAAGAAACAGGACCGTAAAAACCACTGTTCTGTGGGATATTTCGACCTTTTTCAACATTTGTATTATTCTACTCTACCCGTAGAATACCATTTTTCGACCGATTTTTCTACATTTTTGGGGCAACCCGAAGCGGCAATGTCAAACCAGTGAATGCGTTTATCCTTCTTAAACCAAACCATTTGCCTTCTAACATATTTCTTTTCCTCATCTTCCCAATCTTGGATAACTTCCGCCTCACTCCTTCTTCCGGCAAAATATTCTTTCCACTGCCTGTAACCCATTGAGGACATCGAGGGCATGTCCCAAGTGACGTGTTTCTTCAAAAGATCCTGAACTTCTTTTTTAATCCCGGCCTTTACTCTCTGAGCAACCCTCAATTTGATCCTTTCCGATACGAATCTTTCCGGAGCGGTAAGACCAACCAAATAAACTATAAAGTCTTTTTTCTTAGTCTCCATTACTTTCTCTTTTTTAACATTATTGATTTTCCACATAGCCACCTCAATCGCGCGGATCAGGCGCCTTGGATTCTTTTTGTCGGAAAAGTTCATCTGACCTGCTTTGAAGGAATCCAGTTGTGCCAGCTTTTCAAACAGCTCCCCGGTATTCTTTCCTTCGAGGTTTTTTCTTAACAAAATATTTTTGGGGATCGATGCCGTGGGGATACCATCCACAACCCCCTTAATATATAGGCCTGTTCCCCCAACCAGAATCGGAGACTTGCCTCTTTTTAGAATATCTGAAATTATTCTTCCGGCAAATTTAATATACTGGGCAACACTAAACTCGTGACGAGGATCTGCAAGATCATATCCCCAAATTTTTATGCCATCAATTTCATAATAACCATATTTTTTAAACCATGGCAATTTTATTTTCGCTCCTTTCGGAAGATCTTTTCCGGTTCCGATATCCATACCCTTATATACTTGCCGTGAATCGGCGGAGATAAGTTCCCCGTTAAATTTTTTAGCCAGGTCAATCGCCATGGTCGTCTTACCTGTTGAAGTCGGTCCGCAAATAACTAAAAGCTTGTTCATTTTTTTTAGCTGCTGGCACTACTGTATTTAGTCAGGGCGTAATTCCAAAATCTAAAAGCGATAAATAGGGCAACCGCTCCAACCAAAAACGCCAACAGTATCCCGAGAGGACCGACCATCCCCATTGCCGCTTTTGCCGGAAGAGTAATCATTATCCCCACAGGTACCAGGTAAGTTAAAAATGCCTGCAAAGGCTGCTTATAAATATCGACGGGAAGCCGGCCCAAACTTGTTAGATCCCGATAAATCATCACTGTATGATCCACCTCAAGTGTAATAACAGCAAAAGAAAGAACGATTATATGGAATGCGGTGGCTATTAAAAATCCGTTCAGCAGAAGTAGTAAATAGAGAAAACTGCTTAGAACCGTCGGATGGAGAAGGGCACCTACATAAATGGTCGCAAAAATCAGGGGCGGAATGGTAATCAGGTCAATTACGTCCGCTCCTCCCATTAGAACTCTGAAAAGCGCATTCAGGGGTTTTACCAGGACCAAGTCAAAATCCCCGTTTATTATCATCGGTCTGAAGTTGTAAACCTCTCTGAATAAAAATTGTGTAATTACATCAACGATGTTAAAAGTCAGAAAGAAAAATACAATTTGGTTACTTGAATAACCGGCCAATGTTTTTGTCCCGAGCAGTAAAAAATATAAGAAACCAAAAAAGAAAACAAACCTGAACACTTTCCCTATCAAAAAGACCGAAAGGGCAAGTTTCTGGCCAATAACCATGGAAAAAGAATTCCGGCTCATAAGCCACCAAATTTTTAAATATTTCTTTATCATCATATGTGGATATATTTTTTTGACCATATTTATTACCTCCCAAATGCTTGGTAAGCCTTAAGCCCCTTTTGCCAAATAAAGTTCAGGCCAAACCACAAAACTCCGGCCCATGCGACAGCAATCATTAAACCTCCTACCAGAGCTGCGCCGTTTATGTTTCCTAAGTAAACCTCAACCGGAAAATAAATCAGGTACGGGAAAGGAGTTGCCATAACCAGCGATTGAAGTAGACCGGGCAAAATATTTATCGGAAAGAGGGCACCCGAAAAAGCCTCGATTATCACTACCGTAACCAAAAAATGGGAACCCCAGCCGATTTCAGGCGCCCAAAAAGGTATTGAGCTGACCAAAAAAAGCAGGAAGAAATATATAAGGATTGCCAAAATAATACTTATCGAAAAAGCAAATAGCGCCAAAAAACTTCCCTGAAAGAAAAAGGGGGGTTTCAAAATTACAAAAAGAGCTGCAAATTCGACCACCGCAAATATCAGGTTTAAGGCTTTACTGGAAACGTCTCTGGTAAACCAATATTTAAAATAACTCAAGGGTTTTAGAAGATAATTGGAAAGATCCCCCTGCGCGATATCACTTGATACATCCATGGCGCGGGCTGAAAAAACCAAAGCCCTGACTATCATAATCCCAAAAACGTAGGTAAGAATTTTCGCCCTGTCGTAGCCGAATATTTGAGTCCCCGGATCGGCAAATACCGTGCTCCAAAGGAAATAAGTTAAAAGTATTTGAAAAACATTCCGGACTCTCCAGAGAATAAAATTCAAGCGGTAGGCAAACTCTTGCTGAAAAGAGATCCGAAAAATACTCCAATACTTATTCATCACGTTAGAGAAACACTTTTTAAAAAAGATATGTACATCTTTCTATTAATCTCCTTAAGACACCATTCTCTAACGTGATTCATTTTTTAAGACCGCTCTTAAATGCCTTACGGATTACGTCCTCTATTGGGATTTCTTCGATCGTCAGGTCATCTACGGGAAAGTTCTGAAGAAGTTCCGAAGCGGCGACGGCTGTTGCCGCGCGGGGAACCGACAAAATTACCTGAGGAAAAACAAGCTTTTTAACTTTACCGATCTTTTCGATATCTGCAATTCCATCCTCTCTGGAAAGGGTCGCTTTTATAATTTTTTCTTTGGCGTACTTTTCAACCAATTCTTCCAGAGCCCCGTCAAAAAGGATGTGCCCCTCATTAATGACAATCACCCGCCGGGCGAGGTCGGTAAGATCATCCATATTGTGGGAGGTAAGAAGAATTGTTGCCCCATATTTACGATTGTAATCATAAATAAAATCCCTCATTTTTTGTTGAGCTATAAGGTCCAGACCGATTGTCGGTTCGTCCAAAAACAACACTTTCGGTTTATGAAGAAGCGCCGCGATTAATTCCATCCGCATTCTTTGTCCCAGTGAAAGTTTGCGTACGGAGGTTTCCAAAAGTTGTCCTACCTCGAGTAATTCCACAAGCTCTTTAAGATTTTCTTCATAAACATGAGTGGGAATCTCATATATCGCCTTATTCAGTTCAAATGTTTCGATTGCGGGAAGGTCCCACCAAAGTTGATTTTTCTGCCCCATGACCAGAGAAATCTGCTTTAAAAATTCGGGTTTACGTTCCCAGGGGTCATATTCCAAAACCTCGACAAAACCGCTGGTCGGATAAAGCAAACCCGATAGGGTTTTTAGAGTTGTGGTTTTCCCTGCCCCGTTCGGGCCGATAAATCCGACAAGTTCCCCGGGTTGGATCGTAAATGAAACCCCTCTTAATGCATGAACTTCTTTTTTCTTGGGAGAAAAAAGAGATTTAACGGCACCGGCAATTCCCGGTTCTTTTTCGGTTATTTCAAAATTTTTGACTAGGCCGTCAACAATAATCGCACGGTTCATTAACTGAAGTATAACACTCGCTAATAATTATCTGGAGACTTGTCTTTTTAGCTTTTTTCCCGGAGTAAAACGCGGGGATCTGTGGGACTTAATCGTAACCATTTTTTCGGTTTTGGGAATTTTAACCGTTTTGCCCTTCATTGTAATTACCCTGAAGGTTCCAAATCCGGAAAGAACTACTTTTTCACCTTTTGCTAAGACTCTACCGACTTCATCCAGAAAAACTTCAACGGCTTCTTCCGCGGCTTTTTTGGTTAAATGGGCTTTCCTCGAAACCTGATCGATTAAATCGGTTTTTGTCATTCTGCGAAGAAGCATAAATGAATGTTTCGAAAATGTCAAGTTGTCGGGATTATTTGGTAGCGCTGTACTCTATTTCAATTTTGTCATGGTCGGGAATTCTCCCTCCGCCATTTTTAAAATCTTCACCGCGATCAACAATTACCACAGGTTGCTGTTCCTGACCGTTAACTTTTATATTTCCTTTTCTTTCTTCCATAATATTCACCCCCTTTCACGAAAAAGAGCCTTTCGGCTCTTTAAACGAAAAAACCGACCTTGGGTCGATTTTTATATTTTTCCAGGTTATGCATTTTTTTGCCCCCTGGAATTGAAGTATGGGAAAAACAAAGTTAACTGTCAACCGTCAAAACCCGTATGAAGATAGAGTTGTGCTGCCGATTCTGATTCTGGGCAGAGCAAATCTTTGTTTTTTGCAAAGAGTACTTCCGGGGTTTGTAGTAAAGGCGGCTTTATAGTCTAAAGAGATCAGATATTTCTCCGCCTGTCCCGTATCAAGCCCATAGGGATAAGAAAAGACTTTAGGGGAATTTAAACTCCGGTCGGAAAGTTGGGTATCCGCCGTAGAAATTTCGTACTGCATTGTACTTTCCGATACTCCAACGTTTTTGTGGGACCATGTATGATTGGCAAAAAGTATTGAACCATCAATGGAAATAATTTGATTCCATGCAAGATACCCCGGGTTATCCATAAGCCCTGTCGGTAGAAATACCGTTGCCTTATAACCAAAGTTCCGGAGAATGGGAAAGGCATCCGAATAAAAATCCTCATATCCGTCATCAAAAGTAATGAGAACACTTTTGGATTTAATTGGCATCCCATTATCAAAAAAATCGATCAAATCATTTATACCGGCTACGTTATAGCCTTTATCCTTAAGGTATTGCATCTGTTTTTGAAAAAAGTCGGTGTAGGTAGTCAAACCCGTTTCTTTATCCGCTTTTGCAGCTTCTTCAGTTTGGATATGGTGATACATCAGAACCGGCATATGGACACAGGGACCATAAAGCGTATTCATTTCGGCAAAAGTTAAAGGCTTTGGGGTGGGGGACGGAGTCGGTGTTAAAACCGGCATAAGCAGTTGCCCGAATTTATCCGGAAATGATTTTTTTGTTGGCGACAGGAAAACGGATCTGTTTAAATACACAAAAATTGCCACAATAACCAGTAGGACAATAAATATAACCCAGAGGGAACTATTTGGCTGAGGTAGTTTCCGTCGCGCGGACTTCGCGTATAACGGAAACTTTAATCTGTCCCGCATATTCCGCTTCTTTCTCAAGTTTCCTGGCAATATCATGGGCAAGTACTGTCAGTTTATCATCATCAACCTCGTCCGGGTTAACTATTACCCTGACATCGCGTCCCGCCTGGAAAGCGTAAACCATATCAATTCCGGGAAAACCTTTGGCGACTTCCTCAATCTTACTCATTCTTTTGATATAACCTTCGTGAGGTTCATATCTGGCGCCGGGGCGGCTACCGCTAATGGCATCCGCCATCCAGACGATTACGCTTTCGTTACTGGAAAACGGCCTGTCTTCGTGATGTTCGGCAACACAGGCAATAACTTCCTTAGGCATTCCGTACTTTTTAAGAAGATTTACTCCCAGTTCTATATGGTTTCCCTCTTCATCGGTTACGATTTTACCGACGTCGTGGAGTAAACAACCTAAGCGGACAATATCAGCGTTTGCTCCGATCTCCTCGGCAATGGCAACACCCATCTTTGTTTCTTCGATAGTATGAATTCCCAAGTTTTGTCCGTAGGAAGTCCTGAATCTGAAGCGTCCGATTAGTCTCATCAACTCCACCGGCAGATTGAATACTCCGCATTCGTGACAAATTTTCTTACCTTCCTCCAGAAGCACGTCCTCCATGCCGGCTTTGACCTGCCTTATTACTTCCTCAATCCTCGAAGGCTGGATTCTGGCATCCCGGATCAAAATTTCCAGAGCTCTTTTGGCTATCTCGCGCCTGATTGCATCAAATGAAGAAAGCCTGATTTCGTTGGTTTCGTCTATTTCTATTTCCACACCGGCTTCTTTTTCGAAAGTCCTAATATTCCTGCCTCCGGCTCCGATTATTCTGCCTTTTACATCTTCATTAGGCACTGTTACCGAAGAAACCGTATATTCGGCCACGTAGCCTGTGGCGCCATGCTTCATGGCATCCAAAAGGACCTCCCGGGCCTTCTCATTTGCCTCTTCTTTGATTTTTTCCTCGGCAGCCCTGATCTTTTTGGCAATTTCACCGGTAAGATCTGCCTGGACCTCATCAATTAGAGCCTTTTTGGCCTCATCAACTGTCAATTTTGCAACCTTAGAAAGTTTATCTCTATATTCGTCTTGTGTAGTCATATTTAACCGAGCCAAAGAAGATTCGCCTTAAACAAGGTGGGTGTGGAACGAAGAAGCTAACTTTTGTGTCTTCTTATCCATATCTTTGACTCTAAGGGGTATTCTACCTTTTTTGGGGGTTCCGGTCAATCGCCGCGCTCGGGGCCTTTTTTAACGCTTTCGTATTCTTCCTTAGAAAAACCTCCAGGTGTTACTGCCATCAGTAATCTGCTGCGAACCTCGCACGGGAGATCTCCCTGGCTGCTTTGAATAATTTCCTCCATGGTCTTTCCGCCCAAAAATTCCTCATTCCTACCATCAACACCTAAATCTTTAAGAAGAATTGCCCTGCCAATAACATCAAGGGCCGACCAACGCTTTTCAAGAGTTTCGTCTACAGGAGACCCAGGCTCACCGGATATTCGCGTCATGGCGCAAATTTATTCCACATTCACACTAATGTCAACAACTTTTTGAATCACGTCCCAGGAGAAGCCTTTCCCGGCCAAATACTGGGACATTTTTTGGCGGGCCTCACGGGCAGGCAGATTTTTCCATTTGTAGGCTTTTTTCTCCAAGAGTTCCCCGGCCATTTTTTCCTCATCGACAACCTCTTCCCCCAGGACTTCGTCAATTATTTCTTTAGCTATTCCCTTAATCCTTAACTCCTGTATCAAAATCCTTTTTGGCTTGGGTTTAAAATTTGCCCGCTGGTCGATCCACCACCTGGCAAATTTGGCATCATCAATTAGTTCCAAGTGTTTCAATTTCTCAACCAGTTTTTCGTGCATGCTCTCATGAACTTTTTTGCGGCGGAAATAATCGGTTATCTCTTTCATCGACCTTGGTCTGACCATCGCAAATCTCAAAAGTTTGTCGTAAGTTTTTTGGAATTCGGCTTTTTTGACGATTTCCTCGACTTCTTTTTCCGTCAGCTCCTGATCAACTTTCAAGTGAAGCAAAACAAAGTTGTCCAAATCAATTCCAAATCCAAACTCATCATCCAGATAAACATTTACACGGTTTTTATTCTTTTGTTGTTTGATTCCCGTAATTATCGGCATATTTGCGATGTTTATCTTCCGTAGTATACTACGCCCAGATATGGCATTCAGATTGTCGGTTGAGTCTGAGGGTCAACAGGTTTTTAATGTTGATACCTCACAAGAAAAGTTTGATAAAAAGAAATTTGAGGCTCTAGTTATCGAAAACCTAACCCAAGGCAGACCAGTAGCTTTTAGTATACGTGCGATCAGAAACTCCAGCCCCGGAGAAGTCGCATTGTATCTTGGTGGGGAACTATATAGTCGACTGAGAAATATGGGGTTTGACCCAGGATTCGGTATAGAAAATTACCCAGAAGACGGAATCACCGCCGAGTCAATAATCCAAATCAAACCCAGACTTTAATTACTCTTCTTTTTCCTCTTCTCCAATTTCTTTCGGAAGTTTTTTACCGGAAGCCACCATTTCGCGGATTTTTTTATCTACCTCGTCTGCAATATGAGGGTGGTCTTTAAAATAAAGCTTGGCGGCTTCTTTACCCTGGGCAATGGGTTTGCCTTCGTAGTTAAAGAATGATCCGCTCTTACCGATTAAGCCCAGTTCAAGTCCGACGTCCAAAAGCCCTCCGAACCTGCTTATCCCTTCCGTTTCCATAATGTCGAATTCCGCAACTCTTAGTGGAGGGGCAACCTTATTTTTAACAATGCGGGCTCTATGTCTTGAACCGATTACTCTTTCCCCTTCTTTAAGAACTTCAATTCTTCTGAGATCGATTCTTACCGAAGAATAAAACTTAAGGGCAAGCCCTCCGGGAGTCGTTTCGGGATTTCCAAACATGACTCCGATTTTTTGTCTGAGCTGATTGGTAAAAATCAAAACGGTTTTGGATTTACTTATTGCGCCGGTCAATTTTCTGAGAGCCTGGCTCATAAGGCGGGCCTGCATTCCCATGACAGCATCTCCCATTTCCCCTTCGAGTTCGGCGCGCGGTACAAGTGCCGCAACCGAATCAACGACTACAACATCAATTGCTCCGGAACGGATTAAGGCCTCAGTAATTTCCAGAGCCTGCTCACCGGTATCCGGCTGGGACATAAGAAGATTATCAAGGTCAACTCCTAAAATTTCGGCGCGTTGGGGATCAAGGGCGTGCTCTGCATCTATAAAAGCACATTGACCGCCTTTCTTCTGAGCTTCTGCAATGACTGCCAGGGCTAAGGTGGTCTTACCAGAGGCCTCAGGACCGTAGATTTCTGTAATACGGCCCCTGGGAAGTCCGCCGACTCCAAGTGCCAAATCGACCGCTATGGAACCCGTCGAAATTACGTCAATTTTATATCTTTCGCCATCGTTTCCTCCAAGGCGCATGATGCTTCCTTTACCATATTGTTTTTCGATTTGATCCATGGCAAGCCTTATTGCCTGAAGTTTTGCAGAGCCGCCTTCCTGTTTTACAGGAGCTTCCGTTTCGGGTTTTTTTACTTTCGCCATACCGGTACCTTTTTACAATGGACTAAGGTAAAATGCAACAAGGAAAATGCAAAATTTTAAATATTGCCCGAGATGTAAATCAGAATTAAAAAATAATCCGGAATTTTATAAGTGCAAAAATTGTGGACAGATAATTTATAAAAACTCCGCCCCAACCGCTTCCGTTTTAATAATTAAAGGAGATAAAGTTCTGCTGGCAGTGCGGGGTATCGCACCGTTTAAAGGAAAATACGACATTGTCGGGGGATTTTTAAAATACGGAGAAGACCCGATCATTGGAGTACTAAGGGAGGTCAAAGAAGAAACGGGACTTAAGGTTAAAATTTTGGATATGCTGGGAATTTATATGGATACGTACGGAGAAAATGGTGAACCAACCCTAAATGTTAATTACATTGGCAAAATAATCAGCGGAAAAATGAAAGCTTCGGATGATGTAGCCAAACTCGAATGGTTTCCGATTGGTAAACTTCCAAAGCCTGCTTTTAAAAACCAGATAAAGGCCTTCGAAGATTTACAGAAGTGGTATCTCAGTCGGGGTGCTGAGAATATGAAATCCTAGCATTTCATATCGCTCAGCTTGCTTTGACACTCAACTGAAGTTTCGTAAGCCGCAAGATGCGCGATTGAACAATTTCATCCCCCTCCGCGCTTCGCTTGTCGGGGTGCTGAGAATTGAACTCAGTTCGGACGCACCCCATGCGCCCATTCTACCGGTGAACTACACCCCGTAAGTCGTATTGTATCAGAAGTTTAACGCTTTGGAGACTGTTTCTTTCTGCGGGATTTTCCACCCATACCCACCATTCTTCTTTGCCTGGTTCTACTGTCGCGGGTAAGAAGACCAAGTTTTTTTAGCGGGGTTCTATTTTTCTCGGAAGAAACTTTTACAAGACTTCGGGAAAGACCCAAAATAACGGCACCTAGTTGCGCTTCTTTTCCGCCACCGGAAACTTTCGCCGAAAAATAATACTTGTCGCTGGTTTCCGTTGCACCCATCGGTTTGGCCAATGCTTTTATGGCAATCTCACCCGGAAAATACTTTTCTGTGAGCATTCCGTTAACCGTATTTTCTCCTTTGCCACGGTAAAGCCTCACCCTTGCGGATGATTCCTTTCTCCTGCCAACCCCGTACGAATAATCTATCTTTTTAATTCTTGCCATTTTGTTTAAATTCTTTTTCGTAAGGATTTTTATCCCCTGCCACTACTTTTAATCTTAACATTCTCGGGTCTTTCAAACGGTTAACGGGAAGCATTCCAGCTACGGCATGCTCAATAATGCGCTCCGGATGCTGTTCCATCATCAGGCTGTATTTTTTCGATTTAAATCCTCCAGGATATCCCGAATGGGTAATGTAGACTTTTTGGGAAGCTTTTCTGCCGGTCACCATAATTTTTTCTGCATTTATTACGACTACGTAATCTCCCATATCCATATGATGGCTAAAAGTGGCCTTGCCTTTACCCATCAAAAGTCCCGCAATTTTTGTGGAAAGACGACCCAATATTTCATCCTTGGCATCTATCAAATGCCATTCTCTTTTTACGTCTTTTGGTGTGGGTGAAAATGTCTTCATTTTTTAGGTTTTTCTTCAACTTTTTTGCCTTTTACCTTTGCTTCGGGCTTTTTCTTCACCTCATATTCTACTTTTTCCGTCCATTCCATTCTAACCATTTGAGCATTATCCCCGACTCTCGGGGGAAGAGAAATTATCCTGGTAAACCCCGAGGTTTTCATCGGGAAAGCTTTGACAACTTTCTGAAACAGAACTTCTGCGGCTTCTCTTTTATTGTCCAATTTACTCATAACCTTTCTCCTTGCGGCAATAGTTCCCTTTTTGGCCAGGGTTACCATCTTTTCCACACTGCCCTGAACCGCCTTGGCTTTTGCGCGGGTGGTTACAATTTTTCCGTTAGTAATCAGGCTTTGGGCTAAAGAAGCAAATAAGGCCTCCCTGGCCGGCCGACTACGGGAAAGTTTTCTTCCGAACACACGCTTATTCATAGTCTTACTTGATAGCGAGAAACTCGACTCCCTTTGTTCCGAGCGCAGCAGCTATAATCTTGAGGGACTTTTCTCCCAAATTTCTGACCTTGACCAAATCTTCTTTCTTGGCATGAGCCAACTGTTCAACCGACTCAAAACCGGCTTTAATCAGGGCATTTGCGACTCTCGTGGGAAGCCCGATTTCCTCTACAGAAAGTTTTCCGACAAGCCCGAGTTCATCCTTAGGCGCCTCAACCGGCTTTTCAACTTTCTTAGGATTAACCACCTGGCCAAAATATGACATCAGGATCTTTGCGGATTCCATTAAAGCGACCTTTGCATCGATTGTTCCGTCGGTCCAAATTTCCAAAAGCAATTTATCATAATTTGTGAGCCGTCCCACGCGGGTTTCCTCAATCTTGTAGCTGACTCTTTTAACCGGAGAGAAAGAGGCATCAACCGGAATAAGACCGATTGTGTCTGTGGGTCTGTCTTCCGCCGGGGAATAACCTTCCCCGCTTTCAATCATGATATCTGCGGAAAGTTTGGAGCCTTTATTCAGCGTGCCCAAAATCAAATCGGGATTAGCAACTTTAATTCCGCCTCCGACTTTAATCTCGGCAGCCGTAAATTCTCCGGGTTTTGTTACCTCCAGCGTAGCCTTGGTAGGCTTTTCGGCTTTTCCGGAAAATCTGACTCTTTTGAGGTTAAGAACAAACTCAACAATATCTTCCTTCATTCCGGTAAGAGAAGAGAACTGGTGTTTAACACCGGCAATTTTGACCGAAGTTACGGCAATTCCGGGAAGCGAAGAGAGTAAGACACGCCTCATGGAGTTTCCGATGGTGAGTCCATATCCCTGCTCCAGGGGGGAAATAACGAATCTGCCGTAACCGGCTTCCTTCTTTTCTTCTTTGATCTCAAACATCGGGTCGTTCATTTTTCTTTCAAAATACAGTCTTAACTTTAAGACTAGGGTGTATTATAACCTTATCGAGAGTAAAATTCAACAATATCCATCTCGCTTATAGGCTCAGTTATATCCTCACGCTTAGGCGCTGCAGAAATCTTGCCTACAAGAGCTTTACGCTCAAGCCAGCCGGGGATCTTGATATCTTTCTCTTCCGTGGCCTTCTTGACCTCTGGAATGGCGAAGGCTGTAGAATCGATTGAAACCGTGTCCCCGACAACCAATTTATATGACGGAATATTAACTTTCTTACCGTTAACCAAAACGTGCCCGTGCGAAACCATCTGACGGGCACTGGGCCTGCTCGGGGCAAAACCAAGCCGGAAAATAACGTTATCCAGACGTTTTTCGAGGCTCATAAGTATTGCCTCTCCCGTATTTCCCTTGGCCCTAAATGCGTCCTCAACATACTTTCTGAACTGCTTTTCGAGAATTCCGTAAATCCTTTTGACTTTTTGTTTCTCCCTGAGCTGTCTGCCGTATTGGGAAGAACCTCTGGTACCTTTTGGTCCGTGAACTCCTGGCGGAACATTAAGCCTCGTCAGCTTCGCCCCGGCACTAAAAATGTCGAAGTTTTCGCGCCTGCTCAACCTGTCTTTTGGTCCTACGTATTTTGCCATACTATTTTAGACTCTCCTTTTCTTTTTCGGCCTGGGTCCGTTATGCGGAACGGGTGTAATATCTGCAATAAGAGCAATTTTTACTCCGGCGGCCCTGACAGCCCTTAATGCCGCATCCCGCCCGGCACCCGGACCCTTAACGTAAATTTCCACTTCCGTAACTCCAAAATCATTTTTGGCTTTATTCAAGACCGCTTCAACAGCAGTTGTTGCCGCATAAGGGGTAGCACGCCTTGTTCCTTTAAAACCCGAGGCACCGGATGAACCCCAAGCCAAAGTCTCACCGAGAGCATTTGTAAGGGTCACAAGAGTGTTATTAAACGACGCGGAAATATAAATTTTGCCGAGTCCTACATCTTTTTTTGTATTTTTAGCTTTAGTAGCCATATTACTTCTTTGTCTCCTCTTCTTTACCCGTGGTCATCTTGGAGAGGATTTCTTTCTTAAAGGCTCCAACTGTCTTTCTCTTTCCGCGTTTGGTACGGGCGTTTGTTCTTGTCCTTTGCCCCCTGACCGGAAGCCCTTTTGTGTGCCTTGAGCCCCTATATGATCCGATCACCTGGAGCCTTTGAATATTTCCCCTTACAGCTCTTGCCAAATCCCCCTCGATTTGATATTTATCGAGTTCTGCCGAAATTTTGCTTACTTCGTCGCTGGTCAGGTCGGAAATTCTCTTTTTTGTATCAACCCCGGCATCCTTCATGACCTTTTTTGACAACGACCAGCCCAAACCTTTTATTTTGGTTAAGGCGAAGTCTACTTTCCAGCTATCCTGTAGGTCGATTCCTGCGATTCTTGCCATATACATTTTCGGAAGAGGGTTTCACCCCCTTCCGGCTTTCCCCTAAAACAAACTAGCCCTGGCGCTGCTTATGACGGGGGTTTTTACAAATAACGTATAAAACGCCCTTGCGCTTAACAATCTTACAGTCCTTGCATCTTAAACTGATTGAGCTTTGAACTTTCATTTCTTTATAATTTAAAGACGATCCTGCCTCTGGCCTCGTCGTAGGGCGTCATTTCGACCTTGACCCTGTCTCCCGGAAAAATCCTGACATAATTTCTGCGCATTTTACCGGTTAAGGTCGTCAAAATTAGCCTCCCGTCAGCTAGAGTCACCCTGAACATTGTATTGGGAAGGGCGGCAGACACGTTTCCCTCGACTATGACTACGTTTTTGGTTTTCATCTCGTTAACACCTTGGGTCCTACTTCAGTTACCGCGACAGTATCTTCAAAAAGTCCTGATATTTTACCATCCCGCATGGCTATTGTCCACCCGTCTTCCAAAAGTTCGACTTTGTCGCTCCCTTTTGCATACATTACCTCAACTGCCAAAACCATACCTTTTTCTATCTTCGGGCTTTCCTCTCTTCTTCCCGGCACAAAACAGGGGATTTGAGGATCCTCGTGAAGCTCCCTGCCCACCCCATGGCCGACCAGTGCTTTTATGGTTGTATAACCCGCTTCCTCAATGGCGTCTTCAATAGCTTTGGAAATATCGTAAATATAATTGCCCTGCCTAACTACTTTCAGGGCTTTACTTAAGGTATCATGGCCGGTATTCAGGAATTTCCGGTTTTCGGGACTTAAATCGATGCCAACCGAGATCGAAGTATCAGTATGAAATCCCCCGTAATAAACCCCCACGTCAATACTGACCAGATCACCTTTTTTGAAAATCACGCTCGAGGCAGGAATTCCGTGAACCAAACCCTCATTTACGTTTACACAGGTTGCCCAACGGTAGCCCGGGACTTTTTTAAAAGAGGCTTCAGCACCTTCTTCTTTTATAAGTTTTGCCGCCAGCTCCTCAATTTCTGAGGCTTTTACCCCGGCGGCAACGGCCGCGGCAAGAGCATTCTTTACTCTGCCTAGCTTTGCTCCACCCTCGGCCATAATTTGAATCTCCTCGGAAGTTTTTATTCGGATCATTTTTTCAGCTTTTCTACGATTTTATGAAGATCTGAGGCAATCTCATCAATCGGGCGCTCTCCGTCTACTTTTGTTAATATTCCTTTATTGTCTAAATAGTCAATCAGTTCTTTTGTGTTTTCCTGGTAGTATTTAAAACGAACCTTGACAGATTCCGGGTTGTCGTCCTTTCTCTGAATTAATTTTCCGCCGCATTTGTCGCAAATTCCGTCTTTCTTCGGAGGTTTGGTAACCGTATTAAAGTTCTCCCCGCAGCTTTCACAAACTCTTCTCGATGATATTCTTTCAATAGCGACGCTTTCACTTACATCCAAGGATATTACTAAATCTATGGCGTCTCCTTTGGTACTCAGAAAATTTGCCAATGCTTCATATTGTGTTATGAATCTTGGAAATCCCTCAAAAAGAATATTTTTTAGATCGGGTTTTTCGTCTTTTAAAAAGTCAAGAACATGCATTGTCATCTCTTCTGAAGGGATGAGTTTACCCGACTCAACAATCTCCTTAATTCTTGGGTCGGTTTGGGCCAATTTTCTTGATACGTCCCCCGTAGAAAGATGAAAAAGTCCGAATTCATGGCATAAAATATCGGCTTGTGTACCTTTGCCTGACGCCGGGGAACCAAGTAAAACTATATTCATTTGGTAAATCCTTCGTACTTTTCCATCACGAGTTCTCCCTCCATTTCACGGATTAGCTGAAGCGCAACCGACACGAGGATTAAAACGCTTGTGCCCCCGATTGCGAGATTCGTGGCGCCAAGGGCATTTCTAAAAAGGGAAGGAAGTACCGCAATAAGTCCCAGAAATGCCCCTCCCACAACCGTCAGGCGGGAAAGGACATGTCCCAAATATTTTTCGGTTTCCTTGCCGGGCCTAATTCCGGGAATAAATCCTCCGCCTTTTTGCAAATTTTCGGCCACTTTTTCGGGACTAAACACAACTGCCGTGTAAAAATAAGTAAATCCGAAAACCAGCAGGAAATAAACAACGTTGTATAGTGCCGACTGGGGGTTAAAGGCAGTGCTTACGGCCTTGGCAAATCCGGCTATCCCGGCATTCGGGACATTCGCCAAGAACTGCCCAAGAAGCGACGGCAAAAGAACCAAAGATACAGCAAAAATGATAGGAATTACTCCCGCCTGATTCAACCTGAGAGGCAGATAAGAGGTTGCCCCAAGACCGCTCTCGGTCCGTCTTTTTGCATAGTGGATTGGTATTTGACGGGCCGCTTCGCTGACAAAAACCACAAGGCCGACTATGATTACGAAAATTATCACAAATAACGATATTTTTAAGATGTCCTGGGACTGGAAAATACTGGCGGATTGACCCAATGTAACGGGAAGTCTGGCCACGATTCCGGTAAAAATCAGGAGGGAAACCCCATCCTTAAAACCGTATTCACTGATAAGTTCCCCGAGCCAAACGGCAAAAATAGTCCCCGCCGTCATGGTTATAACAAGCGCAAGAAGATGAAGGGGATCGAGGGTGGTTATAACTTTTTGTCCCCTGAGAAGCGCGTACATTCCGAAAGCCTGAAGAGCCGCGAGAGGAACCGTTAAGAGTCTGGTGTACTGATTAATTTTCTCCTGACCAAAGTCCCCCTCTTTCTGAAGCTCCTCTATAGCAGGGACTACATAGCCAAGTAGTTGCAGGATAATCGAGGCATTAATATATGGATTAAGCCCTAATGCCAGAATTGAAAAGTTGGCCAAAGTTCCACCCGAAAATACGTCAAGAAGAGAAAGCAGCGGACTTCCGGCAAAAAGGGCGGCGAGCGTGGTTTTATCTATACCGGAAGCCGGAATATGCCCCGCCAACCTGAAAACAATAAGGACAATGCCCGTGATCAGCAGCTTCTTCCTTATCGAAGGAGTTTTAACTACTTTTGAAAAAAATTGGCCGACGGACTTAAGCATAAGCGGGTTAATTATATCTCAAAAGTGATCCTGAAAATAGTGCACAGGATTGAGGCTTATCCAAAGAGGATCTGTCTATTTCTTGCTTGTCTAAGAAATTGGAGAAAGAAAGAGAATGTTACAATAATAAGCAATGAAGTTCTTTGTTTCGATAGCCGTCATCGCTTTTATTTCAACGGTTGTTTACTACTTAAGTAAGAAAAACAAACGGAGGGCTATTATTTTAACTGCCACGGTTGCTGTTTTGCTCCTGGGTTTTCTGGCTTTTACCATGTATCGGGATACCACATTAAAGGATATTCAGTGCTCGACCCCCCACACAACCACAAACACCCCGCCGGCGAGTTTGAAAACCGCCATGGACTTCTTTCTACAGGGAGATTATGACTACGATATAGGCAACTGCACCAAGGCAATTGCCGATTACACAACTTCAATCAAGCTTAATCCGAATTATCCGCAGACCTACAATAATCGTGCTTATACTTTCATGCGTCTGCGCGATTATAAGAGCGCATTACCCGATTTAGATAAGGCAATTTCACTGAATCCAAACTATATTCAGGCTTTAATGAACAGGGGCGATATTCACAATTATTATTACGCGATTGACAGAAAAAGCGCGATTGCCGATTATGAAAAAGTTATTGCACTTGGGGCAACTCGGGGAACAAGCGTTTGCGGGCATCTTTTCCTGGCCGAACACGACGGCTGGAACTTGGGAACTTTTTTCGGATTGCCCCTGGCGTATTTCAGATGCAAATAACCGGTCTCTTCAGCTTCTTCACAGATTAAACCGCTATACTGCCCCTCTACCTAAAATATTGGAGGTGAATAAATATGAAAACAATGACATGCAGACAAATGGGAGGCCCTTGCGATATGGCGATTCACGCCGCCTCTCCCCAAGAAATGATGGCAGAAGGAGGAAAACATCTTAAGGAAATGGCAGACAAAGGAGACGAGGAGCATAAAAAAGCTCTTGCAATGATGGATAAAGGTCCGGATACCCCGGAGAATAAGGCGTGGATGGATAAGCTTACGGCAGATTTTGCCGCGCTCCCCGTAGACCAATAAGGAGAAAATTGAAATTCAAATGTAGATTGTCGGGGAAGCCACGAATCGGGCAGGTTATGTGGCTTCCTCGTTCTTTTTAACACGTGCCTTTATTAACTTTTTTATTAACTCCACCGGAAGTTTTTTATCGAGGGGGAATTGGATTGTACTCACCGCAGTTTTATAATCCTTAAGTTCACTTTTAAATTCTTCCACAACCGGAGGCATAACATATAGCCCTATGTGAGTTTTGAAAAGGGCAAAATAGGCCAGACGGCCTCTGTACCCGTAATAAGGCATTCCGTAACTAATTTTTTCCTCCGCCTTAGGGACGGTCGATTTTATTATTTTCCGAAGCTCCTTCAGTTTTTCCCGAACCTCTATCGGAGAATTTTCAATGTATTCATCTACACTTCTTAGTTGTGCCATAACCGGATTGTATCAAAACCCAACTGGGAAGTTTCTGAAAAGTTATGAATAATTGAATTTCTATTTGCTTCTCAAGACTTGATTCTTTACAATTTGGACATATTCTATGACTTGGTTTTTATTCGCACTTTTGGCAGCCATTACATGGGGAGTCGGCCAAATTCTTATCAAAAAAGGGTTTGAGCACACGACTGCTTTATTTAATAATTTTTTAGCAACCATTTTCGGTTGCCTGATATTTATTCCCTTCTCTTTAATTGGCGGGGTTAATTGGTCTCTCTTCCCAGGTATTCTTATTATAGCCTTACTGGCAGCAGTACCCAATCTAATTTATTATTACGCCGCAGAAAAAGGAGAAATTTCACTTACCGGAACACTTATTGCAACATACCCCATTTTTACTATTTTATTATCTAGTCTATTCTTGGGCGAGCATATAGACATCTTCCAAAAATTAGCAGTTCTCGTCATAATAATCGGTTCTTTTTTGGTTTCAAAACCCAGTAAGTTTACTTTCAAACTCGAATCTTGGGTGGTTTGGGGGTTCTTTGCAGCAATAATGATTGGATTTGCGGATTATATTGGAAAAGTTGCCTTGATAAAATTCGACATTTATTCATTTATGTTCGCCTTTTCCCTGAGCTACATAGTAACAATTATTATAAATTTCATCCTTGATAAAAAGGGAAGAAAATTCCCGAGAATTACCGAGAGAAAGTTTATTCCGACTCTGAGCGGCACCTTTATGATGGAATTTGGGCTATTGTTATTTTATTTAGCTCTAAACACCGGAAAGGCTTCGCTAGTTTCTCCAATTTCAAGTTCTTATATGGCCCTTACCATAGTTTTGGCAGTGATATTTCTTAAAGAGAAAACCACGAAAACCCAACTGGTTGGAGTGGCCCTGGCTGCAGCTGGTATTATTCTTATTGGAATTTAGGTGAAAGCTATAGCACGAGTCAGATCGAAATACTTCTGAAAAGTTGATCTTTGAATAATTCGGAGTATAAAGATCTATATGTCAGAGCGGTTGAATGAATATGTTTGGGTTCCGACTCCGGAAGATTCGGCAAGAGAGCGGGTGTTTATAAAATCGGAAATCCAAGAACTGGGTGAAACAAAAATTGACGATCTTGTACTTGTAGCGACTAAGTACGGGGGCAATGTATATGACCCATACTCCCATTATGGCGTAGGTGCAGCCTTGTTAACTGTTGGTGGAAGAATGTATGGCGGAAGTAATTCAGAAAACGTCGCTTATTCACCAACAAACCACGCCGAAGGATCCGCAATAGCTTCTGCCAACAGTGAGGGAGAGGCGAGGAAGCAAAGAAAATATATTAAAGCAATTGCCATAAGCCATGATGGAGATACCGGTCCCTGTGGTGAATGTCTACAAAGAATTATCGAACACACAGATGATTGCCTTATTATCGTTGCCGACCCCGAGGGTAAAATAAGAAGGATTACTTCGCTTGTTGCCTGTCTCCCATACAACTTTAATCCTTCACATTTGGGAAAATAAATCTTATGGGCATTCGGGGGACTTGGTGAAACCTGCGGATTTGGCTTCTTTGTCCGAACAAAACCAATCCTCACCTTTGAATTTTTCTATAATAGTCGAGGTGTAGTGGTTGCAGCCGGGAACAAAATATACTTTAGTTCCATCCGATTGTGTAATATTCCCTTTGATGACACACTTCGGATTTGGCGGACTTAACTGATAGCATTTTGACGAAAATATTCCCAAGCTTTTAGCTTTAGCGAAGTCTTCGGCGGCATTTATCGCATCCGTCTCCGTTCCCGCGTCTCTATGGCTTTCGGCAAAGCCGTTCTTGACCATGTATTCGTTTACCGATTCACCATTAAGATAAACAAGGGCCATAACGCGTCTATAGATATCGGTTTTTAATTCTTTTAAAACGACTGTCTTGCCCGAAATCTTTTTGGTTAACGCCACTTTTGCCTCCTGTCCAAAACAATATTGAAGTTCGGGGGCATCAGCGCCGTATAAACGGATTGTTTGGTCGTTTCCGATTTTAAAAGAATCCCCATCAATTACTGCAACAACTTTTTCTCCCGGAGTAATAACTTTTTTAGCAACACCAACGCTTCCTGCGATTATGGCAGTTGCTCCGACTGCCAATACAACTTTTTTCCAAGACAGCTTTTTCCTTTTGGTCCGGAGCATTAATTTATCGTATCACAAGTACGAAGAAGTAATTTTGTGTTAATATCCTAACTATGACAGAGGCAGATATTTTGGAATTGATTAAGAACGATTCTTGGATGGTGAAGGTTCTTATGGCAACTAAAAGTCTGGATCTTCCCGATTGGTGGATCGGTGCAGGTTTTGTACGAGGAAAGGTTTGGGATACTCTTCATAAATATTCTTCGAGAACCCCGCTAACTGACATCGATGTAATTTACTACGATAAAAAAGATTTTTCTGAAGATGAAGCGGGTAAAGAGTCAACCCGACAGGAAAAAACTTATGAACAAAAACTAAATAAGTTAATTACGGGGGTTAATTGGTCAGTAACAAATCAAGCACGTATGCATGTGTATCACAATACAAAACCTTATAAATCCTCCGAAGAAGGATTGGGAGACTGGGTTGAAACAGCAACTTGTGTGGGAGTTAAAATCGATAAAAACGGCGATTATGTCCTAACCGCTCCCCATGGAATCGATGACTTGGTGAATTTAATCCTTCGGCCTACTACAAAAACAGAAAGAAATTTGAAAGAGTTTGATAGAAGAGTAACCAATAAAAAATGGCTTATCAAATGGCCGAAACTGAAGGTTGAGAATTTTCTTCAGCAATCTCTCTGATAGCTTCTACTATTCCTACCGGTAAATCGTATGACCATATTTGCCTGGCTAAATCATTATTCTCTTCACCACCATCTTCACCGGAAGACTCCCAAAATGCATCGATACCATCCTTAAAAACACTATTTCCGGACTCTTGAAGCATTTTGGATATTCCTTTATCTGTATAGATTTTCTCCAAAATATTTTTAGGATAATCCGAGAGAAATATTCTTACTTCTTGTCCGGCTCCCGGAATTTCTTTTATCACACTGTAAAAAATGATACTACAAATTGGCCGGGGATAATATAACCTTTTGGGTTTATTTTGAAGCTTTAGCCGGTTTTTCGGGGACAACCACAATCGATCTTTTGGAGGTTGAGACGGAAAACTTAAATTTCTTTTTGTTGTCGCCGATTCCAACTATTTTGACTCCTTTGAGTTTGGCGAGAGCGGCCTTGAGAATTCCGTGTTTAACCAAAAGTTCTGTCGTAACCACGCTTCCTGCCGATAAAACTTCAAGCCGGGCGTAGCTTATGGAAACCGGTTTTGAATTGACGTGGAATTTTCCCTTGCCGCGCATTTTGGGAAGTCTTTTAAGTAAAGATTTCTTTACTTTCATTCCTTCAAAAAGAACGTTTATTTTTCCACGGCTCTTCTGTCCTTTTTGACCATGACTACTGGTGTGGCTTCCTTTGCCGCTTCCCATACCGCGTCCCAGTCTTTTTTTCGATTTGGCTACAACTTTAGGTAAATTCATATTTTTATTTCCTCCTTGCCTCTACTATTCCTGATATGGTTTCAAGAGCTTTTAATGTTGCGTAAACATTGGAAATTTTATTTTTAGTTCCCAAAATTTTACCTACTGCATCGCGAATTCCTGCGGCTTCCAAAACAACTCTCATCGGTCCTCCCGCAATAATTCCGGATCCGGGAGGCGCTGGCTTAAGCAAAATTTTTGCCGCCGAGAATTTTTCGTTAACGGAATAGGGGACAGTTGTGCCGGCGAGAGGGACCACAATCATTTTTCTTTTGGCCGCTTCTACCGATTTTCTGATGGCATTTCGAACATCAGTTGCTTTGGCAAGACCGACCCCGACTTTGCCTTTCCTGTCTCCCACTACAACCAGAGCCGAAAATCTGATTTGGTTTCCGCCTTTGGTCTTTTTGGAAATTCTATTGATTTGGACCACTGTTTCCTCAAACTCTTTGGGTGGGCCTTCGAAATTTGTGTTTCTGTTTCTGCTAAATCCCATATTTATATTTGGTTAAAAAACCAAGCCTCCTTTTCTTGCACCTTCAGCGAGAGCTTTAACTCTGCCGTGGTACATAAATCCGTTTCTGTCAAAAACTACGGTTTTAATTTTTTTAGCTAAAGCCTTTTTGGCAATTTCTTCACCAACCGTTCCGGCTATTTGTGTCTTTGTCATCTTCTCTTTTTTAATTTTAATATCCGAGTAGGTTAATAAAGTCTTGCCTTTTTCATCATCAATAATTTGCCCGTAAATATGGATATTGGATCTAAAAACCGAAAGTCTCGGACGACCCGTTGTTCCGATAACTTTGGCTCTGACTCGCCTTTTTCTTTGATCGTATCTTTTTGCTTTGATTTCTTTGCTTCTCATATAAATATTAGGCAGCGGCCGCAGGACCGGCTTTGGCAGCGGCTGCTTTACCCGCTTTCCTTCTTATAACCTCGTCCACATATTTTATTCCTTTGCCTTTGTAGGGTTCCGGAGGTCTTACTCCGCGGATATCCGCAGCAACCTGTCCCACAACTTCCCTATTAATTCCGTCAACCGTAATGAACGCCTTTTCCACTTTAAAAGTAATTCCTTCCGGGGCTTCAATCTTAACCGGGTGATTATACCCCACAGTCAGGGATATGGCCGAACCAACCACTTCCGCTTTAAAACCCGTCCCCACAAGTTCAAGTTTCTTAAACCATCCCTCCGAAACTCCTTTAACATCATTGTTGATTAAAGCCCTAATTGTTCCGTGCAAAGACATAATGTACTTTCCGCTTCCCTTAGCACTAACGAGGACCTTTCCTTCTTTAACTTCGACATTAATTTCCGGAGGAAAATGTTTTTCCAAAGTTCCTTTTGGCCCTGTAACTTTTACCGTGTGGCCATTGACCTCTACCGTAACTCCCGCCGGAATTAATACCGGTTGTTTTCCTATTTTACTCATATAATTAAGACCAAATTTGGGCGATGACTTCCCCGCCGATCCTTAGTTTAACTGCGTCTTTAGATGAAATTATCCCTTTTGGCGACGTAATAAGATAAGTTGAAGGGCCTTTCTTTTTGTCTATTTCGTCAACTCCCATATAAATTCTTAAGCCCGGTTTTGAGATAAGCCTTAGATCCATTATGACCGGCTTCTTGTTTTTGAAAGCCAGCGTAACGGTCAGAACTTCTTTATCCTTTTTGACTGTGTCCAAAAATCCGAGTTTCTTAAGCGCTTCGGCAATGGCCACAATCTGCTTCTCGGCTTTATATTCCACGCTTTTATTGCCGGCCATCGCGGTATTTTTAATTCTTATCAAAAAGTCTCCGACCGAATAATTTGAAAATGTGTTTTTCATATTACCAAGATGCCTTTCTGACACCGGGTATTTCTCCCTTTAGGGCATATTCCCTGAAACAAAGTCTGCAAATTCCGAATTTGCGCAAGTATCCACGCGACCTCCCGCAGATTTTACATCTGTTGTGATATCGGACTTTGAACTTTAATTTTTTAGTTTCTCTTACTTCCTTTGCAGTCGTTGACATATATTTATTCTTTCACAAATGGGCAACCCATCAGTTCCAACAGTCTTTTTGCCTTTTCAGGTTCCCCTGCGGTTGTAACAATAGTAATTTCGAGTCCGTGGGCCGCGGCAGCCTTTGCCGGATCAACTTCGGGAAAAACCGTGTGTTCCTCAAATCCTAACGTATAATTACCCCTTTTATCAAAAGACTTCAAAGATACTCCCCTAAAATCCCTAAGACGCGGCAGGGCTATCGAAAAAAGCCTGTCCAAAAACGAATACATACGTTCTCCCCTTAAAGTAACGCTAAGCCCCACAGGCATCCCGGCCCGAAGGTTAAAGCTTGCAATCGAAACCTTAGCATTCCGGATTGACGGAGCCTGTCCGGTGATGGCTGCAATGTCCCTCTTCAGGTTATCCATTTGCTCCTTATTTTTAGCTGCAGCTCCGACGCCCATGTTTACAACAACTTTATCAACAACCGGAACAGCGTGGCTGTTTTTTATATCAAACTCTTTTGCAAGAGTTACCTTTATTTCTTTTTCAAATTTTTCCTGTAATCTGGTAATCATTTTGCGTCAATCTCCTTCTTACATTTTTTGCATATCCTGACTTTTTCTTCTCCCGCGAATTTAAAACCGACTCTGGTTATTTTTTTGCATTTTGGGCAAATAAGGGCGATTTTGCCAAAACCTAAGGGGCGGGGAATCGGGTAAATCCCACCCTTAACATCGCCAAAACCTTTGACATGCTTTTTATAAAGGTTAACTTCGGGAATTATGACTTTTTCCTCGGCGGGTATGATTTTTTCAATTTTGCCTTCCCTGCCTTTGTCTTTCCCTATCATTATTTTGACTTGGTCCCCAACTTTAAATTTGATCATAAAGATTAGACAACCTCCCTGGCCAGTGACGCTATCTTATTGTAACCGGCTTCTTTAATTTCCCTGGCTATGGGGCCCAAAATCCTGGTTCCCCTGGGTAATCCTTGTTTATCAATAACTACCCCTGCATTATCGTCAAATCTAACGTAACTGCCGTCTTTTCTTCCGACTTCCTTACGGGTTCTGACAATCAAAACTCTTACTTTTTCGTGATCGGCCACAATTCCTGCAGGGTCGGCTCCTTTTACAACCCCGAGAACCACGTCCCCAAGGGTGGCGAATCTGCCTACTCTCCCGGGAACGCCGATTATCATAATTCTCTTGGCTCCGCTATTATCTGCCGGTACCATCATTGTTCTAAGTTGCAACATATCACTTTGCCTTTCCTTTCTCTTTAACTACTCCCATGATTTTCCATTTTTTCGTTTTAGAGTAGGGTTTTGAACCGCTAAACTTAACCTGGTCCCCAACTTTTACCCCAGTCTCATCGTGAACCTGATATTTTCTTATTCTTTTTAGCCTTTTTTTGTAAAGCGGATGAATAGTCATTCTTTCCACAGCGACAGTCGCCGTTTTGGCTGTCTTAACTGCAACTACTTTTCCCGTAAATATTTTCATAATAGTAATTTCAAGCTTCGCTTATTTTTTAGCTTTGACCTCCTCCTTCGGTTGAACTTTTTCCAAAATCTCTTTTTCGCGGATCAAGGTTAGTATTTTAGCAATTTCCGCTCTCGAATTCCTATACACTTTCAGGTTTTTCTCTTTTCCGGCCAGGTTCTGCATCTTCTTTTTGACAGCATCCGTCCTTTTGGTTGAAACCAACTTGGTCAGTTCTGCTACTGTTTTTCCTTTTAAATCTGCGTAATCTTTTCTTTTCATTTAACTTATTCTTCCTCCCTGCTAATTATTTTTATATCAATCGGCAATTTTGCAGAGGCCTTTCTGAAAGCCTCACGGACAATTAACGGATCGGCTCCCGCAACTTCAAAAAGAATCATTCCGGGGCGTACTACCGCAACGTAGGTTGAAATATCACCCTTGCCTCCACCCATTCTTTTCCCTGCGGGGCGGGCGGTAATAGGCTTATCCGGAAAAATTCTGACCCAGACTCTTCCTCCTTTTCTGAGACCATGGGTAATGGTTCTTCTTGCCGATTCAATCTGAGCCGATGTTACCCAGGCTACCTCCTGTGCCTTCATGGCAAAATCTCCGAAAGAGATCACGCTTCCCCGGGTTGCGACTCCGTGCCGCCTGCCTCTAAATTCTTTTATGTATTTTCTTCTTTTTGGTTGCAACATTCTTTTAATTAGGCCTCAGCCTTTTTATGTATCCAGACTTTAACCCCGACATAACCTCTTTGGAGTAATGCCGGGACCTGGGCGTAATCAATAATTTCTCTTAGAGTTTGTGCAGGAACCGACCCTGTATGAAACTTTTCGACTCTTGAAATTTCCGCTCCGTTAATACGCCCTCCGATAACCACTTTTATTCCCAAAGCACCCGAAGCCATGACTCTCTCCATTGCTTTTTGGGTTGCGCGCCTGTGGGGAATTCTTCTCTCCATTTCTCCCGCGATCCTCTCCGCAACAAGGTATGCCGATAGTTCCGGATTTTTAACTTCATTAATTCTGATATCAATTTTAAGATCCTTAATTACCTTTTTTCTGACGTCACTCATTATTCCTAAAATATATTTTTTAACGTCCTCTATTCCGGTTCCGCCGCGGCCTATAACCACTCCGGGCCGGCTTACCGTAATTATTACCACCATGCTTTTCGGCAATCTCTCGATTTCGACCCCGGTTATACCCGCCAATTTCAGCTTTTGGGTAAGGCCTTTTCTGATTCTTATATCCTCAATTAAAAAGTCTTTAAAACTTCCCTGATCACCAAACCACCTTGATTTCCAAGGCAGAAAGTGACCTATTCTTATGCCGGTCGGATTAACTTTTTGTCCCATTTCTTTTATTTCCTTTCCCTCCCTTTTCGGGAGCTACAGCTAATGGTTTTTCTTCTTTCTTACCAGGGCTCTGACTGGCCAAGCTTTGCTTATCAACTTCAACTTTGGTTGATTTCAAAATTACTCTAATGTGAGCCATTCTTCTTTTAAAAGGGTGCCACATACCACGGCTTGCCGCTCTTCCTCTTTTAAGACGCGGGCCTTCGCCTATCTGAATTTCTTTAAAAACCAAATCCGTTTCACTTACCCCTGCATTTTTTGCCGAACTAATGGCACTTTTTATAACTTTGGCAAGTTCTGCTCCGGCCCTTTTTTGAACGAAAGGCAGCTTTTCCACAGCTTCCGCCGGTTTCATTTTTTTAATGACCCCGACCACAAGTCTGATTTTTCTCGGGCTCATCAAAAGATATTTTTGTGTTGCTTTAAATTGTTTTTCCATGTTACGTCTTTTCAAGTGTTCTCTTTACAATTTCTCCATGTCCTCTGAATGTCCTGGTAGGCGAAAATTCCCCGAGAGCGTGGCCTACCATGTCTTCGGTTACAAAAACGTCGATAAAAACGTGTCCGTTATGAACCTGAAAATATTTTCCGACAAACTCCGGTGAAATTCTGCACCTTCTGGACCACGTTTTGATCGGACTTTCTTTAAGTCCCATTCCTTTTTCAACTTTTTTGACCAGTATCGGGTCTATAAAAGGACCCTTTTTAGAACTTCTTGACATAATTAGCCTAAAATAGCCTTGCCTCCTCTTCTCTGAACTATCAAACGGTTGGAATATTTCTTTTTGTTCCGGGTTTTGCCTACAGCGCGTTTCCCGTAAAAAGTCTTCGGATATTTCATTCCTACTCCGCTTCTGCCTTCTCCTCCTCCGTGCGGATGGGCGTGCGGGTTCATAGCAACTCCCCGGACACTGGGACGAATTCCCATATGACGGATGCGGCCGGCCTTATGAATAACTTCCTCCTTGGCTGCAATGTTTCCTACCTGCCCGATTTCGGCCATACACTCCGGGTCAAATCTCCTGATTTCCCCCGACGGAAGTTTAACCAAAACCCAGGCATCTTCTTTCCCGAAAACTACCGCCGCACTTCCGGCTCCCTTTACCATTTGCCCTCCTTTACCCTTAGCTATTTCAATATTATGAATCGCAACTCCAACAGGAATAGCCTTCAGTGGAAGGGCATTACCCATTTCAACCGGCGCCACATCCGAAGCTATAACACGGGTGCCGACTTTAAGTCCGTCGGGGCTTACTATATAGCGCCTGTCGCCATCCTCGTATAATATCAGAGCGACCTCGGCATTTCTATTGGGATCGTATTCGATAGCAAGGACTCTTCCCCAAACATCTTTTTTGCTCCTTTTAAAATCAATCCGACGCAAATATCTTTTCTCACGCCCGCCCTGATGCCTGACGGTAACACGGCCTCTGACTCTTCCCGACTGTTTTGGTAGTATGCTTTTTAGTTTTTTCACTTTTTACCCTCCTCAAAAATATCCATTTTATCTCCTTCTTTAAGAGTCACAATTGCTTTCTTGCCGGCAATTACCGAAAAATTTCTGCCGCGGGCATTTCTGCCTTTTTCTCCGCCGGTTTTAATGGTTCTGACGCGAACGACAGTAACCCCGAAGATTTTGGCAATTTCGGCTGCGATCCTCTTTTTATTCATTCTGGGCTCAACCCGGAATGTATAGTTGCCAAATTTTGCCGCTTTTAAACTTTTTTCCGTAAAAATAGGCTTGATCATAATTATTTAGTTTTTTTGGTCAGCTCAACTTTAGCTTTGACTTCTTCTTTTTTAGCCTTAAAGACTTCTGAATCAAGAACTATCAACCCGCCGTTAAAAATATCGTACGCATTTGCGTTCTTCCAAAAAATTGCATTTGCCAATTTGAGATTTCTGAAAAATTTCACAGCTGCCCCGGCCCCGTCGGCAAGAACAAAAGTAAACCTTTTGTCACCCGTTATCTTAGTTAAGGCTTTAGTAAGCTCAACGACCGATTTGGTTTTTTCGATTTTAGAAAGCCCCGAAACCAAAACCAACTTGCCTTCACCGGCTTTAAGGCTATAAGCTAAAAGCCTGGCATTGGCTTTCATTTTTCCGGGTAGCGTCAGAATTCTTCGTTCCGGCCTCGGACCAAGTGCTACACCTCCGCCGACGAAAACATTAGCCCTGCGGCTGCCATGACGGGCTCCGCCCGTTCCTTTTTGCTTGTAAATCTTTTTGGTAGTTCTATTTACCTCGGATCTGGTTTGGGTTTTTCTCAGTCCAATATGAGCTCTTTCTTCAAAAACATGAACCGCTTGAGCCAAAAGAGCCATATTGACCTTTTGGCCAAACTCTTTAGGAAGAGTCTCTTCCCCCGTCTTTGTTCCTTTAGCCGTAAATGTCAGTACTTTTGTCATGTTATTTGGCTGCTTCCACCTTGGCTGCTTCAGGTTTTGGTGCTTCCGCCTTCGGTGCCTCGGCAGGTTTTTCCTGACCCGGGGTGGCAGCGGTTCCTTCCTCGGCCGGAGCCTCTCCTTCAACTATCTGTGCAACCACCTCATGTTCAAGTTCCTTAAGACTTCCTGATTTAATTTTCGTCATAGTCACCAAAGACCCGCGGTTCCCCGGGACCTGACCTGAAATTTCAACCTCTCCGACTTCGGCATTAACCGAAATTATATGCAGGTTTTTAATTGTTGATTGCTCTCCTCCCATTCTGCCGGCCATTCTTTTACCTTTATAAACCCTCCCCGGGGTTGTAGTTTGTCCGATTGATCCCGGAGCACGCTCCCTGTCTGATTGTCCGTGGGTTCTCGGACCTCCATGAAAATGATGTCTTTTAACCACACCCGCAAACCCTTTACCCTTTGAAATTCCGGTTACTGCAATAACATCTCCAGGCTTAAAAATATCGGAGACTGTAATTATGTCTCCGACTTTATACTCCGGCTCTTTATCAACTCTGACTTCCCTTATATAGCGCGGAAATCTTTGATCTTTTGAGGTTGTTTTAAGGTGTCCCTGGAGAGGTTTTGAAGTATTTTTAGCCCTTTTTGAGGAAAAGCCAAGCTGAACAGCGTAGTATCCGTCGGGCTCCATCTTCTTAATCTGGGTCACAACGCAAGGTCCCGCGGTTACTTTGGTAACGGGAATTCTGAAACCTTCTATAAAGGTTTGGGAACTAACTCCTTTCGAACCTAATATGGTATTAATCATTTTGGTTTTGGAACCCCCTCGACTCTCTCCGTTCGCTTAAGGGCCAGTAAACAACAAAAAAGGCGCCTTCAAAAGGCGCCTCAGGGAGGCTACCTAAGAAGATCAACCGTGGCTAGTAACTGACATAACCACTTGCATGTTACGAGGGGAATTATAACAGAAGCTCCCAAGTTACGCAAGCGTGCATGCATCCTATGCTTATGTTAAAATCCCGATGTGAGTAAAACGTGGGCAAAAATAGGTGCGGCCGTTTTTTTTCTTACCAGCTTTATTCTAATTTTAGGGAATCTCTATAGAATTGTTTCTACTACTACCCCTGACTTTGGTGTGATTTGGATCTCGGTAAAAGACATGCTAGTTGGTAAAAACCCTTATATAAATCCAGCTTTAGTTGTCCCAAATGCATATCCGCCGGTTAGCGAGTTATTTTATATTCCGCTGGCTTTCCTTCCCTATCAAGTCTCGCAGGCAATATTTACATTTATCTCATTCTTTTCAATAGTCGGGGCTATTTACTTATCAATAAAATTAGCATTTGGGAAGGTTGTTTGGCCATATTTTCTGGTTTTTATGGGTTTGGCTTTTCTATCCTTTCCGACAAAGTTTTCTTTAGGAATGGGGCAGATCAATTCAATCGTACTTTTGCTGTTACTTTTGGCCTATTACCTTGAATTGAAAAATAAATCTGTTTGGGGCGGAATAATTTTAGGTTCTTCAATCATTTTAAAGCCTATTTTTGTTTTCTTTTTACTCTTTTTTGCACTGAAAAAATCTTGGAAAATCATATCAGTTAGCCTTGCCACGGTTTTTATAGGAATCGTCACAACTTTACTTTTTTTGAATCTCGGTACCTGGGTTTCATGGTTCAATACAGGCATTCTTCCTCTTGTTGCAAGTTTGGCGGGCAGGGAGGTGTACTACAATCAAGGGGTATTGGGTTTTATTTCAAGAATTTTTACAAGCCTTGATGTACGAAAATACTTAAGCGAATTTGTTTCAATTCTTTTGGTAGCTCTCGCGTCATTTTACGTGCTAAGAAAAAGGAGCGGCGTGCTGACCCTGTCTTTATTTATTATTACTCTGCTTATTATCGATACCACCTCCTGGCAGCACCATTTCGTCTGGTTAATATTCCCGTTTATCGTTCTCTTTAGCTATCTAGTCAAATTAAAAAAGGTCGTATTTTTGGGATTAATTTGTTTGGCCTATCTTCTCGTCAGTTGGAATTTTAAAAATCCTTTATACTTTCCCCCAATTATTCTTTCCAACCAGTTCTATGGAACCATTATTTTATGGGCAATTAATATATATCTACTCTCCGGACCAAGACAAACGGAAATAGCCAATAGGAGAAATATATTCACGAAAACAAAATGATACTAGTAACGGGCGCCTCGGGTTTTATCGGCAGAAAACTTTCCCCGCTTATCAGAAAAGGACATCCGGAAGAAAAGATTTTTATATTAAACGAAAAAAAACACAATTTAGTAACAGGTAAGGGTTTGGATCTGATTCCGGCAGATCCAAGACTCATCTTTCACCTTGCTGCGGCAACCGATACATCAAAGGGCGACCAAAGATGCAATGACATCGGGATGATAAATTTAATAAAACACCTGCCAAAAATCGGACCCAAAACCCATTTTATTTTTACAAGTTCCCAGGCAATTTTTTCGGACAGACGCGATACGGATAAACCGATTTATCAAAATACAAAACCGGCAACAAACGACAATTATGGAAAAACAAAACTTGAGGCGGAAAAAATTCTCTTAAAGGCGGCTAAGGAGAAAAAATTTAAATTAACAATCATCAGACTGCCCACCGTTTGGGGAGAAAATCCCAGAAAAAACAGTTTTTTGAACTTTTTACGAAAATTGGTTGACACAAATTCGCCATTTTCGAGGCTAAATTGGCCCGGAAAAGTCGCTTTAATTAATGTGGAAGACGCAGCAAAATTTATTCTAAATTCTTCTATGAGAGCTCCTCAAAAACCTAAAATAATATCTATTGCTGTTCAGAATTTAACCCTGGCGGAAATTTTTGAAAAAATTACAGTCGGAAAAGGAAAAGTTTATAGCCAAATAAAAGTCCCTAATTCCGTCTGGAATTTTGCCAAGTTTTTAAGGCCTTACATGAAGTTTTTCGAACCGATTTTGCCCGCCAATATTTATAACTACTTTTGGCGTGCTTCAATAGTTGTGGACAGTCCCCTTTGGTGTAGGGTAAATATTAAAGGCAAAAAGTTTAAATCTAAATCTGCATAATACCGTATCCTATTTAAATATCCTATAAGTCTTGACAATGGCCAATTTCAGTGTTATATTGATAGCAGTTTACACAACTAAGTCGGTTTGCCGACAAAGAAAAAGGGCCGAAAGGCCCTTTTTTGATGAAAAGATTCGTCGAGGTGGGGACGAGATTCGAACTCGCGTTAGTTTACACAACTAAATCGGTTTTAAAGACCGACGCCATAAGCCACTCGGCCACCCCACCATCTAACTTTCCTTACTCTCAATCTTGTTTATCTCGTCTTCTCTTATTAAACCAACTTTTTTTGCAAACTCAATTATTTTTTGGCGTACCTCAGTAAGTTCGCCCGAGGCGACAGCGTCGTCAATTATTTCATTCTTGGGTATTAATAGCCGAATGCCCGTATGGGAAATGTTAAGATCGATCATGGGCTGGCCTATTGGGGGATGAGTATAAAGGCCGACCTGGCCAATTTTCCCATGTTCCTGATTTTTTGTTCCAGAAGAAATCGATTTAACATGAGTTTTTCTCGTCTTAACTTCTTCTGAAGTCTTAATTCCCGCTTTACCACATAACCAGATGAAAATAGGCACAGCAGTGTTTGCCAAACGTGGGCTAATCTTATACACAGCCATGAGTTCGTCATGAAGATTATCCCGATTAAGCAGCTCCGCGCTTGGAACAGTATCGAAAAGTTCTTTGTATGCCTCCCTAACGATCTCCTGGAGCTTTTGTTCCTTACCCTCTGCCTTCATGGATAAAACTCTAGCCCTCTCAGTTGGTACGCCTTCATCGGAAATCATGCCTAAAAATTTAAGTGCTTGTATTGCCAAAAAAGCATCGGGCTCAGAAAAACCACGGAGTTTCAGGTCATTCATGGTCAACTTGGAAAAGCTGTGAGTACCCAACAGAGCAAAGAGCTGATCAAGCTTAGCAACACTCATATACGGAGGAGTCTTTTTAACTACTTTTTCCATTGGGGAAAGTATAGCATACAACCACAAGTCTTGTCAAATCGTGCGTCTTTATCTTGAATTTGGACTAACTTTATTCGACAACCGAAGAAATTGGCAGAACTTACATCTTAATCTCAATACTTACACCTGCTGGTAAATCCAAGTTTCCAAGTGAGTCCACTGTGCGCGGGCTGGGATCGATAATATCAATCAGTCTTTTATGCACCAAAACTTCGTAGTGTTCCTGCGCGTCTTTATCTGTAAATGGAGACTCCTTGATGGCCATCATGGATCTTGCGGTGGGAAGCGGTATGGGACCGATTATTTTCGCACCAGTAGCTAAAGCGGTATCGATTATCTTTGCTGCCGCCTCATCCAAAACTCGATGATCGTAACTTTTGAGTTTTACTCTAAGTCTTGAGCTTGCCATCTAGGTTAATGTGCTGAAACTAGGCGATTATCTTGGTGATGACACCGTCGCCGACTGTGTGTCCGCCTTCACGGATTGCAAATCTGAATCCTTCCTCCATAGCAACAGGAGAAATAAGCTTGATTTTCATTTTAGCGTTATCGCCAGGCATAACCATCTCAATTCCGGTAGGCAAAGTGGCCTCGCCTGTAATATCGGCGGTCTTAATATAGAACTGAGGCTTATAACCCGTGAAGAACGGTGTATGGCGTCCGCCTTCCTCTTTGCTCAAAATATAAACTTCGGCCTCAAATTCGGTATGAGGAGTCAAGGAACCGGGTTTAGCCAGAACTTGTCCGCGCTCAACCTGGTCTTTTTCGATTCCCCTAAGAAGTACTCCGATGTTATCTCCTGCCAAAGCCTCATCCAATGTTTTTCTGAACATCTCAAGTCCCGTAACAACCGATTTTTGCGTGGCTTTAAGTCCGATAATTTCAACTTCTTCGTTAACCTTGATCTTACCGCGATCCACACGCCCTGTAACGACCGTGCCACGCCCCTGAATGGTAAAGACGTCCTCTATTGCCATTAAGAATGGTTTATCAACATCACGCACGGGATCCGGGATATACTCGTCAACCGCGTCCATCAAAGCCTGAATTTGTTTTTCGGCTTCAGGATCCCCTTCAACTGCCTTCAAGGCGCTGCCTCTTATAACCGGCACTTCGTCTCCCGGATAACCGTATTTCTTGAGAAGTTCCCTTACGTCAGCTTCTACGAGATCTATCAGTTCCTTGTCGTCAACCATATCAACTTTGTTAAGGAAAACTACAATCGCCGGAACGTTGACCTGTTTGGCCAAAATGACGTGCTCTCTGGTTTGAGGCATCGGACCATCGGCTGCAGAAACAACCAAAATAGCTCCGTCCATCTGGGCCGCACCCGTAATCATGTTTTTAATGTAATCTGCGTGGCCCGGAGCATCAATGTGGGCATAGTGGCGTTTCTTGGTTTCGTATTCCTGGTGGGAAAGATTAATGGTGACTCCTCTTTCTCTTTCTTCCGGAGCGCTATCTATTTCTTCGTACTTTTTGGCAACAGCCAAACCTTGCTTGGCCAAAACCATTGTAATGGCACTTGTCAAAGTAGTCTTACCATGATCTACATGACCGATGGTGCCGATATTTACGTGCGGCTTTGTTCTTTCGTATTTTTTCTTAGCTTCTCCTGCCATATGTGTACAAGTGACTATTATATCCGAGGCTAGCCAGGCAAGTCAAGGGTTAATTGCCACGAGCCATTACTACCTTACCCGCTTTGGCGACTATTGCTTCGGAAATATTTCTCGGAACTTCTTCGTAGTGGGAAGGTTCCATATAATAACTGGCCCTCCCCTGGGTCAGGGACCTGAGTTTTGTGGCATAACCGGAAAGTTCGGCCAAAGGAGCCGAAGCATTAATAACCGTCATAAGGCCTCTCTTTTCGGTTCCGGAAACCTGAGCACGCTTACTGGAAAGGTCACCTATTACATCCCCCATAAATTCATCAGGAGTAGAAACTTCAACCTTCATAATGGGTTCGAGTAGAATCGGATCGCTTTTTTTGAAAGCGTCTTCCAGAGCCATGGAACCGGCAATTTTAAAGGCAATTTCGGATGAATCAACTTCGTGGTAACTCCCGTCAAAAACAACCGCCTTCATGTCAACCATGGGGAAGCCTGCCAAAACTCCGTTTTCCATTTTCTCTTTAATTCCTTTTTCGATCGGGGAAATATACTCCTGAGGAATGGCGCCGCCTTTAATCTCACTCTTAAATTCAAATCCTTCACCCCTACCCATCGGTTCAAGCCTGATAAGGCAGTGTCCGTACTGTCCGCGGCCTCCGGTTTGACGGATATATTTACCTTCTCCTTCGCCGGTTTTCTTGACTGTTTCTTTGTAAGCAACCTGGGGGGCACCGGTTGTAGCCAAAACATTAAATTCCCTCTTCATCCTGTCTACCAGGACTTCCAGCTGAAGCTCTCCCATTCCGGAAATAATGGTCTGGCCTGTTTCTGGATTTGATTTGATACGGAAAGTCGGATCTTCATCGGAAAGCTTTGAAAGGGCCAAGCCCATTTTCTCCTGATCGGACTTTGTGGCGGGTTCAATGGCAAGTGAAATAACAGGCTCCGGGAAATTAATGGATTCAAGAACAATGGGATGACCGGAATCGCAAATTGTATTACCTGTGGTTGTATCTTTTATTCCGACAACAGCCACAATTTCTCCGGCGTAAGCGGTTTCGATAAGTTCGCGCTGGTCCGCGTGAAGAAGAACGAGTTTGCCGATTCTTTCCGGTTTTTGCTCGCTTGAGTTATAAACCTGCTGACCCGCGGAAAGAGTACCCGAATAAATTCTGACATAAACTAAACGCCCAACGTGCGGATCGGTCATGACTTTAAACGCCAAGCCGGCAAAAGGGGCTTCATTTTTTCTCTCGCGCGTAGCTTTCTCCCCGGTTTTAGGATCAATTCCCTCAACGGGAGGAAGATCAAGAGGAGAGGGTAAAAATTCTACTACACCGTCGAGTAGCATTTGGCTTTCGGCACTCCGGTTGTCCCCGCCGAAAATCGGGAAAAACTTGCCTGCAATAACCCCTTTTCGGATAGCTCTTTTGAGAATTGCTTCATCAATATCCTTACCCTCAAGAAATAAATTCAAGGCTTCGTCATCAAACTCGGCGGCTCTTTCCAAAAGTTCCTGTCGGTATTTCTTGACGCTTTCGGCAACTTCTGCAGGAATTTCTTCTTCAGTCAGTTCATGATCGGAAACCTCTTTATAGGTGAAGGCTTTCATTTTAATAAGGTCGACCACTCCTCTATGCTCATGCTCCTGGCCGATGGGAACTATTACGGGAGCGGCATTGGCCCCGAGACGCTCGCGGATTGATTTAATCGAACCTTCGAAATCGGATCCTATTAAATTCAATTTATTTAAAACGCAGATTCTGGGGACGTTATATTTATCTGCCTGCCTCCAAACGGTTTCCGATTGGGATTCAACCCCTGTCCTGCCGTCAAAAACCATGAGAGCCCCGTCGAGAACTCTCAAAGAACGTTCGACTTCGGCGGTGAAATCAATATGGCCGGGTGTGTCAATGATATTTATTCTGTAGTGACCCGCTTCTACCGAAGTGCTTTTCTTCAAATCCCAAAAAGTGGTGATGGCCGCCGAAACAATTGTGATTCCGCGTTCACGCTCCTGGGCCATCCAGTCGGTAACAGTGGTCCCTTCGTCCACGGAACCGATTTTGTATGTTCTACCGGTTTCAAAAAGAATCCTTTCAGTGGTCGTGGTTTTACCGGCATCAATATGAGCAATAATGCCGATATTTCGGATCTTTTCATAGGAGACATTACGGTCTTTAGTGGCCGTCATGACTATCGCTGCCTTTTTCTTTGCTACTTCTGCCATTTAAAAAAACTCCCTACGGAGCAAGTGTGATTTTAACATTCGAAGCTGGTCAGTTCAACTGTCAATCCCCCGTAGCCTACTTTGTAAACTTGAAAGTGGAGAGAATTTGGTCAAATATTTCTTCCGCCCGTTTTTGGTTATTTTGATTATATAAGTATGTGATAGTAAAAAATGGAGATTGCTGGCCAAAATAGATAATCCGTTCGTTCGGATTTGAACAGATATCAGAATCTACTCCTGAAAAATATTGAATATCAAAACTTTTACCATCAATGGTAGAAGTTTTTGATTTGATGAGAATGGAACATTCCATTCCACCTGTTTTTGTCTGAATCCACATCGAGATTGAATTATCCGGAGCGTGTAGGTTGGCTCCAGGTGTACTTATCCAATCGTTGGGATACAAAAACGAAAAATTAATTATCGGGTTAGTATATTTCTTCCAATTTAAAGTAGGATCGACGGTTGGCTTTGCGATAGGACTTGGTGAAGCATTAGTTGAAGCAATTGGAGTTGGAGATAAAGGACTCCTATTTTTTAGCACTCCAAAATAATACGTTCCGCCGGCAACAAGAGCCAAAAGTATCAGAATTATTATCGGCGCAAAACCCTTGCTTTTCACTAATTTAATAATAGCACACGAAGAAGTCAGAAGAGATTACCAGCGGAAGTGGGCAAAGGCTTTGTTGGCTTCGGCAACGCGCTCCATATCGGTTCTTTTCTTTACTGCCGCGCCTTCACTCTTGGCCGCATCCATTATTTCGGCGGCAAGTTTTTTGCCGTAGGTATGAAAATCGGAATTTGACCTTGAATTTGCCGCTGCAATTAACCATCTTATTGCTAAGGACTCGCGTCTGGGACCTCTGACCGGAGCCGGAACCTGATAGGCGGCTCCTCCGATTCTTCGAGCCCTGACTTCCATGGATGGTTTTATATTTTCCAGAGCCTGATCGAAAACTTTTATAGGATCGCTGCCTGATTTTTCTTTTATAATTTCAAAGGCTTCATAAATTTCGGTCCTGGCAACGGACTTTTTGCCATCACGCATACTCCTGTTGATAAGTTTTGTAACCAACCGGCTTCCGTAAATGGGATCCGGCTCTAAAATTTTTGGTCTGACTGTTCCTTTTCTTGCCATATTCCTACGCGGCTTTCGCTCCTCCTTGTCCTTTCTTGGCTCCGTACCTGCTTCTTCCTGTCTGCCTGCCCGCTACTCCTGTCGTATCATATTTACCCCTGATTACATGATATTTTACTCCAGGAAGGTCTTTGACACGGCCTCCACGGACCAAAACAATTGAGTGCTCCGCCAGTTCGTGCCCTTCACCCGGAATATAAGCCGTTATTTCCTGTTTATTTGAAAGGCGGACACGGGCTACTTTCCTTAGAGCCGAGTTAGGTTTTTTGGGGGTCATTGTTCTTACCGCCAAAACAACTCCCCGCTTAAAAGCGGAGTGGCTTTCGGAAAATTTTCTGTCTTTGGCATTAAACCATCTCTTAAGAGCCGTGGTTTTTGTCTTTTTGGCAATCTTTTTCCTGCCTTTTCTTGTCAGTTGATTTATTGTTGGCATGTTAACCCTGGTTCATCGCCGCTCTTTCCGCGGTAACCGGAATGAGCCTACCAATTATAACGTTTTCTTTAAGTCCGACGAGTTTATCTTCCCTTCCAAGAAGAGAGGCTTCGGTAAGAACATCAGTCGTCTGCTCAAATGAGGCCGCGGAAAGCCAGCTATCCGTATAAAGAGCCCTTCTGGTTATTCCCAAAACTACCTGCTGAGCGCTCGCGGGTTCTCCGCCGGCTGCCAAAACTTTATCGTTTTCTTCCTCGAAACTGGCACGGCTGGCAAGCTCTCCCGGCAGGAAGGGTGTATCCCCTGTGGTAACCATTCTGACCTCATCGCTCATTTTCCTGGCAATGACTTCGAAGTGCCTGTCGTTGATCGGAATTCCCTGAGACTCATAAACTTTCTGTATTTCGGCGACAAGATATTCCTGCGCGGCTCTTAGGCCCTTAATCGAAAGAATATCTTTAATGTCGAGGGCCCCTTTGGCCAAAGCTTCTCCGGCTTCAACTGTGGCTCCGTCTTCAATGGCCATTTCCAGAGTCTTGGCAATAATATATTCTTTTTCCTCTTTGGGAGTACCTTTTGATGCAATAGTAACTTTCCAACCTTCATCGGTTTCTGTTATATGAGCCTTACCGGTAATCTCACTAAGGGCCGAAACAACTTTGGGAAGTCTGGCCTCAACCAGCTCCTCAACTCTGGGAAGCCCCTGGGTAACATCGACTCCGACCACTCCCGCGGCATGCTTGGTACGCAGGGTCAGTTGGGTTCCGGGTTCCCCGATAGATTGGGCCGCAACGACCCCTACCGGCATTCCGACTTCCACTACACTTTTAGTCCCAAGATCCCAACCGTAACACTTTACACACATCCCGTACCTGGCTTTACAAGTAAGAGGAGATCTTATTACAACTGAGGTGACACCTGCCTCATCAATCTTCTTGGCAGTGGCCTCATCAATCATGTCCCCTGCCTTGACCATTACGGCCTTTCCTTTGGGTGCAACAACGTCCTTGGCGGCAAACCTGCCGAAAATTCTTTGGGCAAAAACATGGGGACGCGATTCTTTCTTAATTTCGTAGCCTTCCTTGGTACCACAATCTTCCAATCGGACAATTACATCGTGGGCAACATCGACTAAGCGTCGGGTCAGATATCCCGCATCGGCGGTCTTAATGGCAGTATCGGTTAAACCTTTTCTGGAACCGCGGGATGATGTTACGTATTCAAATACGGAAAGACCTTCCCTAAAGTTACTTTTAATAGGAAGCTCAACAATTTTTCCGAGAGGATCAACAACCAAGCCGCGGATGGCGGCAAGCTGCTTGACCTGATCCCTGGAAGCGCGGCCTACTTTGGCGTCAATGACAACACGGATCGGGTTTGTGACCTCCATTTCATTCCAGGTTTTATCGGCCAAATCTTCCGAAACCTCAATCCAAACTTCCTGAGTAAGGCGCCTTTTTTCTTCAGAGGTTATAAGACCCTGGTTGAAATTGTCCTCTATTTCGGAAACCCTGTCATCGGCTTCCGCAAGCACTTTAGCTTTTCCGGGGTAAAGCTTGGCATCAAAAATTCCGAACGAAATTCCGGAAATTGTTCCGCCAAAAAATCCCAAGTCTTTGATGTCATCAACCAGCTGAACCACGCGCTCCCTGGAAACCGTCGCGTAGGCTTTAACAAATAAGGATTTGATAACCGATGAGGTTACGGCTTCATTGATAAAGTCAAAATTCTCCGGCAAAGCCTCATTGAAAAGCAGCCTCCCGACCGTGGTTTCAACTATTTCCCTGCCGATTTTAACCTGAATTTTTTGCCTGATCTCAAGATGATCCGATTGGTAGACATAGATTGCCTCGTCCTTGTCCGCAAAAATTGTCGGATAAATGGAAAGTCTTGTATCTTCGCTCGTCAGGTAATAAGCACCGAGTGCAATTTCCTTACTGGAAGGGGTTGCGGCCGGGCCGCCGTCACTGGGTTTAAGTAAATTATTTGTCGGAAGCATCAGGGTTTTCGCCTCTTCCACTGCCTTCGATGAAAGGGGAACGTGAACTGCCATTTGGTCTCCGTCAAAATCGGCATTAAATCCGGAACAAACAGCGGGGTGAAGGCGGATTGCGCTTCCCTCAATTAGGACCGGGTAAAACGACTGGATAGAAAGCTTGTGCAAAGTGGGGGCACGGTTAAGAAGTACGGGATGGTCTTTGGTAATTTCTTCCAGGATGTCAAAAACCTCGGGAGGACGCCTGTCAAGCATGTTTTTGGCACTTTTAACATTGGGGGCAATTCCCCTGGCAATCATTTCGCGAAGCACAAACGGCTTGAACATTTCAAGAGCCATATCCTTGGGAAGACCGCACTGGGTAAGTTTAAGCTCGGGACCTACTATAACCACGCTTCTTCCGGAATAGTCTACACGCTTTCCCAATAAGTTCTGCCTAAATCTTCCCTGTTTTCCACGAAGCATATCGCTTAGGGACCTTAGGGGCTGCCTGCCACGGCTTTTTCTTGTTGCCTTCCTTTGGGATGCATCAATCAGGGAGTCCACGGCCTCCTGAAGCATTCTTTTTTCGTTCCTAAGGATTATTTCGGGCGCACCCAGTGAAATCAAGTGCTTGAGTCTGTTATTTCTATTTATTACCCTTCTATAGAGGTCATTCAAGTCGCTTGTGGCGAATCTACCGCCGGACAGCTGGACCATAGGTCTAAGGTCAGGAGGAAGGACCGGCAAAACCCTAAGTATCATCCAGGAAGGATCCACTTTTGCCCGCCTAAGGCCATCAATAAGTTTCAGTCTTTTAACAAGTTTTACATATTTGCTGCTTCCGCCCTTTATGGTACCGATCTCCTCTCTCAGAACTTTGGATATTTCCTCCAAATTGATCTTTTCGATAGCATTAAGAATCGCGTCCGCTCCCATTTTTGCCGTAAAGAATTCTGTAGCTTCGTGTTCATAAAGCTCATCAAATTCTTCCTCACTAAGAATACTTAAGGGGTGCAAGCTTTTTGCGACAGTCGTGAGATTGTCAAAAAGTTCGCCAGTTTTATTGACCGTAGCTTTTTCTTCCTCACTAATGGCCGTCTCTTTCTTTCTAAGATTTAATTCGATCTCGGCCGTAGCCAGAGAAGCTTGTTCCTTGTTTTTGATCTTGTTTGCAATTTTTTCTTTTGCTTCCTTTTCCTCGATTTTAAGAGCATCCCGACGCGATTTATAGTTCTCCGCAACCTCATTCAACCTTCCGTCTTTGGCTTTAAGAATATTTTTGATAGCGTCTTTTTTCTTTTCCTCATCAACTTCGGTAACTAAATATCTTGCGAAATAGATAACTTGTTCAATTCCTCTTGGAGCCACTCCCAAAAGCAAGGAGATTTTTGAAGGGGCGCCTTTGAAAAACCAAACGTGTGCCGTAGGGGTGGCAAGGGTAATGTGGCCCATTCTCTCGCGCCTGACTCTCGATTGGGTAACTTCAACTCCACACTTATCACAGATAACCCCTTTGTACCTGATTCTTTTATATTTTCCGCAATAACACTCCCAATCTTTTGTAGGACCAAAAATTCTCTCATCAAAAAGGCCGTCTTTCTCAGGCTTCAGAGTTCTGTAATTTATGGTTTCCGGTTTTGTAATTTCGCCACGGCTCCACGCACGAATTTCCTCCGGAGAGGCAAATTTAACGAGTAGGCTCTTAAAATCAGCTAAGTTTTTTAGATCGGCTAGTTGTTCCATATTTTATTGAGTTACAGCCTCCTCTATTTCCATAGGACCTTTGTCAGCGGTCAGTTCTTCTGTTGCAACTATTTCGGCGCCAGCCGCTTTGGCTAGTTCCGTTCCTTCCGCTACAACATCTTCATCAACCTTGGCAACGACAGCTCCTTTTGGTTCTACCGCAAGACCTAAAGAATTAAGTTCACGAACAAGTACTTTAAAACTTTCCGGAATCGTGGCCTCCGGAATTTCAACGCCTTTAACAATTGCCTCAAATGCTTTGGCGCGGCCTAAAACATCATCACTTTTAATGGTCAACATTTCCTGTAATGTATGGGCGGCTCTATGAGATTCGAGTGCCCAGACTTCCATTTCTCCCAAACGCTGGCCTCCCATTTGAGCTTTTCCGCCGAGAGGCTGTTGGGTAACCAGGGAGTACGGGCCAGTGCTCCTTGCATGGGTCTTATCCTCGACCATGTGGATCAATTTCATTATGTAGCTAATTCCTACCACAGTGTCTTCTTTGAAAGCCTCACCTGTTCTACCGTCAAAAAGCCTGGTCTTTCCGGTAACCGGAAGACCTGCTTCGGCAAGCTCCTTGGCAATAATATCGGCACCGATTTTGTCAAAAACCGGCAAAGCCCCTTTCTCATTTTTGGTTTTCAAAGCCCATCCGAGATGTGCCTCCATCAGTTGCCCAAGATTCATACGTGAGATAACAGATAGAGGAGAAATGAGAATATCTACGGGAGTTCCGTCGCTCATGTAAGGCATATCTGAAACTGGTAAAATCTTACTTACAACTCCTTTATTCCCGTGTCGTCCTGCAACCTTATCCCCAACGGTGATCTTCCTGATTTGGGCAACTCTGACTATAACTTTCATTATTACTCCGGGACCAAGTTCGTCTCCTTTATCCCTATCCAATATCTGAACGTCAACTACAATTCCCCTTTCACCATGTGGAATTCGAAGGGAGGTATCTCTCACTTCGCGTGCTTTTTCTCCAAAAATTGCTCTCAGAAGTCTTTCCTCAGAAGTAAGCTCTGTTTCACCTTTCGGAGCAATTTTACCAACCAAGATATCATTCGGCCCGACTTCGGCGCCGATCATCACAATTCCGTCACCAGCGAGGTTAGCAAGTTCCGCCTCGGAAACATTGGGAATATCATTGGTTATTTCCTCAGGGCCAAGCTTGGTATCAACAACTTCAGCCTCATATTCTTCTATATGAATCGACGTCAGAAGGTCCTCCTTAACAAGCCTTTCGGATATAAGGATTGCATCCTCAAATCCGTAGCCTCCGAAGCTAGTATAGGCAATCGTCAAATTACGTCCAAGCCCAAGTTCTCCGTCCTCGCTCGCAGGGCCGTCAACCAAAAGATCCCCTGCGGCAACTTTTTGCCCGGGGGTGACCCTTGCTATCTGGTTATAACAAGTCGAGTGGGCAGTACGTTTAAACTTGGTCAAATAGTAAATTTCCTTTTTACCCCCTTCGGTAATCTCGACATCGACGTTCTTTAGCTCACCTTCGTCTGCTTTTTTGTCGAGCTTGACAATAACTTTCTCGCCGTCGACATATTCGACAACCCCTGCATGCCTTGCTCTAATTACTCTTTGCATTCCTTCAGAAATTACCCCTTCCATACCCGTTCCGACAACGGGCGACTCCGGATTTACAAGAGGGACTGCCTGACATTGCATATTACTTCCCATAAGTGCCCTATTACCTTCGTCATTTGCCAGGAATGGAATCAAAGATGCAGAAGCTCCAACCACCTCTCTCGGGGTTACGTCAATATACTCAACCAGATTTGCGGCTCCTTCAATAAATTTTCCTCTATACCTAAGGGGTACACGCTTATCGGTAATAAAGCCCTCTGCATCAACATTTATTCCGGAGTGGGTAATATAGTGGTCTTCCTCATCATCTGCCGTAAGATAAACCACTTCGTCAGTTATCTTCACTTTCTTTCCAACCTTCTCTACTTTTTTATAAGGGGCTTCTATAAAGCCAAATTCATCAACCTTAGCGTATAGCGCCAAGTAAGTAACAAGTCCGATATTTGGTCCCTCAGGGCTTCTTACGGGGTCAATTCTTCCGTATTGGGAGGCATTTACATCACGGATGGAAAAGCTGGCTCTTTCCCTATTTATTCCACCCGTTCCCAGCACGGAAATACGCCTGAGGTTGTCCACTTCGCTTAATGGATTTGTATCGTCCAAAATTGTTGAAAGCTGGTTGCTTCTAAAAAATTCATTTAGAGAGGCTATAAGAGGACGGGCATTAATGAGTGTAGCCGGAAGTGGTTTATCATCAGGTGAAATAAGGCTCATCTTTTCCTTAACACTTCTCTCAAGCCGGAGTAGCCCCACTCTGAAAGCGTTTACGGCAACAAGCTCGCCGACCCTTCTCAGCCTGCGATTACTAAGGTGGTCTATGTCGTCCAATTTTCCAACCCCATTCTGTAAACCGATAAGATAGGAGACGGCTGCAACAGCATCTTGTCTTGTCAAAACCCAAGTGTTCTTCTCATTAGGAAGACTAACCCCCAGGCGTTTGTTGATCTTAAATCTGCCCACCCGGCCCAAATCATATCTTCTGCCATCTGTGAATAGGCTCGCAAAAAGAGCCTCGGCATTCTCAAGCACCGCGGGCTCTCCGGGCCTCATTTTTCTGTAAATTTCTATTAGGGCTTCTTCCTGGCTTTTTGTAGTATCTTTGCTCAGCGTTGCCGCAATATATTTGTGGTCGGCATTTTTGTCAATTTCGGTAAAAGTGTTGACGATTTCCTGATCGGATGCGAGTCCCAGAGCCCTAAGAAAAACCGTTGCCAGGACTTTTCTGCGCCTGTCAATTCTGGCATAGATAATATCGGCCCTTGTAGTTTCAAATTCAAGCCAGCTTCCGTGCAGTGGGCGCACTTCTGCTTTATACAGGACGCGGCCGCTAGAAGGATCGAGTTCTCCCGAAAAATAAGCTCCGGGGGAACGGACAATTTGATTAATAACAGCCCTTTCGATTCCGTTAATAATAAACGTTCCCGAGCTTGTCATCTGGGGAACGTCTCCCAGGAAAACATCTTGTGTAACTTCCTTTCCTGTTCTTTTATTTACAAGTGTGGCACGGATTTTCACCGGAGACGCATAAGTAATTCCTTTTTTCTGAGCCGTTTTTGGAGAAATTGTCGGTTCACCCAAGGAGTGATCACCTAAACTTAATTGCCAATTCTTGCCTGTGAAGTCTTCAATCGGAGAAATTGCAATTAATTCTTCTTTAATTCCTTCACCCAAGAACCACTGCCAGCTTTCTCTTTGAACCTGGCTGAGATTAATTTCGGGGAGATTCTTTTCCTCTTTACCGAAATTTCTGCGGGATGGTTTCTTAGATGTCATTCGTTATTAGTGGCCTTGAAACACTAAAGGCCCGCCGTGATGGAAGCGGGACGAACGTACCATTAATGTACGCCTAAGAGTGGATTATATTATCTATTAAAAAGATGTCAACACCCACTTCTGGATTACCTACTGAGATACTTGGCAATATTGGCATTGTGTTCCGCCAGAGTCTTTGCATAATGAATTTGCCCGGTTGGATCGTGAATATAATACAAATAATCTGTCACCGCCGGATTAAATGCTGCCTTAAGCGAGGAGAGTCCGGGGTTTGCAATTGGATTAGGAGGAAGTCCTGTAAATTTATAGGTATTATAGGGAGAATTTATTTTCAGATCAGTTAGGCCCAAAATGGGCCACCAGTCTTTGGAAGTCCCTACCGCATACTGGACTGAAGCATCAACCTGTAGCGCCATCCCTATTTTAATTCTATTTAGAATAATCCCGGCGACAATCGGGCGTTCGGCATCACTTTTAGTTTCCCTTTCAATAAGTGATGCCAAAGTGACCGTTTCGGCAAAAGTCAGATTGGTACCCTGGGGTGCTAGGCCTAAAGTTCTGGCTGTAAATGTATCTGCCATTTTCGTCACAACCGCCGAGGCCGATATATCTAACGGAAACAGATAGGTATCAGGGAAAAGGTAACCCTCTTGGCCTTTTGAGGCAAGCAAGAAATCATTAACGAAAGTACTGTCTCTACCCAAAGTGGTAGCGAATTTTGCCGCAACCTCTTCACGCCTTAAGCCTTCCGGAATTGTCACCCAAATTTCGGCAGGACCGTTAAAAAGAGCGTTAATATTTTGAAAAAGTGTGAAGGAAGGGGAAAGTTTAAACTGGCCCGATTGGAGTTTCCCTGATTGTCCCGTAAATTGAATGTAAATTTTAAAAGCCAGTGCGCTTTTAATAAGTCCCGCAGATTCAAGTTTTGTTCCGACTTGTGAGGCAGACAGCCCCTTGGCAATAACAAAATTGCTAAAAACTTTGTTATCCGACACGGGCTGAACATTAATATAAAACCAAACGGCACCGGCTGCCAACAATAATGCTACCAGTAGAGGTAAAAATAAAAGCTTTTTCATCTCACACTTCTTCGAGAAGCGCTCTCCTATACTTACTACTTTTGGAGTCGTGAATAAAAATCCTCCCACATTTTACACAGGTAACCTGTTCTCCGTATTTCGTTTCTTTTTTCTTCCCTTCGGAAAGCTCAGTTCCGCAACCGACACAGCGTCCCTGAGAAAGGAGCCAAGCCTGAATCGGGGCAATTACGTTCTTAAACATAGATACTTAGAGTATAGCATGGAATATCCTGGGTCAAGCGTTAACAAAGTCCAGGAAGTTCTGAAGTATAACGGTGGCAGCATAGGCGTCTTCCATTTCGTGGCGTTTCTTTCGGCCAATGCCGGCTTCCCGACTCCGTATTTGGGCATCCTGCGTAGAAAGAGTTTCATCAAAAGTTTCAACCGGAATAACCAAAATCTTTCCTAAACTTAGGCTAAATTTTATAGACTCTTTGCCCATTTCTCCCTCGGATATTCCTACAACTATTTTTTCGATATTATTATCATCTATAATTTTCATCAGCTTTTCCTCAAGCGTCTTTATGTCCTTATATCGAATCACGCTCATGGGATCTGCTAACGGCCCATCAGCAATAGCAAGGCCAATTTTGCTTCTCCCGTAATCGACGCCCAATATTTTCATATTAATTTGAGTCCGGAGGCACTACCCTGGCCCTAACGATTAGTCTCTTTGGATTACCCGGGTCACCCGGTGGAACACAGGTTACCAAAGTCAAAAATGAATCCGAGGAATCCTGATCAAGTACTTGAATATCGGTTGGGAGTACCTCAAACATCGTTTCGACTTGATAAGTATATGAAACCCCGTCGTAATTAATATCTATCAAATCTCCCTTTTTTAGTGTCGGTAAGAGCGAAAAAATAGAAATATAATTTTTCGGGTCGTAAAAAATAGGTAAAATTGAGTGCCCGAAGATAACCGAATTCCCGCGTTTTCCGGGAAGGGCTGTTCCGGGGTATTGAATAAGACTCTTACTTAAATCCTCTCCGCCTATAGCAACGCTCGCTGAATTGATCTTAAGTTTTGGAATGGTAATGGTGTAGAAGTCAACTTTTGAAGTGCTGAAATCTTCCTTCTTTGCTCCCCCGAGGAACCAGTTGCTCGCCTGAGTGTAATCCACGTTGCTGCCTGTAGTCGTACCAGTGGTTACAGCTCCCTGGACTTTTGCCGTAGTACTGTCTATCGGAGAAATAAGTTTTGTGTAGTTTTGCGAATAAGTCGAGTTATAAGAAACAATCGGATAAATTACACCCGTAAGAATAACTATTCCGGAAATCCCGGAAATTACCGCCGCAATCCGTAAAATTGTCTTCTGAGTCATGGAGATAATTGTACTATATTATTACTGCTCAGCGCTTACAGTAAGAGTAATATTTTTAGGAATTCTGGGAAGAGTACCCAAAAATCCCGGCAAGTTTGGTTTTAAAGTTATCTCCGCATGTCCGAATCCCGGAATAGAATTCAGGTAACTCTGGGTAATTGTCGGAGTCCTGCCGGCAATTTGCCCTATAATTTTCGTTTTGTCTATCTCGGGAAGAAAATTCGCTCCGATTGTCACGTTATACAGGTAGTTGCCGTTTTGCTGAGCCGAAAACTTAAACTTAAAATCTATTTGATCGCTTTTAAGTACAAACCCCACGGGAATTTTGTCTTTTAAAACACCTGTGGCATATTCAATTAATTTTGCCTTATCGGCGGCAATTCCCGTCGCATTTAAGCTCAGGGACAGTTTAATACTATCCGCCTGGTCTCCGATTTTATGATCAAAATTTTCACTTGCCGTATCAAGCCCCGCTAAGTCATTTACAAAAACTTGATCACTGGCAACTTTAGCCGAAATATCATTGATTGCGTTCTGGGTAAGCTCGCCTATAAGCTCCGTTTCCAAATTTGCCTGATCGTCTTTACTGACGGCCGAGATTTCCTGGCTGCTTCCTCCTGAAAAGTCAGAAAGCGAAGTTCCGGCAACCATTGCTTTTGAATAATTTCCTATACTGAAAACTTCTCCTTTGGCCAAATTATACTGGGCCCCAATATCAAAAGCTGTAATGTTCACATTTGCCGTTCCCGGTGAACCCGGAAGAATTTGCCCCGAAACCGAAGCCTGTGTATTTGTAACAAATTTAAGTCCCGCAGAGGAAGTGAGAAGAGTCCCTGCGGTCAAATTTATCGCGGTCCCGTTACCATTAGCTATTTGGACACTCCCGGCAGCTTTGTTTCCGATTAGTTTCGTTCCTGTTGTAGATTTGGTTTTATCTCCTGACACTTTATCCGTAATCACCTGAGCGGGGATTATTCCGGTTGTCGTGTCCAATACCCCGTTTGGGCTAAAGGACAATACCGCCTGCTGTTCAAACCTTTTGGGAGTAACATAAACAGTAACTTTCGCCGTGGGATAAAACCACCAAAAAAGTGCGCCTGTGACCAACACAAGGACTATCACAGCTAAAATACCGATTAACGTATTGTTTTTCACCCTGGGGGCCGCATTTGTTTTTAAGGAAAAGGAATGAAAAAGATCTTTAGTTTTTTGCAAATATACCCCGGCAACTTTCCCTGGGTTAAAACCCGCCTTTTGGGAAATTGCCTGTTCAACCTTCTCAGGAGGAACAACATTTTCGATTTCATTTTTAGCAGCCGCTACATCCGACCCGATTGCAAACCCCATGTTTTCCAGGGATACTTCCGCAACCGAGGAAGCTTTCACCTCTTCCTGTTTTTCCTCTTCCCCCGAAAATTGAGTATCTTTTGAATCAACTTGAGAAACGTGCCCAATTTCGGCCGCGCCAGCCAGCGAGGTTGCCAAAACTTTCCTATCAGGGCTTAATACTTCGACTTTTGGGGTGTGCAAGAATTTAACCTTTTCAACTCCTTCCCAAGAGGCTTGGAGTAAGGTTTCTTTTGCCTCTTCAAGTTCGCCCTCTTTTCCGTTATAAACAATAAAACGCGAGGGAAGGGGGGCTGCTCCTTCAAATCTCGATAGGCCTTCCGTAACATCTTCTATCAATGAAACGCTTCTTGACACTTCCGTTGTCCCAACAAGATTTCCCAGTTTAAAAACCGAGATTTCGAGATTTCCCAACCCAAGACCAAGGATTATTGCATTCAGCGGAGATCCTTCTTCGGATTTGTACAGATGAGCAATTGCTTCGGGCAAAACGACAAAGCCGACCGGGTTAAGAGAAAGCTCTGTACAAAGTTTTTTGATTTTGGCTAAATACTCTGCTGCAATTTCTCCACCCTTAACCCAAGAGGCAGAAACACCAAAGACGGCTTTTTCCGGCTCCTTATAATTTTCCGGAAGTTTTTGGATCGCAGAGGAAAGTGCTGCATCAACTGCTCCGGTAAGTTCATCTTCCGTACTCCAGGCTGCGCCGGGACTAATACTGACAACCTCTGCCGCAGATTCACCTATATACCAAACTCCAGCTTGAATCCACCCTTCCTCTATAACAAGCGACCAATAAAGTTCAGGGGGGTGTTCCCTGGCTGTCAAAAAATCTTTGAGGTTCATTTAGTTTCCAAGCGACGCATAAATCCGGATAATCCCGGATCCTATTTTCTCTTGTTTAATTATTCTAACACTACCGATCGCAGCCGTGTGGGCCACGTGGGGACCACCACATATCTCTATATTAAATGGGGGCTCTGAGCGGGAACCTATTGTGTAAACTTTTACCTTTTCTCCATATTTTTCAGCAAAAAAATGCATCGCCCCGAGTGCAATTGCCTCACCAAGCGGCATCTCGACAAACGTGACCGGTAAATCTTCTTTTATTTTCTGATTTATCAAATCCTCAACTTTTTTGACTTCTTCACCGGTCAATTTCTGCGGATGAGAAAAGTCAAAGCGTAGTCTTTCACTGGTTATGTGGCTCCCTTTCTGTCCAACGTGCTCTCCCAACACTTGACGTAGTGCAGCATGAAGAAGATGTGTTGCAGTATGAAGTTTAGTAGTAATTTCCGAAGCCTCGGCAAGCCCTCCTTTAAACATTCCTGCAGAAGCACTTCTGCTTGAATCCTTGTGTTTTTCAAACTCGCTTTCGAAAGCATTTTTTTCCTCCGAAGTAAAGCTCATTCCATTTTGTTTAAGTATTTCAATGGTAAGATCCAATGGGAATCCCTCAGTCTGATAAAGATCAAATGCAAACTCTCCGTTAATTTCTTCGCCCTTAGCAACAGCAGAGGTCAAACGCGCCAAACCGCGCTTCAGCGCCAGCTCAAACCTGGTAGCTTCAGCGGTTAAATTTTCGGTAACATTTTTCCAATTTTTATTGATATTCGGATAGAATTTTCGCAAACTCTCGGCAACGTGTGCGACGGCTCCTCCCGAAATCCCGCTTCCAAGTTGGTGAAAGTGAAACATTGCCCGCCTGATTAGACGTCTCAAAATGTAGCCGTGAAGTTTGTTTCCTGGGACTACACCTTCGGCAAGCAGATTACAGGAAGCTCTCAAGTGGTCCGCAATTATTCTGAAGCTTCTGTCTTTTTCCGCATTGCTTCCGTAATCAACTCCCATTTCTTCTTCAAGCTTTTTTAGAATTCCGGAAAACATATCGATATTAAAAACATCAGGGCTTCCCAATACTGCTGCCGCTATTCTTTCAAGTCCTCCTCCGAAATCAACATTTTTTTGAGGAAGTTCGGTCAATTTTCCGTTTTTGGTTTTTTGGTATTGCATAAAAACCGAGTTACCGATTTCCAAAAATTTTCCGCATTCACAGTTCGGGTGGCAGAATTTTCCAAATTTGGGGTCGTGGTCAACTTCTTCAAACTCGAAAAATATTTCGCTATCGGGTCCGCCAATTTCCCCAGTCGGCATTTCGTCCGGTGAGCCGGCACGACTCCACCAGTTTTTGTCAGCCCCGTAAAAATGAATGTGACTTTCAGGAAGGCCAAGTCCTTTCCATATTTCAAACGATTCCGTATCCTTCGGAACTTCAGCGTTCCCTTCAAAAACCGAGACGTGTAGATGTTTCGGATCTAATTCCAACTCTTTTGTAATGAATTCCCAGACCCAGGGAAGCTGCTCTTTTTTAAAATAATCGCCCAGACTCCAATTCCCCAGCATTTCGAAAAATGTAGTGTGGCGGTTGTCTCCAATCTCTTCAATATCCTGCAAACGGAGCGAGGGTTGCGAATCAACTAATCGTTTGCCCTGCGGGTGTTTTTCCCCTTTGAGATAAGGAATAAGCTGCTGCATTCCACTTGACGTAAAAAGAGTTGTGGGGTCGGAATCAATTACCAAAGGTGACGGAGAAATTTCAACATGGTTCCTTTTTTTAAAAAAATCCAAATATTTCTGTCTGATCTCATCCGTTGTCATGGCTAAAGTATAACATCTTTAGCCACCATGGGTTTCGAGTTTTTTGTTTTTATGAAGAAGCTCCAAAACGGAACTTAATTTTTCCGGGCGAATTAAACCGCCACCGAGAATTGCGTCTTCCAGAATACTATTCAGCCTTTTTATAGCTTTCCGAAGATCAATAATAATAAGCATCACCTGAACCCCAACCACGACAAGGAGAAGAGTCAGACTAATTACCACAATCATTAAAAGTGTTTGAACAGAATCCATACAGTTATTGTACCGTAATTTTACGGGAAATTAGGTGCTCTTTTCCAGACCTACTCATTGCTACAACATCTACTTCTCTGGTTGTCTGAGTAACTCCCAAACTTACCGAAAATTTTCCGTCCGCGTCCACTAAAACCGGTTGATTATTTACAGTTATTTTTACGTCAGAATCGGTAGATCCAAAAACCAAAACAGAGCTTCCGTCAACAATCTGGTTTTCCTTGGGGCTATCAACCGTTAGGGCCGGCGGCAAAACAAACTTCGCGTATTGGAAACCAACATATCCCAAGACAACCAGAACGACCGCCACTACCCCAATTGCAAAAGTCAGTTTAGGGCTCCAGGCAAATCGCGAGAACACATCCGGCTTGGGATTAAAATTTATTTTTTTTGGTGGATAGTCGCGTTTTAAGACCGCAATTGCCATGCGTTCGTCAATACCAAGTGTGGTCGCAAGGCTTTTTACAAAACCTAAAACTGTTGTAAACGTAGGCAGGACGTTCCATTTTTCCTCTTCGATAGATTTAATAAAGGTAGCTCTTATCTTGGTAGAATCTTCAAGTCTCCTAAACGACAACTTTTTTTTGACGCGGGCAGACTTAATAATTTGACCGATTGTATTCATAATAATTAAATTACTGGGCTTGTGGTTGACCAAATGAGGCAAGGAATTCCTCGGCATTTTGCACTAAAACTTCGCGGGGCTTGCTGCTTCCGTCGCTTGGACGTATTACTCCCGCCGCCTCCAATTGGTCAACAATCCTGGCGGCTCGGGCGTAGCCAATAGAAAGCCTTCTTTGTAAAAGTGATGCGCTGGCCCTTTCGTACTGACAAACACACCTAACGGCATCCTTAAACAAATCATCCACTTCGCCTTCGACACCGGGAACCGAGACCACCCCCGCCTTTGGCATCGTGGTGACCTCATCCGTATATTGTGGGGTAACACCCTGGTTCTTTAAAAACGCGACCAGTGCACCTATTTCCCTGTCATTAACAAACGCTCCTTGAATTCTGATCGGCTTTGCCTGCTCGGGAGGAAGATAAAGCATATCCCCTTTACCTAAAAGTTTTTCTGCTCCCTGAGTATCAAGAATAACTCTTGAGTCTACTTGAGAAGCAACAGCAAAAGCGATTCTACAAGGAATATTAGCTTTAATTAAACCTGTAATAACGTCAACCGAAGGTCTTTGGGTCGCAAGAACCATATGGATCCCGGTCGCCCGGCTCATTTGGGCAATCCGTGTTATCGCATCTTCAACCTCTACCGGAGAGAAAAGCATAATATCTGCAAGTTCGTCAATAAAAAGAACTATATAAGGAAGTGCCTGAAAACCAGCCGCCTCATTATAGGAATCAATATTTCTGGCCCCTGCCTGAGAAAAAAGTTTGTAACGCCTCTCCATTTCGGCCATGATCCAGCGAAGAGCCGAAATAACTTTATCCGGGTCAACTATTACGGGGGAGAGAAGATGCGGAATACCATTATAGTGAGTAAGCTCTACCCTCTTTGGGTCTACCAATATCAGCTTTACTTCGGTAGGAGACGCCCTGAAAAGAAGTGAGCCCAAAAAAGCATTTATACAAACTGATTTTCCGGAACCGGTCTGCCCTGCAATTAAAATGTGGGGCATTTTGGAGATATTGGCAACAATCGGCCTTCCGGACACATCTAGACCCAGGGAAACCTCAAGCTTGGACTTGGCTCCCTGCATTTCTTCCGATTCCATCATCTTTCTCAAACTGACAAGCTCCGCGGAACGGTTGGGGAGCTCAATTCCAACCAGGTTTCTCCCCGGAATTGGGGCTTCGATTCTTATGGTTCCTGTGGGTGCGGAAAGGGCGAGGGCTAAGTCCCTTTCGAGTGAAGTAATCTTTGAAAGTTTTGTTCCAAGAGCTACTTCAAGCGCATATTGTGTAACCGCAGGTCCCAAATTAACTTCGACAACTCTTGCTGTAATCCCGAAAGACTCAAGTGTTTTTTCAATGATGGCTGCGTTACCCTTAATATCCCCCCTGTCGGCTTTTCCACTTTCTATCTCACTCAATATTTCCAAGCTCGGGTATTTCCAGACCTTTTCTTCTCCCGGAATGTTGCTTATAATTTTTTGTTCCAGCAGGGGTTCTGCCGGCATTTTGAGGCCACTTGTCTGTGTGGCTACTTTTGAAGATAAAGGAGTACGAAAGGCTCCTCCACCGGAAACTTTCAGAGAACCGCCCGATAAAGATTTTCCTCCAATTTTAAATTGCCCTCCGCTACCGCGAATATAGATATTGGCCTGACGGATAGCCTCTTTTATAAGTTTATAAACCTGGTCAATCGAAGTGTTAAATAAAACAATCAGACCCACCATCCCAACCCCCGCAAAAATTATCGCCGCACCAACCGCAGTGACAAGTGCCGCAATTGAATCCCAAACAATAACTCCGATAACTCCGGCCCGGCCTAGACCCATTATCGAAATGAAAAACAGGAGCCCCCCCACAATTACATTAGGCTGCCCCAGGACAAATTTGACCTTGGAAAGCAAGAAAGCGAATGCCAAAAAAATGAAAGGCAGAAAAATTGACGACCAGGAAAAATACTTAAGGAGAATCTCGTTAAATTTAAGAAGTATCACTCCCTGGCGGGAGAAGGAAATAAGAATCAATCCCGCAATAGCAAAAAAAATTATCTGGGATATGGAAAAAACCGATTCTTTTTTAAGTTTTAATCTGAAGCCTCTTTTTGTAAATCTCTTTCTTTTTTGTATCATGGCCCAACCATTGTATATCGAACCACCGCCAGACCTCAACAAGAAACAGGTTAAGGAATTATTACCTGGATATCAAAATATATAAACTATGATGTAAAATTGGACATAATTGGCTCAATCATGATATCAATTGAAAAACTTCTGTTAAAAATTGAGGCAGTCCCCAATAAATATTTGTTTGGAATTATCTTCCTGGTGACTTTTATCGCTTACGGCAACTCCATTTTCAACGGATTCGTCGCAGATGATTTTGGACAAATTGTCGATAATGTAAGAATCCATAGCTTGGCAAATATCCCGTCGTTCCTTAACGGAGCTACTTTTTATAACGAAGGCGCGGTTAATCTTTCGGGAATTTACTTTCGGCCTACTTTGGTGCTTTATTTTGCTGTTAATTATGCTTTGTGGCAAGGAAACCCTTCCGGTTTCCATCTTTCAAATATGCTACTGCATGCCACCGTTGTTTCGTTAGTATTTATTCTTTTATCAAAATTATTTTCAAAAGCAGGGTTTAAATTGGGAAAACCAATCGCTTATCTACTTTCCCTAATCTATTTAGTACATCCAGCAAATGTTGAGGCGGTTGCTTATATATCTAGCATTCAAGAATCTATTCTCATTTTCTTTGCATTGATCTCGCTTCTCATAACTATGTCGTGGTGTGAATCAAAAAAAGAAGATAAGAAGAAATTGTTTTTTATAGGTATGTTTTCATTGTTGTCACTATTTTCAAAGGAAACAGGCATTATCATATTGTTTGTTCTATCGCTTTATGTATTTATATTTTATAAACCTAAACTTATACGATATCTTTTAACACAATTATCTGTTTTTACTGTTTATTTGATAGTAAGACTTGGAATAGCAAAAATGAGCTTCACGTCTTTCGCTGCTGCTCCACCAATTGCCCAAGCGCCTCTTATTCAAAGATTAACTACTATTCCCTTTGAGATATTTTCATATTTACGTTTACTATTCTTCCCTAAAGATCTTTATATATCTCAAAATTTTATAGTAAGAAGTCTTGCTGACCCTCGTTTTGTTCTTGCCCTTCCTCTTGACCTACTAGTAATATTCTTAATCTTATTTATAGCATTTAAACTAAAATCTAATTTATATAATTTCTTTTTAATATGGCTTCTTGCGTCATTTTCAATTTTACTCAATATTTATCCGCTTGATAGTACGATAACGGAGCGATGGCTCTATGCACCATTTGTCCCAATTCTGGGAATTACAGGAATTATCATATTTGAGTCAATCAAAAAGTATTACGTTCTAGAAAAGGTAATTATTGTAGCCATCTTAATCGTTTTACCAATCCTTTCTGTACGGACAATAATACGCAACTTTGATTGGAAAGATAATAAAACTTTAGTCTTCCACGATATCAAGCTAAACCCCGATTCATACGAACTTCAGGGAGGCTATGCAACAATAGTGGGTAATGAAGGCAACATGGAAGAAGCAAAAAAACATTACGAACGGGCGCTTGAGTTGGCTCCGAATTGGTGGGTAACTTACACAAATCTGGGAATAGTTTATGAAAAAGAGGGTGCCTTTGACAAAGCCAAAGATTTATATATGACTGCGATTAAGAATGTGAATGATCCGCTTGCATATGAAAATCTGGCTGTGTTGAAATTTAAAACTGAAGAACCGAGAGAAAGTGCCGACCTTGCTATCTCTGGACTTAAATATTTTCCCAACAACCCAACACTAAATTTTGTTGCTGCACTTTCATATTACAAATTAGGGGACAAAGTCAGCGCTCTTAACTACGCGCAAAAAACATATTATTTACATCCCTCTACCCAAACTTCTACGGCAATACAAAGAATTTCCAGCGGTCAAAATATTGACGACCTTCTCAAGTAGAAAAAGGGTCAAGAGAATTTTGAAATCTGCTAGACTTAGTTGGTGAAAAAATATTTTACAAAATTTATTCACGGTCACTCCCTGACCGCACTTTCGGTCGTGTATCTGTTATCCAGATTTATTAACTTAACCAAACTCCCGGTTTTTAATGACGAGGCGATATACCTTGACTGGGGATGGAAATCTCTCCACACGCCCGCAGGTTTATTTTATTCTTTATACGACGCCAAGCCTCCCTTTTTAATTTGGATTTTTGGGATATTTGAAAGCGTTGTTAATTCCCCGCTTTTTATGGGTAGACTTGTATCGGTCCTGGCGGGTCTTCTTACCCTAATCGGAATTTATAAAGTTGCCAAAAGTTTAGAAAACGAGAAGGTGGCACTTCTTTCCTCGGTTCTCTATATCGTAATTCCTCTTTTTGTTTTTTTTGACAGACAGGCTTTGATGGAGTCGGCAATTACGGCAACCGGGGTATGGAGCTTCCACTTCTTACTACAAATTCTTGAAACCAAAAAAGATAAATATTTAATTTATCTCGGGCTTACATTGGGGATTGGTATATTCATTAAACTTCAGGCACTTGTATTTTTAGTCTCTATCATTCTCATACTCATTTACAATAAACGCTTTAAGTCAGCAATTCTTACGCTCATTACAAGTCTTGTGGTTCTCTCCCCGCTTTTTTTCCAAAAAATATTCTGGGCCTCATTCGGTTCAAACAACCGCTTCATGCTTTCGGTTCCGGAGATCTTAAGTTTTCCTTTCTCTTTGTGGATAAAAAACTTTTCGGCTACGCTCAGCGTATCGTTTTTCCAGTTAACGCCTATTATCTTTATACTGGCACTATTTGGAATCTGTCTGTTTTTTAGAAAGAACAAGGCCACACTTCCTGTTTTCTTCTTAATAAGTATTGTTTTTATTATATTTTTGGGAAGGTCTCTGGGAACAAGATATGTTACCTCCTTTCTTGCATTAACACCTGTATTCGCATCTCAAGCAATTCTAAGTATCAAAAAACCCTTTTCTGTTTTTGTCGGAAGTCTTGCCGCACTACCGCCTGTTATAATGACAGCTCTATTGATTCTCTCTCCTCTCGTCTATTTCAACATTCTAGATAAGGTGACTTCTGTCTCACAAAAAACCGAATACGTGACCGATTGGACATCAGGATACGGAATCCCCGAAACCGTAAACTATCTCAATTCTCAAAGTAAAGGTAAAAATATAATCGTCGGAGTCCGGCTGGATGCAGGAAACCCCGAAAGCGCTATGTTTGCATATTTTGACGCCTCAAGTAATATAAAAGTTATATATTTAGACCCGCGGGTTCTTAATCCGGATTTATTAAAGCTCGCTTGTCTTCCATCAAATGTACCTGTATATTTCGTAGGCAGAGACGGAATCTTAAACGGACTTGATCGGTTCTTCCACGAAGAAACCCGTTTCGCAAAACCCGGGGGAGACCACTACATTTCAATCCACGCCTTAAATAAGTGTAACTAAACTTCTACTACAACCGGCAAAATCATGGGGCGGCGTCCTGTTTTCTGATAGAAATATCTTTCCAAAAAATCAATCGCAATATTCCTGACAACGTTTGCATTAATTGATTTATTTTTTTGCATGGCACGGGCGAGTTCTTGGGATGCTTCCTCCAAAATTCTGCCGTATTTTTGCTCAAAAACGAATCCCTTACTCATTATTTCGGGGCTATCGAGAAGTACACTCTGGTTCCTGTCGAAATGGATTATAGCAATAACTATCCCTTCTTTGGAAAGAATATGCCGGTCCCTTAAAACTACGTTTCCCACATCACCAATTCCAAGTCCGTCTACTAAAACTTCCTTAACAGGGACTTTTCCTGCCCGTCTAGCATTAAAATTATTAAACTCGACTATTTCCCCCGAAAGGAGCTCCAAGACGTTAGATTCCGGCGCCCCCATCCTTTGTGCAATAAGTCCGTAGGCTCTCATGTGCCTAATGGTCCCGCCTATCGGAATAAAATATTTTGGTTTAACCAGAGCAAAAAGCATTTCAATATCGCCTATACTTCCATGCCCCGAAACATGCAGGTCTTCCTGCATATCGTAATAGTGAACATCGACGTCGCTTTCAATAAGCTTGTCAACCAAGAAATCCACATTTGCTTTGCTTCCGGGCGGAGCCGGATCGGAGGAAAATATTACAACGTCCCCCTTACCAACTTTTAGGAAATCGTGCTCGCCAAGTGACAACCTGTAAAGGGCACTTCCCGGTTGTCCGTAGCTTCCGGAAATTATAAAAAGCAGTTTATCGGGAGGAAGACGTGAGGCTTGTTTCGACTTGATAACCAAATCGTTTGGGTAAAATAGATATCCCAAATCCTTCGCAATCTGAGCTTTTCTTTCGATTGAACGTCCGATCAGAACTACCTTTCGCCCAAGTTTTGCTGCAACGTTAATCGTCTGCTGCATTCTACTAATATTGCTTGAGATTGTAGTTAAATAAATCTTGCCTTTGGCCTCCCCAGCAATTGCTTCGATTCTTCCTTCAATTGCCCGCTCGCTTTCCGTATAACCGGGAGTGTTCGCTCCAAGAGCATCCGAGGCTAATGCCAGTACACCCTGCGATGCAAGTGTCGCAACTTTTGCCGCGGCAAAAGGACGTCCGTCAACCGGAGTCCAATCAAATTTATAGTCCGGGACGTGGAAAATTTTACCTTCCGGTGTATCTATACAAAATCCGACTCCGTCCGGAACCGAATGGCTCACCCTGAAAGGGGTAATTTTAAAAACCCCGAGAGTCAATACATCTTTTTCCGGATCAAAAACCGAGATTTTCGGCGGTTTGTCTTTATAATCTTCAAACTTATCCTGAATAAATCCGCCAACAAGTTTCGTAGCATAAATCGTTGTTTGTACGTCTTTAAGAAGAAAAGGGAGTCCACCAAGATGATCTTCGTGTCCGTGAGAAATTAAAACTCCCCTAAGTTTAGCCGCGTTTTGCTTAATATAAGAAAAGTCAGGAATGACAAGATCAACCCCGAACATTTCGCTTTCGGGAAATCCCACGCCGCAATCCACAACAATCATATCGTTGGCGTATTCGTAAACGTAAAGATTCTCAGTTACTCCGGTGGTGCCCGATATGGCAATGAATTTTAAGGCAGACATTTTGTTAAACAAGGCTCATCTGTTCCGACTTCGGAATTTTCTTTTTCTCCTCTTCTTTCATTTTACTCAAATTTTCTTTCAATTGTAAGAAGTCATTCTTTTCCAGCTCCATCACAGTACCGTTTCGAAGGGCTGCGGCAGGGTGATACATGGGGATAACGGTAATGTCTCTCCCGTGCCAAAAGACATTATATTTCCTTCCGTGAACTGCCGAAATAAAGACATTCGGCAAAAACTTTGCCATCGAAAATCTTCCCAAAGTCATGATTACTTTCGGATTTATTATCTCAATAATTTTGTCTAAATATTTTCCGTAAGACGTTATTTCCTCCGGGGACGGGTCACGGTTTTCGGGGGCCCGGTGATGAACCACATTGGTAATAAAAACTTCTTTTCTTTCCAACCCTGCCATGACTAAAAGTCTATCCAGTAATTTCCCTGCCTGTCCGACGAACGGTTCACCCTGCATATCTTCATTAAACCCCGGTCCCTCCCCAATACATAAAATTTCAGCGTTGGTATTGCCTGTTCCGAAAACCAGTTTTGTGGCACCCTTTTTGAGAGGAAGGCTGTCATCCTTCTCCATCTCATTTTCCAACTTGTGAAGCTCTTCAAACTTGGTCATCTTCCACAAATTCTACTCCATTTGTAGTTGTATCATAAACCGCAAAATTATTTCCCATAACTGTCGCTCCGGGACGGACAATTTTAACCTTACTTTTTACACTTTCATATTTTGAATGCAGGTGTCCGTTAAAAATAACGTCGAGGTTGTTATTGGAAAAATATTTTTTGTTGTTTGACGGTTTATGAGTAATTCCGATTTTTCTACCTCCAAGTTCTATTTCTAGAAAATCTTCCGAAAACTTTTGACTTTTAACTTTTAACTTTTGAGTCATATCCTCGTGTATATCCGCATTTCCCAAGACAGTAAAAAGTGGAATTCCGAAAGACAAAACTGTCTCTACCGACTCCAAAGTATTCCAATCCCCCGCATGAATAACTGCCGAAACCCCAAACTTTTTTGCAAATCCCATGACGTGCTTCAGGTTGGCAATATTTCCATGACTATCCGAGACGATTAATATTTTCACCTGCTTATTGTACTACTGCGGCAAGAATTCTTTACGACGAGTCTGCGAAACGAAAAACATTTCTACTGTGGTAGAAATGTTTTTACATTCTGTGAAGTTACGTGCACTGATTGAGCTTTGCCTTCAACTAAAATTCTGGCAACTTTTCTGACTACGCTATCGATATTTCTTTCCAGTGTACGGATTCCGGCATCATATCCCAAAGGACGTACAATGTTTGCCCAGACATCAGTATCAATTACCAATGATTCTGCCGGAAGTCCTGAGGCTTTCATCGCGCCAGGCAGAATATATTTTTGCCCAATTACAACCTTTTCTTGATCTGTATAGCTCGGCATTGAAATCGGTTCAAGTCTATCCATCACTGCTGTTGCAATATTCGTAGTGTTATTTGCAGTCGTAATAAATAAGGTTTCGGAAAGATCAAATGGAAAGTCAATATAGTGATCAACAAAAGCATAATTTTGTCTGGGGTCGAGTAGTTCAACGAGTACTCCCATAATTGAGCTTCTTCCCTGGTCTGTCACCCTGTCAATTTCATCAAGAAGTATTACGGGGTTTTTACTCTGAGTATCACGTAAGGCTTTTATAATCTTCCCGGGTTCGGCTTCCGGGTGCATCCTGTTCTGTCCCCTAAGATCCAACGGGTCTCCCATCCCTCCGAAGGGAATACGGGCGATAGGACGCCCAAGCGCATCCGCAATAGAGTAGGCAATTGTAGTTTTGCCGGTACCGACCAAACCTACAAAACAAAGAATTGGGGCCCGATAAATATCGGCACTTTCACCCTTCTCCTGCTTAAGCTTCATCACACTTATGTATTCCAAAACGCGGTTTTTAATATCGGCAAGCCCGTAGTGATGGGTCTCCAAAATTTTCTTCGCGCTTTCCAGATCAAGGCTGTCCTGAGTTCTTTTATTCCAGGGCAAAATCGTAATCCAATCGATATACTTTTCCATGCTGTCAAACTCGGGCAAAAACGATGGGGAATTTGTAAGTTTGGAAAGTTGATTTAGGCGGACTAAGACTGTCTCGCGAAGCTTTTCCGGCAGATCAGCCTTTTTTACTCTATCGATTAAAACATTAATTTCCTGGGCAGCAGAATCCATAAGTTTAGTGTATCACGTAGTAATTATCGATAGAATGCAGAATAAGAAATACTACTTAAAATACTCCATCGAGAGCTTTTCAAAATCAGCGTCCAACTTTTTTATTTGTAGGTGAATATTGTTAAGAGTTTCTTTAAGTTCAGGCTTTAGTCTGAAGTCTATAACGTTACTTATTTCTGCATATTGTTGAAGTAATTGATGTCTGCGGTTTTCTATAGCAGTTTTAATGAATTGGAACTGAATATGTCTGCTCAATTCATGCCATTCGGGAAAAGTTGAAAGATATTTGGGATCATATTCACCCAAGTCTATCGCTTTTTGCAGAGTCATTCTTTGAACAGATCGAGGCTTTCCTCCACCTTTCACTGCCGTTTCAAATTCATCAGGATCCATTTGTCAGATTATATCACCCACTGTTGTGGGCAAGTTATCTTCCGAAGTCTTTCTCTATTAAAATTTATTCGAGGAATAAATCGTATTTTCGTCGTTCTGCTCATTTGCAACCAGTTTAAAATCATAAAAAGTCATCTCTTTTACATTTTCAAGAATTTTCTTTACTTCTTCCTGTTTCTCCTTCGGCACATACCAGACAACTTTTGTGTAGTGTGTTTCGACAACTCCTTTGGGAATAAATTTTGCAACCGTTTCTCTAATTTCTTTTGTTTGATTTGTATCAAATGAAAGAGCCAAATGTTGCCCATCTATCAAAATCACTTCAGAGATTTTTATTTTCAGGGGCAGAAAACGTTTTAGTTCATTGAGTAAATCCAAATAGTTGGAAACTTCCCTCACTGGGACATCTCGATTCAAAACCAAAGTTAAATGGTTAAAAAAACCTTTTGATTTTTGCTCATCCGGAAACTTACTGTATTTTTCCTCCAGACCCTGAAAATATTTTTCTTCATCGGGGGCAAGCCTTCCGAAAATTCCCAAAGCATTTATTGTGTTTGAATCTGAAGAAAGTGACATCTAGAGTGATTATAGCAGAGGTTTTGATATACTTGATCCGTGGATAAATATCACCAAAAATACACGGATCAATCCAATGTGGAAATCCAAAATAAATTAGAATGTAAAAAGCAAGAACTCGTTACGATCTTCAGACAAATTCCATTTGTCACAAGTAGTGACAGGGTGAGTCTTGCCGTGATGGGCTGTGGTGACAAAAGATTTATCAAAGGCCATAAACAAATATTCGGAGAGCTCTTGAATAAAGAAGTGAAAGTAACAACTTTTGATATTACAATTGATCATTTACAAGGTGAGGAGGGGGTTGTCGAACATGACTGCACCCTACCACTACCCGGTGGGCCCTACACTTTTACTTATGCCCACATACTCCTTAAATTCATTCCAACCGAAAAACAATGGAGTCTAATCAAAAATTCTTATGATGCCTTGGAAACCGGCGGAATAGCAATTCATATTATAGATAAGGAAGATTACAAAACTACAGGAGAAAAATTACACAACGGATATTTTGCTGTACCCCTTAAAAGATGGACAAATAAATTATCTGAACTAGAAATTAAACATCAAGAGATACCTGTAAAGTACGGCTTGGCTCTAGTGCTTCTAAAATAATTATCTTCCGAAGTCTTTTTTGCTGTCATCCACTAGTCTTGAAGTCGGGAAATGAGGTCCTCCGCTTCCACCATTTTCATCCTGTCTAGAAAATCCGGGTCTTGAGGAACCTCCTCTTGAGAAACCACCGCTTCGCCCTCCACCGTACCCACCTCTACTTGGTCCTCTGGAAAACCCACCTCTACCACCGCCGTATCCGCCTCGTCCACCGCTGAAACCTCCCCGACCTCCACCAAACCCGCCGCGCGGTCTTTCTTCTCTCGGCTTATCTTTTGCCGGATCCATATTCATGGAAAGGTTGATTCTGCCCATGTCATCAATTTCTTTGACTCTGACCTGAACTTTTTGTCCGATTTTAACTACATCTCCTGCATCTTTAACAAAACCTTCCTGGCCCATGTCGGTTACATGCACCATTCCGTCTTTCCCCGGCAAAATGTTTACAAATGCCCCGAAAGGCATAAGTCTGACAACTTCGCCTTCATAAATTTCTCCTGCGACGACTTCTTTTGCAAAACCTTCAACATAAGCCACCGCTTTGGCCATTTTCTCTTGGTCAACTCCGGAAACACTGACTCCACCGTCGTCGTTGACATCAACCTGGACTCCCGTATCGGCCATAAGTTTTTTAATGTTCTTTCCGCCGGGGCCGATAAATTCTCCGATTCTATCTACCGGAATCTTTACAACTTTAATCTTCGGGGCATATTCTGAAACGACCTTTCTCGGTTCAGGAATTGTCTCTAGAATCTTCTTCATTATTTGGGCACGGGCATCTTTAGCCTGGTCAAGAGCCTTTTCCAAAATTCCCGAGGTAAGATTCAAGGCTTTGACATCCATCTGCAACGCCGTAATTCCTTTTTCCGTCCCGGCAACTTTGAAGTCCATGTCTCCGTTAAAGTCTTCAATTCCCATGATGTCGCTTAGGACCGCAAAATTTTTGGCGTCTTCAATAATAAGACCCATCGCAATTCCGGCAACCGGAGATTTAATCGGAACTCCGGCATCCATCAAGGAAAGAGTAGACCCGACAACTGAAGCCATCGAGGTCGATCCGTTTGAACTCATTACCTCCGAAACTACACGGATGGCATAAGGAAATTCTTCCTGAGAAGGAATAACCGGAATCAGGGCCCTTTCAGCAAGCATCCCGTGCCCTATTTCGCGCCTATTCGGTGAACCCACTTTTCCAGTTTCACCCGTTGCATAAGGGGGCATGGAGTAGTGATGCATGTAGTGCTTTTCTTCCTCCCCCTCGGCGCTTTCCAAAAGCTGTCCCATGGATTCCGAGCCAAGGGTGGCAACGGAAAGAACCTGGGTCTGGCCTCTCGCAAAAACCGCACTTCCGTGGGTCCTGGGCAAAAACCCTACCTGAGCTGAGAGTTTTCTAATTTCAGTTAACTTTCTGCCGTCGGGTCTGACACCTTTTTTAAGGATCTGCTCACGAATGTAGTCTTTCTTCATATGATCGACTATGTCGAGAATAAATTTCTTGTCGCTTTCTTTTTCAAAATGATCTTTAATGGCTGCTATAAATTCAGCGTATTCATCGGAAGGGCCTTCATGGTTGGCCATATTTTTGACTAATGCAGCCATTTTATCTCCGACCAATTTCTTAACATCGCGGACGAGTTCTATAGAGGGTTCCTCTTCCTTGTAAGTTTCACGCTCTGTTCCGACCTCTTTGGCCAAGTCTTCGATGAGTTTAAGTACGGCCTTGCTTTCTTTTTGAGCAAATTCAATTCCCTCAACAATCTGCTTTTCGGTTACTTCCTTGGCTCCGGCCTCAACCATGAGAACCGCTTCTTTGGTGGCAGATACTGTCAGATCCATTTGCGAAGTTTCCAGATCGATAGCCTCGGGGTTTACTACATACTTTCCGTCTTTTATTCCGACTGTAAGCGGAGCAACCGGGCCCTTCCATGGAAGGGATGAGATGTGGATCGCGGCGCTAGCAGCAATGGCGCCGAGAATCTTGCTGTCATTAACTCCGTCAACCGATAAAACCATTACAATTAATTGGACTTCTTTTTTGTAAGTCTTGGGGAAAAGGGGTCTAATAGACCTGTCAATTAAACGAGCCGAAAGAACTTCCTCATCGGTCGGTCTACCCTCACGCTTCACCCAGCGACTTCCTTTTATACGGCCTCCTGCATACAAACGTTCCTGATATTCAACCGTAAGAGGAAAATAATCCATTTCCATCTTAAGAGGAGCCACAGACATGTTTGCCAAAACAACAGTATCGCCCATTCTGGCCATGACGCTTCCTGCCGCTTGTTCTGCAAGGACCCCCGTGGTCAATGTAAGTGTACGACCACCTAATTCTATGGATTTTTCCAACTTTTTCATTTATTAATAATTATTTTTCCAACTTCAACTCTGTAAGGAGTTTTTTGTAGCGTTCTTCATCGCGCCTATGCAGATAGCTTAGGAGCCTTCTCCTTTTGGCTACCATTGAAAGAAGCCCGCGACGCGAATGAACGTCTTTTTTATGTTCTTTAAGATGTGCGACCAATTTGTCTATTTGAACCGAAAGAAGTGCGATTTGAACTTCAGGAGAACCCGTATCGCCTTTTTCCCGAGCAAATTTTTTAATTACGTCAACTTTTTCGTCTTTAGCTAATGCCATATCGTCATGTGGAGCAAAGTAAAGTCACTTCCAGGCCAAACCTTGCTTACATCTTGTGTATGATACCAGATTAAATTTCAAAAAGCAAAACTAGCTTACACTGGTTCCCTTGTAAATCTTGGGTTGGAGCCAGTCGGAAGGAGGATTTATATCGGGACTTTCTTCACCTGATTCGGGGACTATAGCTTCAGGCTGAGTCTCAATTTGAGGCATCGGTGTCGCCTGCTGTGGAACATCGGGCGTACTATAAGGTCTTGTCGGAATTGCGCCCGGAGGGAAATTCATCGGGCTGAGCTTTACCTTCGGCATACGTGATCCTCCGCTTCGCAGCAAAGATGCAAATGTTTCAAAAGTCTCAGGTGTAACTTCACTCGAAGTAAAGTTGGCGCTGCCTTCTTCTATCCCCATTACCAAATCGGTTGCGCTGTCAGCGTCAATTGTCAGACCGTTGTCTTTAATTAAATTGGCAACCAACTCACTTGTCGTAGCGCCGGGTTTTGCAAAAGACATAACCTCTCGCCCCGAGTCCAATACACGCGTACCAATATGGGCGATTTTTGCATTGGAAAGTTCATCTGATGAAAGAATCGGGAAGTCTGAATCACCCGCCCCGCCAACCAAAATTACCAAATCTGCCGAAACCCCGGCATAGCTGACGTTTAATTGTTCTCTCTGAGGTGAATTTCGTCCCGCTTTCGGTACAACGGTAAGTTTGAATTCTCCGTTATCAATATCGTAGCTGACCTTATCAATGTTGGTCGCATCATATCCGGCAAATCTTATTGTTAAATTTTTGCTTCCGATTTCGGTAGAAATTTTATTTATCCCAATTAAACGGTTAAATCCAACAGTCATTGGGCTGGGGCAAAAAATTGAGGCTTCTTTTCTGTCGTGAATCGAAAGGTAAAGAGAAAGTCCCGCGGCAACCTGATCAAAGTAGGTTCTTGTAGGCAAAACGATAAGAACCGAGGCGGCAGAATCAATAATGCTAAGAAAGCTGTTTTCCATTGCGCACGGATACTATCACGTCTCCGATGGCAAAATCAAGTTGAGGCTCCGTAATAACTCCAAATTCCTCCGATTGTCCCACTGAGGCCACTTCCAATTTTTGTTTCTTTATGGAAACCGCCTTGGCCTTTCCTATTTCTTTGGTATCGCGGGTTAGAACCAGAGAGTCACCTTTCGAAATTCTGCCTTCAAGCACTTTGCACCCCGCAACTTTTTTGTTATTAAACGGAAAACTGGCCAGAACCTGGGCGCGACCGACAATCTCGGTTCTCCCGCTTTTCAAAATCTCTTCAAGCTTCTGCAAAAGCTCGTAAATAATTTCAAATCTCTCGACGTTTACTTTTTCCGCTTCGGCAAGTTTTGCGACATTATTCGGAATCTTCGATTCAAACACAAAAACGTATGCGTTCCCCGTCTTTGCGTTTATAATATCGCTACTTGTCACGTCTCCAACCCCGCTATCTACAACCACAATCTTGGGTGGAATTGCGGCAATGATAGCTTCAAGAGCTCCGGCATTTCCCGCTTTAAGAATAAGGGGAATTTCATCATTTTTAAGGCGTCTTAAGTCAAAAACTCCTTTGGTTTTCGGTGCTTCTTTAATAACCCTATGTGCCTCCCGAGTAACCAAAGCACCAACCGGAGGAATATTTGTAAACCCAAAAATCTTTGCCGGCTCACCCGGGAAAACTTGTTTAATAGATTTACCTTTGTCGTCAAACAATGCTCTGACTTTGCATTCATTTTCTTCAGCAAAAATTGTTTCCCCTGGTTTGATGGTCCCGTTTCGAAGAACAATGGTCGCAACCGGTCCCATTTTATCCTTACCGGATTCAATTACTACCGCTTCAAGACCTCCCGCCGGATCATTTTTCAATTCGGCTACTTCCGACATTAATACCAGCGTTTCCACAAGTTCGGTAAGACCAGTATTCGTTTTTGCAGAAACCGAAAGGAAAGGAACTTGTCCGCCACGTCCCTCAAAAAATACTCCTTCTTTCTCAAGTTGCCCTTTAAGAGCTTCCGCGTTCACCCCTGCAATATCAGCCTTGGTTCCGGCAACCAGATAGGGAAGGTTTGCGGCTTTAATTATCTCTAGTGCTTCCTTAGTTTGGGGCTGAACTCCGTCATCCTGGGCAACTACCAGAACTGCAATATCGGCAACTTTGGCTCCCCGGCTTCTCATCTTTCCAAAAGCGGCATGGCCGGGAGTATCAATAAACGTTATTCTTCCCCCATCTTTTGTTTCGACAACTGAAGCTCCGATACTTTGGGTAATTCCCCCAGCCTCCCCCGCTGTAACATTTGTCTTTCTGATAGCATCGAGGAGTGAGGTTTTTCCATGATCAACATGCCCCAAAACCACAACTATTGGGGGACGCGTCTGACTTATTTTTTGTTTGTTGGCTTCCATATTTTTTTTCCGAACCCGGAAGCTGAAGTTCAAATTATGAAGATAGTTTTATGAAATTTACCAAAATTTTCATATCAATTATTATCTTCAGACTTCAACTCTTCCTTTTTGGTCTCTTCGAGAACCTTCGTCTTCAGTACGGGTACTTTTATTTCTGACTCCTCCGTTTTTGTTTCCTCATTCAACTCCTCTGCTTTGGGTTCGCTGACTCCCGCCTCCTTGGCCTTCTTGGCAAGTTTTTTAGCTTTGGTCTTCGTAATTTTTTTAACCGCTGGCATGGGCACCGGCTCTTCTGCTTTTTCTTCGGGTGCAGAAACCATTCCGTTTCCTTCAACTTCAATTCTCCAACCAGTCAGTTTTGCTGTTAAACGGACATTTTGCCCGTCTTTTCCGATCGCCATGGACAGTTGATCTTCGGGGGCCATCACTTTAGCAATGGTTTTTTCTTTATCCAGTTCCACCGACAAATTTTCCGCAGGGGAAAGCGAAGATTTGATCAGCTCGGAAACGTCATCATTCCAGGGAATTACGTCAACTCTTTCGCCGCCAATTTCATTGGTAACCGCCTGAACTCTTACTCCCTTTTGACCAACGCATGAACCCACCGGATCAACTCCTGTTTGACTGGAAAACACGGCCGCTTTGGTCCTCACTCCAGGTTCCCTGGCTATCGCTTTAATTTCAACCGAGCCTGAATTAAACTCAGGCACCTCTCTGGCAAAAAGTTTGACGACAAATTGGGGATCCGCGCGGGACAAAAATATCTCTTTGCCTCTTGGAGTCTCATTTATCGCCTTGATTAAGAAACTTAATCTTTGATTCAAATTCAGTCTTTCGTTTGGGATTCTGTCCTCAGCCAGCATTATGGCTTCTGTCCTGCCAAGGTCAACTCTGACGTTTGGTCCGTCAAATCTGAGGATCAAACCCGAAACCAGAGACCCAACCCTTTCCTGAAATTCTTCCATGATGGCGCCCTTTTCAGCCTCACGGATTTTTTGGTGAATTACCTGTTTTGCGGTTTGGGCTGCGATACGGCCAAACCCGGGAGGAGTAACATCCTTTTTCTCTTTTTTGGCGTTCTCGATATCTTTTTCGGAAGCATCCTCGAGAGGTAGTGGCCAGGCAAAAACTCTGGTTTCACCATTAACGGGATCGATTACGGCATCGTAATCAAAAGTATCAACTTCAATCCCCTGCTCCCTGGCATCCCTCTTATAGGCAGCAATAATCGCCTCTTTTATGGTTTCCAAGATCACATCGGGATCAAGCCCGCGTTCTTGGGCTATGGCTTTCAGTGCTTGTGAAAATTCTGTTCTTGCTGTTGGCATATTTAGTAAAAAAAATGGCGGGCAACTTCTCCCACCGAGTGTAATTTTACCCCCACACCAACAAAAATTCAAGCTCCTAAAGAAAATCAGTAATTGTGAATTTGGTGTGGGGGTTTAATCTAAAGCCTACTGAAGTCAAACGATCAGGGCCCTTTTTCTTTCATCTTCTCAACTAAATTTTTCGCTTCTTCCAAAAACGCCAAATCTCTTTCCTGAATAAATTTTCCTTCATAATTTGTTGGTTTATCATCTTTTAATAATTTAATCGCCTCATCAAGGGTAACCCAAATCAATTCAAAACCTTCATCAAGTTCTCCTTGCTCAAACTCCGGAGTACCCTTTTTAACTACTTTTCCTGTATAGCAATACGAAACTTGGAACAAATTGAACTCAGACCTATATTCGGTAATTTCCCCGACCTCTCCTTTGATCTTGGCTATACATCCGGTTTCTTCCTTAATTTCCCTATCCAGTGCCTCAACCCTATCTTCTCCCACTTCTACCCCGCCACCGGGGAGTTTATGATAACTAAATTTCGAAACGAAAAGAACCGGAATCAAGCCCTTTTCATCAAATAAAACCGCGCGGGAAGCAGATCTTTTTTCATACAGGCCATCTTTTGGCAGTGGCTTATCTTCAATATATTTTAAAAGCCTCATAACCCTTCCTCTTTCATCTCTTCGACCAGATTCTTTTGGTCATGATTTAACTTGTCCGGAATTAGAACGTTAATTCGGACATACTCGTCGCCCTGGCCTCTGCTGTGGAGATGAGGAACACCATGCTCACGAAGGCGCATCATGGTTCCGCTTTGAGTTCCGGGACGGATTCTGATTTTAATAGTATCCTCAATTGTGGGAACTTCAATTTCACCTCCAAGTACTGCCAAAGAAAACGAAATTGCCACACTTACATAGAGGTCATCATCCTGTCTTTCAAAAAGCTTGTCAGGTTTAATATTAACCGAGAGTGTAAAATCGCCGAAATTAATTCTGGCCCCCTCATAAATCCCAGCCGGAATTTTGATTTTTCTCTTTTTACCCCCAACGTTAACCTCTTTACTTACCCCCTTGACCGCCTCCATAAAATCCAGTGTTATCGAGTAACGAGGAATTTGCTGGCGTTGGGCATGGCCAAAAGGATTTCCCCCGCCAAAAAAACTTTCGAAAATATCAAATGGATCGCCAAAATCAAAGTTCCCGAAAGGATTTTCACCACCTCCACCTGTAGTATATGTGTAAGTAAACGGACCTGATTGTCCTCCGGGAAATCCCCCCGCAAAAGGATTTCCACCTCCGGGGGTGAAGGCTGCATGACCATACTGATCAAAGGCCGCTTTTTTCTCGGGATTGGAAAGAACCTGATAGGCTTCATTTATTTCCTTAAATCTTTTTTCCGCAGCCTCTTTATCATCTTTATGTCTGTCCGGATGCCACTCCAAAGCTTGTTTTCTGTAAGCCTTTTTTATCTCATCTGCACTAGCAGATTTATTTATCCCCAAAATATCGTAGTAGTCAGTTTTTGTTGCCATGTTCATTAACTCGGTTTATATTCGTCAAAAAGTATATCCCAGATCTCAAAGGCTTCCCGTGCGCCTTCCACCTGATCTAAACACTGATTAAAAAGTTTGTCCACCTCTTTCATGGAGATTTCACCTTCTATATTACATATTCTGTCACCAAATAATTCCTGTGCTTGGTCAATCAAATTGGCCAGACAGGGATCGATATTAGCATCCGCATACTTAGATCTTTGAATTGTATCCTCGCGGATTTTTCTGTTGGAAGGGGAGTCAAACTCTATGCCCATATTGAAGAACTATTCTACCACTTCGCCTTCTTCGACTTTCTCGTCTTTCTTTTTGTCAGAATCTTCTTTTTTATCTTCCTCTTTTGGTTGTTCACCCTGTTGACCAGCTTGTGGTGGGCTTGCCGAACCATACATCGCCTGGCCGATTTGAGAAAGTGTGTCACTCAAATCTTTTGTGGCTGATTCTATATCTTCCTTGCTTACATCTTCTTTGGCCGTAGCTTCTTTAACTTTCTTAATCTTCTCTTCAACCTGGTCTTTAATTTTCACATCGACTTTGTCTCCTGCATCTTTAAGAGCCTTCTCCGCAGTTGCCACCATCGCATCGGCATTATTTTTGGTCTTAACCACATCCGCCTTCTTTTCATCCTCTTCTTTATGTTTTTCAGCCTCTTCCTGCATTCTTTTAACTTCGTCGTCGGAAAGGCCCACTGCACCGGTAATTTTAATGTTCTGAGTCTTACCTGTTGCCTTATCTTTAGCGGTAACCGTCAATATTCCGGAGGCGTCCATATCAAAAGTGACTTCGACCTGAGGAACACCACGAGGAGCCGGGGGAATTCCGTCCAAAGTAAAAGTTCCCAGGGTCTTATTGTCGGCACTCATGGGCCGTTCTCCTTGGGTCACAACAATCTGAACTTGGGTTTGATTATCACTGGCTGTCGAAAAAACTTCGGTTTTACTTGTAGGAACCGTTGTGTTTCTCGGAATCATTGGGGTAGCAATATTCCCCATGGTTTCTATAGCCAAAGTTAAGGGAGTAACATCAAGTAGAAGAATGTCTTTAACTTCGCCCCCCAAAACTCCACCCTGAATCGCTGCTCCTATCGCTACAACTTCATCCGGATTAACCGACTGGTTCGGGTCTTTACCAAAGAAGTTCTTGACAGTTTCGACAACTTTGGGCATTCTGGTCATCCCTCCGACCATGATTACCTCGTCAACATCGTGCGGATCGAGTTTGGCATCTTTGAGGCATGCCTCAACCGGTTTAATTGTTTTTTGAATAAGGTCGTCAACCAAACTTTCAAGTTTGGCGCGGGTCAGTTTCATGGTTAAATGAAGCGGATTTCCGTCCTTTTGCGTGATATAAGGCTGGTTAATTTCGACCTCCATGCTGGCGGAAAGCTCAATTTTGGCTTTTTCGGCAGCATCCCTGACTCTTTGCAGGGCTTGGGTATCTGCCTTAAGATCCACTGAATTTTCTTTCTTAAATTCAGAGACGATGTAGTCAACTATAACCGCATCAAAATCATCTCCCCCGAGGTGGGTATCACCATTTGTAGCTTTAACCTCAAAAACTCCGTCCCCAAGTTCAAGAATGGAGATATCGAATGTTCCGCCGCCAAGATCATAAACCGCAATCTTTTCTGCTTTTTTCTTATCCAGTCCGTAGGCTAGAGCTGAAGCTGTGGGTTCATTTATAATTCTTTCAACTTTAAGTCCCGCAATCTCTCCGGCCTGCCTGGTTGCCTGTCTCTGGGCATCGTCAAAGTATGCGGGAGTGGTAATAACCGCCTGCTCAACCTTCTCTCCAAGGTAAGCTTCGGCGTCTTTCTTAAGCTTCATCAAAATCCTGGCCGAAATTTCCTGGGGGGTATAAGTCTTACCGTTAACTTCAACATCGGCCACTCCGCCCTTGCCTTCAACAATTTTGTATGGAACCATCTCAATGGTTCTTTTGACCTCTTTGTCCGTAAATCTCCGACCCATGAGACGCTTCACTGAATAAATCGTGTCCTTGGCGTTGAGGATCATTTGCCTTTTGGCCACATCCCCAACTAAGTTTTTAGTCGGTTCAACAACTGAGGGAGTAATGTTTCTGCCGGTATCCACCGCCGGAATGACTTTGGGACGACCCCCCTCCATCACCGCTACGACCGAATTTGTTGTTCCTAAATCGATTCCAACTATTTTTCCCATTTTTTTACTGCAAAGCAGCAAGCTTCGCTTATTTTTTTGACACTTTTACTTTGGCGTGTCTTACGACCGTACCGTCCTCGAATTTCCAACCTGCTAAAACCGTTTCCGCTACTATATTATCACTCGTCCCTTTTACAACTTCAATAACTTCCATTGTGTTCTCATCAAAAACATCTCCTGCTTTTGGCTTAATTTCAGTTAAACCCTCTTCGCTTAAAACTTTCTTAAATTCTACTATGCTTATCGCAAGTCCCTGATCTTTTAAATGTACCTGTGCACTTTCCAGATTATCCAAAACCGGCAGTAATCTGACAATAATCCCGACAGATGCTATTTTACCTAAATCAGCTCTTTCTCTGTCAACTCTCTTATTTAAATTATCATAGTCCGCCAATGCCCTTGCGAGCATTCCTTTGACAATCTCTAACTCTTTATGAACCCTGTCTTCGACTGGTTTTATTTTTTTACCGGCTTTGCCGGCCAAGCTTTGCTTATCCATTTGCTACTTCTTCTATTAAATTTCCGTAATACCTCAAAATCGGAATCACGGTTCCGTAATTTGATCTTGCCGGCCCAATCACTCCTAGAGCACACGGTTTCCCTTTTATGCTAAAGTGCGTTGCCACAATTCCAACCGGCATGAGTTCCGGCCAACCGATTTCCTCACCAAACAGAACTTCTAGAGGGGAGGCCGTTTCATTCATGCCAAAAAACAGCCTGTCCATTTTGTCAAACTCGTCAAAAATTGAAAAAAGACTTTGACAGGCAGACATTTCGGCAAATTCCGGGTTATCAAAAATGTATGAATGTCCCGCCTGCCAAAATCTGTCTTTTTTGTCCTTAAGCGCAGCAACAGCCAAAGATTTTGTTCTGAATGCCAGGGCATGAGTCGCCTCATCCATAAGTTCATCCACGTTGTCTCTCGCACCCCAAACCTCTTCCTTGGCTTTGACTTCATCAACCAGGCTCATTTGTTTTTCCTCCATAAGCTGATTTATATAGAATTTCATGGCTACGGGGGTCGGGATTCTGCCTGCTGAGGCATGCGGCTGCTTTAGATATCCTGCCTTGGTTAAGGCTACCATTTCATTTCTAATAGTTGCGGGGGAAACGCCAAGATCATATTTTTTGTCCATCGCCTCAGAGCCAACAGGTTCAGCCGTGGTAATATATTCATTAATAATGGTTTTGAGGATCTGGGTTTGCCTCGATGTAAGTCCGTCTGTCATAGGTTAGCAGTATAATACCCCGAGTGCTAAAAGAAGTCAATAGTTGTTTGACAACCCCTTATTGAGCTTGAGTATCTGTTGTCGGGGTAATCGGCTCTTCTTCTTTTGGAGGCAGAGGTGGCAACATTCTTTTTACAACAATCTTTTTGCCAACGCTTAGGAAGTATCTTGCTTCGTCAATCCTAAAAAGAAGAGATAAAAACGTATAGATCACCGCACCGACCAGGAATGTCATCGCTGTCAAAATTATCACGTTTCCCGTATATCGGGTGTCCAGCATAAATCTCTCAAAAGGAAAAGTACGCGTAACATCAATACCATTTAGGAATGAAAGCCTTTTTACCCAAACGGATCTATCAAAAATCTTGAGCATGAAAAACATTACTCCTCCCGAAATCGCCGTTGCTGCAAAAATTTTCAAAATGTGTACTATAAATTTACTATTGATCAACTCTCCGACTTTTTTGTTTATAAGAATCATCAAAATGACGGATTCAACCAATGTGCTCAAAGCAAATGAAGCAGCCAATGCCCACACTTCAAAATGGAATCCCTTAACCAAAGTAAAATCTCCAATTACTAAAATCGAAAGGCCGATAAATGAAATTATTACGGGTGTTTTTGTGTCATGAAGCGCAAAAAAAGCTCTGGTCAAAACCGACATAAGTGTCTGAAAAACAATTGAAACGGCAAAAACGGAAAGAATGGTCCCGGTCTGAACCGTGGCCTGCCAATCGAAAATCTTTGTTCCGTAAACAAGACGCACAACAGGAATCCTCAATGCAATCAGGAAAGCTGACAGGGGAAGAGTGAAAAACATTGCCTGGTATATCGCAGCCAAGAGAATTTTTCTGTATTCTTTCCAATTTTCCTCAACGCGCGACAACATTGGAAGAACTGCTTTTGCCAAAGATGTCCCAAAGAGTGTCACCGGTAAAAGTTGAAGAGAATTCGCAAAAGTGTAATAGGTATATGAGGCTTGAGAAATAATTGACGCAAGGAAAAGTTCGGCACTTTTACCGATTTGGTCAAAAGCCAGATCAATTACCCTCGGAAGGGCTAATTGCCCAATCTTTTTTACTCCTTCATCGGGCTTGAGGTCTAGAGTAAACCTAAAGCCAAGTTTTCTTGAAAGCGGGTACTGAATAATAAAATGGGCAAACGCTCCGAAAACAACGCCGATTGCTGGCCCGAGTAGGCCGAGTCTGGGTGAAAGAAGGACGGTGCCAAGAATAATTCCCAAGTTATAAAAAATCGGGGCCAGGGCGGGAACCAAAAATCTTCTAAGGGATTCCAAAACTCCTGTTAACACATAACTGACAACAAAAAATCCCTGTGCAGCAAAAAGAATACGTGCTAAAAATGCTATCTCGACCGTTCCAGCAAGGCCATACCCCGGAGCAATTACCGAATAAATTTTAACTGCCCCAAATCCCACAATAGCTACAGCAAAAAGAAATATTGCAAGGCCTATTGAAACAACTTTTCCTGCTAAAAGCCATGCCTTAGCCTCCCCCTCCCGAAGGGTTCTGGTAAAAACCGGAATAAAAGCGGAGGAAAAAGTACCAAAAACCAAAACCTGAAAAATCGCATCCGGCAGCCTGAAAGCGGCGAAAAAGAGTGAAAGTGAATCCGGCGTGAAATAACTTGCTAAAACTCTTTGCCGGACAAGTCCCAAAACCATGGAAACGACAATCATAACCATAATGAGGCTCGCCGCAGAAAGAACGGAGTTTTGTTGAGAGTTAATAATGCGCTTGCCCCTGGCGATTAGATCTTCCATTTTAGCTTTGCTTCGATTATACTCACCATATGCCTGTAACGACAACAGCCAAAAGAGCGTTAAGAGGTTCCAAAAATAAGGAGTCTGTTAACAAGATTATTCTTGGTAAACTCGAGGTCGCCGTCAGAGTCGCACGAAAGGGAAAAACTGCTGAAAAAATTCTTAAAGCGGTGTCTTTGGCAGATCGTGCTGCAAAGAAAAAAGTAATTCACAAAAATAAAGCCGCCAGGATTAAGTCTCAGTTAGCCAAACTTTTGCCAAAAACCACAAAATCCCAAAATAAAACTTCGAAGAAAAAGTAGAAACTGCTTCAAAACTCGGCGCCGGGGCTTCTTTTGAGAGTACGCGCCGGTTTATATGAACGGTTCATTCATAACTTCTTTCGCGCTTCCACATATGCTATATTGTAATTAAGCGATTTGCCGTCTGCACTGAGCTTAAGTTGAGTATGCCCAAAAATAAACCCATAAATCTACTTCCCCAGGAAGAATTTAGCATTTCAATACTCGGTAGAATCCTCAATTGGGCAATGGGCACCTTCAGAATCATTGTTATTATCACCGAAATGATAGTTATGGCTGCTTTTTTGTCACGCTTTTGGCTCGACGCGCAAAATTCGGATCTGAATAATTCCATTAAAATTAAAAGTGCTCAAATTGCTGACCAAGCTGATCTAGAAAAAGAGTTCAGAAATATTCAATCAAAACTTAGTATCGTTCAACAAATTTACGCAGCGGTCCCGCCTTCACAAAGAATCGATGCGATTACTTCAAAACTTCCCACCGGAGTTATCCTAACAGCGATTTCCGTGATGGGGAATTCCGCCCAAATTAAAGGTAACTCCGGGACCGAACTGGGAATCGCGCAATTTATCGCCAACCTGAAGGCAGATACGTCCTTAAAGAGCGTCGATTTGGGTCAAATTAGTTCATCTGAGACAAATCTTGGCCAAACAATATTCTCGATTAATATTTTATACTAAGAACATGGCACCAGGCTGGAGAGGATCATACACAAGATATAGAGGATTTTTCCTTAATATTTCCGCGCTTTACAAAAAAAAGGCGGAGCTTAGGGCTTTTCTCGAAATAATTCTCTCGCTTTCGACCATCACTCTTCTGCTATTGTTTGCACTAAAACCGACCGTCATTACAATTGTCGATCTTTTACAGCAAATTAAAGCAAGGCAGGCCACGCTTTCCGGATTAACACAAAAGGTGAATGACCTCCAGGAGGCCAGCGCACTCCTGCAACAAAACCAAGCATCTATCCCAAATATCAATATTGCAGTTTCCACCCTACCCAAGCCTAATATTTTTGCCGAGCAAGTCATGGGGCTGTCTGCAAAGGATTCTATTGCTATTCTTGGTCTTTCCATAAATCAAATAACCCTGGTGGGAACCGCCAAAACTACAACCAGTCCCGATTTAAAACCACTTCCCGGAAACGCAAACGAAATGCCGTTTTCGATGAGTGTCAGGGGAACCTATTCCAATTTGGCCGCGTTTATCAGTGATGTTGAAAACCTGAGAATTACAACACAAATTGATAATCTAGGGATTAGCTCTTCCTTAACAGACAAGGGTGCTGCTATAGTAGTTATTATTTCAGGGAGAGTGCCGTTTTTGCCGAATTAAAATCATATGATGAAAAAAAATAAATTGCCAGATCTGGTTTCGGTACTAATCTTAACCCTTATAACCAGCATCTTTTGGGTTTCTCTGAGCATCTATCGGGCTTTTACTGTCAAACCTGCAGAAAGCGTGCCCAAAGAAATTTCTGATACTATCGATTTAACGTGGGACAAAACCACAATCGAAAAAATTGAGTCCAGAACGTTTTTGGACAGTTCACAGATTCCCGAGAATGTGGCATTGTCCCCTTCGCCAGTTCCCAGTCGACCGGTACAAACACAGTCACCCACACCGACTCCGGAGGTGACAATTTCACCAATTCCCAGTGCAACACCCTAAATCTTATGAATATTTATATTAAAAATAAATAATTACATTAAAAAAATGATTATTCACATTTGAAATGATAAAAAAATATAAAATCCCGACAATAATAGGCATCATCATTCTCCTTTTGGGTACCGTAGCCGGGGTCTTTTTCCTGCAGAAAAACCAAATTTTTAGAATCGGTGCAAGTGCTACAGTCACACCAAAAGATGTCAGAATCGGTAATCTTTCTGACACGTCTGCTACAATCTCCTGGATTACCGGAGCCTCTACATCCGCCTTTGTCAGTTGGGGTGAGACACAACAAAGTATAAATAGGGTTGCAAATGAAAGCGGCAATAATCTAAAAACTTTCACCCACAGTATTACACTTACGGGTCTAAAACCAACCACAAATTATTATTATAAAATCAGTTCTGAGGGAACAAATTTTGACAATAACGGGTTACCCTGGCAATTTACAACAGGTAGTGAAATAGCGGTAGCCCAGAATTCAAACCCAATTTCCGGATCCGTAATTACTCCCTCCGGACAACCATCCAAAAGGGCCTTGGTATATGTAACAATTGACGGATACCTCCTCTCGACTCTAACTTCCGATGCGGGGAACTTCGTTTTGCAATTGAGTGGTGCCCGCAGCTCGGATCTGAAACAACTAATCCAAATTGATCCAACCAGTACTCTTTTAGCCATCTCCGTGCAGTCTGAGGATGGTGAAACTTCCTCAGCCCAGATTTTCCCGCAATCGGCAAATCCCATTCCACCACTTGTTCTTGGTCAGGTCCAAGATTACCGAAGTTTGCCGGCAAACCAGAGCGGTCAAAGTCCCGATGTAAATCTAAATTTGCCAGCAAATGGTAACCAAGAATCAAAATTTAATGTTTCAACAGATTCCGGAATCATAAAACCGACCAGTGTCATTCTTGAAAGTATTAATGACGGCGAAGTTGTAACCAGCAACGTGCCTCAATTTTTTGGAAAAGGCCCTTCCGGAGAAACAATAACCATTTCTATCCACTCTGAACAAATTCCTGCCCAGAACGTTCAAATACCGGGAAGCGGCTCATGGAGCTATAGCCCGTCCACCCCGCTTTCTGATGGACCCCATTCAATTACCATTTCCTGGTTGGATGCAACAGGAATCACAAGAACATTAACCAGAAATTTTGTGGTGCAGGCGGGAGAGGTACCGGCTTTTGTTGCCACACCATCAGGTAAAACACCTATCCCGACCCCAACGGCAAGCCCGACACCAAAGACTTCTTCAAGTCCGACACCAACTCCCACTCCAAGACCGACTGTAACCGCTACCCCTTCAGCTATACCCAGTGCAAGACCTTCGACTACCCCCAGGGTAACACCCACGATAGCACCCGAGTCCTTACCCGCCACAGGCGATTTGACTCCCACTCTTCTGCTATCTATCATGGGAATTGCCATAATCGCTTTCGGTTTTTTTGTTTGGAAAATAGCCGATCGCTAAGCTCATGCCCAACCAAGATAAGTCTACCCAAAACCAAAATCCGGTAAGTCTGTCTGCGGACCCGCCGGTCGATCAAGCCACTACGCCACCCGTGGCGCCAGTACTTTTCCCTCAATCGGATCTCCCACCGCTTTCACCCGAGTTTCAAAACCTGTCAAAAAACGATGTTCCCGCTATTCCTCCGGTTAACAGCGATGCCGGTTCGGCTACTCCACCTGACATTTCCTCCGTAATTCCCAAAGCCAAGAAAAAGTTCGGAGGAGGAAAAATAATTGCAACAATTTTGGGTCTGGTTCTGCTTGTTGGAGGAATCGGGGCAGGAATAATTTTGATTCAACAAAAACAACTCGTGCCGCAACAGGCATCAACAACCGGTACTATAAGAATCTGCCACAGTACCGGCTCTGGCGCCAATCCCTATATAGTTAATAATCCAGACAAAACAGGTGATGTTGGTGGGCATGATGGACACAATGGTCCTATCTGGTATAGTGGCATTGCCGGAGCTTGGGGAGATATTATTCCTCCTTTTAACTATGATAACGGAGGTCACTATAACGGCAAGAATTGGACCGACGAGGGACAAGCTTTTTACAACAATGGCTGCAGTACACCAGCCCAATCACCAACAGCTTCACCGACAGTATTGCCAACGGCATTGCCGACAGCATCGCCAACGGTATCACCAATGGCAACAGCTTCACCAACTGAATCACCCACGGCGTCACCAATTTCGCCATCTTGTATACCAGTTAGAGCATATGATGATTATTGGGTTACCTTAACAAATGTACAGCTATCTGCTTTAACGGCCGGTGACCTTGTCAACTTCTGCGTTAATGGATCTGCTACTTCCGGTAGTTTTGACAAGGCGCAATTCATGATTAATTCAACCATCGAACCTGAAACTACAAACAAGCGGCCGGGTTCAAGCGATTTTTGCCAGTCCTACACAATTTTATCAACCGACACAACCGTAAGTGTTAAGGCAAAAATCCATCACTCGTCGGGTATCTGGGTGGGGGAAAATTTCTAGTTATGAAAAACTTTTTAAAAGGTAAAATTGGAACAATAATAATATTATTTTTCACTGTGATTCTGGCAGGGGTGGCGGTCTTCACAGCTCTTAGACTTTATCAACTCCGTCAAGAACCCGTTGCACCCAATGTCCCGTCAAGCATCCCCCGTGCAGAAGAAGCAACTTCGTCACCGGCTGGGGCTTGTACTCTGACGTTTACCATCTCTTCAGCGACAGCGTCACCGACGGAATCTCCGATGGCGTCACCAACTGCGTCACCCACAGCCTCGCCAACAGAATCTCCGACGGCGTCACCAACAACCTCATCAACCGTCACACCGACAGCAACACCGACTGTTACTTCCACTGCCACTCCGACCCTTACCACAAATCCTTCAGGTGCACCTAATTCCTGCGGGGGTACCTGTGGAAGTGATTTAAATTGCGGAAGCGGTTTGTACTGTTACCAGGGTTTCTGTAGGAATCCTTCCTGCCCAACCCAAAGTAGTTGTAGTTGTCCGAATGCGCCGGCACCAACATCACCCGCCCTTCCTGCTTCCGGTACTGACTGGCCGACAATTGTCGGAGCAGGTTTCGGACTGTTCATAATAATCGGATCACTCCTTTTGGCACTATAGACCGGCCTGTGTAAATTTTTATCCAATCTTACTGAAATCTCGGTTTTATCGGCTGTGTCTGCAATGTGATATATTTAAACTGTTTCGTAAATCTGATTTTCTTATCAAATAAAACAAGAAATGCCCAACCAAGATAAGTCTACCCAAAACCAAAATCCGGTAAGTCTGTCTGCGGACCCGCCGGTCGATCAAGCCACTACGCCACCCGTGGCGCCAGTACTTTTCCCTCAATCGGATCTCCCACCGCTTTCACCCGAGTTTCAAAATCTGTCAAAAAACGATGCTCCCGCTGTTCCTCCGGGTAACAGTGATTCCGGTTCGGCTACTCCACCTGACATTTCCTCCGTAATTCCCAAGGCCAAGAAAAAGTTCGGAGGAGGAAAAATAATTGCAACAATTTTAGTACTGGCTGTGATTATTGGAGGACTCGGGGCAGGGGTACTGCTAACTCAACAACAACAACTTTTCAAACAAAAGGCGATTGGAGCTTGTGGTGACGATTGCACAACAATAGGAGAGACAAAGTGCGTTACTGGTCAAACCCAGTCCTGGATTACAATTTGTTCGGTACCTCTCGCCGGTTGTAGTAATAATTACTGGAAAATAGATCATTACGTAGATAGTTGTTCTTCACCGCCAACCAGTCCACCCAACCCGGAAAAATGCAGTAACCCGGGCGGAGGCAACCCAGATGGTTGTTATAATCAGTATCCTGGTTATGAATATTGTTCTGTCACCAATTTCGGTAACGGTGGGCTAAACCATATGCGCTGTGACAGAACTGGCGCTAGCGGATTGTGTACAAATACGTATATAGATCCCTGTGATAACCCCTGTCTTGACCGGCCATCAACCCCTAGTTATGTTAAACCACCTGAATGCTCGGGCGGAACACCAACGCCTACTGTTACACCGACATCATCGCCGACCTTGTCACCTACCGCTACGGCCTCGCCAACAGAATCGCCTACCGCATCGCCAATCGCACCCTCCTGTATTGCGGTTAAAGCATATGATGATGGCTGGACTGTCCTAACGAATGTGCAACTTTCTGCTCTAACGGCAGGTGACATCGTTAACTTCTGTGTTAATGGGTCCGCAACTTCTGGGACGTTCGACAAAGCTCAATTTAAAATCAATTCCATTCTCGAACCCGAAACCACAAACAAACGACCTAGTACGGACGACTTTTGCCAGTCCTACACAATTTTATCAACAGACACAACTGTAAGTGTTAAGGCAAAGATTCATCACACAACACTGGGATGGTTCGGGGAAGAAATCTAAAAAATGAAAAACTTTTTAAAAGGTAAAATTGGAACAATAATAATATTATTTTTCACCGTGATTCTGGCAGGGGTGGCGGTCTTCACAGCTCTTAGACTTTATCAACTCCGTCAAGAACCCGTTGCACCCAATGTCCCGTCAAGTATTCCCCGTGCAGAAGAAGCAACTTCGTCACCGGCTGGGGCTTGTACTCTGACGTTTACCATCTCTTCAGCGACAGCGTCACCGACAGAATCTCCGACAGCATCACCAACTACCACACCGACAGTTACCCCAACTGTCACACCAACGGTAACTCCTACAGCCACTTCCACCGTGACTCCAACTTCTTCAGGCTCTCCTAATTCCTGCGGGGGTACCTGTGGAAGTGATTTAAATTGTGGAAACGGTTTGTACTGTTACCAGGGCTTCTGCAGGAATCCGTCATGCCCAACCCAAAGTAGTTGTAGTTGTCCGAATGCGCCGGCACCAACATCACCTGCCCTTCCTGCTTCCGGTACTGACTGGCCGACAATTGTCGGAGCAGGTTTCGGACTGTTCATAATAATCGGGTCACTCCTTTTGGCACTTTAGCGGGATCGTCATCCTCAACTCGATACCCAATAGTAACTTTTACCAAGCTGTGCTGGAAAAGCCATCTATCTCCATGAGGCAACCCAGTAATAGCTTTTGTCCAGCCACAAAGGAACTTGAAGTCCTACCCAATGAGGATAAAAATAAACGAAAAGTGAAAAAGCGAGAACAAAAAACGGAAGTGCCAGCTTTGGATTCCGGCGCAAAACATACCCCGCAGCGATCGCCAAAAAAGGAATCGAGGGAAGATAGTGGTACAAAAACATAATCCTTGGTGAAACTGCCCAAGGTACAAAGAAAATTAAATAGGCAAAAACAACGAAAGCCAAATTTTTATTTTTCTCCAAAAATGAATAAATTAATGACAAAGCCACCGACGCCAGACCAAACCAGAAAACCAGAGGATTCCCCATAGCATAGATTCTTGCAACCATTCCTCCCACTTCCTCACTTGTATAAAGATAAATCGGGCGCATAAGAAGCGGCCAGCTCCACCAGGGGGATGAATAGGGATGAGTAGCACGAAGGCCTGTGTGATACCACCACATCTGCTCCTGCATTCCCCACCAGATAGACAAATTGTGCCCCGTTAAAAACATCGGCAGATAAGTTAAAAGGTAAATAGTAATTGGTAAAAGCAAAAAATAAACAAACATTGGTAATCCAAACTTATTTTTACGTCTTAGCCAAAGAACAAAAATGATCGGGGTTACCCAAAGAGCCGACCATTTTGAGGCCATTGCAAGACCAAATGATAATGCCGACAAAAGATCTTTTTGTTTTAAGAATAGATAGATTGATAAAAGAGCAAAGAAAAGAATATAGCTGTCGTTCATTCCAATTCTACTCATTACAAGAGCAAGTCCGTCGAGGGAAAATACAGCCGCCGCCAGAAGCCCAACCGCTTCATCTTTGAAAAGTTCCTTTGCCAAAAGATACACAAGGAATACCGAACCCACCCCGAGGATCGCCCCCGGAATTCTCCAACCGAAAGAGTTTTCGCCAAAAACCAGCATTCCCAAAACCATTCCCAACTTCGCAAGCGGCGGATGGGTCCACTCGTAGGCAAAACCGGCGGGTGGCGTATTCCACCATTCCCAAGCCTTGGGATCACCGTGCAAAATGACCCGGGCAGTAAAAGCATGATAAACCTCATCGAAATAGTCATTCTTGGGAGACCACAAATCAAAAGTTCTGGTTGCAAAGGCAAACATTAATATCAAGATTAAGACAAGTCTTGCCCTTTGGGGGCTAAGTGAAAGCTTTGGCAACTTTTCCGGAGACCCTGAAACCCCTCTCTTCTTCCAATGATTAACAAACCGGTTTACGATCAACAGCATCTTTCCCCATTCCGCTTTCAGACCACGGGCAATTGAATAAAATATAACAACCACAAGGCTAATATTTACTACCTCCAAAAGTTTAACTGTAAAGTCGGAAAAGATCTGCCTAAAGTTATCCGTGATCCAAACGTAAGAATAATAAAGATTGGAAACATAAGTCAGGGAAAATCCAAGGTAGGGAATTAAAAATATCGGATTCTCAATAGCAATAATTGCCAGCGGGGCAAAAACAGGAAGTAAATGCCTCTCGTGCATCCTCGTAAAAAAAATAAAACTGGCAGCGAAAACAAGTGCTGAAAGATAATAGGGTGCGTTCTTGCTTCTCCAAAGTTTAAAGGACGCAAATAAAGCTAAAAGTAAAGTCAGCGTATAACCGCCAAGCTGGTAATAAATATTATCCGCTTTCCATAACCCGAACAGCCCCCAAAAGTTAAACGCATTAACGGAAGTATAAGGGTACTGACTAAGTGATATTCCAAGCCGTTCATATATAAAAGAAATTAGGTTACCGTGATTCCAGAAGGGAATAAATAAACCAATAAATACCAATAAACCAATAAGCAAATAAGCAATTATTTTTTGTACCTTCCACTTTTCTTTAAGCATCATGAATATAATCACAGGGAATATAAATGCGGTCTGGGGTTTAATCAAAGTCCCTACTGCCAAACTAACGGCCGACAAAATAAAACTAAAAGGCATTAGATACATTGAGAGAGTGGAGGTCAAAGCAGTCAGAGAATCGACCTGACCCCAAAGTGAGGAATTGGCAAGAATGGCAGGATTAAAAAGATAAATTCCGGCGCCAATAAGCGCCCACTTTTGACCTTTAGATCTTACTAAAATTTTATAAATTAGATAACCTGTACCTATATCAGCAAGTACCGCAGGCAATTTATACAGTATCGTGTCGGGAACAATATTCCTGATTCTTCCGAGAAAATACAAAATATATAGATACCCAGGTAGGTAGTCACTCCAGGAATTATAAAAAACCTTAAATCCGTCTCTAACCAGGGCTGAACTCCAGCCAATAAAAGTCCCCTGATCAAGGTGTAACGTTCCGAAACCCGAGAAGAGAATTCTCACCATGAACCCGATGAGTAAAACATATACAATATTTGGTATGAAAAAGATTCTCTTTTTTGCCTTTGTGCTTTCTTTCATTGTTTATTTTTTAACCTCAGCCGGAAAAACCCCTTTCGACTATTTTACTAGACTTTCGGATTCTTTTCTCCAAGGAAAAATTTACTTAACCGAAAAGCCCTCCTGGCTTACCGAGCTCATTCCTGCCGGACCGGGTAAATTCTATGTAGTTTACCCACCCATGCCCGCAATTTTATCTATGCCTTTTCGACTAATCTTCAAAGAAAATTTCCAACAGCAATACCTTGCCCACCTTCTGGGTGCGGGAATGGTGGCAATTACCATGCTCATATCGTGGAAGGTCAAAAAAAACATCAATCTCTTAATTTGGTCAGGACTTTTATCATCAATTGGAACAATAACTTGGTATTTGAGTGCGACCGGCTCTTCTTGGTTTTTGGGACAGGTAACCGCCGCGTTTTTTCTCACTCTAGCTATTTGGAAAGGAATTGAACGGAAAAACCCGTTTTTGGTTGGGGTTTTTTTGGGAGCCGCTTATTTATCGCGTTTACAAACAATACTTTCTTTACCACTTTTTTTATATCTTTTTTTCGACAAGAATTGGTTAAAAAAATATTTTTTCCTTTGTCTGGGAGTTTTACCGTTTATCCTTTTTAATTTTTATTACAACTTCATCCGATTCGGAACAATTTTTGATAAAGCCTATTATTTGATTCCCGGACTTCTGTCCGAACCCTGGTTTTCAAAAGGGCTCTTTAACGCAGCTTATATTCCCAATAGTCTCAAGGCTATTTTTTGGTCTTTTCCGAGATTTTCAAGTAAATTCCCATATGTGACACCATCATGGGCCGGTCTTGCAATATGGATTACCACTCCCGCCTTCATTTACGCATTCCTTGCGAACATCAAAGAAAGGGTTGTAAAGTTTTCCTGGATTTCCATACTTCTGATATCACTTGTGATTTTCAGCCACGGGACAACTGGTTTTGCCCAATTTGGTTACCGATTCGCCGTAGACTTTTATCCGATTCTTGTATATCTGACAATAATGGGTGTCGCAAAAACCGGCCCAAAATGGCCACATTACCTGGTGTTGGTACTTGGCATTATTGTTAATCTATGGGGAGTTTTATGGATAAACAAGTTTGGCTTCGTCGGATTTTAGCTAAACAAATTCGAATGGGTGGAATTTTAGGTAATGAAAAAGTTTTACTGGCTTGGTTTTTAAATAAAAAAACTTGGCAAAATATCGTTTTATATCTCATTCTTTTTCTTGCCTTTGCGGTCCGCATCTATCATCTTGGCACAAACCCACCAGAACTTTTTAGTGACGAAATAACCCAGGTTTTGTCGGCCAGAACCATTTTAGAAACTGGTCGTGATACTAATGGAAAACTAAATCTGTTTTTATACAATAAGATTAAACTCGGTACACCTATTTCCGGTTATTTATCCGCATTTTCGACGTACGTCCTCGGAAATAACAATTTTGCAGTCAGATTACCATCCGTTTTGGCAGGAACACTGGTGGTTTTCTTAATCTTTAAACTTAACCTTTTACTAACCAAAAATAAGCTGATATCTTTAATATCAGCACTTGTCTGTGCTTTGATTCCGTGGGCAATATATTTTAGCCGTATTGCCTGGGAACCAGCGTTTACAGTACCTTTTTTACTTGCTTCAATTTATATTTTCATAAACTCAATAAATAATAAATCCGATAAAGGAATTGTTGTCTCATATATCTTATTCGCAACTTCGGTTTACGCCTCAGACGCAGCAGAATTCTTGTCACCACTGTTCCTAATGTTACTGGGGATTATTTATTTTAAAAATATCTTGAACAATAAAAAAATTCACCTATTGGGCGGGCTTATTTTTGCGATCTTACTTGTTCCAATAATATTCGTTTCGTTAACCAACCCGTTAAAAAGTGAGCGAACAATCAAAATCTCCACTTTTGCAGAGGGTGTCAATTCACAAACATTAAGAACTTTCGCAGGTAATTATATTGACCATTTTACCTATAAATTTTTATTTACAAACGGCGATCCAAACTTGAGACACGGTACAGGCCAAGATGGGGTACTTTATTGGGTACTTTTGCCATTTATCCTTATTGGAACTATTTATTTACTGACTCATATAAAAAATAAGGAGAACCAATTTCTTATCTTGTGGGTTCTGGCATTTCCTCTTGGCGGAGCGCTAACAAATGACGGTGTACCCCATGCTACGAGGACAATAATTGGCTATCCGGTTTTGATTCTAATTGCAGCACTAGGTTTAAAACAAATGTTAATCTATATTAAAAATGTATATGTACAAAAAATATTTGTTTTTATATTTCTTTTGATTCTCTCACTTGAGTTTGTAAAGTTTACCCAAAGCTATTTTATAAAATACCCCATCAATTCCCAGGGTTGGTGGGACTACGGGACCAAAAATACTTTGACTTTCATTCAGAAAAACACACGAGGCGATGAAAGTTTATGTCTTCCAAATATAGAATATTGGCATGAGGATACTTACACTAATTATTATTTGGGTACGAAAAACAATTATCAAATCACATTTGATGTAAACGATTCGAAATGTTTAGATTCTGATATTCTAGTACTACCAGCAGGTACTAATCCGCCCCAAAACTATCACACAATCGATGTTGTCGACAATCTGCAGGGTCAAACAATCTGGAATGTCTATCGATCTGTGAATTGATACACTGTGTATGGACCACTTCTCAAAATCTTGGTAAATCTTGAGTCATTTTTGCCTATAGAATAATCAATCAGGTAATATCCAGTAGAATCTGAATTTTTATCGATATCTCTATTGATTTCGTAAACGTTTACAACTACATACCAGGCCGCCCAATCCAAAGCAAAGTTTTTAGGGTTCGTCTCATCACTACTTACGACAAACCTATTAAATCCTTTTGAGCCAGAATCTTTGATAATAAAATCAATAGAGTTTTTAAGAAAATTATATTGAGTATCAGAATAAGTGCTCAGATGGCCGTTTGTAAAATTATAGTTTTTGATAAAAATCTCATATCTGAAAACAAACACCGCCCAAAACACGGCAACTAGAATAGGTAGGGCTATAAATATCCTACCCTTTAGAATTGTTGAAATGTCGTTGGCAAAGATTCCCCATAGCAAAGCAAATGATGGCAAACTTATTAAAAAATATCTTGGTATCGGGGGAACGTTAGGTAACCTAACCAAAACAAGAAAAAAGAGGGGGGAAATTGCCCAAAGAAAAATTGTTGCCCGTAGCATCTTTTTCTCTTTGCGTATAAATATTGCCAAGAAACTATAGACCAATACCAAAAAGTTCAAGAAAATAATTGGTAACCGAAAACTTGTTAACAACGCATTATCTTTCTCAAAATCGGTGTTTCCATATCCCAACTGGTACTCAAAACTATTTCCAGACAACACCGATATCAAACCTATAGAAATAGTCTTAATTCTTGAAAAATAATCATCCCTTCCTTCAACCAGTTGGGTTTTAATGTTTTCATTATCATTGAGTAGATAATTCTGAAGATTAAAGTTGTAAAAATATGGAACTGTTAATAACAGCGATGTGACTATACCAATAATCAAATATCTATTGATGAGCTTAAATTTGATAGATGCAAATAGAGAGACCGCACTAATCAAAACAAACGAAATCGAATGAACGTAAAGTTCAACCAAAAAAACCCAAGAAAAAATTGTCAATGCCAACCAAAATGAGTTGGGTTTTCGAAGAGTCATAAAAAACAACACCATAGAGATAGCAATAAGTGAGACGACTGCGGTCGGCTGATATATCATTCTGGAAAAAATGTACCACCAGGGGTGTGTGGCAAGCAGTAAACCTGCCACCAAACCTGCCACCTTAGAAAAATATTTTTGGCCTAGATATATTACAAGAACTACGCTAACCAAATTGAAAATTGCAATCATGTTTGACACTAAGAGAGGGTTTCTGCTTACAAGAAAGAATGGAGCATAAAAAAAGAACAGTGAAGGTCCCCAAGAAATGTTCCCCCAAGGACTTTTTTCGGCAAATTTTTGTGTATCAATTAATTTCCCATTATCTATATATTGGATAATCCTTGTAGCCAATCTCGGTTGGTCATAACCAAACTCAATAGTGTCAAAATGTGACAATCTTAAAAATAGATAAATTGCACAAATTACCGTCGCTACAAAAAAGAACAAGTACTTTGTTACTGAAGATTTTTGAACCATTTATTAATTTCTTCCCATTTTCCGTTACCTAGTTTGGGTATTAAAACATATTGTTTGTCATACGTTAGCGAAATGGGTGGGTTTGCAAGAAGATCTGTAGATAGAACCCTCGAATTCATATTATTTCTGGATCCGAGAGCAGCCTTTGCCAGTGCTCCGATGGCGGTTGGATCTAAATCTGTTTCGACTGATGCTTTAACCGCCCTGAGAATTCTATAATCTTTAATCGGATTGATAACTGTACCAAAAGAAAGAACTCTTTTACTTATCGCCGAAATTATTTTTTGCTGTCTCGCCGACCTTGCAAAATCAGTATTTTCTCCGTTATCTCCTTCGCGCGACCTGGCAAATTCAAGCGCCGTCGCCCCACCCATATGGATTAAGCCCTGGTCAAAATGTATAGTTTTATAGCGGCAGGCGAACGTCAGGTCACCACCACAGGCATCATTTTCCCTGCCGGCAATTGGATACTTGGTATCCGTAAAACTATTTTCGACAGAGACATCAATCCCTCCGATAGTATCTATAATATCCTGAAACCCGGAAAAATCGATTACCATAGCATAGTCAACCGGCTGCCCCGTAACCTCGGATGCAACTTGCTTAGCAAAGTTTAGGCCTCCTCCACGCTCAGGCTGTAAATTACCCCAGTAGTAGGCACTATTTATCTTGGCTCTGATTTCCGGTATCCAGATATCTCTAGGAACTGAGACCAATGTTATCGAGTGGTTTATCAAAGAAATCGAAGCAAAAATCATAGTGTCTGTCAGATCTCCTCCTTCGTGTCCCTTTCCCCCTATCCCTAGAATTAATACATTTACTCTTCCGTTTTCGGATTTAACTGCCGTGGCGTTGGAAAAAAGAAAGCTTTTAACCACCTCCTGATACCCTGTCACACCTGCACTTTTAAAAATTGCGTTCGCTGCAACAAATGGAAGAAGCAGTACCAGAGCCACAACTAAGACGATCCCGAACCAAACCGACGATTTATGCCGTCGAGGCAAATCATGCCGTTGGGACACCTCCTTCGGGGTGATAGAATTGATTTGTTCTTTTTCCATTATGTCTATTCTATCCGATCTTAACCCCGAACAAAAGGCTGCCGTAACATATAACGGTGGGCCTCTTTTGGTTTTAGCAGGCGCCGGGTCCGGAAAAACCAAAGTATTGACCCACCGCGTGGCCTATTTTATTGAGCAGGGCTTAATCAAATCTGAAAACGCCCTTCTTTTAACCTTCACCAATAAAGCCGCAAACGAGATGAAGGAAAGAATTTCGGGTCTTACCAAGGGAAATACTCCAATGACCGGAACTTTCCATTCTTTCTGTGCCAAGGTGCTTAGGATCGACGGAAGACACATTGGGATCCCCGTAAATTTTATAATATATGATGAACAGGATCAGAAGGACGCGGTAAAGCAAATTCTTGAAGGAGCGGATATATCAACCGACCAGTACAACCCGGCGTCAATCTTAAACGGCATAAGCGAAGCCAAAAATCAAATGCTGACCCCCGAGGAATATAAAGATTTCGTCCGGGGTGAATGGCAGGAGGTTGTCGCCAGGGTTTACCCTGAATATGAAAAAATGCTCAAAGAAATCGGAGCACTGGATTTTGACGACCTTTTAATTAAAACTGTCGAGCTTTTCAAAAAAGTGCCGGAGGTTTTGGAAAAATGGCAAAGAACACTTACTCACATTTTTGTCGATGAATGGCAAGATACAAATAAAATCCAGTACACGCTGACAAAACTTTTGGTCGGCAAACGTAAAAACATTACTGCGGTCGGGGATGCTTCCCAATCTATATACTCATGGCGCGGCGCGGACTTTAGGAATATTAATTATCTGATCCGCGATTACCCTGATATAAAAGTGCTTAATTTGGAGCAAAACTACCGCTCAACCCAAAATATTCTCGACGCCGCTAACCTGGTCATTTCTAAAAACACCACTCATCCGATTTTGAAACTTTGGACTCAAAAAGCAGCCGGAGCAAAAATCAAACTTTATGCTGCCAGAAACGGTTTCGACGAAGCGGATTTTGTGGTCGATGAAATCAACTGTCTGGGAAAATATTCCGACGTCGCGGTTTTATACCGCACCAATGCTCAGTCACGGGTACTCGAAGAGGCACTTCTTCACGCCGGAATTCCCTATGTATTGGTGGGTGGAGTAAGGTTTTACGACCGGAAAGAAATTAAGGACGTAGTTTCTTACATTAAATTTCTGGTTAACCCCAAGGATTCCGTTTCCAAAAAAAGAATCGAAAAAATCGGCCTCAGGCGCTTTGAAAAATTGAAGGAAATGGCCTCGATCGATGGAATGACAACTCTTGATATTTTGGATGCCGTCATTCAAAAAACCGATTATCTGGCTCTTTTCCAAAAAGAATCCGAGGAAAACCTGGCCCGGCTGGAAAACCTGAAAGAACTAAGGTCTGTTGCAACGGAATTTCCCAACATTAATGATTTTTTGGAAAATGTAGCCTTGGTTGAAGCTGGTCCCAGAAATAAAACCAAAAATGCGGTAACACTCATGACCCTCCACGCCGCCAAGGGCCTTGAATTCCCGATTGTTTTTATTGTCGGAATGGAAGAAGGACTCTTTCCCCATTCCCGATCCTTAATGGATACAAATCAACTGGAAGAGGAGAGACGTCTTGCTTACGTTGGAATAACTCGGGCCAAAGAAATAATTTATCTAACTTACGCAAGTTCCCGTCTTTATTTCGGGGAAAGAATAAGTAACCCCCCCAGCCGGTTCATAATGGATATCCCCGAGAACCTCATCGAAAATCTCGGATCAAATAGTTTTTCGAAACCGGATGGTCTAAAATTGGATTCAGCTGATGATATTAAAGGAACTTTCGACGATATCATTGAAAAATACCTGGAACATGATAACTAATAATTTGGACAGGATTTCCACACACCCTCTGCAAACCTCTGCATGGGCAGAGTTTAGACGAAGGTGGGGAAACGAAGTTCTCGAGACAAAATACGGAGTTCTAACTCTACACAAACTCCCCTTCACCAATTACAAAATTGCGATGTTTGAAAAGGGGCCGATTCCGACAAAAGCAATGCTCGAGGACCTGAGAAAAATCGGAAAAGAAAATGATTTAGTCTTCATTAAGCTGGAGCCAAATTGCATCAAATCCGATGAATTATCCAAATTGGTCCAATCGGAAGGTGCCATTGCCGGTCATAGGCTATTTACTCCAACAACTTTCTGGATCGATTTAACCCCAAGCGAAGAGGAATTGATGAAAAGTTTCTCCGGTAAGACCCGGTATAACATCCGCCTGGCCCAAAAGAAGGGTGTCATTGTTAAAGAAGACAATTCAGATAAGGCTTTTGATAAATATTTAGAATTAACCCGCGAAACAATCACCCGTCAGGGATTTTACGCACACACTGAAAAATATCACCGCCTGATGTGGAACGCCCTCAAAAAAGCCGGAATTGCACATCTCATGACAGCCACATATCAGGGTGAAATCATAACCACCTGGATAGTTTTTGCTTGGAAAAATTTTCTTTATTACCCGTACGGTGCCTCAACCGAAAAACACAAAGAAGTTATGGCCAATAATTTGATTATGTGGGAGGCAATAAAATTCGGTAAAAAACTGGGGCTTGCCACATTCGATCTTTGGGGGAGAGAAGAGGGCAAAGGTTTTACAAGATTCAAGGAAGGTTATAACCCCAAAGTAATTGAATTTTTGGGAACCTGGGACCTTGTAATTAATAAGCCGCTCTATGTACTCTACAAATTGGCGGAGTGGATCCGCTGGCCGACTCTCAAAATCGCCGCCACATTTGGTCTTTCCAAACACAGATTTTAAAATGGTAGATATTCGCCAATCTATTCACTATGCCAATTATCTTAAGCGTGAAGGATGGATTGTCGAGAGAATCGGAGAGATTAACTACTTCATCAGAAAATTTCCATTGGCGGGTTCATTACTAAAAATACAAAGGCCTGAAGAAATCAACTACGACATAATTAACAAATTATACCGAAAATACCGCGTTTTTCAGGTTGTTCTCGAACCAAAACTAGCCTCCGTCATCAGCACCACCGATAGTCATAATCCAATACTACAACACGGGTTTAAATTGTCAAAAAATCCTTATTTACCCTCAAAAACACTCCAAATTGACCTGACTCAGACACAAAAAGATATTTTTGAGCATTTTAAGAAGGATGCCCGATACGCGGTCAAGAGGGGAGAGGCCACAAATACTAAATCCTACTCGACCCCCGATGAAATTAGAAAGTGGCGCGAGGCGTGGAAAAAATCCGTTAAATATAATCGTTATGTACCGTCTGCCGAACAATTAATTAATTTACGCAAAAGTTTTCCCAGTAGTTACTCCCTTTTCCTTGCGTCGCACAATATATCTGGCAGAATTATAGGTGGAGTGCTTTTCACGCGATCTTTACACGATTTTGCTTACTACTGGTACGGATTTACAAATGACGAGGGTCGTACTTCCCTCTCCCAGTACTCACTCCTCTATCAAGGAATACTATGGGCTAAAAAACTGGGCTGTAAGATTTTTGATTTCGAAGGAGTTTATGATCCCCGCTTCCCCAATAAGAGCTGGCTCGGTTTTTCCCATTTCAAGAAAAGTTTCGGTGGTTATGAAGTTCTCTATCCCGGCTGCTATACTAAGTTTATATTCCCTTTTATATGAATCTTGCCAAATATTTATCCCTCGGGATAATTTTTACATTGCTCGGTTATGCTATCGGTTATAAACTAGCTTCAACTCTGTTTAATCTGGAAAATAAAATCAAAAAAATGGTAAATATAAAAAGATTCCACGTCCATCACGATTTTTTTGGACTGTTTCTAATCCTCACTGCCACATTTTTAGCTAACTTATTTTGGCAGATTGCGGTGGCTGGAATAGGATTTGGTTTATTTATCCATCACACGACAACTGAGGGATTTAAGTTTATTACGAAAAATTAATGAAGGCGATTTCCCTTAAGCAACCCTGGGCTAATCTGGTGGCGTCAGGCAAGAAAACTATTGAAACCAGAAAGTGGTCCACGAGTTATCGCGGCGATCTGGTAATTTGTTCCTCGCAAAATCCAAAAATTGAACCTTACGGCAAAGCACTTTGTATTGTAGAGCTTTATGACATTGGGCCGATGGAAAAGAAACACGAAAAAAATGCCTGCATTAAAGTTTATCCCAAGGCTAAGTCTTGGTTTCTGAGAAACTTGCGCCAGGTAAACCCCCCAGTTCCTGTCAAAGGAAACTTGGGGATATTTGACTTGAAGTTACCCCTCTGATTTACAAAACAGCGAGAACTCGCAACCCATTTGGCAGAACATATGATTGCTGCATTTAAAGTCGGATTTTTCTATTTCGTCCCGAACTTTGATAATTTCGGTAACCGCGTCCTCCAACTGTTTCGAGGTTCTGGTTGTAGAAATTTTTTCCTGTTCGTCCAGATAATATAAAGAAAGCTTTACTTTTTCCGGAGCTTTTCCAAAAGGTGTTGTCGGAATCTTTGTTGCAGCAAGTGCGTAGAAAGAAAGCTGTAAGTTTATATCAACCTCTCTTTGGGTTGGAATTGTTGCGCCGGTTTTGTAGTCGATAATTTCTATTTCACCGTCGCCCAAATCGTCAACCCTGTCCACTCTTCCCCCAATCTTAAGATCTTTGCCAATAGGAACAGTGAACGGTTGTTCCAATGCAACCGGTAATATTTTGGGGTTAAATCCGTATTTTAGAAAACCCGCCAGATAATCTTTGCCCTTTTGCAAAAAATCCGATTCGTGTTTTTTGCCTTTATAACCTTCCCGGACCCAATTTTTATCGAGCAGACCAAACATTAATGACTCCGTTGGTTTTGATCCGGAAGCAACTTCCTCATAAAAACCTTTCAGGGTGGCATGGATTGCGGTTCCAAAACTTGCAGAGCCAGATGGCGGAGTCGGAACTTTATAAATATAACGTAGTTTGTAATGCAACGGACAAGTTTGGAAAGTTTCGATCTGGGAATAGGATAAATAATCAATATGCAAAGGTTCGCTTTCCGCCGTCTTGGTAGCTTTTATCGGTTTGTATTCAAGAAAAGACAATTGGTCAACTTTGGGCAACATTTTCTCGCTTGACACGGCTTTATCTCCCAAGGATTCGAAAATAAACGGCGAAAGTTTTTTCTCACGCCTTCCTTCTCCATAATAATCAGCAGCAGTCAAAATCAATTTTTCTTTTGCTCTGGTCATTCCCACATAAAATAGCCGGCGCTCTTCTTCAAGGTGATAATCCCCCACCGGCAAAATTTCTTTGATGAGGGCATCCGGAATCGGGATTTGCTCCCGCCTTTCCATCGTCGGAAATCTTTGCCCGACCAAGTTAACAATAAAAACCACCGGGAACTCCAATCCCTTGGCGGAATGCACAGTCAAAATATTAACGGCGTTGATCTCTGTCCAATCTTCATTTGTTGCCAACGGGGATTCCCCAAGCTCCATTGAAAGATCCAGCCAATCGGTAACCGCCGAGACAGTAGCATCCTCATGATCAACCTCATAAGTTTTAAGTTTATCGAAAAATTTGGAGATATTTTTAGCCTCATTTTCCGCTTCTACGGACTCCGGAGATAAAAGTTTTTGAAGAAGTCCCGTCTCCTCCAGGAAATAATATAGCAGTTGCCCCGCTGTCTCCTTTTTGACCATATTAAGGTGTTTTCCGATTATTCCGAGTAATTTATGTACCGTTTCTTTTGCCTTTTGGGTTACAAAAATGTCATCAATTTTTTCCGCAGATTCGAATAAACTCAGATTATATTTTCTCGCATAGTTTCCAATCGCCGCTAAGTCGCGCCCAGGGATATCAAAATAATCAATAGAAAGGATTCTATAAAACGCGACCGAATCGGAAAAATCGTAAAGGACTTTAAGATATGAAATAAGATCAACTATTTCGGGTTGTTTGAAAAGTCTACCCGGACCCAAAAATTGATAAGGAATGCCGTTTCGCCCCAGAGCTCTCCCGATCGGTTCGGAATGATTATTGGCCCGAACAAGGATTGCAAAATCTTTATATGCATACTTGTCCTGAGCAATTAGTCGAAGGATTTCCTTGGCAATCCGGTCGGATTCATTTTCGACTCGATCCGAGTGGATAAAACTTATTTCGGTTCCGTCTTTGGATGTTTGCGACTTCAACCTCTTGTCGATTTTCTCAACAACTTCCAACCGGTCCGGATTATTAAATTGAATAAGGTCGTAGCTCCTGTCCAAAATTTCCTGTGTACTTCTGTAGTTTTTTGTCAAAACTATAACTTTAGTTTTAGGAAAATTTTTTCTGAACTGAATAATATTACTTACCGCAGCGCCTCTAAACCTGTAAATTGATTGGTCGTCATCCCCTACTACATTTATATTTCCTGTTTTTCCCACAAGAAGTTTGGTTAATTCGTTTTGGGCATAGTTTGTATCCTGAAACTCATCGACAAGAAGATTTTTAAATTGTTTTTGATATTCTTTCAAAATATTAGGACGGTCTCTGAAAAGTTTAAGGGTCTTAACGATTAAATCCCCAAAATCCATTAAGCCTTCTTTCACTTTTATCTCGTCGTAAGCCTTATAAGCCTTGGAAAGTTCATGCCATTTTTCAATTTCAATTTTTTCTTCGTCTACTACCGCTTTTTGTTTTTTAACCCATTCCACATAATCATTTGGAGAAACGTCCTCATCCTGGAGACGAGAGAAATGCTGCAACATTCCGCTTAAAAATTTGGTCGGATTTCCCAGAGGACGGAAATAATTGAGTTCCAGTTTAAAAATATTGTTTCTTAAGAGTTGAATCGCCTCTGCTTCCGTCATTAATTTATATCTGGGGTCAAGCCCAATATGAAGCGCCTCGCGTCGAAGTATCCGGTCGCAGAAGGAATGGAAGGTCATAATCCACATTTGCGTGTAACCGTAAGGCATAGCTACATCCACCCTCTCCTCCATTTCTCTTGCAGCTTTCTCGGTAAAAGTTAAGGCCAAGATTTCCGAGGGTTTTACCTTTTTGGATAGAATCAAATACTTAATCCTCTCGGTGATAACTGTCGTCTTTCCTGTACCAGCTCCTGCGATAATAAGAAGCGGGCCGTTGCCAAATTTAATCGCATCCAATTGCTCTCTATTTAATTTAAGGTTTGAAGTTTTATCTATCATCCAACTCTTTCTTTTTTGCACTTCCACCAAGATTTTGTGTGCTGGTTATTTTCTGTCCCAACTGCATAAATGAAGAGAATACATTCCCCATCATGTTGTAAGCATTGGTTAAGTGCTTTTGCAGGGTTCCGAGATTTTCTTCGACTTTTCCATAATCGGATTTTATAGCACGAAGCGAGGATAGAATTTCTTTTGCCTGATCTTCAATTTTTTGTCCTTCAAAACTCATTAAAATAGCTTTTAGGTAAGCATAAAAAGTTGTCGGGGAAACCGGAAGAACTCTTTTTTGACCTGCATAATCAAAAAGTTCCTGATTGTTTACAATTTCGTAATAAATCGACTCGGAAGGAATATACATTAAAGCATAATCAATTGTCCCCTCCTCAGTTAAAATATACTTCCTCGAAATATCGTCGATGTGTTTTCGCACATCCCTTTCAAAATCGTGTCCCGCAATTTTCTTTGAGGCATCGTCCCCCCCGCCTGACATTTTTCTGAAGTTTTCCATGGGAAACTTTGAATCAACCGGAATAATCCCTCCCGAGGTTTTTATGGCAGCGTCAACTTTTTCACCCGATTTGAAAGTGTACTGAAGATTAAAAGATTCTTTCGGTAAAAACTGCTTTAAAAGTTCTTTCAAGACCTGTTCGCCAATGTTTCCTCTGAGTTTTGGCGAACTCAAAAATTCCTGGAGATCCTTCATTCCCCGCCCGATTTCGCTAAACTCGCCGATATTCTTTTGCACCTGTCCGATTACTCTAGCTGCATTGTCAAGCCGTTCATTGAAATTTTTCGTCTGCTCGTTTAGCCTGGTATTTGTGGTTTTTAAATACTCCAGGAGCTCCTCGGAAGGTTTTTGTGATTCTTTTAAGTCGGTTAATTTTTTATTGATAAAAACGGCTACAATAACCAAGGCCGCTAATACTATAATTAGAATAATAATCGGGTCCATAATTCAGACTATTCTACCATTTAAAAAATTAAATGGCCAAGACAGCTTAGTATATGCGTAAAAGAAAGAATTCACATAGGGAGGAGGCCCTCAAAAGGAAAAACTTCCTGCCGACGCTTCTTATTACAATTTTTCTTTGGTCAATTCTTGGGGGTCTTATCTATTTTATCGACCCCGGTTCTTTCGGAGCGATTTTCTTCTTTTTTATAACAATGTTCTTCTGTCTCCTTTTTACTTTTTCACTGATTTTTGCAAACAGCCGGCGCGGGATTGTAGCAACAATTGCTATAACTTCTTTTCTTCTCCTAATGTACTTGGGAGTTGGTAACATTCTTAATCTTATTTTGATTGTTGCAATAGCTGTCTGTATCGAGTTATATTTCAGCTTGAGATGAATCCCTCTCTTAAACGTCAACTACTCCGGACATTTTCTCAGATGATTGATGATTTGGATGAACCTAAAGAAGTTGAAACTTTTTTGAAAGATTTTTTTGATGACGAGGAACTTGCAAGATATGTGAAAAGACTTGCCATCACCTACTGGCTGAAAAAGGGTAGGGATAAAGAAAATATTACTAGAAACCTGCAAGCTACCTCTAAAGAAATAACTGAAGCAGGAAGGTTACTCAAAAAGGAAGGGGTCAAGCTAGCCCTTAAAAAAATTGAGGCTGAAGAATGGGCCAGCGTCTGGGCTGAGAGGATCAAGAAATTGAGAAAGAACTAGCTTCAAATACCCTTCAGGCTGTACAATAGGGGCATGGACAAGAAATTCTATATTACTACCACACTACCGTACGTGAATGCGGAGCCTCATATTGGCTTTGCGTTGGAAATTATCCAGGCAGATGCTGTAGCTCGTTATCACAAACTGCTTGGGGAAGAAGTTATTTTTAACTTCGGAACGGATGAGCATGGTCAAAAAATCTACAAAAAGGCTCTTGAGGTCAAAAAAGATCCCCAAGAATATTGTGATGAGTATGCGGCCAAATTCGACGCCCTCAAAAAGGCCTTAAACCTCAGTTATACAAACTTTATAAGGACTACCGATCCCAAACACGTCGAGGCAGCCCAGGAATTCTGGAAACTTTGTGATAAAAACGGCGACATTTACAAAAAGTCATATAAAACCAAATACTGTGTGGGCTGTGAACTGGAAAAGACTGATTCAGAGCTTGTTGATGGCAAATGCCCCCTCCACCCCACCCAAGAACTTGAAATTATTGAGGAGGAAAATTATTTCTTCAAATTCAGTAAATATCAGAAACCTCTTTTGGAATTTTACGAGAAAAATCCGGATTTTGTGATTCCGAAAGGGAAATTTAACGAAATTAAAACTTTCGTTAAGGAAGGATTACAAGATTTCAGTATTTCCCGCCTTAAAAGTAAGATGCCCTGGGGAATTCCTGTACCGGATGATCCCGAGCAGGTAATGTATGTTTGGTTTGATGCCCTCATCAACTATATTTCCACTCTCGGCTGGCCGAAAGATATAAAAAATTACGAAGGTTTCTGGCCCGGAATTCAGGTTGCGGGAAAAGATAATTTGCGTCAACAAAGCGCCATATGGCAGGCGATGCTTGCTTCGGCGGGATTACCTTTTTCCAAACAGATTTTTATCCATGGATTTATAACTGTTAACGGACAAAAAATAAGTAAAAGCCTAGGGAATACCATTAACCCGATTGAAGTTGCTGAAAAATACGGAACGGATGCCCTCCGCTACTATCTTCTGGCCAAAATTAACCCCTACGACGACTCGGACTTTACTTTTGAAAAATTCGAGGAGGTCTACAATGGAGATTTGGCAAACGGGCTCGGAAATTTGGTAGCACGCACAATGCAACTTGCGCAGACATATTTAGAAAAAGGGACCCGTCCGGAACCTACAAAATTACCCGAGGAATATACCAAGGCAATTGACAAATTCGAATTCAATAAAGCCCTTGAAATGGTGTGGAGTCTTATCCAAAAATTAGATACAAAGATTACCGAAACTGAGCCGTTTAAATTGGTCAAGACTAACCTAGAAGCCGGTAAAAAATTAATTTTTGATTTAACACAAGAATTATATTTCATCGGACGATTGCTAAATCCTTTTCTTCCGGAAACCAATGCAATAATTAAAGATGCTGTTATTGCAAATATTAAACCAAAGTCCCTTTTCCCCCATTTAAGTTAAAATTAAATATGCGCGAATTTATAATTAGGCATGAGAAAGGCATTCTGCGCGTCCTGGAAATATTGCCCGGCTTTGTCTCCTGGAATCTGATTCTTCTTCCCTACTGGGGAATTTTTGTTTTTCCGGTATTTGTTGCCTACTTTATACTTTTTTTCAACATTTACTGGTTTTACCAATCCCTTCAAATTGCCGTTTCTTCAATTATTTCCCATACGCGCATACAGGCCGCAAAAATCTACGACTGGATGGGAGATGTTAGAGGTTTTCCCGATTGGGAAAAAGTCCGGCATGTTGTGATTATTCCAACTTATAAAGAACCACTTTATATTCTTGAAAGAACACTCGATTCTCTTGCAGCCCAGGAATTTCCGACCAAACAAATAATTCCTGTATTGGCCATGGAGGGAAAAGAAACAATCCAAGATAGGAATGCCAAATGGGAAGTGCTGAAAGCCAAATATTCAAGAGTTTTTCGGCATATGTTCATGACTGTACACGAGCTCGAATTGGGAGAGGTTTCCGGCAAGGCTTCAAACGAAAGGTTCGCGGCAATTTGGGTTAAAGAGAACTACATAGATCCGAATAAATTAGAAATTGACTATTTTACAGTCTCTTCCTGCGATGCAGACCATAAATTTCATCCCAAGCATTTCGCTTGTCTGACATACAAATTCTTAGATAACCCGAACCGCTACAAAACATTTTGGCAACCTTCCGTCATGTTCTACAACAACATCTGGGAAATACCGGCAATTACGCGTGTCCCAAACACCCTGATGACAATTTGGAATCTTTCCCAACTTGCACGCAAAGACCGTCTGATTAACGCCCAAAATTATTGCCTGTCTTTTAAACTTCTTTACGAGGTCGGATATTGGGATGCCGATAAGATTCCGGAAGATTGGGGAATATTTTTCAAGGCTTTTTTCAAAAAGGGGGGCGGAATAGAGGTTGAGCCAATTTATCTTCCTTTAATGGCTGATGCAGCCCAATCTACTTCCTTCTGGAAAACAATAGTTAATCAATACCAGCAAATTCAAAGGTGGGCTTGGGGTGTAAGCGATGATCCCTGGATAATTAAAAGCTATTTTTTGGCCCGCAATATTCCTTTCTGGGACAAAACCACACGCCTCTTCCAAGTTATCTGGGCCCACTTTCTCTGGCCTGTCAACTGGTTTCTTATTACAATCGGTTTGACTCTCCCCACTCTTCTTAACCCGGCTTTCGGAAGAACCGCATTGGGCTACACCGTCCCCAAGCTTTCATCCTTCATTCTGACAGTCTCACTTGTGTTTCTCCTTATCATGATAATCATTGATAACATTCATAAACCCAAAAGGCCGAATAAGGTTTCGCTTTTCAGAGTGCTATTAACTCCGTTTGAATTTATCCTTATGCCCATTGCAGGATTTTTCTTCTCGGCTCTTCCGGGCCTTGACGCACACACCCGGCTGATGTTGGGCAAATACATAGAGTATAGGGTCACTGAAAAAGTGTAAAGTTATTGACCCTATACTATATCTCTTAGTTCACTTCATTTCTCAAAATAGACATTTTTCGAAAGCCGTGAACTGCGAGATTGAGTATCGTGTAACCGAAAAAGTCTAGAGGAATTTGTAGTACTCAATCGTTTTTTGAAGACCTTCTTCTAAATTTACTTTTGGCTCCCAACACAGAACCTTTTTAGCTTTGGTAATGTCCGGTTGCCTTCTCATGGGATCATCCTTTCTGAAAGTTCCGCTGTATTTAATTTGGGATTTGGAGTCTGTAAGCTTAATAATTTTGTCAGCCAGTTCCTTTACTTTGTATTCCTCGGGGTTCCCTAAATTAAATATCTCACCCTTGGTACCATCAGAAAACATGGCTTTTACAATTCCTTCCACCATATCATCGACATAACAAAAGGACCGGGTCTGACTTCCGTCACCGTCGATACTTACAACATCGCCCGAAAGCGATTCGTTGATAAAATTTGAAACAACTCTCCCATCATCTTTTTGCATCCGTGGCCCATAGGTATTAAAAATTCTCACTATCCGCGCGTCCAAGTTGTATTTATGAATATAAACGTAAGTTGCGGCTTCGGCAAATCTTTTGCTTTCATCGTAACAGGAACGAGGTCCAAAAGTATTTACATTTCCAAAGTATGTCTCTTTTTGTGGATGCTCCTTAGGATCTCCATAAACTTCGGATGTCGAGGCAACGAGGACCTTGGAGGCGATCTTTTTTGCCAGTTCTAATATTTTTAATATACCCGTAGAATTGGCCATAAGTGTTTCTTCCGGATAATTTTGATAATCAACAGGTGAGGCCGGCGAAGCCAGATGAAAAATACAATCTAAACCCGAAGTGTCTAGATCAAGAGGTTTTGTAATATCGGCTTCGACAAATTCAAAATTGGGGTCACCCAAAAGGTGCTTAATATTTTCCTTTGTGCCAGTAAGAAGATTGTCAAGACAGATAACTTTATAACCATTATCAACCAAAAAGTCGCAAAGGTGGGAGCCAATGAATCCCGCCCCCCCGGTAACCAAAACGCTTTGCATATGGGCAAATTATACCATAAGCGAAGCTTGGCCATTTCTCAGAGAAATGGTAATATGGTTATATATGAAATCGGTTTGGGATAAACTTCATATCCTTTCGGAAAAACTTCGTATTCCCTCTCTCCCCAATTGGCTTGTCGGAATTCTGGCGCTTGTCTTTATTCTTAGAATCCCCTCTTTCTTCGAACCTTATTATTACGGCGACGAGATGGTTTATCTGACTCTGGGCCAGGGGGTAAGACAAGGCCTTACGCTTTACAAAGATATCCACGACAATAAACCCCCTCTTTTGTATTTGACAGCAGCTGTAGCCGGAAATCTTTTCTGGTTTAAAATCATCTTGGCTTTTTGGAGTCTTATCACAGTTGTTGTTTTCTATAAACTCACAAAGCTCTTATTTGAAAGTAACCAAAAAGCACAAAAGATTGCGACTATTCTTTTCGGGCTTTTGACAACACTTCCACTTCTTGAGGGTCTTACTATCAATTCCGAACTCTTCATGATAGTTTTTACTATTTTGGCGTTTATTATACTGCTCAAGAAAGATGTCAAGTCGAACGGAATATTTTTGGCTGGGGTCTTTTTCGGCTTGGGAACTCTCTTCAAAATTCCCGCCGCATTTGATGCACCCGTTATCGTCTTTTATTGGTTAATTACCACGGGACTGGGCAATTGGAGAAAAATATTCAAAGACACATCCATGCTTATTGCAGGATTTACTACACCGCTTCTAATAACTTTTATTTGGTACTTTTTTAAAGGGGCTCTACCTGAGTACCTCAGAGCCGCATTTTTACAAAATGTCGGTTATTTAAGCAGTTTCAGACCGGGAGATGTCCAAAAGTCATTTTTGGTACGGAATGCGCCACTTCTTATCCGAGGGTTTGTCGTACTTTTCGGATCATCAATTATTTTTATATTTCGAAAAAAACTTTCGAATAAATTTGTTTTATTCTCTCTCTGGACTCTTTTTGCACTATTTGCAATTACCCTTTCGGAACGGCCATATCCGCATTATTTAATTCAGATGATTGCACCGATTTCACTTCTTTTGGCTACATTCTTTAGTGAAAAAAGCTTGGAACAATCTCTTGCTGTTATTCCCCTCGCTCTGGCATTTTTTGTACCGGTTTTTTATAAATTCTGGCTGTATCCGACGAGCAGTTATTATCTGCGTTTCATTAATTTTGCAATACATAGGCAAACGAAAGCCGAATATTTCAATGGTTTTTCCCCCACCACCAATAGAAATTATGAAATTGCTCAGTTTTTAGCTACATCAAGTGAGGTTTCCGACCGTGTATTTATGTGGGGACCGGATTCCGCCACTGTCTATGCACTCGCCAAGCGCCTCCCCCCGATTAAATACGTTGTTGATTATCACATACTGGACTATTCCTCAAAGGCACAGGAAGCCAAAAATATTGCCTCCAACCCTCCAAGGTTCATAATATTAACCAGTGACAATCCGTACCAAGAACTAAGGCCCCTAATCAGACAAAAATATATATTGGTCAACACAATTGAAAATGCCAATATATATTCAAGGGTAAATTTTGCTCCAGAAAAGTGAATGTTGGTCTGTTTTGGAAATATCCGGAAGTATCGTACAATAGGAGACGCGTATGTGGAAAAAAGTGCCTTACAGGAACTACTTTCTGACGGCAATTGTAATTAATTTCGGTGTCCTTGCCACGTTAATTCTTCTTAAAAGTTTTCTGCCACCCCTCGCACCGCTTTTTTACGGACGTCCGGCAGGCGAAGCGCAACTCACAAATACGCTTGGCCTTCTTATCACTCCAGGTGTATCACTCCTAATAACAATAATAAATTTACTTCTTTGCTCCTGGATTAAGGACACTTTTCTGGAAAAACTTTTGGCCGTTTCTACTGTTGTCGTGTCCGTGCTAACGGCCATCACTATAATTAAGATTATTCTCTTGGTAGGCTTTTTTTAAATCCGGCTATGAATAATTTACGTAATCTTTTTCTCCTCCCCTGGCTCGTAGCTGCCATTGTGGCGTTTCTTACAACCCCACTTGTAATAAAGTTCGCCGGGAAAATCGGAATAATAGATGATCCGAGACATAATAAGCATCCGAAAGTGATCCACACCTACCCTGTTCCCAGGGGCGGGGGGATCCCTATTTTTTTGGCGCTCCTGGTTAGCAGCCTTTTTTTTCTGCCGATCGATAAGCATGCTGTAGGGATATTAATCGGGGCTGCAATTTTAGTCGTAATGGGGACGCTAGATGACAAATTAAATCTCAATCCCTACCTACGATTGGCTTTGGGTTTTGTGGCCGCTGCAGCTCCGATTGCAGCCGGAATCGGAATCTCCTTCATTTCCAACCCTCTGGGAGGAATAATTAACTTAAGTCAGCCCCAAATCAGCTTTACCCTCCTAGGGGCTACTCATACTATCTGGGTTTTTTCGGACATATTCGCACTTATTTGGATTACTTTCCTCATGAATATGGTAAATATGGGGGCCAAGGGAGTCGACGGACAGCTTAGCGGCGTAACTGTGATTGCAGCGTTAACCATTGCTTTCCTTTCTCTGAGATTTTCTGCAGACATCACTCAATGGCCAGTAATAATCCTGGCAGCAATTACGGCAGGAGCATACTTAGGATTTTTGCCGTGGCATATATTTCCCCAAAAAATTATGCCGGGTTATGGGGGAAGCACTATGGCCGGATACCTTCTGGCAGTTCTTTCAATTCTCTCTACAACTAAAGTAGGGGCACTTATGGTGGTTCTCGGAATTCCGCTTATCGATACAGGCTACACCATCGTAAGGCGCATTGCGGGTGGCAAATCCCCCGTTTGGGGCGATAGAGGGCATCTCCACCATAGACTCCTCGACGCAGGGCTAACAAAAAGACAGGTAGCATATTTTTACTGGGGAATCACAGCAATTTTGGGATTCCTTGCTCTTAATTTGAATACTGCCACAAAGCTCTATACAATGATCGGTGTGGCCCTTGGAATTGGAGGACTTATCGTATGGCTGACGTCACGACCGAAACTGACAGAAAAACAAAAGACTCCTTAATTATTGGCGCATTCAAGGCTATGCGGCCGGTACATTGGATAAAAAATCTTTCGCTGTTTGCCGCGGTTTTCCTTTCCGGGACCATGTTTGACAAGGGGCAATTCGAAAAAGTCGTCTGGGCTTTTATCGCTTTTTGCCTGGTAACATCGGCTACATATTTAATTAATGACGTCTTCGATGTGAAGGCTGACAGGCTCCATCCGACTAAAAAATTCCGGCCTGTTGCCTCGGGGTCGCTCCCTATTTCCGTAGCTCTTATTGAGGCTATTATTCTCGCCCTATCTTCAATCTTTATTGCAATCCTGGGCGGACTAAACTCGCTTTTCCTTTCGGTTATTGTCGTCTACCTTATTATGCAGTTTTTCTATAGTGCAGGGCTTAAAAATGTTGCAATTCTCGATATTATTATCATCGCCGCCGGATTCGTATTAAGAGTGTACGCGGGTGCATTTGCAATTGATGCCCATCTTTCAGCCTGGTTTTTGCTTTGCGTGATTTCCGCCGCTCTTTTTCTGGCTTCGGGCAAAAGGAGAGCAGAAATTAATATTGCCCAAAATTTTAACTACGCTACCAGAAAAAGCTTAGGAACTTACAAAAAGGAACTTCTTAATTCTTACGTCACCATGTTTGGCAACGCTTCCTGGATGAGCTGGGCTCTTTTTACATTTTTTGAAAGCCCAAAAGCCTCACTTCCTTTTTGGTTGGCTCTGGCCGAGCTTTCCCGAACTACGACTATCGATAAGCTTTTAATGTCTACAATTCCTATCACAATTTTTGGAATAATGAGATATGAGTCTTTGATTTTCGAAGGTAAAAGTGAAACACCGGAAAAACTTCTTTTGACCGATAGATCCCTTATAATTGCAGTCGGACTTTGGCTCCTCTTTATTTACTGGGTTCTTTATAGCGGCGTTTCTGCTACTGGTATTTAATACTATTTAAGATTTGCACTCCCAGTGGCTTCCTCTACTTGAGTAATCTTTTTAACATATTGTCCTGCCACCCAACCTTCAATTCCGTTCGGTAAACCAGATGCCGGTGCCTCATACTGAATTTTTACCCACCCCGTCGCCACGTCTTCGTCAAGAAACAGATATTGCTCCCCCGGCTTGACTTGAGCAATCTCACTGCCGGCTGTACCGGGGCCGGATCTGACCCTCAAAAATCCTGTAGGGGTAGAAAGTATTTGAACGTAAGTTTTCACCACAGGAACCGGGGTGGGTGTGGGCTGCGGTGTAAGAACCTTGGCAAGTTTTGCAAACAAGGAGAGCCGAAAGCCAACTAGTGTTTTTACTGTCATTATTCTGTCGGTATAGCCCGGCGCCCTGACTGTAATTTGATGCTGGGCGGGTGAAATATCCGAAGTTTTATACGGCGCAAAGCCTTGAGGTAAGCCGTCTACCGAAACTTGAGCATTTTCCGGTGTTGATATTACAATTAAGCCAGTTTCTGCACCCCCGATTCTGTCGAAGGAAATTACGTCTCCGGAAGATTCATCTTCAGTCCCGCCAAACTCTCTCCTTACAATGGTTTGTATGCCGGGAACAAGTGTTATTTTTGTTTCATAGGCAATCAGATTTTGCCCGGTTGAGTCAGGAACTAATTTAAGCATTATCTCCCCCGCCTTGAAAGCGCTTGTGTATGGAGTTTTGCCCACCAAATTTTCGTTAACGTAAACGTCTGAAACAGGGCTGGTATCAATAAATACGCCGCCAGGTTTCTCTCTGAAATATCCAATCAAAAAAAAGACTGCAACAATCAGGGCCGTTAGGGAGATGAGCGAAATAATTACAATTTTGGCTATCTTCACTTCGATCCGAGTGTATCATATGGTATAGGTGAAGCAAGGCTTGACACTCGCGTGATAAGCTAACTTGGCCATTCATCTAATGAATGGTAAAATACAAGCACCTGGCCGGATGGCGAAGTGGAAACGCGGGAGTCTGCAAAACTTCTATCGCGCGGGTTCGATTCCCGCTCCGGCCTCCAAAAAACCCTTAAGAAATCTGTCCTCTTCTAAACTTGACTTTCAGTCTTTTCATGGGTTAGAATAGCGACTCATCCCGCAATTCGCGGGATTTTTTATGAGAAAAATTAGCCTTGAACTGCCTAAGTACCGCCTCCAGCTTCACGTCAAGCTGGTTAAAAGGCGCAAGCCTCTTTTGGCCGAGCCGATCCTGCCTACAAAGGCTTTTGTAAACAAAAAATATAGAACCGGCACCTTTGTCGGACGTCTTGTCAGGTACTTCGCAGATCATAAAAGTATCAGGAAAATCTTTGCCACAGGTTTTGTCTTTACGGCCGTTTTGGCCGGTTTTGCCCCCCAAAGCACCAACATTCAGGTGCAGGCTGATGAAACCGTAATTCAGCCCCAAACAACCCTTACTACACAAAAGGGTATGCAATATCCCGTAGAGCCCGTAAAAATCAACCAGGGATACAGCTTTTTCCACCCGGCAATTGACCTTGGCGGACAAATAGGAGAACCCATAAAACCCGTCATGCCCGGTGTTGTTGCCTACGCCGGCTGGGACATTTCAGGCTATGGAAATTTGGTGGTATTAAACCATATAAACGGTCTTCAATCTTACTACGCCCATCTTTCTAAAATTGAGGTTAAAACCGGCGAAACTGTCGGTATGGATACCGAAATCGGGAAAATTGGAGTAACGGGGCACTCAACGGGGCCGCATCTTCATCTGGAAATTCATCAAAACGGAATCTCCCTTAATCCCCTAATGGTCCTGAGCAGATAAACCTCTCTCGACAAGATCTAATATTTGCTGAGTAACCGGGTGTCCACACAATACTCTTGCTTTCCCAAAAGTTGTCTCGAAATGAATATTTCGTCCCTCGGGACTAGACAATTTTCCCTTCCATTTTGTTACCAAATATACATGTCTCAAATTCAATGTTCCGTCAGGCTCTACTGCAAAATTTATTCCCAGTTTTTTGTAGCTCAAGGCTCTCACATCATACTCCTCGCGAACTTCTCTTCTGAGAGCTTCTTCCACAGTTTCTCCGGATTTAAGACTACCTCCAGGAACGATAGTATATCCATAATACGGGTCTCCTATTTCCACTCTTTTCTCAAGCTGTAATTTCTGACCGTCAAATAAAGCAAAGATAACTCCGTGTTTTTCGGTTTTTTCTTTTCTCTCCATCATGAAGCCCAATCTATCACAAATCTAATTGTTTTCAAGACTCCGCCATAAATACCATGAAGCGACCGTACGGTACGGTTTCCAATATTTTTCGGCAAACTTGGCAGAAGTCACCTTATCAAACTTATTTCCTGTGACTTTTTCGAAACCATTTTTAATTCCCAAATCCTCGACCGGAAAAATATCAGGACGTCCCAAAGAAAACATAAGAAACATGTCCGCAGTCCACGGGCCAATTCCTTTCACTGCCAAGAGTTCACTTTTGACCGTACTATCGGACTTTTCCGTTAGTTTATTTACATGAAGTTGGTTGTTTTTTACTCTTATAGACAAATCCTCGATTGCCCTCACTTTGCTCCAGGCCATTCCGCAATTTCTGAGTTCGTCATCTGCTAGGGCCAATACTTTATCGGGGGTTAGCCTCCCTTTAACCTTAGCTTTTAGCCGTCCTTCGATTACATCCGCTACCCGGCCGGAAAGCTGTTGTCCGATTATTGCACTCACCAAACCTTGATAGTAATCAGTATGAACTCTGGGTTTTATTGTACAACGCCCCCACTTTTTAATCAGGGGTGCAATATGTTTGTCTTTGAGAAGAAATTTTTCTGCCTCACTCCACATTAATAGTCCATTCCGCCCATTCCGCCTTGTGGCATTACGGGTTCTTTCTTTTCCTCGGGTATATCTGTCACAAGTCCCTCGGTTGTAAGGACCATCATGGCAACGCTGGCTGCATTTTGGAGTGCGCTTCTGGTTACCTTTACGGGGTCTATCACTCCAAATTTTGTCATTGATCCGTATTCCCCTGTCAGGGCATTATATCCGTAATCGTTGTCCTTACTTGCCAACACTTTTTTCAAAACCGCTTCCCCATCCTCCCCGGCATTTTTGGATAGCCACTTAATCGGTTCCTCGAGTGCCTCCCAAACAATATCAACCCCGATTTGTTCGTCACCTTTCTCAACCTTGAGTTTCTTTACGGCACCTCGGGCTCTGAGAAACGCCGTTTCGCCACCCGGAACAATCCCTTCCTCAGTTGCAGCTTTTGTAGCTCCAACCGCATCTTTTACTCTTTCTTTTTTATCATTAAGTTCAATTTCAGTAGCGGCTCCAACGTTTATCTGGGCGACTCCGCCAGCAAGTTTTGCCAACCTTTCTTCAAACTTCTCCTTATCAAAATCACTATCTGTAACCTCTATCTGCTTCTTAATCGAGCCTATTCTGGCATCAATTGCTCCCTTGTCACCCTTACCACCGATCAGTCTGGCGTTATCCTTGTCTGCCCAAACTTTATCTGCCTGTCCCAAATCCGTCACTTCAATGGATTCAAAATTGCGTCCAGTATCTTCCGATATTACCGTCCCGCCGGTTAGAACCGCAATGTCTTCGAGCATTTCTTTCCTTCTGTCACCAAACCCGGGGGCTTTAATTGCCAAAACATTAAAAGTTCCCCGGAGTTTATTTACCACCAGGGTGGCTAAAGCTTCTCCTTCAATTTCGTCGGCAATAATTACCAAATTCTTGGAAACTTTTACAAATTTTTCCAGGAAAGGAAGAAGATCCTGAATCGCAGAAATCTTTTTATCCGTGATAAGTATGTATGCCCCTTCAATTTCAGCTTCCATCTTATCAGGATTGGTTACAAAATATGCTGAAGCATAACCCCTGTCAAACTCCATTCCTTCCTTATATTCAATATCTATGGTCAAACCTTTTCCTTCTTCAACAGTGACAACACCGTCACGGCCGACTTTATCAAGCGCTTCGGCAATCTTGGCTCCAATTTCGGTATCCCCGGCGGAAATTGCGGCCACCTGCGCAATTTCTTCTTTATTCTTAATGGGTTTTGCCATTTTTTTGAGTTCCGCTGTCACGGCTTCAACTGCCTTTTCAATGCCCTTTTTGACAATCATTGGGTTGGCGCCAGCATTAATTTTGGCCATTCCCTTTTGGGTCATAACCTGAGCCAGAAGAGTTGATGTTGTAGTTCCGTCTCCCGCATTATCGTTGGTTTTACTCGCAGCCTCTTTAACAAGTTGTGCACCCATGTTTTCAAAAGGGTCCGGAAGGTCGATTTCTTTTGCAACAGACACCCCGTCATGAACAATGTTTGGGGCACCCCACTTTTTATCGAGGGCGATATTTCTTCCCTTGGGGCCAAGAGTGGTCACCACGGCTTTAGCTACAGTATCAATTCCTTTTAAAAGCGCTTCTCTGGCTTTGTTGGAAAATTTTAATTGTTTCGCCATGTTTATTTTGTTTCAACAGCTAAAACATCCTCAAATTTTACGAAAAGATATTCAATATTTCCGACTTTGACTTCATTTCCGCCCCACTTTTTGTAAATGACAATGTCGTTAACTTTTACGGGCGAGGCTCTCTTTACTCCTTTTTCCGTGATCTCGGAGGCGCCAACTGCTAAGACTTTTCCTTTTTGGGGTTTTTCTCCGGCCGTGTCGGGAAGGTAGATTCCGGAAGCTGTTTTAACCTCTTTTTCAAGAGGTTCGATAAGAAGATATCCCGCGGTTGGTTTTAGGTTTAGTTTTGTCATTTTTTCGAAAAAATAAATGCTAATTGCTTAGCATTCTAACTAGCTGAGTGCTATTCTAAAGGCTGTGTTGTGCCTTGTCAAGAGCCGAGACGTGAGATTACAAGCTTCCCGAGGTCTTGCGGATGGAAGACGGCGCGGGTCGGAGTAGCCACCTCTCTTGTCATTTTAGACTTCATAAATCCGTATTGAGACTTGAATGCAATTTTTTCAACTAATAAAAAAATAGGGTTTTTAAAAACGTGCTTCTTGCCCCCTTCTTCCTGCTCCCCGATTTTTACAGCATTTGGCCAATACTTTAAAATCCACCTGTTTTTATGCAAAAATCTTTCGTAAATACCATCCTTATCTACCAGCGGCAAAACCTGAGCTATTTCATGAGCCGTATACAGATTCCTATCGCCTTTCCTCCAGACAAGATCTTTTTCATCCATCCACATGTTCAGACACAATTTATCTTTTTCGTTGGCGTCACCAGCCTTCCTTAATTTAAAGCCGGTAACTTTCAAAACAAAATAGGACAAGATCCTGGTTGTCCAGAGAAGATTTCTATGGGTAACTATAAAAAGGTCTATATCGCTTTCGTCCGCGGCATTGCTCATTGCCAGTGAACCCGTCACCGCTACCATTTTTATACTCGGGATCAGAGAAAGTGTATTAGCAGCTTTTTTGGCAATTTCCATTTTCTTTGCAGAAATCCTGTTTCGAAGTGCTCTTTTATAAACCAAGCCCCCCCTCCCGTCCAAAAAGTAGTAACCATTTTGATAAATAACAGGAATTTTATACTGTCTTAGCAACAGGTATTTTGACGGTTCCCATTTAATAAGATCTGCAAATGTAAGCGGAAAGTCAAACAGATCGTGATAGTATATGCTAAGTTTTTCCGGCTTTCCCAACATTTTCCTATCTTTGGATTTATCTGAAGCAATCGGGTAAAGACTATGCATTATTTGACCACAAGGCGATATTGGGCAAGTACTTGGGCAACCCCTTGCGCGCACGTAGCAAGGGCCTGGGTTACAGACTCCTTATTATCGGCAACTGAGTTAACAGCGTCGCCAAAATAATTTGAAAGTTGAGTATTAATGCCCGTTGGTCCGTCAAATGTGCGGGAAGCCAGATACCAACTCCGGGCACCCGGAGCCTGTGATGTTATTGACCCAAGAATCGGATGATCGGTTAAAAGTTGTGCCATGTCGATCCTTGGGTAAACTTCCCCAAGTCCCCTGGCAGCTGTTGCGTTTTGATACATCTTCTGCAAAGAATCTTGCGTGCTTAGAAATCCTAAGAAATCCCAGGCTGCAGCCTTACTAGGACTTTTTGCCCAAACACCCTGCGCCCAGTATGTAGCATACGTAATGTCTTGCTGACTTGGGTTATCTTTGGGAAGCTGAGGAATGGGAGCTGTTTTAAATTTCAGGTTTGGATTTGCTTGCTTAATCTCAAAATAGCGCCACGACGGACCTATATACATGGCAAGTTTCCCTGCCGAAAACGATTGTGTGGAAGGAGGAAGTGTAGCATCCCACACTCCGTCAACCGAAGAAAAATGAGTGAAAAATGTAAGAGCTCCTTCGGCGTTTTTACCGGTAGGATTCGCCAGATCGACGTTGTTCTGAATCATCATAAGCGCCAATATTTCCTGCCAGTGATCCACATTTTCGGTTCTTCCCAGGGCAACCCCCGCCTGGACAATCGCACCCTGATCATTTTTTATTGTAAGTCTTATTGCCAAAGCCCTTAGTTCATCCCATGTGGCAGGAGGAGACACACCCGCTCCATTAAAAATATCCTCATTTATGTAAAGCGTAAGAGCATCGTACCCGAGCGGTATCCCGACAATTGAATTTCCAGTAGATAAATCCGACGATGCTGTACGGTAAAAAGTTTTTACATAATCCGCAGGATTCATTACATTTGCAGGAAGGCTGTCTAGATCATTCCTAAACATCGGTACCCAAGAATTGTGGAAGGTAAAAATATCCGGTCCTGTTCCTTTTGCCAATGAATTCGTCAGTCTTTCCCGATAGTCCTGCTGTGACTGTTCAATATAATTGATCTTGATCCCCGGGTGAGACGCCTGATACTCCGTAATAAGCGGCGTTACTATGGCCGGATCCTCCCAAAGACCCCACCAGGTTATTTGTCCTGATGTACCGCTCTTCGAACTCATCAGTTGCCGGACCACAAATAGAGCAGCTATAACAAGTATCAAACCGACAGCTATAAATATTAATGCCTTAGGAAAATGTTTTTTAGCTTTAACAACGGGTGAAGGTGTCTGTTGTACCGAAACCCCCGCAACGGGGATCTGAGCTACCGGCGGCGAACTAAAAGATGGATCGTTTTGGTAAATATTTTTTGGTGGCATGCTTATCTCTTGGCTCTCTATCCTTTCTAAATGGTATCATATCGGTGTGAGAAGATCGATACTGCATTTGAATAAAAAACGGGTTAAAATATTCGCCTGGATCGGGCTTTCTCTCATCACAGCAATTCTGGGCGTCTTTGCTATCTATTTTTTACTATTCACGGGTAAGGTTTATCCAAATACTAGTGTTGCCGGCGTTGAAATCGGAGGGCTATCTGTTAATGAAGCCACCACTTTTCTGTCTTCAAATATTAATGTGCCGCAAAAAATCCAGTTAACCGATGCCGGTCAGACTTTCAACATAGATACCAAAAATATTGATTTTTCATACAACTTTACGTACTCGGTGCAAAGAGCTTTTAATTTAACCAGAACCGGAAACTTTTTCTACGATATCTCAGAACGTATTAACCTCCTTTTTAAGCCCATAAACATTGGTCTCGCCGTTAATCTGGACGAAGGTAAACTGGATAAAATAATTTCGGTTATTTCCGGCCAAGTCTCGAAAGACCCCGTAGAACCCTCCATTACACCTACCAACGGTGCCATAACAATTGATAAGGGTGCCGCCGGGACAGAGGTGGACTCAATTACGTTAAGAGCGGTAATCGGGGAAAATCTGTCACTTGTTAGAACCGGTGATATAGAAATACCGATTAATGCAGTTGATCACACTCTCAGTCAAAACGCGGCCGACGAACTCAAAAAGCGTGCGGAAAAATACATAGGTAGGTCGTTACAATTGAAATTTGAATACAATACCTATACCTTGGCCGATAAAGATTTAATTAAACTTCTCGATACCGGAACCGGATATAATGACCAATCAATAGAAGCGCTGATTCCGGACTTTTCCGCCAAGGTTAACCGCGACCCGCAAAATCCCAAGTTTATTTTCGAAAACGGCCGAGTAACCGAGTTCCAACCGGCTCTCGATGGTATTCGGATTGATAGCGAAAATTTTAAAAACCAAATTATCGTCGCCCTTAGCCAAATCGAGAACGGGACTGATAAAATCGTCGCTCTCAATATTCCGGTCTTTAGAACCCCATCGGAAGTTTCAACCGAAAGTATAAACAATCTTGGAATTAAAGAATTAATAGGGCGTGGTACCTCTATCTACTTTCACTCAATTCCGGGCAGGGTTCACAACGTAGTCCTCGCCGCAAGTAGAATCAACGGAACATTGGTTAAGCCGGGAGACACCTTTTCTTTTAATGACGCCTTAGGGGATGTATCGGCGTTTACCGGATACCAGCAGGCGTATATAATTTCCGGGGGCAAAACTATTTTAGGCGACGGCGGCGGTGTGTGCCAAGTTTCAACTACCCTTTTTCGGGCACTTCTTAACGCCGGTTTACCGATTGTCGAACGGGCTGCTCACGCCTATAGAGTAGGTTATTATGAACAGGATTCTCCACCCGGATTTGATGCAACAGTTTATGCCCCCTCGCCGGATTTAAAATTTATAAATGACACGCCAGGCTATATTTTAATCGAGGCTGTGGCTAATCCTAAAAATTATTCGTTGGTCTTCGAATTATATGGTACCAGCGACGGAAGAGTAGCAACAGCCTCTAAACCTGTTGTTTCAAATGTTACACCCGCTCTTCCGACGGTTTACCAGGATGATCCCACTCTCCCGGCCGGAACTCTTAAACAAACAGATTTCAGCGCGGCCGGGGCTACGGTTAAATTTAACTATGTGGTAAATAGAGGCGGCCAAACTATTTTCCAAAAAACATTCATAAGTAACTACAGGCCCTGGGCTGCCGTTTATCTCCGTGGTACAGGACCAGCAATTTAGCTTCAAAATTGATACAATTGCTGCATGCAGATAATCAAAAGTGATAAAGGGGCGGTCAAGGTTGCTATCAAGGTTTTAAAAACCGGCGGTCTGGTCGTTTATCCGACTGAAACTCTATACGGAATTGGGGCTGATGCTACAAACCGCGAGGCAGTCAAAAAACTTACCGAATATAAAGATAGGCCTTTCGGGAAACCGTATTCCATTGCCGTGACGGATCTGAAAATGGCGGAGGAATATGTTAAATTGAATTCTACTGCCAGAAATCTTTATAGAGAATTCCTTCCCGGACCCCTAACCATTATTTCAAGCGGAAAGCACAAAGTTGCCAAGGGAGTTGAATCCGAGGACGGAACTCTCGGAATCAGAATTCCTGACTATAAATTGGCCACCAATATTGTTAAGGAATACGGCAAACCCATTACAGCAACTAGTGCAAATGCCAGTTATAAAAAACGTCCGTATAAGATATCCGACATTTTGGAAAATATCAGCGGTAAGCAAAAAGGTTTAATAGACTTGATAATTGACGCCGGTGAACTTCCCCACAATGAACCGTCTACTGTCATTGATACAACTCTTGATAATACCGTTACGCTTCGTCAGGGGAAAATTAAATTCAGCAACAAAAATGAAGTTCTAACTAAAAGTGAGGAATCTACCCAAAATTTGGCCAAGGAAATCTGGCAAAAATACGAAGTCCAAAAAGGCAAGCGTGCGATTGTTTTCGCTCTTCAGGGAGATATGGGTACAGGAAAAACTATTTTTACAAAAGGCCTGGCCCGGGCAATAGGAATAACCGAAGTTGTTACCTCCCCCACTTTCGCTTTGGAGAATCAATACTTAATACCTAATACCAAACACTCTCTTTACCATTTTGATGCTTGGCGTCTCGAAAAATCGGACGGGCTAAGAGCTCTTGGTTTTGAGAATCTGATCAAAAATAAATCTGTAATCTCTATTGAATGGGCCGATAGGGTTTCTGGTGCGATCCGTGAATTTGATGATGAAGCAATCATTCTTTGGGTAAAATTGGAGTTTGGAAATAAGGAAAATGAGAGGATTATTTCTTGGGGGGTCGCGCAGTGAAAATACTATCAATCGACACATCGTGCGATGAGACAGCCGTAGCTGTAACAGAAGATACAAAAATTCTAAGTAACGTTATTTGGTCCCAGGCAAGCGCCCATGCTAAATTTGGCGGAGTAATGCCCTCTCTCGCCCAGCGAATGCACGAGGAACGAATCGATTGGGTTATAGATAAAGCCTTAAAAATATTAAAAACCGAAAGATTAGATGTAATTGCAGTGACTGTCGGACCGGGGCTTTCAATCGCACTCGGCGTCGGAATCGACAGAGCCAAAAAACTGGCTACAAAGTACGACAAGAAATTAATTGCGGTAAACCATCTTGAGGGACATGTGTTGAGCTCCTTATTAAATCATGAGAATCTTATCTCGGGAATCAAGTATCCCGCCTTAGGCCTAGTCGTTTCCGGTGGAAACACAATTCTTGTAAAAATTAATAAAATTGGGTCTTACGAAACCTTGGCACAAACAACTGATGATGCACTCGGCGAAGCTTTGGATAAAGGGGCAAGGATGTTGGGGCTGGGATACCCCGGCGGGGCTATTTTAGAAGAGTTCGCACGTGGTGGAAATGTAAAAGATTATTCATTACCCATCCCAATAGCCGGTCAAGAAGAAAGGAAAATATTTACCTACTCGGGATTAAAAACCTCTTTCTCTCGATTGGTAGAATCCGAAAAACCTTTAACTAAAAAGAAAATTATTAATCTTGTGGCTTGCTTCCAAAATGTCGCTTTCACTCACCTGATCCGTATTTGTTCGCACGTAATTAGAAATTCGAAATTTAAATTTACTACTCTTCTTGTTGGAGGCGGCGTCTCAGCAAACATAGAACTTAGAAGACGTTTAAGAAAACTGGGTAAGGAAACAGGAATTGAAGTCTTATTTCCCTCCTCCAGGAAACTTACGGGTGATAATGCTGCAATGATTGGAATAGCTGCATATTTTAAAGCCAAACGTAGAGAGTTTGTTGAAGTTGATAAAATCGATCGAAATCCAAGCGCAAAGATTACTGATTGATGTTACAATATTAGGCATGGAACCCCAGTACGATCACACAAAATACGAGAGTGATATTTATAAAAAATGGGAAGACTCCGGCGCCTTTTCTCCAAAACATGATGGTAATAACCCGTTTACTATCATTATGCCCCCTCCAAATGCCAATGATCCCCTTCACATCGGACATGCCAGATTTGTCGCCATTGAGGATATCTTAATCCGCTACCACAGAATGAAAGGGGAACCAACCCTCTGGCTTCCGGGAAGCGATCACGCAGGAATCGAAACCCAGTTCGTTTTTGAAAAGAAACTAAGGGAAAAAGGAAAAAGCCGTTTCGATTACGACCGCGATACTTTATATAAAATGATTTGGGATTATGTTCAGGAAAATACCGGATTAATGGAATCCCAACTCAAAAAACTCGGTGCCTCCTGTGACTGGAGTAGATTTAAGTACACACTTGATCCCGAAATTATAAAAATCGTGTATAAAACCTTTAAGAAACTTTACGACGACGGGTTGGTATATCGGGGTGAAAGAATTGTAAATTATTGTCCCCGCTGCGGTACTGCCTATTCGCAACTAGAGGTAGATTACGTCGAACGCGATGATAATTTCTACTATCTGGATTACGGTACGATCACAATCGCCACAACCCGGCCCGAAACAATATTTGCAGACGTTGCGGTTGCCGTTAATCCCAAGGATAAAAGATACACTAAACTAATCGGATTAAACGCAAAAATACCGCTTATTAACCGCGACGTTGCCATAATTGATGATAATCTTGTAGATATAAGCCTAGGAACCGGGGCTCTTAAAATTACACCTGCACATGACTCTACAGATTTCGAGATCGGGCAAACCCACAAACTCCCCATCATATCCGTAATTGATGAAAAAGGTCGTATGACAGGTACTCCCGAGAAATACATCGGTCTGAAAGCGGAAATGGCAAGAGCTGAAGTCGTAAAGGACTTACAGGCTGCAGGTAAGATAAAGGAAATCGACGTCATTCACCATTCGGTAGGCACTTGCTACAAGGATCACGGCTTAATCGAACCCATGGTTTCCAAACAGTGGTATATAAAGGTAGAAAGTTTAACTAAAAAAGCTCTTGGGTCAGTAAGAAACAAGGAAGTCAAGTTTGCCGTTAAAAAGTACGAGAAGATAGCAACTAATTGGCTAAAAAACCTTAAAGATTGGAATATAAGCCGTCAAATTGTCTGGGGAATAAGAATTCCGGCCTGGAGATGCGAGAAGTGTTTGGAATGGACAATCACCGACGGAGATATTCCGACCGAATGTTCAAGTTGCAACAATAAAGTTTTATCGCAAGACCCGGACACGTTTGATACCTGGTTTTCCTCGGGTCAATGGCCATTCGTCACTTTACAAACGGGAAAATCCGGCGATTTTGAAAAGTTTTATCCGACAAGTGTTATGGAAACGGCCTACGATATACTACCTTTCTGGGTGATAAGAATGATTATGCTCGGGGTTTATGCAACCGGAAAAGTTCCGTTTAAAGAAGTTGTTATCCATGGGCTTGTCAGGGACCGCGAAGGACAAAAAATAAGTAAGTCCAAAGGGAATGTCATAAATCCAATTGAGATGACCGAAAAATATGGTGCTGATTCTTTACGGATGGGGCTTGTTTGGGGAGGGCTTATTGAAAACGATATCACCCTTGATGAACAAAAGATTAACGGTCAGAGAAAATTTGCAAACAAAATTTGGAATATCGCCAGGTTTGTCACTTCAAGTCAATCCGTTAAAAAAGCCACAAAAAATGCCGACGATGAACTTGTTCTAAGCGAATTGAAACAAACAATTAAAAATGTTTCAAAAGATTTGAACAAATTCCGTTTAAACGAAGCCGCTGAAAAAATATATGATTTTGTATGGCATAAGTTCGCCGATGTCTATATTGAAAAAACCAAGGACAGACGCAAAGAAGCCCAACCTACTCTGGAAAAAGTCCTTGTCAATTCACTTAAACTTCTCCACCCGTTTATGCCCTTTGTCACAGAACAAATCTGGCACGAAATGGGGAATAATGAGCTTCTGATTACTTCCGAGTGGCCTAAAACTTAAGGGGCCGCAGTTGGAGAACTTGAAGGCCTTGCTGTTGGGCTGGCAGTAGGGCTTGCGGTCAGACTAGCAGATGGGGACGCTGTTGAAATTGGTCTTCCGGAACCGCTTGCTGTCGGTACTTCTATCGGAGTAGCGGCCGGAATAATGGTTGGTGTAAATGTGGCCACCGTCGTTGGGGTTGGCTGAGGTGAAAGAAGTTTTGCACCAAAAACATACGCCGCAACTGCCAAAACAGCAACTAATGCCAAAATTATCGCTATTATCAATAAAGGTGATTTTTTCTTTGGACTTTCCTGCACAGGAGTCACTGTTTCAGCCGGAGGGGGTGACGCGGTCTCTAAAGGAATCACTGACGGAGATTCCTGTGCCTGTGGGTTCTGTACAACGGGCTGTTCCACGGGTACCGGCTGCTGCGGAACGGTAACATCCTGTTTAACGGGGTTTTGCAAATCCTGTCCGGGGTTCTTTACTCCACCATCTTCCCCTTGCGGATTTTGATTATTTGGGTCCATACTCTACATTAACATATGTCTGCCAAACGGGTCAACAAGGCCGCCATTGAACTCTTCATCTTTGTTGCTGCGCTTCTTGTTTTGCTTCTCTCCGCAGTAAACATAGAAAGTTTTCAGTCTCCCAAAAAAGTCTTAGGTGCTGAAGTCCAAATAAACTCCGACGATAAATTCTGGCAAGATTTTCTAAATAAAAACCCGGATTATATTCCCGGCTGGATGGAAATAGGAAGAATAGATAAAGTAAAAGAAATCGATCCCAACTATTCAAAAGTGAAGTAAATTTAATGCTCTCCGTCTTCCTCCTGGCCTAGAATGTCATCAGGCAAGTTCCGAAAGTCTGTAGTAGGTTTTTTAGATGATAACAATAAATCCTTAATTGTCTGGATAAGACTTCTTCTGTCCATTGAATTTACAAATCCGTCAGGATCCCTTCCATCTAATTCTTGCAAAAAGCCGTTTTCAAGACTCATAAAATTATTTTTGAGGTTCTTCTTTCGAAGCAGGGGCACCTTCAGCGGGAACCTCACCTTCAACTGGCACTTCTCCCTCAGCAGGTACGGATCCCTCGGCAGGAACTTCTCCTTCAGCGGGGGGTGGAGGAGCAACAACTTCCTCTTTTTGAGGAGGTTCAACTTTAACAACAATTTCATCCGCTCCTGTTTTAATATCAACCTTGCTTCGATCAACCTTCAGGTCTTTTACTAAGATTGATTGATCAACATCGGATAATTCAGACGTATCCACAACAAACTTCTCAGGGAGATCCGTTGGAAGGGCCTCAACTTTAATTTCGTTAAGGTATTGGACAACTGTGCCTATTGCCTGCTTTTCCGCCGGGGCTTCACCTGCCAATTCGACAGGCACTCCCGCTTCAACTTTTTCTTTAAGGTCTACCTGTAAGAAATCGACATGAACGGGAATGTCGCTAACCGGATTAACCTGAAGATTATGAATTAGAACGGGTTTTTCTTCTTTTCCGATTTCAAGAGTCAAAAGACCCGTTTCCCCTACCTCTTTGTAAACTTTCTCAAAATCTTTGAATATAACCTGAACAGCCTCGGACTTTATTTTTTTCCCGGAAATATTTCCAGGTAGAATCCCCTCTCTGCGGAGATTTTTTACCTTTCTGCCGGAAATTTTCCTAACTTCTGCTTTTAGCGTAAATTTGTCCATATTACCAAGCGAGGCGCAGGAACAAATCCCGTGCCAAGGTTGTATTATAACTGTAAGAACCCTCCCTGGTCAAGGCAAACCTCGGGTCAGGATTGGACTGTGTTCCACCGCCCTCAATAATAATATTTATCGGGTCGGAATCGGTACCCGCCTGTTTTCTAATATACAGGCCGTAATTCGCCAAATGAGTTGTTTCTTCCGACCCCGATGTCCAGGAAAATTCTATGTTTTTATCGCCACCGGCCAAAAGATCCACCAGTACGCCTATCTCTATATGACCCCTCACCTCAGTCAACTCGGGAGATAACGTTTCCTGAACTCCGGCATTATAACTTATAACAGAAACTGTAGATGCATCGTCAGGAACCAAAATCCTCACATAAGCCTTATATCTGCCCGAGGGCCCGAGTGCGGGGTTGGCCGGATTTTTAAGGGATAGTGTCAATTTGTGATTTATTTCGCTTGCGCCGAGAGTTACGTCAAGGTTGATATTTCTCTGAATAAAATAATTTGTTTTATTATCACCAACGTTTGCCTCAACAACACCTACCAGATCGGCATAACAACTTGTTCCGCAAGTAGGTGTTGCCACAGCTCCGTCCCAGCCGAGTGCTGAGAAAGCATCTTGTGAAACGTTTTCGTGTAAATATACTTGAATGTGACGTTCGTCAAGGCTTGCATAAAAAGTTCTGAGCATGTCTACTTTTTGGTTTGTCTTTAGGCTGCTAAAATCAGCCAAAAGACTTCGTGAAAGAGCGGTCAGGAAACTAGCTTTGTTGTGGGTCCCCGGGAAAAAACTGCTATCTACTTCACTTTGTGTTTTTTCGTATAAATTATCTGAGGTAATGTCCAAATTGTAATCAGACAAAAATATCGGGCCGGTATTTTTAAGCATTTCCTTTATCGGAAATAGATCTACTGCTACGACCCCATCAACCTGTTTACTTATTTCTTTGTCCAAAAACCATTCCGCCCTTTTGGCCGAAGTCGGAAAATCGGGATCCCAGTTGGAATCTCTGAACCACCAATTTGCCTCGCCCAAATAGTTTTTAATCGGGGCCGGGGGTTCTACGTGCCCGTTAAGTTGTCCGTCTGCAGAGTAAACATCGTTAACGGTAAGATCGGTAAGACGCCCGCTGTCAAAAGTAAGTAATCCAAAAGAACCAATAAAACCACCCGTAGGCCTTAGTTCCATGTTGTTTTCAAAAAGAACCAAATACGTTTTACTTTTATCTTGTCCCAGGAGTTCGGGAGCATTGGCGGCGAGAATCCGGCACTCTGAAATTAGATTGATAAACCGCTCAAAATCAATTTTGCTCAATATTTTTTTTGCCAGAATAATGTTTTGTTCTGAGGCGTTATCTGTCAACGATTTTGTTAATAGAACGTCATTGTAAAGAAATTCCACCTCAGATTCAATTTTGCGGGACTGGTTGGTCGAGTCGTAAACCTGATCCCCGAATACACTTTCAAACAGTTTGGTTGTATCTTTGACAACAGGTATAGCATGAGTTCCGATGGTATCGGATTGCTCTGTGAAAACTGATGCAAATTCTGTTTCTTTGTAAATTAAACGAAACCCCGGAATGTAGCTAAAAACTTTACTTGTCTTTTCTGAGACTACGGCGAAAGTCCGGGCCAACAAAAAAGAATTTTGAGAAAAACCGTCATTACCTGCTACAAAACTTTTGTATGCTATAAAAGTAATAAGCAGACTTATTAATACGGTAACAAAAGGAAACACTAAAAGGAGAAAAAGTGCCAGAATTACGGTCTTAAATTTCCTGAAGGACGGCTTCTTGATTTTAACAATCTTTTTTTTGTCTTCTTTCGTCTCCGTCGCCGGCGCCGGGTGTTTGGGCCAGTTATTTCTTAGCCAGCCGTATGTTTCATTCAAAGTAAAGCCTAAATTACTACTCACAATTTCTCTTTCAAAATCCTTAGGTATGCTTCTTGCAGCAATTTTTAAGTCATATTTTAATTTAAGGTCACCAACATATTTTTGGTTGTAGTTCCAAAAAGTATCGCCAGAGGTCTGGCTTCCTAGAAGAAAAACCACTTTACCATAAGGTCCGAACGAAAAAAGCCACCTGACTATTACTTTCACTGCATCCGCTATAAAAATTGGGAATAGTACGTCCCCAACCGCCAATGTCATTTTTCTTTCATAAAGAATCTCCGATAACAACCTCGAGGCCAACAGATCACTTTCGAGATCAATCCTCGGACCAAGTAAATCCCCCACAAAGAGCACTACTAAGCTGTCAGGAACTTTAAATTTTTCAACCCGGCTCCTGTCAAACGCCTCAAGGGGAAAAATAACCAAAGTCTTTACTTGGGTTATGTCTATTAGTGAACTAAAATCGGCATATTCTTTGTAAGCATTAAATGAATTTACAAAGCCTCCAAAAAAGATCGCGTAATCATATAGGTTATTGCTGTCAAGGTTTTTTCTATCGATAATGCTAAATTTATTGTTTGTTGATAACTGGCGTGTTCTACTTTTCCAGTTGCTCGTGTCTTTTGTTATAACATTAACAATACAATTTTTGGAAAGAAGGTTTTCAAGAATATTTACTGCCAAAAAGTTTGCGTCCGAAAATAAACAAATTAAAAGTTTGCCTTGAGGGTTCATGTCATTAGTATTATCTCCGCAAAAATATTTATTTAACTGGTGCCAATTTTTGCTTCTAAAACTGTTTTCAAGTTTTACGTAAAAAATATTTTACTTCCCTTGCACGAAAACGTGAAATTTTCATACTAAATTTTCCCAAATATATATTAACTATTTTTGTCCAGCTCTCTGTTTACTAAAACGTCTGCTTTCTTGTTTTTTGAACGGGGAATGTTTTTATACAAAATCGTTAGTTCAATTGTTTTTGACAACTTATTTACCTGAAGGAAAAGCTCTGTAAGTTTTTTGTCTTTTACCTTATAGACTCCGCTAATTTGCCGTGCAACCAACTCGGAATCCAAATAAAATATTGCCGACCTTGCCGTAAGGTTTTTATGGTTAGTGCTAAGCCACTTAAGAGCAAGTATCACACCCTGATATTCTGCGCAGTTATTCGTTGAGTTCCCTAAAAAACCAGACTCTTCCTGAATTATTTTTCCGCCGACTTCAGCAACAAAAGCGCAGGCGGCCGGCCCCGGATTACCTCTGGCCCCCCCGTCGGTATGAATAACAATTCCGTCTTCATTCATGCAAACAGTTTACCATTTCGACTCGAAACGGCCAAGCTACGCTTACCAGTGCTCTGGCTGGACAAGCTACGCTTATCAGTGCTCTGACTGGCTAAGCTTGGCTTATCACTAAACTTGTTTTCCGCTTCAAGGGAGTTTCCTAATACAAATGCCAAAAGAAACATGTTTTGTTGTAAAGTAAACCAGTAGTGATCGACAAGCCCCGTCGTTAATACAAACACCAGAGCCAAAAATATAATTTTATCGTTTAATAAAAACGCTTTCCGGTTTGTTTTGACCAGTAGAAAATAGACAAAAGACAAACCGATTATTCCAGTTTCGCTAAAAATTAGGAGGAAAATGTTGTGAACCGGCTGTAAAATCCACAAGAATGATCCTGCGTATGGAATTTTGGTTTCATTTATAACAAAAGTATTAAGCCCCTCCCCTTGCCAGAATTTTTCTGAAATCATGCTACCTGCGATCGAAGACAAGTCGAGTCTCTGTATAATGTTTGAGGGATAATTAAATTTGTTGCTAAAATATTTTGCTGAAACAAAAGGAAGAACTAAACTAATCAATAAAAATACGGATGGAATAAATACAAGAGCCCCGGTTCTAAAATATTTTCTTCTTATAAGCATGTACAAAATACCACAAGCAATAATTCCGACTACTGACGAAAGTGAGAATGTCAGCAAGAAGGCAATAAAAACAATCGTTATTCCCAAGATCCTTTTAACGAGTTCTTTTTGGGAATAAGTGAACGATATCACTAGAAGCCCCAAGCCCAAATACCCGGCAAAAGAGTTGGGGTGAGAAAACGTAGAGTATGCCCTCATAAAATTTCTACCCAAAATTTGAGTAAGTGCGATCCCTGGGGTTGAAACATTAAAACTGCGTTCTCCTAACAAATAGAATGGTCCGCCCAGGGTTCTTCTCAAAATAAATTGGAAAATCCCGATCACGGAAAAAAATATAAGAGAGTAAAACAAAGTGGCAATCAAGGTTTTTGATTTAAAAATGTCACTCCTAACCCGAACATAAAAATAAAATATTACAAGTTCCGATAATTTTAACCATTTGTAAACCGATGGGAAAACCGATGTTGAGAATGCTATGTTTACTACCGCCAAGAAAATGAATAGAAAAATATAGATTTTGTTTTTCTCGACAGTTTCAAGAAATATTTTGTGATAACTTCTCATCCAAATAACAAACAATGTCAGAAACAAAGCATCGGTTAAATAAATACTCGGCGCCAGATAGTCAACTCTTATGCCGAATACAAATGCTGTGGGCGGCCAAAAATGAAGCGCCAACTGTGTAGGAAGCAAAAAAATAAGAAGGTAATTTAAATACTTTTCCAGCCGGACCCAGCAAGAAATCACTTTTTTGGCTTAATTATTAAGAAACGTTCCTCTCCTTCCCCTTGAGATTCTGTTGTTATGCTGTCGTCCTCGGAAAGGGCAAGGTGAATAACTCTTCTTTGCCAGGACTTCAGGTTGTATAGGTTTTGCGGTTCTCCTGTTTCCTTCGCCCTCTGGGCGGTAGAGGTGGCCAGATCTTTAAGATAGCCTTCTTCCTTCTCTCTATAATCACCCACGTTGATAAGAACTCTGTTCCATTCCCCTGTTTTTTGCTTTAGGAGAAACCCCAGAACCGTCTGGATGCCCAAAAGCGTTTCACCCTTTTTACCTATCAGAAGTCCTGTTTCGTCACCCGCGTCTATATTAACGGTAAAGGCTTCGTTTTCCTTATCGTAAGAGACTGCCGCCTTAGCTTTGGTTAACATCAGGGACAACAGTTCGTCGGTTAGTTTTTGTAAAATTTTTACTTTCTTTTCCATATTAACTTTTTGTGAATTTCGATTTTACGCTAGCAAGCGAAGATCATGTTTCCGGACGTGATCTTATCAAATTTAACCTCTTAATAAAAGGAGTCAAACTCCCCCATCCTGACATGCTTACCTGCTGCCATACGTTAACTACCGAAAAAACCAACCAGTAAAGTGCAAGCCCTGATTGAAATGTCAAACCAAAATAAAGGGTCATAAGCGGCAACATATAAGTCATTGAGCTCTGCATGGCAACTTGCATGTCGTCGGTCTGGGACTTGGTTTTTTTGGCAATTTTTTGCTCTTCCGAAATATATGGTGCCATTATCTTAACGGATAGAAACTGTGCAATCGCTGCCAAGATGACAAAAATCCCAGGAATTATGTCAGGTAACCCCGGTATCAACTTGTTTAACTTGTCCGGCTGGTTGATATCCATGTACAAAAATTTTGTATTTATTGTTTGGCCTTGCGAAAATTGTAGAGGAGCATAGAGTCGCTTATTAAGATTGGCTGTCACGTCTCCACTCCTGGCAAGAGCGGTGTTAAAAACGTTGAAAAGCGCTATCAATATTACAAATTGCAAAATATACGGAAGGCATCCTGCGGTTGGATTAATTTTGTTCTGCTTGTAAAGCTCTGCCTGTGCTTGAGACATTTTAAGTTTATCTGTACCGAATTTTTTCCTAAGTTTTGCCAACTGAGGTTCCATCTCTTTTATTCTTTTCATTGATTGCATATAAGGTTTTGTCAGGGGTCGAAGGAGAAAGACGAGGACAAGACTAAAAACCAGTATCGCAATACCCAAATTTTGTCCCAAAACTTTATAAAAAAGAATAAGGCCGTTAGTTAGCGGTTGGACAAGAATGATTGTAAAAATATTTCCCATGCTATTTAATGACTACTTAATTCTGGTACGGGATCCCAGCCGGACCCTCCCCAAGGATGACACCTCGCAAATCTTTTAATTCCCACAGCCAATCCTCTCTTGGTTCCAAATCTTTCCAGGGCGGTAATTGTATACTCGCTGCACGTTGGTGTAAACCTGCAGGCCTTCCCAAAAACCATCTCTAGAACCGGCGAAATAATGTTTTTGTAAAATTTGAGTATTTTAATAATAAGTATATTCATTTTGACAAACCGCTTTCTTTAAGGGAAATGCGGACCTCCTTCATAATCTCAGATGTAGAAACTCTGGCAATGGACGTTTTGGCCAAAAATATAACGTCAAAACCACTGCTTAAGTCAATGCTGGCGATCCTTACCGCCTCGCTCATGGCTCTCTTAAATCTGTTCCGATCTACCGCGTCTTTGGCAATTTTTGTGGAAACTATAAAACCAAAACGGCTTGGGTCAGTATCCCCTCTCCTTATATATGCAATTCCAAAATTTGCGGACTGGTAAACCGTCCCCTCTTTTTGAATCTTGGCAAAACTCTTCGCTCCTGTAAGCCTAAATTTTTTGGCAAGCATTTTGGAGTTTACGAGACCGCAAGGTGTTTCCTTCCTTTAAGTCTTCTTCTTTTTAATACCTGTCTGCCTTTTTTTGATTCCATCCTGGTTCTAAAACCGTGTACTTTAATTCTTTTGGTTTTACTTGGTTGGTAAGTCCTTTTCGTCGACATGTGAGCATTATATCAACTAAACGGTTAATTAATCAACCTTTTAACTGCCAATTGGCCCTTGACGAATTGTGGATAACTTTGTAAACAGTACTTTCAAGATATGGATAATGGTCAAGTCTGGAAAGATTCACTGGAAATAATAAAGGTCTCCGTTTCCCCGGCAATTTTTTCCACATGGTTTTCACAAAGCCACCTTTCCTCTATCGAGGCTGTGGGCGAGAGGGTTGTTGCCGAAGTCGGGTGTCCCACATCTTTTGCAAAAAACACAATCGAATCGAGATACTTTGGGCTGGTTCAAGACTCTTTAAGTAAGGTTGTAGGCAAAAACTGCGATTTGACGTTCATTGTTAAAACCAACCCAAATAAACAAAAATTACCCGAGGAGACGGCGGCTCCTCTATTTTCGGTAGAAAAAGAGGGAAACGATTTGCTTGAAGTATTACAAAGAGCCCGTCTTAGACCCAGTTTTACATTCGAGAATTTTGCCGTTTCTTCGTCTAACCAAATGGCCCACGCAGCTGCCGAGGCCGTATCACAAAGCCTGGGAAGTGCTTATAACCCCTTATTCATCTGGGGTGGGGTGGGAGTTGGGAAAACCCACCTTATGGCCTCTGTCGGAAATTATATTCTAAGGGTTAACCCGGATAAAAAAGTTATTTTTTGCACAGGCGAGGATTTCACTAACGACATTGTCGAGGGAATCAGAAACAAAACCACCCAGGCTTTCAGAAATAAATACAGAAAGCTGGATTTACTTCTAATCGATGATATTCAATTCATTGCAGGCAAGGATACTGTACAGGAGGAGTTCTTCCATACCTTTAATGCTGTCACCTCCGTCGGCGGGCAAATTATTTTAACTTCGGATCGACCACCCTCAGAAATATCCAAACTTGAAGAAAGGCTTAGAAGCAGGTTTGAGGCGGGCTTAATCGTAGATATTGCCCCGCCTGATTTCGAACTTAGGTGTGCAATAACTCAAATAAAGGCTCGGGAAAAGGGAATCGCCCTGACTCCGGAACAAGCCCAAATGATAGCCGCCAACTCCGAATCGGCCAGAAAAATTGAAGGCCTGCTTACCAAGCTCCTGACCGAGATCCATGTTAAAAAGGTCCCGATTACAAACGAGCTTATTGAATCGTCTTTTGCAAAAAATCTGGAAATGGGGAGCAAAATTACAAGAAGCACTCCTGATGAGGTGACAGAGGTTGTTTCCAAGTATTACCAGGTAGGCAAAAGACTTCTTATGGGGGACAGCCGGGCCCGTCCGATTGCGCGTCCCAGACAGGTTCTAATGTATTTACTTCGAACACACCTTGGTGTGCCGTTGGAAGAAGTCGGAAGGGTCGTTGGGGGAAGGGACCACACCACCGTCATGCATGCTGTGGAGAAAATCACCCAGCTGGCCACCAACGATGTGCAGATCCGTGAGGATATCTTAAAACTAAAACAAAGCATTTGAGGATAACTATTTACGTATATAGAGTTATGAACAATGGGTTTACTTTTATCCACAAATCTATCAACATTCTGCCAGGCTTGTTATTAACACGAAATTGTCCCGAAAGATGTATTTAAAAAATGATAATTCTCAACTTATCAACACCACCTACTACTAGAACTACTAGTTAATATATGATAAACACAGTTTGTCACAAACTTCGTTTTGTGATAAATAACAAGATATTCACAGGGACAGTGAAACGAAAATGTAAAGATAAAATCATCCTATGAAACTACAAATCCTTCAGGAAAATCTGGAAAAAGCTGTCAGTACGACATCCCGTTTTGCCAGTACTAGAGCCCAACTTCCTGTTTTAGGAAACATTCTTCTTTCTACCAAAAAAACTAAAATTTATATTTCCTCAACAAACTTGGAAATTTCTGCTTCAGTCCAGGTAGGAGCAAAAATCGAAGAAGAAGGGGAAATAAGTATTCCGGCCAAGGTAATCTCCGAACTGGTCGCCAATTTACCCAAAGAAACAGTAAGCCTGGTATCAGAAAAGGAGCAGTTAAAAGTGTCTGTGTCAGGTTTTTCCTCAACTGTTTTGGGAATGAACTCTTCCGACTTCCCCAAAATACCAAATAGTGTAGATAAAGAAAAATCGATAAGTTTTCCACAAAGCGAATTGGTAAAAGCTCTTGGACAGGTCATATTTGCGACTTCTACAGACGAGACAAGACCCGTTTTAACAGGGGTACTCTTCTTGTTTGGAAAAAATTCACTATCACTGGTCGCAACGGACGGATTTAGGTTGTCCAGGAAGACGCTTCCTTTGAAGGTAGGTAAGGGGGCGGATGACAGTGTGGTTATACCGAAGGGTGTTCTTAGTGAAATTTCAAGAACAGAAGCGGAGGATGGTGAAATACTTTTCGGTGTGCAGGACAAAGAAAAGCAGGTACTTTTTGGGATAGGGGATACAGTACTAACTTCCCGTCTTTTGGAAGGAGAATACCCGGATTTTGAGAAAATAATTCCAAAAAGCTCGTCAATAAAAGTACTTTTGGATAAGGAAGAACTTATGAGGGCGGTAAAACTGGCATCTATCTTTGCCAGGGAATCCGCAAATATAGTAAAAATTAAGGTTTTGAAGGAATCGATCAAAGTTTCCGCCGAGAGCGGAACTGCGGGTAGCCAGGAAACCAGGGTAGATGCAAAAGTAACCACTGAAGGCCCCGATCTTGCCGAATGGGAAATAGCTTTTAACTACCGTTTTGTGGAGGAATTTTTACACTCGGTCGGCGGAGAAGAAGTAAAAATGGAATTCTCCGGCGTTTCCGCTCCGGGAGTTTTTACGGATACATCCGACACATCATATCTTCACCTGATAATGCCGGTTAAAGTTCAAACTTAAAGACCTTCTAGGGCCGGTAAATAAAGTATCACTTGGACATCACCCACACCTAAGAGTGTTGCTGTCCCTGTTAGCTTATATACAGGTTGGAGACTTGTTGACGAAGTTGTGTCAAGTAGGTATGCAATATCTATTTGATCTATAACAATTTCCTTTACAAAATCCGAGGGTAAATCCTTCATAGGGGTTTCTACTCCGTCAAGACTGATTAAAACAGAGTTTCCGATAGAATCACCGATTTCTTTATAAGTCTTAATTGCATATTCAGTAGGCCCTTTTTGCGCATCATCAAAAACAACCAGTTGGAGCGAATAAACGTTCCCGCCTTTTGTTAGTTGTATGTAGTTGGTACTTTCAGTTGAAGTGGGTGAGATAATCTCGTATTCGGACGATTTGGGTAAAATGTCTATTTGATATAACGAAAAATCGTCCCTGGTTGATTTTTTGAAACCTTCGCGTAAACCACCGTCTTTGAGGAATTGTACGTTTCCTAAAGAAAAGGCATTCGTATTTAAAATACCGGCATCTGTCAGGAATTTGCTGGCAGTGGCCTTAACAGCATCTTCCGATAGCTGCTTGTCGGTAACGAGGAAAGATTCTCCTGAGCTATAACGGATGCTCGACGTGTTTGTGTATGCAAAAAGGGTTGAGTTGTCGTTTTTCCAAAAATACGTCAGACCTTCTTGGGTGTCGTTTATTGTCGTAGGGAGACCTGTAAAGCCTATAAAGGAAGCAATATTATTGAGATAGTCTTCCGTAATGACTCTTTTTGTAATATTTAAAAAGGGAAGCCGGGCGACATATTTAAATTGGTTTTCCTTTATGTTTAAAGATATCGATAAAGCGCCATTGTAAGTTTGAACAAGATTTGGTTTATGGGGAACAAGGCCGGCATTTTTATTTGGAGTCCCTTTTAGATAAAGATATACGATCCAGACAATACTTATCAGGGATACGACAACCAAGGCTATTTTGATCAATTTCTTCACATTCATATTATATGTTTAATTACAAGTTGCCGTACTTGTACAGCCAAGCGGAACATTTCTTTTAAGATAAGGTTTTTGAGTTGTGGGAATAGGCCCCGTGTCAAAGAATTGGAAGTGTAAATGAGGACCACTGGTACAGCTACCTGTGTTGTCACTGATTCCGAGAGGTTGGCCAATTGTTACTCTTTGACCGTTGCCAACCATAACAGAACCCAAATGTCCGTAATATGAACTAAACGACGATCCGCCGCAGGACGAAGCCACACGAACCCACCTTCCCCCACAGGCGCTTTCCCCGGTGCTTATGGTTCCGCTATGCATGGCAATGATGGTTGCACCATTTACGCCAATGTCGATTGCATTTGGGGTGTTGTAATGTGTCCACCCCAGGGGTGTCATGGACCCTTGGGTAATAAGATTTATGCCTGCGTCGTTGGCAAGAGGCCAGGCATTATTTGGGCATTCCATTGGCGGGGCGCCAATTATTATTGAGGCAGATCCTGCCGAAACCACACCCTTTTGGTCCGTCGTGTCTGCAGTAACAGTAAACGTGTTTACCGTTGCAGAATTGTCATAGTTGTGAGAGGTAAAACTTCGTGTGTAAGTGAAGCTAAAAGGTTTGGTCGGCGAAATCGAAACAGGCGCCGCAGGTGTCCCTTGAGAAGGGCTTGGGCAAGAGGGAGGTGTCCCTGTTTTGATAACTTTGCATTCATCTTTAAAGGAAACATTGGTTAATACGCCTTTTTTAGCAGAAACAGTAATTGTATAGGTAATCTTGGTTTTTGTGGGAATGTCGGAGTTATTGAAAGGGCCTGCGGGATTGGCAGTTTTTTCAACACTGATATAAGGGTTACTTAAAGCGGCAAGATAACCGGTTGGGGTTGACGGAGGAACGACATAGGCGCCGGAGTTAATAATAAAAAGAATCAGGGCAACCAGAACGGGGATGACGAGAAGGGCTATTAATATAGGCATAACAGCGGCTGTCAAAAAGGTCCTCCCTACGGCGCGAAAAAATACCGCAATTCCACTTCCAACTCCGGCCATTGTTACTCCGGCCGTGGAAGCGACACCAACGCCGACCACCGTGATCCCACCCAAAATAAGACCCGTACTACCGATGACCAAGCCACCAACCAGCATAGGCGCCCCAATAATGGCGCTTCCAATTGCCATGCCGTTTTCTTTTACCTTTTTCCAGTTGATCTTTTCAATAATTTTTCCTACCACCCAACCCAATGCCAAGGCAATCGCATTCCCGATAATCGGTATCCATGACCCTAGAGTCTGAAGAGCTGTGTTGAGAGCAACCATCGTGCCCTTGCCCACCACTGATACAGCGGCTTTTGTTGCCGCAGATGCAGCAGCCTTTCCCACTACTGGTGTTAGTAATTTTGTTACCGCCTCGGTTTCAATTCCCGTTGCGAGACCTTCCGCGGCGACAATCCCGGTAGCACCCTCGGCCAATAAGGTTCCTCCCTCGACAACGGCTGCTTCTTCGACCAACGCAGTGCCCTCAGTTACTAAAAGAGACGCTTCGGCAATTTCGGCAGGGGCAGCTGCACCGATCAGATCAATTCCCAAAACGTCGCCGAGACCTTCGAGAAAATTCGAACCACCCGGAATTTTTTGAATAAGACCCCCGAGCGGGCTTTCACCAATTGGCGTGGTCTTACTAAATCCCGCAGACGATAAGACTTGTTGTCCCAGCTCACTGTTGTAAAATTTGGAAATGGCGCTGTCTGCAGGCAGGTTGGCTATTTTAGAATCAAGAAAGTCTCTGGCACGACCCGTTAGTAAACTTTTAGCCTTATCGCTAGCAAAAGAGCCAATATTGTCCAGAACATCTGACTGTGATTCCAGAAGATTAGTGTAGCCTTCATTAAGTTGCCCGAGGTCTATTTCGTGTGTGTATCCTTCGTTCGGTTGACCTAAAAAGGAAACTTTTAAATTTTCGGGACCCGTACCAAAAACAGAAACTGCAAGATTTTCGTCTATTGAAGAGAGAATGTTCTTACTAAGTTGGGCGCTATTCTTAAAATGACCCAGATCCGCGGAGGCCTTTTTTAGAAGTTCGGCAGTGTTTGTTTCGGCGACCAACTTTGGCAGAATCTTTGAATCCTCGGCTAAAGCACCCAGAATAGCGGATTGAGTGTTTGCGGATGATTGGGCGGGGAAATTATTAATTGCAGAAACCGTATCAAATGCCGTTTTTTTGACTATAAAATCAATTTGTTCCGGGGTAAGTTTCTTTGAAAGCTCCGGGGTTATTTTTGCTTTTATACTTTCTGCCAAATCTTTTTCAAAGGATGCGGGATAATTTTTCGCTTCTTCTATAAACTTGATCGTACTTTCACTTGGTGGAGGAGCCTCTTTTGAAATTTCCACCCGGGCGTAAATCTTTTTACCCGTTAAAGGTTCCTGGATATCTTTTTGTCTACTAATAGCTTCTTCCAACTTTTCTTTTGCCCCCTCGCTTATGGTTGGTTGTTCCGGAATTACCATTTTTTCTTCTGGTAGCTCAGCCGTAGGTCCCGCCTGTCGGGTAAAAAGAAGCGGTACGGATGTTATTGATTCAGAGGTAGGAGATGTTTCTATCGGTTGGCCTGAAAGTGAGACGTATGGGGTTAGTGTTGGAGCAGCAACCGCAACTGCGACAGCCGACGGTTCCACATTTAGTACCACAGGCTTAACTTCAGGGAGAACAACCTTGTCTAAAAGAACAGAGGTTTGCTTTGCAGATTCGCTCATTTTCCCGGGATAGTTAGCAGGCATAGACATCTTGGGCAGAACGGAAGGAGGTTCAATTTGACCGATTTCTACTTGTGAAGTAATAGTTGTGACACTGTTGCCAAAACTGTGAACATCGCTAATGTTGATTGCAGGTAAACTTTGATTCTCCTGATTCTCGGCTATTTTAAATTGGGTTGCCTCCTCGGGGCCGTAAGCAGCCACAACCACGTTTTCCGGTAGAAAAGTCTTCAAGAGAGCGGTGTTTGTTTGGTACTGTGTATTTGCGACGTCTGCGGCTGTTTTTGCAGCAGAAGCAAACTTCACCCTTTCTTCTGTGTCAGGAATGATGTTCTTAAGACCGGGATCGCGTGCGTCTGCTACAGCACTAAAATAAGCAACGGGATTAATGGGTGAGGCAATCTCTTTGGGAAGATCTTCTACGGTATTTATATTCTTACCTGCATCAACCATACGCAAGGTGAAGTCTTGCGCTGTTTTTCCAATTACGGCCGGGGTTATAGATGCCTGTAGTGGTGGGTTTTTGGCAACAGCCGAACTGATATTTTCCTCAACGATTTTTTCGAAGGCGGGAGGGTCGTTTTTGGCGGCCTTCACAACATTAAAGAAGGCCGTTCGATCCTTGTTGCTTTGGAGAGGAATTGTTACTGTTTCAGTAGCAGGCTCAATTCTTATTTCCTTGACCGCAGTTGATGTTGTTTTTGGGGGGGTGGCAACCGCGACGGTTCCTCCGAAAAGCTCTTCCGGGAGAGAAACCTTTTCCTTGTTTATTGGGGATGGTTGGGAGGTGGTCTGGGAAGCTCCGAATTCGTCTGAAACAGGCATTTCTGATACGGAAAAAGGTGTTTCGGGAGCAGTGGTTTGTAGTATTGTGGCATGGGCGACGGGTGTTTCAGTTGTGGACAGCTCCGGCGCCAAGTTCTTTGCTTGAGTTAGGGGTTCTTCAATGGGGGCATTTTTAACACCAAAAAACGCCCTTATTCGGTCATTAATTTTTAGTTTGGTTGACGGAACCGTCGGAGTGGTGGAGACATTGATCTGAGAAACACTGGTGGGAGTTCCTACTTCGGGGGAATGCTCAGCCTCGTTAACGGGTAGCTGGGAATATGATGGTGGAAAGCCCGTTTCTTCGGTGGTAGGTAAGGGTTTGGGATTTGAAGCGGCATTCTTGTTTACAGGTATCAGGGCCGGGATTGGGGTAACAACAGGCTCCTCTGAAATGGGTGATGGTGTTTCGGAAGTGGGGGTGGTCTCCGAAGGAGTTTGACTTACTGTCGCCTGAGCAAATTGAACAGGAGGAGCAAAAACGGTCGGTGGAAACGGCGTCTGACTTGGCTCTGGAATTTGAGGAGTTTTCCCCAAGCCTTTAACAACACTATCCGTGGGCTTAACCTCTTGTGTTTGTACTACCACTGTTGGAATCACCGGTGGTATAAGCGTTACGGATGGTTCTTCGAAAACCGGTTGTGGGGACTCTTCCGTCACGGGAACGAAAGGCGGGTTCTCCGTTATTGTGGGTTGTGGTGTGCCTGGTGTAACCTGTGTTAGGTAAGGCGGTGGCGTGTATGTTACGGGTTGTGTTATGCCGGCTGCGCCTACCGAACCGGGTACACTTGTTGTTTCTTCATACGGTATCGGAGGGGTGGTATATATCGCGGTTTCCTCTTCCGGGATCGGTTGTAACGGTTGTGGGGATTCCTCCTCTGTCCTTGCAATATGTCCAACGGCCTTTTCTCGTGAGGGCTCCCTGGTGCTGGATTCCTCTTTGGCTAGACCTTCGTTTTCCACCGGTGCCGGTTTTTTCTCAGGAGCTTTTTCAAATGTTTTTCTGATCCCTTCAAAGAAATTTTTCGGTGGGGCCTCGTCTGTAGTTTGTCTTGATTCGCCAGGTGTCCCTTTGGCCTTAGGAATTGTTCCATATACCATGGGTTGTTCTTCAGGAACGGGTTGTGATGCAGCGGATGTACCCAGAATTGACACATCTTGGGTTGGTTGAGTGGGCCGGTTAGACTGAATTGGCTGAATAGTCGGAATATACGCTACGGGTTTTTCCTCCTGGATTGGTTGCACCCCCTCTTCTCCTGCCGCCTCCTCCGTCTTTTTTGGTTTAGCTACTTTTATGGGTTGAGAGGTGTTTGGAGTATTTTGTGTGTTTGACGGTTGTTGATACCATGCCGATTGAACCTGTTGAGTGGGTTGAATCGGAATGTTTGCTGTACCCGGATTTTTTTGTATCTCTTCCGGCGCTCCCTGCGGAACAGACTGAGCCGGGTTATCGTTCTCTTTGGGAGCGGCCTTCCCGATAATGGCCGCTTGAAACGTTTTTGTTAGATTTTGAAAAGCCTGTTGGGGTGAAAACCTTCCCTTTGGTTTTGGTACACTTGGTAATTTTGACTCACCTGTTGCCTGCGTGAATGTTTGTGGCTGTTTTTCAAAAACATCCTGTGCAAGGAACGGCTCCCTGCTCAATTCGGGAGATTCTTGGATCTCCTCTTCTGTCGCTTGCGCTTCTTCTTGCCGGATTTTTTTCTGAAGATCGGCCTTACCGGTAAGCTCCTCCTGTCTACGGATTGCTGTTTTAATAGCATTTCCCAAAGCGTCGGATACTGTTTGTGTAGAGAATAGCTTTTTTGATTCCGACTTACTTGGGTTTACTGGTGAACGCATATCTTGCCTGTTTATTTCCGGTTGTTTTAATATGACACCGGGTGTCACAACGACCTCTGATGGGTGTGCGGACGGAATATGTTGTTTGAATTCTGGAGGTTTTAAAATAGCCTTTGCCTTTTGTACCTGCGGGGTCGCTTGCGGGGTAGGTTGTTTAACGGTCGTTTCCTTACCTTTTTCTGGAGCATTCTCGGCAGCTTTGACTTTTGAAGCTTCCGCCAGTGCCTGTTTTTTTTCTATTGAAGCCTGAACCTTTGCTTGGGCTTGCAGTTTTGTTTGTTTTATCTTGCCTGTTCTTAAATTTTCCTCCGCCTGTAGTTGTGCCAGTTGATCCGGAGTTAAGGTGGTTGGGTGTACGGGGTATTCCGGCGCGCTTGTAACTGTCCGATATAAGATATTACTGGCAGACCTGATGTCGCTTGTTTTGGTTAGGTCTGTTATATAAACAAAGAAATCTTTATTGCTTGGCCAGTGGTATTTCCCGTCGATTGTCGTGAAAGATTCGTCGAGGCTCCTGTTTTCTCCTTCACCGAACAAATCGGACTTGAAAACTTGTTCGGTTCCATGAATAAGACCTTGAAGATCCTGCCTGGTACATTGATCAAGAGTTTTGGGTGGAGCCAAATATTTCGCCATTTTATTTAACCTGATGTTGCGGGTCTATTTCGTCTCATAAGGGTTTGTGTTTACCTTGGCAACTTCCTCGGGCTTTGTGGTAATTAATTTATTTTCTTCTTCGGAAGCAACGACCCTGATTGGTGCATGGTGTGGCCCTGCAAAAAATATTCCCTCCCCGACATTTGCCGCCAGAAGTAATTGTTTTTCTCCTTGCGAAAGATAAAACACTTCCCCGATTTTATCTATCGCCGCAGGACTCTGTTTAAGAAGAACCTGCATGGAGCTATTTGTGACAATGGCCTTACCGATATCCTGACCCAAAAAGTCTTCAACATCCTGTGTAATTGTTGTGAGGCCAAGATAGTATTTTCTTGCCCTTTTAACAACACTCCATAAAAATTGGGCACTATCCGGGTACTTCATCATTTGCCAGGCCTCCTCGGCGACTAGGATGCGTTTCTTGAGGTCTTTTTTGACTCTTGTCCAAATAAAATCAAGAATGATAAACATGGCGATCGGGCGAAGAGCGTCCTGCATATCCTTGACTGAAAAAACGGTGAACGGATTATTGATGTTGATATTTGTTTGCTTGTCAAAGATTCCGACGAAAGAACCTCTCACGAATTTTTCAATTCTGGCAGCAAGGTCGAGTGCTTCCGGCATTTCCATTCCGATTAGGGTTTTATATAAATCTTCCATGAGAGGAGGCTCCCTTCCCTTGAGTGTCCGGATCTGTGGTTATTCCTTTGTTTCTGTAGGTTATAACCAGGGCTCTGTCGAGAATAGCTTCCTGGATTGGAGTGATTTTGCCCATGATTACTTTTAAAAGAGAGTGCAGCGACAGAATTTTCTGGCCCAGCTGGTTTTCTCCTTCTTCCCTGATTTGAGCCAGATCAAAGGGATTTATTTTTGCCGGAGCATTGTAAGAGAAAGAAATATATTCTCCGCCGACAGCGGCAGTTAGAGGTTTATATTCACTTTCGGGGTCAATGACGATAACCTCCGTGCCGATCATGAGTGATCTTAAGGCCTCAAGTTTTACGAAATAAGATTTTCCGGCCCCGGATGTCGCAAAGATCGTCATGTTTGCATTTTCAAGGCTAAATCGGTCAAAAATAATAAATGATTCATTTTGGGAATTTATACCGTACAAAACCCCGCGGTCGCTTGAAAGTTCTGTTGACGTTAGAGGAAAGGTTGTAGCAACTGAAGTTGTATCCATATTCCTTGTGACGTTTAGCCTGTCCATTCCAAACGGGGCAGTGGAAAGGAACCCGCTTTCCATGTCGAGAAGCGCGTGTTTGCTGACGATAAGGAGTGACCCAAGCTGAGACTCTACCTGTTTGGTTATGTGATTAAGCTCTTCTACCGAATTGGCGGGAATTGTAATGTAAAAACTGAATTCGAAAAATCTTTCAATTCCTTTAACGAGCTGTTCCTGGATGGCTAGGGCATCTTCGAGTTTGGCCTGGGTTACCGGGTCAACTATTTTACCGCGTTCAATGTCTGTGGACATTTCGGCTTCCATTTCCGCGATTTTTCGTCTAAGGTCGTCGAGGACGCTTTTCCCGTCAACGGGATATATATAAAAAGAAATATCGAGTGACGTATCGATATTAACTACCGGCTCAAGCCACCCGGGAGTGACGAATCTAGGGTAACCACCCACAAAAATCGTGCGGAAATAGATATCGTTAATTTTTATATAATCAAAATCCTCATCAACCGTTTGTGGGGCAATCGCATCAAGCAAATTCATGCCCTGAGAAATTGCAAGGTTGGGATCGGTTATTTTAGGTTTAGTTTCGGCAGGGCCAATTGGCGGAACCGCCATTTGCTGCGTTTGTTTATTTGGATCTTGTTTCATAATTTTTAATTCTTGTTTTGTTCATGTTCTAACGTAACCTCCGGCTCTTTTTTTACTGCAGGGTGTTCGGGATTATAGATAGAATAGAAAAGAGCAATCAGGTCTGCTGTTCCAAGTTGCTTGAATTTTATTCCAAGGCGCCCTGCCTGGCGGATCAGATGGTCGCGTCTTGGATAAAGAGCAATTTTTGCCTTTTTGACAACATAGGACTCGGCGAAAGGAAGCGGTCCCGCCCGTTTTGTTATGCTGGCGACAGAGTTTCCTACCCCCAGCTCCAGCGGCGAAAAGTAGAGTACTACAAAAAATCTTTTTCCAAGAACATTCTTCTTTTTAACCGAATCGACAACGAAGTTTTTATAATTTTGCATGAGTTTAATAAGTATCGGTCGCGTAAGTTTTTTTGCCTCTTCATCCAGAAAGCTTAGGTATGAAGACACATCCTTTCTTTGCGTAAGGACTATCAACTGGATAGCAAAGGTCAGGGAATTGATCATTGCGGCGTAAGCCGCAATAACCGCGACCTGTTCCCTTTCGGACAGAAGGCCGAAGTTTAAGGATGTAGATTCCATGACAAGAGCCGCTCCGCCATCCTTATAGACAACGACGTCGTTTGTGATGTCGGCAATAGGAAGATGTTCCTGAGTGGTTGCGATAAGGGGTTTATCGGGAGTTGATAGAATAGGTATTTTGGGAAAATTTTTCATCGTAAATTGATTATTGATAATTGGCACTAAAACCGGGATCTACTGATTGAACAATTGGTTGTGGCATGCCCCCTTGATCAAAAGTAACAGAGTCCTGTATCTTTCGGCCCTCGACAAGTATGGGAGGGATTAAAGTTCCTGCCGCATCAAAACTTATGGGTGCAAATTGATAGCCGTCTTTTTCGGTTGCTATTTGGTATCTGCCGCTGTCAAGTGGAGTAACAGTAATGAAATGTCCGACCTTGTTGCTTCTCAGGGCCCGCACGGGACGCCCCATCTCATTCCTGATTTCCATGATGGCCCCCTCGATGATCTTTCTGTTTTCATCAACCACCTGTCCGACCACAACATTAGGAGTTTCGGGAGGATTGGGGGGAGCTGCATCAACCGAGAAAATAGCCTGTTTGGTCGAAACAATTTCATCGCCGGCGACGATCGGCGCAACGTTATGAGAGGTTGCGTTGACGGATGGAGCCATTTTTGTTTTTTCCTCTACTACCAGACGGGGTGTGTTCTGCGGCACTATTTTCATCGGAATAGAAACGGGAACACTTAAAACACTTTTTGCTTCGGTAGGGGTAGGTGCGGGAGCAGCAGGCGCGGGAGCAGGAGTTTGAGTTTTCATCCCGGCGAAAATTCCGCTAAGAGCCGCTAAAAATCCCTGCTCGGCCAGCTCAAACCTGGAGAACGGGCTAGTATTTTGTTTTGGGGTGGTAAGGTAAACCTTAAGTGCGGCTTCCTGGGTGGTGGTGCCGGATACGGTGGGAGTTTCTACAGCTTCGTCTTGGAAAAACTTGACGGGAGAAGTGGTTTGTTTCCAAAAAAATTCTGTGGGTGAATAAATTACCTTGAAGAAAGCAAAAATCCAACGTTCAAGCGGCCTCTCCTCCAAAGGGACAAAGGCCATACCGGCGCCAAGAAGAGCAGAAAGAATCGCCAGAGGCCATTTAATAATGCCGATAAGAGGAAGGGAGTAGATAATAAATGCGATGACTAAACCGCCGGCCAACTCAAAGAACTGCTTAAGAGTCATGTCTCCCACCAACCGGAATTGGTAGGATGATATATTTTGCGGGATTGCGTGTTGTTCCATGCTCTTCGGCAAGGTAAAAGAGCATCAAAAGCGAAGCTTTTATGCTTTACCCTACTTTTAGAGTACGTCGTGAACGTATTGTTTCAAGCGGTAAGCCTTTTCACGCACCGTTATTTACCTTTTGCCTGCCTCCGTGCTACAATTTCGGTATGCCCGACAATATGTCTCCGGAACAGTCGTCAGTCGATTTTATGAGAACGTTGGGCCAACCGGTCAAACTTCCCGGTGCTGAAGAAGCAGCAAAAGCCGCGCAAGAATTTCCTATGCCGGAAGCTACGGGTTTCATACCTGATATAAGAATGCAAGTGCAAGAGGAGGAAGAGGATAGAAACCCTCTAAAGGAGAGGTTGGAACATGAGCGTAGATTACAAGAAATGTACAGTGAGACGGGTTCTCTGAGAAGTCTGTTGAGCGATGTTCGAGACCTAAAGCGTATAGAAGATAGTGAAATAAAAAGTGAGAAAGGCAAACCTTCACTATCCAGTGAGGACATTACAAAAACCAGAGAAGCATTGTTAGATAGAGAGAGAGAATCGATAGCCGAAAAGTATAAAAATGTGCTTCATAAATCCTTAGACGAAATAGGGTCTCTTAATAAATTCCTCGAGAATCTTCATAACCCCTACCCATACGATTCCAGGTGGGCAGTTCAATTTTTTGAGCAGGGCCTAGAGCAAGTAAACGATAGTTTACGCGACCCGGAACGGTTTAACGCTGAGGGAAAAGCCATCCTAAAACTATTGAAGAGGGATGTTTTGTGGGCACTTTCTTCTGCCAAGGTAACGGAAGCCATGGGTCCGGCGTTTGAAACGTATTTTGACGGTGAGCTGGAACTTTCCAGATTGCGAACTGCGCACACAGAACTTACGGCCGAAGATTTTATGAGGTTGTTTAAAAAAGATCTTCCCGGTGAAGATTTGACTAAGCCTGAGATGGAGCTTGTTAAAAAAACGTTGGGTAAAAATAGCGACTTAGAGTTCAAGGCAAACAATGAGGCCGGGGTATCAGTAGAAAAAATTGGCCTTAAGGAGGTCGCCGTTGAGATGCAAGATCGATATGGCAAACTACTTTATCAAATCGTTGGAGTTGGCCAGAAAAACCTCGAGTTGGTTGGAGACACGAGGACGTTTAAGGAAACGGGTGCCGATAAGGAGAGTGGGGAACACTACGCAGATTTTGACCGCGTAACTCACGAATTCCTGTCGGAAGTTTTTAATGTTGATAGTGTTTTTAACCCCTTAGAATATATGAGTACGGACGATAACGGAAATGTTGTTGTCGACGTTAATAAAAGGGACAAACTACGGAAGGAGAAAGCGTTTGCAATCGTAAGATATAAGGACAAGGGTGGAGTTAACAAGGATGGTTATAAGGTTAAGGGGGCGTTACTCAACCCGTTTTGCATGGACCCAAGATCTGACGAGATTGCGGGGAGAACATTTAGAGCCAGAGTCCAGGAACTGGTAATTAACTCAGATAAATATTCAGAGAGGTTGAAGAAATTGAAGGAAGATTTTGAGGCCGACAGAATAAAAGAAGATGATTTGACAAGGTTGATACAGGAGGAGGCGGGGAAAGTTTTCGATATAAGCGATTCAAAAGTTGCGAATTGGGAAAGCCAGGACGAAGCGCCCCCGTTTATTCGACTTGCAGACACGGTGACCAGGAGTCTTACTAGTTTGGAATACGGAACGCTCGCTTCGGGAGACCTCGGTTGGGGCTGGCGCTATGATAAAGTTACGCCCTCTAGGGTTGAACAGGATTCTGGTCGGGAATATATTGTAGTCGATACAAAATTAACTGGCGAGAAAGTAAAGTGGTTTAAAGATGAGGTTGACGACAACGCTTGGGACGTATTTACAAAAAGGGTTTTATTCAAAGAAACAAAACTTGGTAGGGACGGTAAAACCTTCTTTGTGGATGATTCCGGCAGAGAAGTAGCAACAAAAAAGGCGGAATTAACACAGGGTCAATGGGACGCACTTTCCCCGGCGCAAAAAGCAGCAAAACATGCATCTCATGAGTTTTCTCCAACCGAGTGGGCAATGCTTTCACCCAGAACAATCGATACAGAAACAGGCAAAACCAGAGTGGATACCAGTCGTTTACAAATAGATAATGATACTGGTGCCCAGTTTTTTGTAAAAAGAAAATCTGAGCTGGGAAGCATTTATGATAATCACGATGTAACCACTGTGATGTTTTTGGCGAGGCACCTAATAGATTATGACACCTTGGCTGATACAAGAAGCTCAATCTTTCCGCCAACCATTGGTTGGTACAGGAACCTTTGGGCCAGTGAGCCTCCATATTGGAGACCTAAAATTGAAGACTTGGCTCCAAATGACCACGAATTAAAGAAAATGCTCGGGCTGGAGGGAAATACAGGCATAACTAGCCCCGGAAATGTTTTGGAAAATAAAGTTGGTCGTGGTGCTTATTTTATAGATGTAGATAAAAGAAGTGAACAAAAGTTTGGTCGGTATGACCCCAAAGCCGCCGAATATGTAAAAGATACTGTTTGGGCATTTGTAACGCCGTTTTTAGAAAAGCCGGGTGATCCTACAAGTGATTTTTTGACACTTCCTCTTTTTGTACCGACCCAGATAAAGGACATGAATTTTTGGAGAATGGTTTCTTTGGAAGAACCATCTGCAAAACTTCGCAAACACCCAAACGAATCGATTTGGCATAAAAGGCTAAGCGGAGAGAAATTGTCTAGCCTGAAATGGGAAAACATGGATAAATATAAATACAGTTGGGCCGTTGTAACCAATGACCAGATGGAAAGATGGCTGGGGCCTTTGGCAACCCCCCATGACTTCAATAGAATGACAGCGGACGAAGTTAAAAAGCATTATATGATGCCTTCCGGAAAGTCTGAGAAAGAGTCGGGCAAAAGAGCTAGACTAGGCGGACGCGGTGGAACTGTTCCTGAGGGTGTTCTTAGAGCGACTGTTTTTGCACAAAATAAAATAATTGCGTCAATGGCTTTTAGCAATGTGCTAGCCACCGAACCCATTGGACCGAAATTTACCGAAAGTATTCAAGAATGGGCAAGTGAGTGGGTGGCACCATGGATAAATGTAATGCTTGATATACCAAGTACGGTTCGTGATTGTACCAATTACGGTGGGACAGCGGCGCAGACAGAGGTTGTTACCTACTTACAAATGGAGAGACTAATCCGTTCGATGATCACCACAAGTTATAAACAAAAGGAAGATGTCGGGAAAACAATCCTAAGTACGGCGAAATCGCTTTATACTTAATATATCGTCACTATTCGGCTTCGCCTGGTTTATTCACATGAGTTGTCTTCCTTTCGCTACCAGGCACGGCCCCTTGCATCTTTTGTTCATAACCTCTCAATCCCTTATAAATAGCACCTCTTATTCTGCCGGTTTCCCAACCTGTTCCCCTCATTCTATTAGCAAGGTAGCCTGCCCCTGCGCCTCCAGCGATACCCGAAGCTATACCAGTAGCCCCTCCGGCGATACCCTTAACCGGTCCATAGGCTTCGCCGATTGCAGTGCCAAATGAGAATCTTTCACCCATAACAAGCCCTTTAAGCATATCCGGAACTTTCGGAATTAGGGCTATTATACCAAAACTTATGGCCAAAAAGATAAGGCCTGATATTCCGGAACCTGCGCCAAGTCCACTGGAGCCTATGATGCCCGGCACCCACACGTTAGGAGTATTACCAAATACGCTTGTATAATAACTGCTAATGCTAACACCGGCCTGGACATATGATTGAAAAAGAGTTGCCCAGGCAAACCAAAAAAGCAGGCCGGTTACCGGAAATACGAGGATGTCGGCCATAACTCTTTTAAACCAAGAACCAAAACCCATAGAAGGAACAATCGCCCCTGCCAATATTTGAACAGGGGCTGTAATAATTGATATATAAAGACTAATCAATGTTTTAATTAAAACATAGGGGACTTTAAAGGTGTACCAGACTACAAGCACTAGAACCCAGACGGTCATGATTACGAAAACCAATGCTAAAACTGCCCCAAAAATGTTAAATCCTGAAAGTAAGATTGTGGCGAAATTCGAAACGGCAGCGAAAAAAAACAAAATTGCATACCCCAGCATTTCAAAAAATACCCAAAAACCTCCCATCCAAGCATAACCCGGCCCCGTGCCGGAGATTGTTTGGTAAGCGGCACCAATGGAAGCCCATTTGGTGAGGTTTAGCAAAAGCGCAAAGAAACCCGATATAACATACATCAGGTCAACCGCAAAACCCGCAATGGCATAGGAGAAAGTAATAAGTATCATAGCCATGATCACTTTCGGGAGAGCGGACTGAACAGAAACTACTGTTTGTGGGGAAAGTTTAACCCTGAACATAATCATGAAAGCAAAAACGATTATCACCAAAACGAGAAGAACATAAGAAATATCCCTAAAGCCCTTCCAATATGTTTGTACCCAACTAAGACCACCGTATCCAAAGCCCTGGGCCTTTACTGTAGAAACCAAAGAGAACTTATTTAGGAGATTCTTGGTATATCCCATTCCTGATAAATCTCTGTTATCGGTGTTAAATATAGCAGCTACGACCGATTGGTTGTTATTGCCGGGGACCGAAACGAGTTTGGGAAGAACATCAACGGCCTTACCCATAAAGGTTGTAATTGCACCGGTACAACTAGTTATATCCGCCGTGCTCGTACCAAATAGTTTTATAAAACACGTGATGGAGTTCTCGCCAACAAGGCTCTCAACCGCCCTCACGGGCAAAAAGAGGAAACTGTAAACTACCCACTGGACCTGGGCGGCAGTGTAGCGTTCGCCGAAGATTTCATCCGCCGGGGAAGTGTTTTGATCATAAACTTTTAAATACCATTCAAAAGGATCTTGACTGTACCAGGTCTGTGCCTTGACTGGGGTTAAATAGGGAGTAAAGGAAAAAAATACAGTTAATCCAAGTAAAAATGAAATGAGCAGTTTTTTCATTACAAATCAGTTTAGCACAACAGAACAATTTTCTGCTAGTAACTATGAGCGACATTCCAAACACAAGCATTATGACTTGTATTTCCGGAACCCCCAACCTTTTCGCAGAAATCTCCCCCGGGGCAACCGGAATATCCACCCGACGCACAACTTCCATGCGTGGTGTTGCACGTCCAAGTGCTATTGTATGCGGTCCCATATTCCCAGACCCTGATTGCCGTCTCATAGTCGCTGCTGTCCCACGAGCAACTATTCGAGGCACCGGATGCAGCGTTTAGCGAAATTCCGTAACACGTCTTTCCGAGGAAATACGGTGAGCCGTTTTGATTTTGATTTAGAGTTTTAGCCAAAGCAAATATAGAATCCATTAAATTGCAGGGATCCGGTTGCCTGGTTGGATCCACCACCTTAACGGCATCCTTCACTGCATTCCAATAAACTTGAAAGTATGGAAGGACTCCTAAAATCGGATCGGAATTCGGATCACAGTTTGGCATTGGAGAACAGCTCCAGGTTTGTACATTGGCCTCTGTCCAGTCGTACTTACCGGGGATATTAAATGCCCCTTCCCCAAACATTACTCCTAAAATTAGTCCCGGGGGAACGTTGTAACTTTGTGAAGCTGCCTCGACAATACTTACCAGAGTTGGTAGATTTGCTAGATTGGCAGAGCCTACTGTTCCGAGGTTGGATAATTTACAAGATCCGCTTGCTGCCGGGAGGGCGGGTAACTTACCTCCGATACAGGATATCGCCCCCGTGCTATTGGATAGAGGGCCAAAAGAAATGGGGTCGCCATAACCCTTCGGTCTCAGAAGAGTCTGGATTCCTTTTAAGAAATATTCCGAAATTCCTCCTACGTGGGGGAGGTTTATATTGGGTGATGAGGACTGTGCGCCGGTAATGGTAACACTTGTTGAACCAGGCATGTCCTTAAGTGTTCCTATCTGGGTCCCGAGTTTTGGAAATAATCGTTTGACAATTGCGGTAGGTCCCGCAACCAGCCTTGACCAGACATCTGTAAGTTTTGGACTGTTTGATGAGGTATAAAGATTAATATCGAAAGTACTGCTGCAGGTTTGTACAGGCGGAGGCGGTGGAATAGGGCTTGGTAGATTACAGCAGTACCAGGCTCCGGGACAGACCCCTGTACCCGTTGTTCCTCCATCATTCCTGCATTCGACTTGATTTGGGACGCATGTTCCTGAACAGGAAACTGGTAAACCGGCGCAGCAGTAGCGAGTTCCGGGACATGTTCCCGTACCTCCTATTCCTCCGTCACCCCTACATTCGACTAGATTGGGGACGCACGTTCCTGAACAAGTATACGTTGGAGGAGGCTCTGTACAATTAATACCGCATTGGTAACCGGTAGCACAACTCGTCTGACCGAATGATGTTGTACATACGTCTGAATTTGGATAACACGATCCGCCGAGACGTGAGCAGGGTGGATTGAACGTACAGGAAAAATTTGCCGTATATGAGAGGTTCCCCGAGAGTGGACTGGCAAAAAGATTATCTCCCCTGTTGGATCTTACCTCGAGAGTGTTGCAGGAAGAGGATGGTGCAACTGCAGTGTCCGGCCCGGTTTTTGGCTGACCTTTGCTTAAATAAGTGTCCTGGAGGGTTGATCCCAGTTCACTATTCTCCTGAGTGTGGGAGAAGAATAGTGTGGACGGGGTTTGATTGGAAAACAGTACATTTGTGAGCGCGGCTCCGGAAACAGAATCGATCTTAATATTTCCCTGCAGGTCTTCCGTCGAAGAAAGGGGGATGTAGGGAAAAAGAGCCGAGTAAAAGTTTGGTTTTAGGGCATTATCTAGGCATAGAATTACCCCCTTGCCGCCAATGACAGGTATAAAATCAGGGGCTTTTACTTCGACACAACTATTGCCTCTCCAGTTCTGAAGGGCATGATAGTAGCTTACATAGTCCGGATAATCGGATCTTACCGGTGGCAGGTGGCCTGCCCACTGGTCTAAACGGATCTTCTGAATAAGGGGTGATAGTGAACCTTCGTAACAAGGTGCAGGAAATCCGCCTATTTCGATATTCCAAAACAAAACCGGAATGTTTATCCCATAAATGCAGGCTGCAATCTGGTTGTGGCGAATACCTGCCCCATTCAAAGAAGCAATAGCGTCCTTGACTGTTTGCGCCCTTTGTTGCTGCTGGACTTCCTGGGGAAGCAGTTTATTGATAGGCCCCGAATAGTTAATAAGTTTGTCCCGGTCAAGTACACTTACTTTTTCAGCAAGCGGGTTTATGGTAACGCAGCAGACCTGTGCGCCAAGACATGAACTGGTTCCATCAGCCTTAACAAGAGGGTCGGGAACAGGTATTAGGGTATGGGAAAGACACATTCCTGGAACTATCTTTGATAAGTCTGAACACACCCCGGCCACACCACTATTCCCGATGCAATCGTCGCTTACAGTCAAAGGTGAATCCTCCGCTCGGTTGACAGTACCGTTAAGGTACCAGCTGACATACCCGTTAACCAAATCGGCATCGCTTAGTGGCGTGGTATAACCTGTCGGAGTTGTATAACCTGTCGGAGTTGTATAGCCCGTAGGGGTTACATTACACGACGGATCCGGAGGTTGAGAATTAGGGACACATTCCGTATTTCCCATAAAAGGAAGATTTGCGCCGTAAAGGTTTATGGTTATTAAATGTGGGGCTACATAGTCGGCATATGTACAGACATCTTTATTGCCGGTGATTACACATCTTGAGTCATTTGGATTATAAGTTTCGGAAACGGTTTCTTGTATGGTAAGGGTGTTTCCGCAAAACGTTGCGTATTCGTTCGTCGTAGCTTGACAGGTTGCGCTGGCCTGATAAGGTCTCAGAGAATGAAATTCCGGATTTCTGACTTGGTTACAGGGAACGGGCGGGTTGGGGACTTGGGCATTTACCGTGCTTATTTTCAATGAAATACAAATAAAAAAAAATCCAATTAAAAAAAACTTGAATTTCTTGAAAATTGGCAGTTTCATACGCTTTCATTATATCCCAATATTTTATGTCGTACGAAGGTCTCAGGGGAGCAAGATATTGAAACCGGTTACGTCCACCCCGGTGATTTTGTAGATAAGGACTAAAACCAGATAGGAAATGAGTATTATTACCAAACCGGTGATTGCGGAGGTTAAGGTTCTTTTGGCCCCCTCAACAGCTTTAGGGTCACCCCCCGAGGTTATAAACTTAAACCCGCCGATAATTAGAAGGATAAAAAGTACAATTCCTGCAAACCCTAAAGCATAACCTACAATTTTTTGAAAAAGACAACCGAAATTGGCAACGGTAGCAATTCCGCTTGGGTTAACATTACACATGTGTTTGAGACTCCACCATAAAGCAATTCTAAACCACGCAAAAAAAATCAGCAAGAAGAAGATTCAGGCGAATTCCAAGAAAGTGAAGTTATATTGCCAGATTGAGATGAAGTATGTCAACGTGGAAGAAGGCGTTAATAAGAGCAACAATGGCCCAAGCGGCAAAGACTATGACAAGCCCAACAAGAGCAGCCGTAATCTGGTTTCTTGCACCCTCCGTTTGTGCTTTATCTCCACCCGAGGCGATCCAGCGGATCCCGCCTACAACGAGCATAAAGAAGAAAATAATAGCGGCGATTATTACCAGAAACCTTACGATGATAGTAATAATGCCAGGAAAATCAAGTGTGCCAAGATTAGCAAATTGACCAGTTGGCTGAAGATTGACCTGTGTATTGCCTATTTGTGCGATTAAGTTTTTCATCTGCATAGTCATTATGGAATCACTAAACTCGTCTTGTCAAGGGCCAATTATGACTCGCAAATCCATATTATGGTTTAAACAGGGCGGTGAGTTGTGGCAGTTGGAATGCATGGAGTTGGGACAGGGCATACTGCTCAGCCAAGGGTGGGCAAGGTAAGTTTTAACAGATTTACATTAAAGAACACGCCGACCAACTGAATTATTGCGAACACCGCCAAAAGAATTACAAGTCCTATCAAAGCGCTTGTAATGGTTCCTCTAGCATCTTCAAGCTTCTGTTTATCTCCGCTTGAGGCAATCCATTTTATGGCGCCGATTAAAAGCATGAAGAAAAAGATAATCACACCGATTATAAAACCCCATTGGATAGCGTAGGGTATAAACTTTTGCACCAAAGCCAACCCGGCACTGCCGGATGATCCGCCGGCGGGGGAAGGTAATATTGGATTTGTTATCATTATTGCTGTGCCTACAGGTTAGCTATTATATTGAAAAGGTTTTGAATATTCAAAATACCGGTTAGGCCCAGCAAGGAGCCGACAAACTCGATTATTACAAGGGCGACAAGAACCACGACCAAGCCTATTATCCCCATAGTGATTCTTCTCCTGGCGCTCTCCAGGGCTTGCTTATCGCCCCCGGAGCTTATGATACTTATGGCGCCCGTAATAATACTAAATATTGCCCAGATAATGGCGACAATTGTCGTTACCCCAATTACTGCAGAAATGAACTTGGAAAAAACAGTGACAGCTCCCCCGGACCCGATAGGATTATCCAAGGGTCCGTTACCGGGGCCTTTAAGCCCACCACCCGGATATAGAGGGATGTCTGCCAATAGATTTGTCATGGAAAGGTTGGAATTGTTGGTTTCAGGATAAATGTCGGATCTTTGAATATTAGCTCGCCGAATATTGCGGCTAAAACAAAGGCTCCGGCTGCAAATGCCAGTCCCAGGGCTGTTTGCCAAATTTTTGCCCAAGCCCCGGCGACCTTTTTGGGATCGTCTCCGGCAGACATAAAAGCGTATCCGGCCAAAATAAAATTAAACAAGGCATAGACTCCGGCACCAACAATTAAAATCCAAATAACGGATTGTATCAATTTCCCTATTGCGGCACCCGGGGTTGGTGCATACGTTGCAAGCGAACCCGGCAAGGTTACATTGCCAAAGGGGTTTTGTGCTAAATAATGAATCATTTTAAAAAATATTCGGTATTCCTAAAAGGGAACTTATTAATTTTACTATCCAATATGATGTGAATACAATAACAAAGCCGATTACGGCTGAAGTTATGGTTTTTTTTGCCTGTTCCGCTTTTTGGGGATCGTTTTGCCCGGCCGATCCTATCATTCCAATCCCTCCCATGATGAAAAAGAAAAGTAGAATCAATCCGGAAAGAATGAAGGCGACGTTTAGAAAAATGGTGACGAGCCTACTTACGCTATTAATACTTTGGAAACTTGATGTTCCGCCGAAAAGGGTATAACCGATATTCACAAGACTATTGTATTACGATGAACACATCTAGACAAGTCAAGTGTATGTTATGGAGGAGTCCCGAATACCTTTCCGAAAAGCGTATTCTGAAGGTTAAAGAGCTGACCGAATATCTGGACTATAAAAAAGGCAAAGATAATAATTACAAAACCAATCAGGGCATTGGTGATTTTGGCTTGTGCAGACTGCATAGCCTTGGGGTCACCCCTCGACAACATCATCTGCAACCCTCCTATCACCAAGTAAACTAAGAGAGCAATCCCAGCGGCACCAAAAATATAAGGAAGAAGAATTGATATTAATTTTCCAATGTTTGGTATTGTAAATTGGAGAGGTATTCCGGCCAGGTTTTGGACCGCGTCAAAGTTTAGTGCTAATTGCATAGTATTATTAACCAAAGCCAAATACGTTTAATCCCAGTATATCAATTCCCAGAAATTTAAGTATAAAAACAGAGAAAATTAAAAGAATCAGGCCGGAAATTGCGGATGTTAAAAGTTCCTGACCGGCCTTGAGCCTCTCGGGATTCCCCGCAGCGGTCATAATCATGAATCCGGCGTATAGCATTAAGAGAAATGCAATACCTCCGCCTATGCCCACAGCCCATCGTAAAATATTTCCCAAAAAGACCTCAGGACTACTAAAGTCGATACAGCCGATGGCGGTATTAATACTATTTGCGCTACTGCAATTAAGGTTTGTTGTGTTGGGAGTTGGAGCTGGAGTTGTGTTGGGAGTTGGAGCTGGAGTTGTTTGCGGAACTGTATGACAGGTGATAGGAGGGCTGTCTCCAACGTGCCCCCAACAATATGGGGCACTAGAGCAGCATTGGATTGCTACGCATGACACACCATTTCCAGCACACGTGGCAGAGGGTTGTTGGCACTGGCACGTTGCCAGACTGCCTGGCCCACCTACCGTTATTTGAACGACAACGCAGGGGAGGGTGCAGCCATAATTAGGATAACCAGTAAGTTCCATGCAACCCATCACGCTTGAAGGGCAGGCTGCTAGTGCAAAAACTTTCTGGGGTAATAAAAAAGAAATCAGTAGAAGTAATATGGAGAAAACAAATATTCTTTTCATTAAATATATTCTAGAGCAATTGGACAAAAACTAAAAGTATGGGCTGGTATATCGCACTCGTGCGATATTTCAACGTTCAATTCAGGTCGGTCAAGCCCGTCATTTTTGAATGTTGGTATAATGGAATGCCTATGCTATACAAATTTTCAATTTTCAGTTTTCAATTTTTCAATAAGTTTAAATTTTTATTGTTTGGAATTCTGATATTGTTTGGGATTTGTTTTTTGAAGTATGGTTCCTTAACGAAAGCTCAGGAGTGCCCTGCAACCGATTATCAGTGCCAAATTGACGCTATTCAAAGAAGTATCGACGCCCTTTCCCCCGCCCAGCAAAAAAACAAGGAAGACCTGGCAGCTCTTAATAAGCAGCTTGCCGATTTAAATTCCAGAATTACAAAATTGACCTCGCAACTTAAAGTTCTTGAGAATCAAATAGTAGGAAGGGAAGAAGACTTGGCTTTTACAAAGGAAATTTTTGATGAGAAAGCTAAAGAACACTATACATTTTTGAGACTTTATGACCCGATTACCCCCTTTCTTTTTTCGGATACCGCGTCACAAGCCTTTCAGGAAATAACTCTCAGACAAAGAGCGGCTGATCAGGACAGAAAGACAATGGAACAATACGCTGCCGATTTGTCAACGCTAAATTCTGACAAAGAAACCTTAACAAAAAATAAGACCAGTCTTTCCTCACTTCAGTCGCAGGTCGCCGAGAAGCAAAAGTTTTTGGCAGGTGAGGTTGCAAAAGTGGATACGTACCTCTCCAGTTTGTCATCTAAACAGCAGGAACTTCAGGCGTTGAAGGAGGGTGGTTTTTCGACGACCGTCGGAGACGTTCCGGCATCGGCTGAGCCTTGTTCCGGCAAACCCGGATCGTCAAATTTCTGTGATCCGGGATTTAGACCCGCATTTGCCGCTTTTTCCTACGGGGCGCCACATAGAAAAGGCATGAGTCAGTACGGTGCTTACGGGAGAGCCAAGTCGGGTCAGTCTGCTGAGGATATACTCCACGCCTACTATGGAGGGATAGAGATTAAGAAGGACTATGCGACCAATATAAATATCAAGGTCCAGGGTTATGGGACTGTTGATATCGAGACGTATGTAAAGCGTATTTATGAGATGCCGGCAAGTTGGACTGACCACGATTCGGCTGCGCTTAAGGCTCAGGCGGTTGCCGCCAGAAGCTACGCCCTGGCCTACACGAATAATGGTGCGAATTCTATTTGTGCAACAGAAGCTTGTCAGGTATATAAACCGGTAAATAAAGGCGGTGCTTGGGATGCGGCGGTAGATGCCACGAAGGGATGGGTTTTGGTTTCGGGAGGAGCACCTTTTTCGGCATGGTATGCTTCCACAGCAGGGGGTTATACATTTAGCTATTCAGCTCAGGGCTACACTACTCCTAACTTTTGGGATACTCCGGGGGGACAGGGCGGTTGGCCCAATAGCGCCTACGAGATTGCCGGCGGTTCTCCGTGGTTTTATAAAGGCTGGTTTAAGAGTAGGTCCGGGGCTTCCTGTGGAAGATCAAACCCGTGGCTAACCTCAACCGAGATGGCGGACATTTTGAATGCCAGATATGTCCTTGATGGAAACGGAGACGTGAGTCGCATCTCGCCTGTGGGAGACTGCTGGGGGGGCAATCCCTATTCGGTATCTGATTTGCAGGGAATTGGCGGATATAGTTCGGTTTCGGGTGTATCTGTCGTATATGGAAATGACGGGTCTACTTCAAGCGTTACTTTTTCGACAAATAAGGGTACTGTAAATCTTACCGGTTCTAAATTTAAGGAAGCCTTCAATCTTAGGGCTCCCGGATACATCGGACTGAAAAGTTCGTTATTCAATATAGAGAAGCTCTGACACTCCGTGATTTCCACACTTCGTGACAGGTAAGCTCTAATAGGCAAAATGTTATAACAAAAACAGGATTTTTGATATATCGCACGGGTGCGTTATAACAAAAAGGATTTTTGATATATCGCACGGGTGCGTTATAATCATCCTAGAATGCCTGACATATTTATTTCCCCTGATGAGTCGGGAAAAGGAGTCCTCGGTAAAAGTTTCTCCGCATTTTCCCTTTATCCGAGCGGTGTCGATTTTGAAACCAGAGAAGACAAAGAAAAGATAATTCTTATGCTCCGGCAGCACCCGATTGTTAATGTTAGATGGATTTCTATGACAATCTTGCTTTTGACCGGTCCGTCGGTTCTGGGCCTTTTGGGAGTTTTTTCACTTCTTCCTGTGGGTTTTTCCCTTGTTATTACATTGGCATGGTATTTATTTACAAGCGCGTACGCAATCGAAAATTTCTTAAGTTGGTACTTCAATGTTTATTTCATAACGACAGAGGGGATAATCGATGTCGATTTTTTTAACTTGCTTGATAAAAGAGTGTCGGAAGCGGAGCTTGGCAGAATTCAGGATGTAAGTTATTCAACAAACGGAGCGTTGGGAACGACGCTGAATTTTGGTGATGTCCGGATCCAGACGGCAGCGGAAATACCGGAATTTAAGTTTGAGCTGGTACCAAATCCGGAAAAGGTGGCAAAAATTTTGGATGATTTGATAGACAAACATTAAGGTGGAAAACATACTAACAAGTGGTTTTAATACTTGGATTTTGATAAAAGCACTTGCATTGGTGATTCTGGGGATGTATCTTATCTTTGCCTTTTTGATTACGCGGCAGGTAAAGCTTATGACGAGTACTTTGCGTTTGGGTTTTGATGCGCTTGCCAAGATTTTATCTTATCTCCATTTAGCTTTCGCAGTTTTAGTTTTTTTGGCTGCCTTGATAATTCTTTAGATAATGTTAGAAATAATTAGTGCAAAAGTGACGGCCGCTCCGGGAGCCTCTGGGTGGGCACAGGTCCATGAGTTTACTTCGGATGACCCCGAACGTAGGCGCGTAAGAGGAAAACTTATCGCCGTTATTGCTACCAATAAAGCGGAAGAAGGGATTGATACAATCACATCCGGCAGGGAGATAATTAGCCGACTTCACGAGGAGTACTTCGGCCCAAATGAGGGGAATCCTTTTGATTTATTGAGAGATGCTACCCAAAAAGTGGCGGATGAATTTGGAGAAGGCAAGGGAGAAGTAGAAATTGCGGCCTGCGCATTTGTTGAGGGAGTAATCTATTCGACAGCTTCGGGCGGAGCTCGGGTAATGATCTCCCGTGATAGCGCACTCGCTACCATCTTGGTAAGTGAAGATCGCGTTATTACAGCCTCGGGTTATCCAAAAGAAGGAGATCTTATGCTTCTTGCAACCAAAGCTTTTTTCCAAATGGTTTCCGCCGGTGTAGTAAAAACTGCTCTTGCAACGGGAAGTCCGGAGGCAGCAGCGGAAACATTTAATCCAATAATTCACGGAGCGGCAGGAAGCGGAAATGTCGGCGCGGTGGTTATGAAATTTAATAAAGAAAATGAAGCATTCAATTCTCGGGAAGCTGTTCAGTCCGAAGATCAAAAAGAAAAATTACCGGCTTCTCCCAAAGACAAGCCGGTAAATATTATCAGGCAAAGAGCAAGGGCCTTGTTTAGTAAATTTAGAAGTAAAATCCCGGAAAGAAGCATATATATAAAGTCCGGTATGGGAGATGAGGTTACATCGCAGAGCAAAAAAATGACTTTTTCCGCCGGGGTGATCCTCCTTGTGATTCTTGTTATAAGTATTGGATTTGGCATAAGGCAGAAAAGCATTAATGATTTAAAGAAGAAATATCAGGGAATTCTTCAAATTGCCCAAAGTGATGTCGATCAGGCAATCGCACTTGCCAGTGTAAGTCCGGACAAGTCCAGAGAACTGTTTATTGACAGCGAACAAAAGTTGAAACAGATTCAGGATCTTAAGGTTACGGACACTAAAGTTAATGATTTGCAAAAAAAGATTGAAGAGAGCAAAGGGGCAATACTCGGGGAGTACGACGGCACACCAACCCTCTTTCTTGATTTAAGTCTGCTTTCATCCGGATTTACGGGGGATGCTATTTCGGCTTCCGGAGGGAATATCTACATTCTTGATAAATCGGGGAAAAGAGTTGTAAGTGTTGGGGTAGATACCAAAAAAAGTAAGGTTGTAGCGGGACCTTCTGTAATTGACAATGCGGCAGACCTTGCTGCCTATCAGGATACGGCTTATATTCTGGCTACAGACGGAATTTACCAAGTGGGTTTAGCTAAAACCAAGGTGATAGATAAAACTTGGGCCGGGGACGCCCTGATTTCCGCTTTTGCCGGGAATATGTATGTTCTTGATAAAACTGGGAACCAGGTTTACAGATATTCGGGCCAAACCGGGGGTACATTTGGCCCGCAACAAAAATGGCTTTCGGCGTCAACTACGGCGAATTTCTCCGGTGCGGTCGCCTGGGGATTGGATGGAGCAGTTTATGTTTTATACCCAAATTCCAGAGTACTTAAATATAGCCTTGGCTCCCCCCAGAACTTTTCAATTTCCGGGGTGCTACCCGAAATCGGCAATATTGATGCAATTTACGCCGATCCGGATAATCAAGACATTTATCTTTTGGACAAAGCCGGGAAACGCGTTGTCGCCATAGATAAAAAAGGGAATTACAAAGCCCAATATACAGACGATCAAATAGCCGCTGCTAAAAGTCTGGTGGTTTCAGAAGCACAAAAAGAAATAATACTTCTTACCGGAGACAAACTCCTCTCGATCGAGATCCGACACCTTTGATGTTAGAATAGGGTAAGATGAAAATCTTTAACAAGAAAGCCAGATTTGAATACGAGCTATCGGGGGAAGGAGTTGAGGCCGGTGTCTCCCTTTTGGGAGCTGAGGCTAAGTCCGTACGTGAGGGAAGAGCAGACATTTCCCAGGCTGCAGTCAGAGTATTAGGTAATGAGGCTTATTTAATCAATGCCAATATCCCCGCCTTAGGTATCCAAAAATACAATTCGACTAGGATGAGAAAGCTCCTAATGCATAGGGGGGAAATTCTTTCACTGGTAACAAAAATGAAGCAAAAAAAGTTGCAAATCGTGCCTGTTCGGGTGTACAATAAGGGTCGCTTAATTAAACTCTATCTTGAGCTTGGAAAGGCCAAGCGTAAGTTTGAAAAGAAAGAGGCTCTTAAGCGCCACGACATAAACCGAGACATAGAAAAGGCAATGAAAGGTTCGATTTAAGTCGGGGACGATCGGTTTCGACGGAAAGCTCTTTACAATACTGCAGGCAGACTTTGATCCTACGTCTTAATATTAGGGTTAAAAAATAAAAGCTAGGAATTTATTCCAAGCTCAACCTAGGTACGCGCAAGCGTTTGCCTAAGTTGCATCCTGAGACCTGATTCTCGATCGGATCAACTGGGTGTAAACCATTCGAGATGCTACCTAGACTTTAATGATTTAAAGGTTTAGGTAAAAGACAAATAAATCTTACCTTGAAATTTCTTGTTGGCTAGATAAGTTCAGGGAAAATTCAAAAACCAAATAAGCTTGTAGAAGTGTTGTTTGAAGTATTTTCGGACGCGGGTTCGATTCCCGCCGTCTCCACCAAACCCACTAGAAATTAGTGGGTTTTTTGGTGTCATAATAATTTATGGGATTACTTGATCTTGTTTTCCCTAAAACCTGTCTTGGCTGCGGGCGTGGTGGTGCTTATATCTGTCCGGATTGTCTTGCCGGGGTAAGACCGGCACAGCCGATTTGTCCATACTGTGAAAGGGCATCAATCGACGGGGTGACCCATATAAAATGTCAAAAAAAGCTTGGCCTGGATGGCCTTATCTCAATTTGGGAGTATGAGGGAGTAATCAGGAAAGCTATTTTGGCATTGAAGTATAAATATGTCACCCTGATCGGACAGGAACTATCCGGCTGTTTTTTATCAGAAATTCAATCCCAAAACACCAGATACTACATCCCAAATACCGGCGTCATGGTTCCTATTCCTATTTATTGGCATCGTCAGAATGTCAGAGGTTTCAATCAGTCAATTGAGGTGGGAAAATCTGTTGCCGGGGAAATGGGTTGGGAATTTCTGCCGGATTTACTTATCAAGAAACAGCCGACGGTGTCTCAGGCTGAACTAAAGGGGGACGAAAGACGCCAAAACCTCAAGGGTGTTTTTGCTCTGGGTTCCAAATTACCGCTACCTGATTCCGTAATTCTTTTTGATGATGTTTTTACAACAGGTTCTACCCTCAGAGAGGCTGCAAAAGTCCTAAAAAGAGTCGGGGTGGGGAAAGTCTGGGGGCTAACCATCGCAAGGTAGCCTGCGGTGGGTACAGGGGTCGAACCCTTTATTAAACCCGATCTAGCACATTTTTTAATTGATTTTTGTCGAACGGTCTTACAGATCTTCGACCAGCAAAGCAGGTTTTGAACAAAAATTCTTTACCATTTGAACTTAAGACGTACAACCAATCGTATGCATTTTCTTTTGATTTATTAACAACATATCCTTTAGAATTTGAATGGACTCTTCTAAGATCAACATCTTTCGTACTGGCGTATCTAACCTGTACTCTTTTAATTTCTTTCGAAGTGTCAATTATGAGGTCATACGAAGCAGACTCTGTTAGCGGGATTGATACGTCGAAGCCAAGTTTCGTGAAGGATGCAACAGCCTGGGATACAGCAATGTCACCCTTTCTTTGCGTGAGTCTCATAATTAATTTTACCGGTATGGGTGACCTGCTGTCAATTTTTTGCGGTGAGGGTGGGATTCGAACCCACGGTAAGGAAGATCCCTACATTAGTTTTCAAGACTAACGCCATCGTCCACTCGGCCACCTCACCTGGGCGGAGGATGAGGGAGTCGAACCCACCGGCCACTTACGTGACCAAGGTTTAGCAAACCTTCGCCTTAGCCGCTCGGCATATCCTCCAAAAGGCAGTGCAATTATAACAGATTTTGAGGTATACTATGCGTGTCATGGATACTGCCAAAGGTCAAAAAACAGAGACAGAAAGCACTTTAAATGATGAACCGCAAGCCGTCGTTGTCAGGCGTGAGCCGGAACGGGATTTAGTTACCTGGATTGCTCCCGGAAGGCCTTTTAGAAGACGCGACAGGCAGTTTTATGTTACGACCTTTGCCATAGCCGGAATTGTCAGTCTGATTCTTTTTCTGGCCGAGGGGATAATGCCCGTTATTTTGATTATTTCTCTGGTATTTTTATACTACGTTCTTTCGACCGTTCAGCCGGATAATGTTGAATACAAAATAACCACGAAAGGGATTAAAATCGCAGGCAAACTTACGGAGTGGCAATATCTGAACCGCTACTGGTTTTCGAAAAGGTTTGAGAGTGAGCTTATGATCGTTGATACGGTTTTGCTTCCCGGCAGGATTGAATTTGTAATAAACCCGGAAGTTAAAGTGGAACTTAAAAAAGAGGTTTCTGCCTACATTCCGTATGAGGAGGTTCCTCCAGCCGCCCTGGATAAAATTACGAACTGGTTTGCAGCCAAGTTGCCGGGGAATAAATAAGCCCTCGTAGCTCAACGGATCGAGCACTGGTTTGCGGAACCAATGATATCAGTTCAATTCTGATCGAGGGCACTTGCGTAATATCTGGAGGTCTCGCAATTTGGAGGGTTCGCATAGCGGCCAATTGCACGAGTTTCGAAAACTCGAGGGAGTAATCCCTACACAGGTTCAAATCCTGTACCCTCCGCTCGTCGTAACTAAACATTGCTAACCGTTTCTCAAAACTAAAAGTTTTAGAAACTAGCGCAAGTTTGTTACTCCTCTCGAAATTGCGGTGCAATTTCGTTTGGGAGCATAGACACAATAATCATGAACAACAAGAATAATCAGCAAATAACAGTAGGGGGAGCGATAGTTTTTAGGGATAATCGTGGAAAACGTCAGTTTTTGCTTGTAAAAACAAAGGATGAAGGAGACTGGGAAATCCCCAAGGTTATCGTAAGAAAAGGCGAGTCATCTGTGCGTTCCGTAATCAGACTAACCGGGGAACAGGGAGGAATGACGGCCAGGGTGCTTGAGGAAGCTGGAAGAGCAACCGGAACGACTATTCTAAACGGTAAGTCCATTCCCCAGAAGTATTATTACTATATTATGCTTCAAAGAGGAGGGCCGAGCGAGCTTATCGGGTTCGCGGAATTTAAATGGCTGGAGTACGCGGAAGCGGTGAAAAGGGTAATCCTTAAAAGAGAGAAAGACATGTTTAAATTGGCGCGTGAGGTTTTAAAACAGTGGGAAAAAACGCACAAAATCAAACTATATTAAACCGTGAGTTTTCTTCGGGTGGGGCCGTCTTCAGGGGTGATGAATGGTTGATAACAAGATCGTCTGCAAGCAAACTCTATCCTAAAGCAATTTGGAGACTTCCGAAAGGTTGGATCGATAATGTTACACCTGAAATTCCCGGACCAATGGCAAGCGGAAAGCTGAGGGCTGATGAAGAGTCGCTGCAAAAAGGTGCCCTGCGGGAAGTGAGAGAAGAAGGAGGAATTGAAGCTAAGATTGTTAAAAAGATCGGAACAGCGAAGTATTTTTTTAACGCGCCCGATAAAGGTAGAATCTTAAAGTTTGTTACATTTTATTTAATGGAATATGTAGGTGATTTACCGGAGGGTTATGATGAAGAAACATCCGAGATCGCCTGGTTGCCATTTGAAGAAGCCTATAAAAAACTTTCTTTCTCGGGTGAAAAGCAAATACTCAAAAAAGCGAAAGAACTTCTGGCCCCCGTAGCTCAACGGATAAGCAAATAGCTTGTCGGTTGTTCTACAGGTGCTCATTAGAAATTCGCCCCCGTAGCTCAACGGATAGAGTAGGAGTTTCCGGAACTTCTGATAGGTGTTCAATTCACCTCGGGGGCACACTCGGTACAGAATCAGTTATAATACAATTTCTGGAGGAGTCACATAAGTAAACTTCGCCCAATGGCGTAAGTCTACTCTTTGCTTTGCAAAGAGATCTTGGGTGACTTTTCTTTAAAATCTGGAGGAGTCACCTAGCGGCTATGGTACGCGCTTGGAAAGCGCGCGGGCGTAAGCCCTCGCGGGTTCGAGTCCCGCCTCCTCCGCCCAATGCGGGCAATTTTTCTTAACTCCTGGTTTGGGAAAGTTGGAAAACCGTTTTTTGATTTCATTAAAAGTGAATCTCCAAAAACGGATATTTTTTGTTTTATGGAGTTTACTCCGGAGCTTGCTGTCAAGGTGTCCAAAATATTAAAAAACTACAATTGTTTTGTCGAAAAAGGCGCATTTTTTAAATCGTTTAAGGTTACTGATTGCCAAGTCATTTTTACAAAGGGAAATCTGGAAATATTGTCATCTGGTAGACTGGCTCTTACTACAAATTTGACCGTATCAACCGGTTATGCTTCCTATATCACTTTCAAAAAACAAGGAAGAATTGTTAATCTCTTGAATGTTCACGGTAAATCCCTACCCGGGCACAAAATGGACACGCCGACGAGACTTAAACAATCGAAAACAATAATAGATTTTTTGAAGGCCAAAAGCGGTCCAAAGGTAATCGGAGGGGATTTTAATTTAATGCCGGATACAAAAAGCATTGCGATGTTTGAAAATGCCGGCTATAGAAATCTAATTAAGGACTTTGGGGTTAAAAATACCAGAAACAAACTTTCCTGGAGGCAATTTAATAATCTCCAGTATTTTGCCGATTTTGTGTTTGTCTCAAAGGAAGTAAAAGTAAATAAGTTTGAAGTTCCCTATATGGAGATTTCGGACCACTTGCCTCAAATTTTAGATTTTGAGGTTTAAAACCCTAAATGAAGAACCCAAAATATTTTAAATATGCTTTCTATTTAATAATCGGCCTATTTGTGTTTTATAGGGCGCTGTCTTTTCTGGATCCGGACTTCGGCTGGCATTTGACCATGGGGAACCTGATATTAAAGTCAGGGATTCCGAAAACCGACCCTTTTTCCTATACAATGCCCTCTTTTCCTTTTATCGAGTATGAGTGGCTGGTCGACGTTGTCCTTGCAAAAATGTATCCGATCCTCGGCTTAGCCGGAATATCAATATTGTTTTCGGTCCTTTTTTTGTCGGCGGTTCTTGTTTCCGTATCCAAATCAAAAAAATTTAAGATCACACTTTTCATTATTGGAATTTCCTCAATGATTCCGTTTTTTTCAGTTTCACCGAAGATTTTTTCCTGGTTACTGCTTTCGATATTTACTTTTGCTGTATTAAATGAAACCTTTTGGGAAAAATATTGGCTGCTCACTCCATTAATAATTATTTTATGGGCAAATTTACACGGGAGCTTTCCCGAAGCTTTAGTCATTCTGCTGGTTATTTTAATTTGTAAAAGTTTCAGGGAAAAACGTATTTGGGTGAAAGGGCTACTGGTAACGTTTTTAAGTTTTTTGGCTACCATGGTTAACCCTTACGGACTTAAACTTTGGTCGCTTGTTTGGGTGACCATTTCTAACCCCGTTCTTAAGTACAGAATTGAGGAATGGCAGCCAACATATTTGAATTTGTTCGCATTCTCTTTTCTGGCCATTTTTTTATTTACAATCTCCCTGGTCTTTATTTCCAGATATTGGCGTAGGTTTAGGACAGAGGAAATACTTTTGAACTTTATATTTTTTATTCAGGCAATTCTTGCCGTTAGAATGATTCCTTACTGGGTTCTAATTGATCTGCCAATGATTGCGGTGGCGATAGAATACTTTGCCGGAGAGATAGCAGGAAGCAGGATCGGGAAAAAAAGATTTCTGATTTTTTCCAAGGCTGCACTTCTCTTCGTCGGTATCGGTTTTGTTTCTCAGTGTCTCATTAATGCCTTTCTTTATTCAAATTCCCATAAGGAGGACCTTTTTTATCCTAAAAAGGCCGTTTTGTATTTGAAAGAGAACCTTCCGAAAGGCCAACTTTTTTCCGAATACAATTGGGGAGGATATCTGATTTGGAAACTGCCGGAAAAGAAAGTTTTTATCAGCGGAATGATGCCTGTTTGGAAATGGCAGGCGGACGTCCCCGGCGAATCAAACGATGCGATGACCGACTATCTTGATATGTCAGAAGGTAAAATTTCGTATCAGGTAGTTTTTAATAAATACAAAATAGACACAGCTTTATTGTCGATGCCGGAAGATCCCGGGCCGATAATCAAATTCTCTGAAAAATTTGCGTCTTTTCTAGGAATTCCGACAAGCGTTAATGCAAAAAGCCTGCTATATGGTGAGCTGGAAAAAGACGGTTGGACGCAATTGTATAAAGATAACTCTTCAGTTATTTTAAAAAGTCCTCACCCCGAAAACCTTTGAGAAACGAATCTTCATATTTGCTGGTTATATTTTAACTGATTTTAAACTTGACCCGACGTTACAGTTGAACTTCCAAGGCATGAGAATTTTCATTAACCGATAAACCCACGCCGGAATGTGGGGATTAGAGCAGGTAAAAACGGGGCTTTTCAGCCATCCCGGTGGGTTATTGTGTGGTGCGGGTGTTGATAACGGAGTAGGAAACGGTGTTGGCACCATGGTGGGGGATTCTGTCGGAGAAGGCTTAGGAGTTTCGGTTGGCGTCGGGGAGGGCGACTCTTCTGGAGTGGAAGTAGCAGGAGCGGGTGTGGTTACCGGAGTTGGCGATTCACTTGGAACGGGTGTTGGTGTTTCGGTGGGGATGGGAGTTGGCATTTCGGTCGGCGTAGCGGTTGCAATCTCCGTAGGTGTTGGAGACGGAGTTTCTGTAGGCAATTCGGTTGGAAGTGCTGTGGGTGTGGCTGTTGGCGTTTCTGTTGGTATCGGCGTTTCCGTGGGCGAGGGTGTAGGACTTTCACTCGGAGACGGACTTGGCGATGGAGTTACGATGTGAGACTGAGAGTTACGAGGGTCAGATGGTGTTAGAAGTTCAAAATCTGAGGAGTTGTTATCCGTATCCGAAATCCTTTTTATACTTCCATTTGGTAAAGGATTGTTCGGAAACAGAGATCCTAAATAGTCTTTTGCCGTACCAAAACCGACTTTATCCATTAAAGTCGATCCGGCATTACCATAAAGTAGGACAGTATAGTTGTTTGTCAAATTGTAACTTGGGGCAGAGTAGTGTGTATCAGCGGTAACGCTACCATTATACCCGTCACCGTCCTCGATAAGAAAAAATCCAAAAGCCGGTACGGTTCCGTTTAAAGCTAAAACAAGATTTGCTTCGGTTCCTGAACTGTTTTTTCTTGTGAGTTTCCAATTGTTCATAGTAACCGGTAAATTGGTTGGATTATAAAGTTCCACAAATTCATCATCCGAAGCGTTGAGGCCGTCTCCGAAAATCTGGATCTGTGAGATCAGAACATGGCTGCCGGCGCCTTTTATAGGACCTGAACGTAAAAAGAAAATTACTGCTAGAATTAAAATAGAAAGAAGGATAATATAAAGTCTCTTTAACATATACTAAGTTTAGAAACTGTAATATATATTTGTCAATTAAATCTTTTTATATCATTTCATCTTTTCTTCGGGTGAGGATGATATAATCGAACCAAGATGAACAACCAAATTGAAGAAGTTAAGTCAAGAACAGATATAGTATCAATAATCGGAGAAAGAATTGAACTTAAAAAAGCCGGTAGGAATTTTAAATCTTCCTGTCCTTTCCACGGAGAAAAAACCCCTTCTTTTATGGTTTCTCCCGAACTCCAAATATTTAAATGTTTCGGCTGCGGTGAGGCGGGGGACGTTTATGCTTTCCTGGAGAAATATGAAGGGATGGAGTTTGGGGAAGCTTTAAAGTTTCTTGCCGACAGAGCCGGGATTAAGCTTGAAAGAACAAAGTTCGGAGAGTCTTCCGAAAAAGAAAAACTTGTTGAAATCAACACCCAGGTTGTACGTTTTTATAATTATTTGCTCCTAGAGCACCCGGTTGGGGTGAAGGCGCTCGAATATCTGGAGAAGCAAAGAGGCTTAAAAAAGGAGACAATAGAGGAATTTAAATTAGGCTTTTCTCCTGAAAATTCTTACGCATTAAAAAAATTCCTTGTTGATAAGAAGAAATTCTTGCCAACCGAAATTGAGAAAGCAGGAGTAGGAATTCCCCGTGGACAGGAACTTTACGACAGATTTAACGGCAGAGTAATATTTCCGCTTTTTGATCACCGGGGGAACCCGATCGGTTTTGCAGGCAGGGTTTTGCCCTGGGATAAACGGGAAACGGGTAAATATATAAACTCTCCCGAAACACCGCTTTATCATAAAAGTAATGTTCTCTACGGACTTAATCTGACCAGGGGATTTATCAAGAAGAAGAAAGTTGCGATTGTTGTTGAGGGAGAACTCGATCTAATTTCTTCATGGCAGGCGGGAATAAAGAATATTGTTGCAATCAAGGGGTCAGCATTAACCGACGAACAAGTGAAGCTCCTGTCACGCTTTGCCCAAAAGTTTATTCTGGCACTTGATAGTGATATGGCGGGAGACGCGGCAGCCCGGCGCGGAATTAAGGTCGCAAGCGATATTGGAGTTGAGGTTAAGGTCGCAAGGATAACAGGTTTTAAAGATCCTGATGAAGCGGCCAGGGGAAATATAGAAAGCTATAAAAAGGATTTGATTGCAGCGGAAGGTGTTTATGATTATTTTATTGACTCGGTTTTTGCTAGAGTTGACCCTGAAAGCGGAGCCGGAAAATCCAAAATTTCAAAAGAAATAATTCCGATTTTAGGTGAAATTGGAGACAAAATTGTCCAGTCGCATTATGCCAATGTTGTAGCCAGAAAACTTGGAGTTCCGCTTGAGGCAGTACTGGAAGAGCTTGCTAAAATTTCGGATAAAAGTACGGTTAATCCTGAGAATACTCCTTCATTTAAATCTTCGGAAGGAACTGTCAAACGGGAAGTTTTAGAAGAAAGACTCTTAACTCTGGCTTTTCAGTCTGACCCAAAAATACTTCTTTCCGGGAAGGGCACAGGTCTTATTACGTTGCCTCTAAATAAGAGACTGGTGGAAGAGTATGTTAAATTTGATACCGGTAAGGCATTTAATGTGACGGAATTTGGTAAAAGCCTGCCTGCTGAACTTTTTGACGGGTTTTCCAAAATGGTACTCAGTGACAACCAGAATTTACTGGACAACCCCGATGAACTAACTCGGGAGTTGGATTTAGTCAAAAAAGAGCTTAAAATACATACTGTAAAAGAAAAGCTTAAGCTTTTGGCCTCTCAAATGCGGGAGACGGAAGAAAATGGCGACAAAGAGAAGCTTCTTGCGGCTCAAAATGAATTTAACAAACTCGCCAGATCACTTTCCGGTTACGAAGAAGAAACGGGAGGAGGCTTAATTCTAAATGAGGAGTAAAATGATTGCGATCACCTGCTTCGCCCACATCTTGATGTGGGCTCAAGAGGTATGATAGATAGCAAATCATGTACTACGTAATATGATTCGAAAACCAGTTCTGGATTTGATAAAAAAAGGCCGTGATCAGGGTTTTTTAACCCAGGAAGATATCATGGAAGTTTTTCCTGACGCTGAAGAAAGGGTTCCGGAACTCGATGATTTCTACGAGAAGCTTTTGGCCGAAGGAATAGACGTTTTTGAATCGGTAACCCCCGGGGAGATTGAAAGTGACGAAAAGGCCAAAGAAAAACTTGACCGTGAGATTGAGCTTCTGACCAAACTCGAAGGAATAGAATCTACAGACCCCGTCAGGCAATATCTCAGAGAAATCGGTCGGGTTCCTCTTCTTTTGGCAGAGGATGAAGTTGAACTTGCAAAAAGATACGAGAAGGCTGACAAAAAGGCAAAGGACAAACTCACCGAGAGTAACTTAAGGCTTGTGGTTTCAATTGCCAAGAAATATATAGGCCGCGGCCTTTCCCTTCTGGACCTTATCCAGGAAGGGAATCAGGGGCTAATCCGTGCTGTTGAGAAATACGACTGGAGGAAAGGTTACAAATTTTCAACTTATGCAACCTGGTGGATCAGGCAAGCAATCACCCGTGCCATTGCCGACCAGGCCCGCACAATCAGAATTCCGGTTCACATGGTCGAAACAATAAACAAAATTTATAGGACCAGCAGGCGTCTGATGCAGGAACTTGGCAGGGAGCCTACTCCTGAGGAAATCGGGGAAGAACTGGAATTGGAGGGTGACCGGGTTAGGGAGATTTTCAAAATTGCCCAGGAGACGACTTCTCTGGAAGCCCCGGTCGGGGAAGACCAGGAAAGCTTTTTGGGAGATTTTATTCCGGATGAAAATACTCTTTCACCCGTTGACCAGGCCAGTAAGCAGCTTTTGAAGGATCACTTGGAGGAAGTTCTTGGAACATTATCTGAAAGAGAAGCCAAGGTTTTAAAACTCAGATTTGGTCTCGAGGGTAGTAAGGCAATGACTCTTGAGGAAGTCGGTAAGGTTTTTGGGGTCACCCGTGAACGTATACGTCAGATTGAAGCAAAGGCCTTGAGAAAACTTAAACATCCTTCCCGCCGCAAGAAACTTCAGGATTATTTGGATTAGAGGTTATATCTCTCTTTAATCTTAGGGAGCAGGTATTCTTCGAAGGTCTTTTTGAAATCGTATTCAGGTTTCCAGCCCCAGTCTTTTTGGGCGAGGGTGTCGTCAACATCCTCCGGCCAGGAATCAACAATGCCTTGTCTGATTTTATTCACTTTGTAAGTGATTTTTGTGCCGGGGAAAAGCTTATGGGCTTCTTTTTCGATATCTTCTGCCGAGGGGCTAAAACCACGGACATTGTAAATTTGTGTAGTAAGTACTTTCTTTGGCTTTTCGGCGAGAGTGATGATTGCACGGACGGCATCGTGCATAGCCATAAAAGGAATTTTGGTATCCGGTCTGACGAAGCATTCATAGTCTTTACCTTGAGCGGCCATATGAATCATCTCGGGCCCATAATCACTGGTTCCACCGGAGGGGATGGTATCGGGGGAGAGTAACCCCGGAAATCTTACACATCTGAAATCAATTAGTTTGTCTCTGTCTATTTCCGCAAGCATTTGATAGTTTTTGGAAAAATAAACTCCCAAGTTTTCCGTAAAGATTTTTGTAATTCCGTAAATTGTTGTCGGATCGGTAAATTCATTCTCTTTGACCTTTCCGGCCCTTTTCTTCGTTTTTAAATCGGGCATGCCGTAAGCGGCGATAGAGCTTGGGAAAATAAATTTAACAGACTTTTTAGAAAAAATGGCCTGTCGGGTGGCTAATTCAAGAACATTAATTGATCCGGTTACATTTACATTAATTGCGGCTTCAGGATTTTTTTCTCCACCGGTTGAGAGTATAGAAGCCAGGTGAAAGATAGTATCAAATTGATGTTTTTCAAAAACTTTTTCGAGAGAGTCCTTGTCGGTTACGTCAACAATATAAAACTTGTCGCACCACTTCTTGGACTGAGAAGAGAGATCATTGAGGCTGGTGGCAACTACAAAATTTTTCTTGTTTTTTTTAAGCTCGCGAATTAGTGTAAATCCGACTTCACCACCGACACCGGTAATGAGAATTTGATTCATATTACCTTGAGTTTTTTGCCAACTTTTGCAAAAATTTTGAGGGCGCGATCGAGGTGTGCTTTTGTGTGTCCCGCAGAGTTCATAATTCTGATTCTGGCCTTGCCTTGGGCGACCGTCGGGTAAACTATTGCTTTTGCAAAAAGTCCCTCCGAAAACAGCTCTTTGCTGAAATCCTGTGCCAGCTTCGAATCCCCGAGCATCAGGGGAATAATGGGTGAGATACTTGTCCCCGTATCAAAGCCAAGGCGCTTGAGACCGGCTCTTAAGTAGTCGGCATTTTTCCAGAGTGTTTTAACTAAGCCTCCGGATTTAGTCAAAAGCTTTACTGCCGCGATACATGCTGCCACATCCGGAATTGTCATGGCCGAACTAAAAAGGAAAGGCCTGCCGCGCTGGGAGAGCCACTCAATTACCTCGGTTTTACCGGCGACGATTCCGCCGACAACGCCGAAAGCCTTGCTCATTGTTCCGACTTCGACATCCACTTTTCCATGAAGCCTAAAATGATCTACGATTCCCCGGCCTGAATCTCCCAGGACCCCTTCCCCGTGAGCATCATCAACCATTAGCATTGCTCCGTATTTGGAAGTAACCGCGTAAATTTTATCCAGGGGAGCGATATCTCCGTCCATGGAAAACACTCCATCTGTGATAACCAATTTTTTAACCTTCGGATCGGCAACCTTTAGTTTTTCTTCCAAATCGGCAGGATTAATGTGGGCATATCTGATCACTTCTGCCTTACTCAGCCGGCAGCCATCAATAATACTGGCGTGATTGAGCTCGTCTGAGAAAATTAAATCTCCTTCACCGACTAAGGCGGGGATGACGGCAAGATTTGCCGAAAATCCGCTTTGAAATGTGATTACAGCCTCTGTTTTCTTAAATTTGGCAAGGACGGTTTCAAGTTCTTTATGCAAGACTGTTGTTCCGGCAATGGTACGAACTGCGGCAGGGCCGATTCCGTATTTTTTGATAGCCTCGATGGCCGCCCTTTTCATTTCGGGGTTATTGGCCAGGCCCAGATAGTTATTTGAGCAGAAATTGAGAACTTTTTTGCCGTTTACGACCATTTCCGGTCCCACCGCGCTTCCAATGGTCAGGATATTGTTATAAAGATGTTGTTTCTTGAGATCGTCAACTTGTTTTTTTATCCAGTCTGTAGACATGAGGTGATTATACAACACCAGTGAAAAATTGGTATAATTGGCTTCGGAATACGAGATATTCCCCGGTAGCTCAGCGGTAGAGCGGATTCCTGTTAAGAATAAGGTCGCTGGTCCGAATCCAGCCCGGGGAGCTGAGGCTGAAATTGGGTACCTGTTTTGGTCTTATTATAACTAGTTGCTGTATAATTGGTTCTGTGATTAAAGATATTAGAGTTGTTGCTATTCAGGCAAAGGTTCCCAAATCTAAAGACGAAGGAGAAAGTCAGATTAAAAGACTTGTCGCAAAGGTTGTAAAAGAGCCAGTGGACATGGTTGGTTTGCCTGAAGATTGTGTTGCGTCATACGACGAGATTAGGTCTGGTTATGATGCTCTAAAGTTTCTTGCTTCAGTAGCAAAAGAAAATAAAGTTTATCTTTTTGGTGCTACCGCTGTTTTAGAAAAAGATGGTTTGCACAATCGAGGCTTCCTGTTCGACAGGGAAGGGGGTTTAATATCTACTCACGATAAGATAGTTCTAACTCCAACTGAAGAGAAAGAGATTATTCCTGGAAACACCCTCGAAGTATTTGATACCGAGTTTGGAAAAATGGCCATCTTAGTCTGCAAAGACTCATTTCATCGTTATGCAGCTTGGTTTTTTGATAAGTTAAAGAAGGCTGGGGCAGATATAATATTAATCCCTTCTTATTCCCTAAATGTTTCGAAAAGGTCTGTTGAGCTTTGGGTTGACTCACTTAAAGCTTTAGCCAAGTGGTTTGATGTTTATATAGTTGCTCCTGGAACAATAGGACCCAATGCCACAGATTTTCCTTCATTCGGCCACGCCTTAATTGTTTGTCCTAATCGAGTTATTTTGAAAGAGGGTTCTTTTGATAACGAAGAAGTATTAAGAGCAACTCTTGATGTTAAATCTCTGGAAGAGATAAGAAGCACCTATGGTTCTAAGTGGCAGCCAAAAGAAGTTCCTAATGTCGAAGTCATATCGAAATGACAAATAATGAAAACTACAAATATGGTAGATAAAACAGTTGAATATTACGACAGAGAAGCGGAAAAGTGGGCCTCTGCCCATCGTGGTTATGAAGAAAAGTCATATTGGCAAGACGAAATGACAAAGTTCCGCACACTTCTACCTTCTGGCAAGGTTTTGGAGGTTGGTTCAGGTACAGGAAAAGATGCTTCTGCCTTGATTTCTTTGGGATATGATTATACAGGGACAGATGCCTCGGAGGGTTTACTTAAAATCGCCAGAAAAAGAAATCCAAGTGCAAAGTTTGAACATATGGCTGTACACAACCTAGATTTTCCAGAGGGAGAGTTTGATGGGTTTTGGACCGCTGCAACCCTACTTCATATACCAAAAGATAGAATCGATGGTGCGTTAACAAGTATAAAGAATGTGGTAAAACCAGAGGGTTTGGGTTTTATCTCCATGAAGAATGGCGAAGGGGAAAGGACAGACCCTGAAACTGGCCGATGGTTCTCTTACTACTCGCAAGATGGGTTTCATGAGGTGTTGGAAAGAAATGGTTTTGAAATTGTCGACCAGACCACTCGACAGGGAGAGAAAGACTTATGGCTCATTTTCTATGTCAGAACAGCGAAAGCTTGAGAATTTTGTAGTTTCTTAATTTCTTCCCATTTACTCCTAATAGACTCCATTTGAACAGTATCCTGCAAGGCTAAAAATATCCTATCCAAGGCTGATATAATAATTTCAGAGCTGGGGAGCATTTTTCTACAGATTTCTTCGGATCTGGTAACCCACGAATACAGGTCGTTTCATGCATCAAATGTAAATAGCACTTGACATTATGTAAAAGATGTTATACTATTCCCATATATGGATACAAATAAAAGGTTTAAAACTGTTCGTTTGCTGGTCGCCTTATTCGTCGGCGTGACCGTTGCGGTTGCAGTGATTCAAAACAGCTATTTATTGGCTGTGGCGGGAGTTGTATCTGGAATGCTGTTCATGATAGTAATGCGTTCTAAGGCAAAAATTACGGTTGACGAGCGGGAAAAGACCGTTCGGGAGAAAGCCGCCCAGCTGACCTATGCTATTTTTGCACCAACGATGGGACTAAACGCATTTATACTGACCATATTTGGTAGAAATAACCCCACAATGGAGGCCACCGGACAAACATTGTCTTACCTCACTTTGTTTTTAATCATTTTGTACGCTATCTCCTACCGAATAGTTAACAAAAAACTTGGGGGCGGCGATTATGAAAAATAAGCAGAGCTTGTTGCTTCGCAATAAACTTAAGGTTTATAGAGCAATGCGTGACCTAACCCAGGAGCAACTTGCTGATAAGTTGGGTGTCACCCGGCAGACGATTATTGCAATTGAGAGTGACAAATATTTACCGTCATTATCTTTAGCTTTCAGACTTTCCCAACTTTTCAACTGTAAAATAGAGGACCTCTTTGTAATTTCTTAATTTCCTCCCACTTACTCCTGACTGCTTTCATCTGAACAGTATCCTGCAAGGCTAAGAATATTTTATCCAAGGCTGCTATAATTGTTTCAGAACCGGGGAGCCAGTTGGCATTTAATGTACAAAATAAAAGGGGGTGAGTTGCGATGTCGGTAAATATCATTGAAATATCTGATTTAATAACACAAGAAGGGAAACAAGCAAAAAAATACGAAGAACTTATTGAAAAAGCTCAGAATGAGGGTTTTATTGCACAACTTAAAGAGTTAAGAGAATTATCCGTAAAGAAATTAAATCTATTAACAAAAATTATTAAAGAAGGACCTTGGGGAAATTGGGAATAGATATTTTTTAATTTCCTCCCACTTACTCCTTACAGACTCTATTTGAACGGTATTTTGTAAAGCTAAAAATATTTTATCCAAGGCTGCTATAATTGTTTCAGAACCGGGGAGCCGTATATATCAATAAATATGAATGAAGCCTTGACAGCCTGGTACAGGAAGATTTTTGCCAGACCCTCTTTGTATAAATTGAATTTACATTTGTATAAATTAGCACTTCGGGGTTTAGGCGTACTTAATTCAGAAGGACCTAAAGCTACCGGAGAGGCGTGGTTATGCAGAAAGTTGAATCAGAAGATGCGGGTAAGGACTGTGATAGATGTGGGAGCCAATTTGGACATATTCGGAATTAGTGAGTTTTCCGGAGCTGATATCTACGCGTGCGAGCCGCATCCGGAGACTTTTTCAAAGATGCGTCAGAAATTTGCCAAAAAGACAAAACAAGGGCACCTTCATTTAATAAATATGGCATTAAGTGATCATTCTGGAACGGCAAATCTTTGGGATTTTGCGGACGATGCCGCTTTAAAACACACCCAACCAACCTCAACTCTTTCTTCTTTACAAAAGGCGGTAATTGAAGACATCCATAAACAAAAAGCTCAGAGCTACAAAGTAAAAGTTACAACTCTGGATGCATTGGCTTCCAGTTTAAACATTCAACGTGTTGATATTCTGAAAATTGACACAGAGGGGAATGAATTAAAGGTTTTAGAAGGAGGGAGAAACATGCTGGGACAGAAAAAAGTTGAAGTAATATTGTTTGAATTTAATGAGATGAATGTGATTTCCAGAACATTTTTTTATGACTTTATGAAACTACTTCCGGATTATCGATTTTTCCGGTTATTGCCCTCAGGGTTGATCCCCATTACCGAATATCGGCCGATAACTCACGAAATATTCGGTTTTCAGAATATCTTATGCGTGAGGAAAGAATTAAGCGAAAAATTTAACTTGGAGAAATGAAGGTTATGCAATTGTGGAGCCGTAAAATTCTGAAAGGAATATTGATGCTGGTTATGTTAACCGGGGTTGTATTTCTGATTGTTGGGGGGGGATGCGGGTGGTCCGGGATGAAAATGGTGAGAGGCATATTAGATGGTAGACCGGACGAGTTTGGGAGATACTACCCGGTGGTCAGGCGGTGTACAAATGGACCACCGTTTGTGAATAAACTGGATAAAATTTTGAACGGGACATACCTTGTTTTGTTGCAAAATAATACTGAGTTAAGGGCAACGGGGGGATTTCCGGGTAGTTACGCCAGAGTTACATTTGAAAACGGAGTATTAAAAAGCATGTCCGTCCAGGATCTGTACCAACCGGACGGTCAGCTGCTGGGGCACGTAGAACCACCATATCCGATACAAGAGGCATTTTTACAAGGCTGGTTTAAATTAAGGGATGCTAATTGGGATCCGGATTATGCGAAGGCCGCGGCAACAATGGACTGGTTTTTTGAACGGGGGGGAGAAACAAAGGTGGATGGAATAGTGGCGGTAAACCTGGGGCTTTTAACAAAGTGGCTGGAAATAATGGGGCCGGTTAGGGTAATGCCCTTTGATGAAACAGTGAATGCGAAGAACCTATATTCACTGGCCCAAGCCTACGCCGAAACCAGGATATTTGATAATGTGACCCTAAAAACAGAATTTATCGGGGCGGCCGGAGAGGCTCTTTGGGAGAGAACTAAAGATGCTAATTGGATAAAGTTATTGAAACTGGGGTCATTAATTTTGGATCAATTAAATAAAAAACAAATATTAGTATGGACAAAAGATCAGGAGATACAGAAAGACGTAGTCAATATTCGCTGGGATGGGGGACTAACTTCAGGATGGGACGGAGGCGGAGACTATTTGTATGTGGTAGACAGTAATTTGGGAGCAAATAAAGCTGACTGTTGTATTGCAAGACAAGTAAAGTTGGATATAGAAAAAAACGGCAATGAAAGCCACGAAATAATTTTCCTGAAATGGCAAAATGAGAACGAATCCCGGGTAGCCGGGCCGGTATCTTGGGGGGGAGTTTACAATGACTATGTGAGGGTGGTCCTACCTAAATCCGCGGTTAGCGATCTGAAAGTAAAAGTTGGGGACAAAGTTCTACGAGAAGCGACTGCCGAAGATTTCAGTATGCCCAATTCACTTAGACAGGGTAAATCACTAGATATGTATGTAGTGGAGGATAGAACTAACCAGACTGAGGCTGAGTCATTACAAATTGTAGGTTTTTGGCTACCGACAATAGGTATAGGTAATACAGAAACCGCGGAGGTAGAACTGGTGAGTAAAAGAAATCCCTCGGGGAATTATAAAGTGTGGGTAAAAAGGCAGCCGGGAGAGGATAACCTGGACTTTCAAGCTGTGGGGAATGGGAAAATACTAGTAAATGAAAAAATACCTGCGGATAAAAGCTATCAATGGGGGTTGTGATTTTTCTGTCAGCTTCGTGACCACCGTGGTTACTCTTGCCTGTTTTTATTGCAAGCCAATACGACAAGTTTGGTTATCTGAATTAAAGTTTTGATATAGATGTGGACTTGGTTTGTGGCTAAGAAGTTCCTCATACAGTCCACTAGAGTGAGTAAGAAGATGATAGTATTATAGAAATATGGATAAAGAAGAAAAACCGGTTGAGTGCAGTAAAGAAAAGATGGCTTGGAGATATCATCACCACCGTCACCACGATCACGGGAGTTCCGGAGCAATTTACGGATTAGGAGTAATTGGTGCGTTATTTTACTTTCTGCAAAATGCTACGACTTTCGTGGCGGTAGTAATAGGAATCGGAAAGGCAATTTTTTGGCCGGCCATTTTGATGTTTAAATTACTGACTTACTTACAGTTGTAATAAGTAAATAATCTTTATTATTTAGCTCTTCTGACTTGTGTGGCGTGAGTGAGGAGGTGCCCGGCAATTAGATGCAGAAATTCCGGGGTAGAGTATACACGTCCGCCCTGTTTGTAGGTCATTTTGGGAACTCCCTTTTTCACAATACTTTCATAAAGAGTGTTTTGAGCTTTTCTAAGTCTCTCTATTAATTTTGCAGCAGATATGTTTCTCAGCATAGACACACCCTCAATATTTAGTGCATAACCGGGACCCTCAAGGAGGGGCGGGTCGAGGTTGGCTGCGAGCGCTTTATAGTTAGCTGCATAACTTTCGTGCCAGAAAACTATATGGCAGAGTACATCTTTAACTGTCCACTCATCTGTTGCCATTAAACTCATCTTCTTCTTTTTAACCTCTCCAATAAACACATCTAGGCTATTCGAAAGTTCCGTAAATTTATTCCTATAATTAATAACAGTCACAACTTATTATAATCCATGTAAATTTCAGTTATTATTAAGCGGGTTTATGGTAGTATGGCCTCATGGAGGACGATTTAAAAGTATTATCGGCGGAAGAAGTTGAACGGAAACTTAAAGAATTTCCGGGTTGGAGCTATCATGATGACAAAATCACCAAGGAGTTTAAATTTGAAAGTTTTACGAAAGCGGTGGAATTTGTGAATAAACTGGCCCCATTCTGCAATAAAATTGACCACCACCCCGATATTCACATTTATTACAAAAGGATAGTTTTTGATCTTCAGCGTTTTAGTGTCGGCGGCAAAGTTACGCCAAGGGATTTCACTGTCGCCTCAGAAATTGAGCGCCTCTTCAGGATTTATACTTAATCAGCAATTTTTCAGCTAATTCATATAATCTCTACCGATCGGAGGTGAGACTATTATTATGAAAAATAGTGATTCAAAACGAAAAGCGGTTGTGCTTACAGCTGATCAGTTCGAAGATATGGAGGTCATGTATCCTCTCTTCCGTCTGCAGGAGGCAGGCTGGCAGGTTGACGTCGCCGCTCCCAAAAAAGTTGCCATTCACGGAGAATTTGGCTACGGGGAGCTTATGCCGGATATTTTGATTGATGAGGTAAATCCGGATAGCTACGACCTGCTCGTTATACCGGGAGGTTCACCGGGGGGAGCACCCTCAACTGTGCGAAAAAACAAAAAAGCACGCGAGATCACCCAGTCTTTTTTTGCTAAAAATAAGCCGGTTGCTTCTGTGTGTCACGGCCCGTGGACGCTTGCTGATTCCGGGGTTATAAAAGGCAGACACCTTACCTGCTATTGGCATGACGGGGTTCCTGAAAGTGTTAAAGAAGCCGGTGGTATTTGGGAGGATAAAGAGGTGGTAGTTGATGGCAATTTGGTTACTTCCCGCTGGCCACCCGATTTACCTGCCTTTATGCGTGAGGTAATGAAGATGGTTCAGCCTGCGTAAATCAGACTATAAGTTATAATTGTGATATAATTATGGCTTCATAAATATGCAGGAAATAGAATTTCCCTTGTGCAGGCCTTCTACAGGCTATTGGTGTGTTCAGTGTTGCGTGAATGACAGGTGCCCTGTTTTGGGCAGGCTTCCGGATGAGACGCGGGGCTGTCTTGGTCACCAGACCATAGCTAACCCTGAAATTCACCAATTAGCATCCTGCAAAGAACATGTCTGTTATCGCGATTTTTTTAATAACCCCGACAACATAGACAAGGTCCGCGAAGCAATATTGGCATGCCCTCCGGGTGAATTCAAAATATCTGATTTTATCCAAAAATAACTATTATTTTTTCTTGGTTGAAGCTGCTTTCTTGACTGCCTTTTTAATTTTCGGAAGATCTACTTTATCGGCAATCCGTTCGACAGGCTCAGGACTCTTAGTCTTCTCTTCTTTGATAACTGGGGTTTGGATAACAGGAGCAATGACTTTTGGTTCCAAAATATTCAAAATTTTATCCAGTTTAGCATTAATCGCGCTCAAATCGGGTCCACCTTGGGCCTGGGGGGCTCGGGGTCTGTCATCAAACCTTCTTGAGTCAGACCTTCCTCCGCCCATTTTCTCAAAACAATCGCTGCAATAAACCGGTTTGCCGTTTGTGGGTCTGAAAGGTACTTCGCATTCCTTCCCGCAGTTGCTGCAAATGGTTTTAAACATCTCGCGCCTGCCCCTGTCCTCACCGAAAGACGATCTACCTCTTCCCGAAAAACCGCCGTGTCCACCGCCCCGGCTGAAGCCACCACGGTATCCGCCTGACCTATTATCGTCTCTACTAAAATTTCCCATAGTGTTCATGATACCACATAAACCATTATTTTTCCACCTCAAACCAGTCGACCTGGGTTTGGTCATCAGGCTCGCCGTTATAATTAACAGTGATCTCCTCACCCTTTTTGATGGGTTTAACCGCCCTATAGACCATGGAGTTGGTTTTGAAATTTTGCTTCCAGTCTGCATTGGGATAGTAGGCGTGGTTATAAATCGAGCCGTAACCCAAAACCAAAGAACCGCTTTGTGTGCTCCGCCACGGGTAAATGTAGTAACTGAAGATTGTTTTTTCGACAATTTTCCGTTCTTTAGGTGTGATATTGATTACCGGGCACGTCTCGATTATTTCGCCTTCTTTAAAATCTCTAAGTGCGAATACCCCCCGGCCTTTTTTAGGTGTATTCCTTACGATAATATTTTTACGCATATGAATGTATAATAGCGCTTAATGAAAACTTGGCAAAGAATCAAAAGTAACCCGAAGCTAATGGAGAAGTATCTGGTACGGGAAAAAGTAATCGATACAATCCGTTCTTTCTTCAAGAATCAGGGATTCCATGAGGTTTTTACTCCGATTTTGGTACCCGTTCCTTCCATTGAGCCGAATTTGGAGGTATTCCAAACCGAACTTAGAACGTCAAAAGGCTTGAAACGCGCAGGGTTTCTGATCATGAGTCCCGAATTTTCGATCAAAAAGCTTCTGGCAGCGGGAGTGGGCAGCTGTTTTGAAATCACGAAATGTTTCAGGAATGAGGAAGAGGTAAGCAGGCTTCATAATCCGGAATTTACAATGCTTGAGTGGTACAGAGTAGGGGCGGACTATCGGGATATCATGAAAGATTTTGAAAATTTGTTTTTGAAAATCATAGGTAAAGATAAATTGAAGTATCAGGGAGAAGTCTATGACATTTCCCTTCCATGGCCTAGGATTAGTTTTGAAGAAGCGTTTGACAAATACGCAGGACGCAAAATTGAAGACGTCAAGGATGAAGATTTCTACCAAATATTTTTTAATGAAGTGGAACCCAATCTTAGAGAGAGTAAAAAACCGGTAATTATTTATGATTATCCGATTTCCCAAGCAGCTTTGGCTAGGCCAAAAGTATCTGACGGCCGATTTGCGGAAAGATTTGAGGTTTTTTTGGCAGGGATAGAACTGGGGAATTGTTTTTCAGAGCTGACGGACGCCGGGCAGCAAAAGAAACGTTTTGAAGCAGACTTGGTTGAAAGAAAGAGGCAAGGCAAGGCTGATTATCCGATCGATGAGGATTTAATTGAGGCTTTGAAAGAGGGATTACCGGAAGTTTCCGGAATTGCAGTTGGAGTGGATCGACTTATTATGCTCGCTGCTAACGTCCCCTCGATTTCCCAAACAATGTTTTTCCCTGGGGAAGAACAATTTGACCTCTAATACAGTATTAGCTTAAAATACGCGAAGTATGGATACAATAAATGCCGGCAATATCATAAAAGGTAGCTTCATTATCTTTAAGGGAGCCCCTGTTTACGTAACCAAGACGGAATTTATGTCACCCGGCAAGGGTTCGCCGGTAATGCGTATCAAGTTTAAAAATGTTCAGACAGGGTCTGCGGGGGAGTTTACTTATAAAACCAGCGAAAGCGTTGAGGTTGCCGAAATTGAGAAGAAAGAAATGGAATATCTATATAGGGACGGCGACGACCTGGTTTTTATGGATCCCAAGTCGTACGACCAGGCTTCGATTCCGCTGGCCTTGGTTGAGGACCAATTCGGATACTTTTTGCCAAATCTTAAATGTTGGATTGTGTGGTATAAGGGTAAGGCTATTGGTGCCACGCTCCCGCCTCATATAACTTTGGAAGTGACCGAATCTCCGGACGAGGTGGCAGGTAATAGAATTAATGCTCCTAAAAAGACGGTAAAGCTTGAAACCGGAATTGAGGCCCAAGTCCCACTTTTTATAAAAGTCGGAGAGAAAATTCAGCTTGATACCACTACAGGGGAGTATTTGGGTAGAGTAAAGTAATGGGTTAGAATAAAATAATGACCCTTTTGCCAATAATCCTCGCGGCCAGTCCATTTATTCTGTTTTTCATACTTCTTCTTTGGAGGAAAACTCCGCTTATCTGGGTTTCAGTTGCTACCTTAGTTCTGGTAGTTATTTTGGCTACCTCGTATTGGCAAGTTTATCCTGAATATATTTTTGGATCTGTTGCAAAGGGTTTTTTTGTGGCTGTCGATATTCTGTTTATTATTTTCGGAGCGATCTTTTTTTTGGAAGTTATGCGGGAAACGAAAATTATCGAAAATATCGGTTATCACCTGGAATCAATTTCAAAAGATCTTCGGGTACAGGTGATATTTCTGGCCTGGTTTTTTGAGAATTTTTTGGAAGGTACAGCCGGGTTCGGGACTCCCTCCACCGTTGTTGCTCCTCTCCTGGTTGGTCTTGGAATTCCCCCTGTAAATTCGGTTATAATTGCGCTTTTGGGTAACAGCGCCTCTGTGGTTTTTGGTGCCGCGGGAACCCCTATTAAAGTTGGCTTTGGTGTCCTTGCCGGAGCCTCGGTTCCCCTTACTTCGGCATTAATTAATTCGATCGGAATATTAGTTCCGGTCTTTATGCTGTGGTTTTTGACAAAGAACAAAGAAAACAGCAGAAAGGAATTTATTGAGGCGCTTCCTTTTGCCGTCTGGGCGGGGATCGCCTTTGCAATTCCTTCTATATTAACCGTTTTTTTGGGTCAGGAATTTCCTTCGATTTTGGGAGCCGTAATCGGTCTTGGGGTGGTGCTTCTTACCACAAAACTTGGTCTTTTTGTGCCCAAAAAGGAAGGTAATTTAACAGACGGGATAACCATTCCTACACTTCCGCTTGGCAAAGTCATTTTTCCATACGCCTTATTAATTCTCCTCCTTATTTTAGGTAAATTTGTAATCGGATCGGCAGGTCTTGCAATACCTCTTGTTGTAAAACATACCTTCGCATTTTTTAATCCCGGCTTTGCTTTTATTTTGGCGGGAATTATTACCGTAGTATTTTTCGGAATTTCTACTAAGACTTTTATCATGTCATTTAAAATTGCCCTAAAAAGGTCAATCGAGCCGTTTTTGGTAATAGTGTGTATGTCCTCAATTGCGCAGATAATGGTTAATTCGGTCAATAATCCAAACGCTCTTCCGTCGATGATCGACTTTTTGGCAGTTCATGTTAAAAACACTCTTCTTCCTCTCTGGGCACCGATTGTCGGGGCTTTCGGAAGTTTTCTTACAGGGAGTGCTACAGTTTCTAATTTGATGTTTGGGAACTTTTTGGCTGCAGCGGCGAGGGATTTGGGCTTTAGCGTAGACAAAATTTTGGCACTGGCTCTTGTTGGGGGAGCAGCGGGAAATATGATTGCACTTGCCGATATAATTGCGGCAGAAGCGGTGGTAGGACTAAAAAATGAGGAGAGAAAGGTGTTAAAAGGGGTAATTGTTCCTTGTGCGATTTATATTTTATTGATAGGCGTTACCGGTTTACTTCTTGTATAGGTAAAAGAAGTCTTTGCTGTAGCCTCCAAGATAGGCTTTCGATCCGTCTTTGAGATCTTTGGTTAGTGTTGAGGTTTTATATCCGCCGGCCCCATTTGGTTCAAAAATATTAAACCTTACCCAAAACGGATTAATATCGAGTTGAATTGCATTAACAGCACCCGCCATTTTGAGAGCTTCGGCAAGACTTGCAGGAGAGAGATTGTTTCCGACTGCATAAATCAGATTTCCCTCACGGGTTAATCCTATTCCGCTTCTCCATGTAAAAATATCTGCATTAAAAGTTCTACCCCAAAGTTTTTTGTTATTTTCGTTTACGGCAAATACTTCCCCGTTTTCTACCAGAATCGGACAGTTTTGCCGAACAAAAGCTACGTTTTTTCCTAAATCCTGACCCGTATAATTAATAATTTTAAGAGATCCGTCTTTATATCCCACCAAAGTCCCAACGTTTTGTTGCAGCGGTAGATAAGTTTTACCGTCGACTATCATGCCATAGTTTCCGTCCCTGTATTGGAAGCCTCCGTCAAATGCGGCCACTAGTTTTCCACTTTGAACAATATCTTGTGGAATAACTCCAGGTCCGAAGTTTCCGACCGGGCCTCCGGGTTGTTTTGTTCCGGCAACGGCTGCAAGATTCATTTTTCTCATATCCATCTGTGCGAGGGTTACATATGCGAAAGGCCGTGTGGAATCCGGGCGGACGAATGTATAAGCCATTACCATTTCTCCGGGGAAAGGTGTCAAAGGCCGGTTGATCCAAACACCTTCACCAGGGACCTTTGGTAGATCGTTTGTGATGGGAATCGGTGCCATTGAACTTTGGATACCCTGATTCAAAAATTGCGGAATATTTCCGGCACCTGTATGATCCGTAATCTGTTGAATTTTATCTGCTGTATTAAAGTAGATTTTTTCTAAAAATCCCACAAAAGTATTTCCCAAGAGGGGACGGAGGTAATTGTCTGTAAATAAGGCAGCAGCAGGAGTGTCAATTTTTATGAATACAACTCCACCCAAGAGAAGCAATAGAAAGGTGATAACCGCAATTTTTAATGATCTGCGTTTTTTCATTGTATTCATTCTAATACAATTTAATATCACAATACCTCCTTAAATACGGCTGAAAAATAGTGAAGAAAAGAAATGAGAAAAAAGGATAATTTACGGTTTGGCCAGGTGCCAAATTCCGCCGACCCCGTCACCGTTAAGATCTCCTACCAGAGTATCCCCTGTATAGTAATAAAGAGGCATGCCTTTATAGGTGAATTGGATGGATCCGTCCGACTTGGTGATTGTTGCGATCCCCGTAGGCAGAGTCGCCGGTACCGACGCGGTTACGTAAGGAGGCCAGAGTCCTGCACACGATCCGGAACAATTACTGACTCCAGTCGTATCCTTGTCGAAGATGTAAAGCGTCATTCCGCTGGCTCCGGTAAGATAGTTACCTTTTGCCCCGGACTGAGTTGTTATTATACTGCTCCCGGCTCTGGGTGTGGTTACCGGGGTAGCGCTGGTGTAGGTCGGCGCCGAGCTTGTTCCGTAGTTCCCAGAATACAATCCGGCCTTCTTCAAACCCATGTAGCCAAGAACCAACACGATAACTATTACCGCTACCCAAATCCAAGTTTTTTTCATTTTTTTACAAAGTCTTAAGTCTTGAATCGTTACTCAAATCTTAAGTCTTAGGTATTATCACATTAATTTCTGTGATTAAACTGAGAAATAAAGGGGAAAATTGAGGTATTGACTACTTTTTATAAACCAGAGCGAGCCTTTTACCTTGAAGGAGCCTCTTGACGAATTCATATCCGCCGAAAAATGCTCCGGAGTAGAAGAGATCCCCCAGAAGAGTGTTTCTGAAGAACGGAATTGCATATAAATAAGACTCAAAAATACCGGAAATGTTTTTCGGATACATATTTGTAAATGCCCAGACCGCAAAGTTGGTTATTACAAAGAAAAGCACGGAAGAGAGAATCGAGGCCAGAATGATGTTTTTTGGACTTTTGTGGTTCTTGATCCAGAATCCGATAAGGATGGCTAAAAGAAAACTTCCGTAAACGCTGAGTCTCATCGGGATTGAATCAAACCCTATAAAGAAGTCGGAGAGGATCATTGCTGCAATAGGCAAGGTCAAAGCCTGTCTTTTATTTAGATAAACACCCCCGAAAAGTGCCATGGCGGTGATTGGGGTAAAATTTGCGGGATGGGGAATCAGCCGAGACAATGCCCCGATAACAATAAAGCCTGCCGGTTGGGCAAGTTTAGTAATTACTGATTTTCCATTGAATTTCATCATTGTTTTGTATTATATAACTTCCCGCACCCACTTGGGCCTCAGATCCGTTAACATCTAGTTCCCAAAACTCGTGCTTTGTAGCGTCCGCTTCACGCCCGTTTATGGATACTATGTAGGCATTCGTTCCTGTTCCGTTTGTGATCACTTTCGCCTCGGATTCTGTTGCTTCGAGCGCGGACTTGCCCACGAAACCCGATATGTCAAAAGACTGTGGGTTTACATCATTGATTTTTAGGATGGCGGAGACTTTTTGAGCAGCTTTCTCACCTTGAGTCTTGGCAGCGGGACCGCTTACACTAGTCCGCCAAATGATAAATCCGAGGGTAAAAATTACGACTACTGGAAGAATTAATTTTAAATATTTTTTCATATTCCTGCTCGGGTTTTAGGTTGGGTTCCGGGTTTACGGTAGCGGCACTCCCACGGAAACTCTCCGTGATTCACCAATAACAAGTAATTTACTTTCAAACATCATACTGGTCAAGTGGTAATATTAATGGGGGGTGAGTAAATTGAAAATAGACAAGAAAAATAAGGCGAATATTTCGAAATATCTAATCTATGGCGCAGTTCTGGCGGTACTTCTTTCGGTTACGGGTTGGCTGGGCGCAGATATCTGGCTGGCCTCAACTCAGTGGCTTTTGGTGGCTGCAGTGCTAACGCTTTTTGGAATATACCTTAAGTTAAGTTGAACCCGGCGGGAATAATGCGGTTAATCTGCGTTAATTGAAATTGGTGAAAAACTTGACATTCTTGTCTTCGGGTGCTATTTTTCGCTCAGAATGAGGGGAAGGAACATTTTTTTTGCATTTATAGTTATTATAGCCATCGTTGCCGGGGTTTTCGTCATTAGAAATCGTACGAATATCGTCCAAAAAGTGAGTTCTTCACCCACCCCAAGTATTCAGCAACAAATACAGAATAAATTTAACGGTTTGGTTATTCCAGCGGATCAGGAGAAGGTTGAGCTTAAAGACGTTTCCGGCGGAAGCGGGATGGGACTTGCTACAAGAAACGAGATTTTGGCAGATTTACCAAGTTTGCCAAGCGGGCAGTCCTATCAAGGCTGGCTGGAAAATAACGGAAAGACCGTTTTACTTGGGACCTTGAAAATGGCAAAAGGCGGATGGATTCTGAACTATAATTCTTCAATGTACCCCGGTTACAATAAGGTAATCGTTGCGGTGGGGACAAAACATATTCTTGAGGGCTCTTTCTAATACTTCTTGTATCCCGCGAGTTGCGAGATTTTGGAATAGCTTCTAGAATAGATTAGTGCAAAGTGTTTACGTATGACGATAGTAATTTATTCCACCACAACCTGTCCTTATTGCAAGATGCTTAAGGATTATTTAAAAGAAAAAAAACTGACGTTTACGGAAAAGCTGGTTGATTTGGACGAAACGGCGAAAACGGAGATGGCAGCTTCATCGGGAGGATTCTTGGGAGTACCTTTTATTTCAATTGTGAAGGACGATGGGACAAAAGAAACAGTTGTAGGGTTTGACAAAGGGAAAATCGGTACGATTTTAGGCATACAGGAATGATATTTGTTAATTACAAAACTTTTGAGGAAAGTTCCGGACCAAAAGCTCTCACCTTAACCAGAGTTCTTGAGGAAGTGGCGCACGAGAGTCAGGTAAAAATTATTCCGGTTGTTCAAATAATTGATGCGGAAAGCATTATTTCGGGAACGACGCTCGAAGTTTGGATTCAGCACGTTGATCCAATCAATTACGGAGCCCACACGGGTTGGACATTGCCCGAAGAGGCTGTAAGAATTGGGGTTTCCGGAGTTTTTTTAAACCACTCAGAACACAAATTTGACAATTTTGATGCGCTTTATACCGCCAACGAAAAAGCCATGTTGGTAAACCTTAAAACCCTGATTTTCGCAGGGAGTTTGGACGAATTGAAAAAAGTATCCGAATTGGCCCCTACCTATGTTGCCTATGAACCGGCAGAGCTTGTCGGAAGTACGACAACTTCCGTGGCCGAGGCTCAGCCGGATATTATTTCGCAAGCCACGGAAATAGCCAAAAGCGCGGGGTTGCCGCTCATTGTCGGAGCAGGAATTCACAACCTTAGCGATGTGAAGAAAAGCTTGGAACTTGGAGCGGTGGGAGTCGCCGTGGCGACAGATGTTGTAAAGGCGGTAGATCCCAAAAAGGAACTTTTGGAGTTAACGGAGGGGTTTAAATAATATATGAAAATATTTATCGGAGCGGACCATAGAGGATATGAGTTAAAAGAAAAGATTGCCCAGTGGCTTTTTGATATGGAATATGCATATCGGGATCTGGGTGCGCTGACACTTGAGCCCCACGATGATTATACAAAGTATGCAGAAGCAGTAGCGTCCCAAGTTGCCAAAACAGAGGGATCAAGCGGAGTGCTTCTTTGTGGTAGCGGGGTTGGAGTAGAAGTGGTTGCAAATAAGTATGATGGCATCAGAGCTTCAATAGGGAAAGATGTTTTACAGGTCAAAGCGGGCCGCAGTCATGATGATATGAATGTTTTGGTTATTGCCGCGGATTTTACAAGCGAAAAAGAAGCTAAAGCAATGCTTATCGCTTTTTTGGAAACAAAGTTTTCGGAAAAAGTCAGGTACGAAAGAAGACTTCACGAGATAGAGAAAATTGAGGCAAAAAACTAAATATGGATCTGCCTAATCTTGCCGATTCGGATATTGCCGGGAAAAGGGTGCTTCTGAGGCTTGATTTGGATACCAATCCCGATCCGAATGATTTAAGGATCAAAGCTTCGGAAGAAACTTTAAATTATCTAAAAGAAAAAGGAGTACAGATAATTGTCATTGCACACAAGGGGCGTCCTGATGGAAAGGTCGACGAAGGTTTAAGTTTGAAACCGTTTCAACGGATTTTTGACAGATGGAGTGCGGAGGTCAAAGAGAACTTGAGATTTAACCCGGGTGAGGAAGCAAACGACGAGGCCTTTACTAAAGAAATAGCCTCCTGGGGAGACTTTTATGTAAACGAAGCATTTGCGTCTTCCCACCGCGAACACGCATCAATTGTCGGGCTCCCTAAACTTCTACCTCACGCTGCCGGATTTAGATTTGAAAAAGAGGTGGAGAATTTATCAAAAGTATTTTCGGAACCAAAAAAACCTGTCGTCTTTCTCCTGAGCGGAGTTAAGCCGGATAAACTGAATTATTTGGGGGGAATTAAAAATATAGCGGATAAAATTTTAATTGGCGGCCATCTTCCCGACTATATGGGTGATGAAAAATTGGTTAGTGTCCGCTCAAGAGGGGAAGATGAGCAGGTAATTGTTGGAAATCTTACTATGGACAAAGAAGATATTACTTTAAATACAATTGAAAGATTCGAAAAAGAAATTGAAAAATCAAAAACCATCGTTGTTTCGGGGCCTCTCGGAAAATATGAAGATGAAGGCCACCGTCAGGGGACAGAACGCGTATTTAAAGCTGTTTCTGCCTCCTCAGCGTTTAAAGTTGCGGGTGGAGGAGACACAGAAGCTGCTCTGGCACTACTAAATCTGTCAAATGGTTTTGACTGGGTTTCGGTTGGAGGAGGGGCCATGCTTGAGTTTTTGACCAAAGAGACGCTTCCCGGGATTAGGGCTTTAAAAGCGTAAGTAGTTTTTCTTCTGACCCTTTACAATAATCAGCTAAACTTTCCAATTTTTTGTTGAATTTGGTTAAAACTTTTGGGTTTTCTATAATTTTCTTCAGCTTTTGTGTGGCACGCCCGGGGTTTTCCTCTACATAACCAATTCCGTATCTTTTAATAATATCCAGGTTCCCGTCTTCCTGGCCCGAGACGTGGGAAATCGCAAAAAATGGGGTTAGGGTAGCAACAGACTGGAACATGGTGTTTGGTCCAGCCTTGCCAACAACTAAATCCGAGGCCCTTAGGTAAAGCTGCATAGCATCGGTATAGGCAACACCTGTTATTTTTGGTCCATGGATTTTTTCCGAAAAGCCTTTTAGAGTTTTTACTATTTTGAACATATCTGAGTTATTGCCGCAAAGAATAACTACCTGCATTTTGTTCTTCGGATTTAATAGGGTGCTTAATATTTTGAAGATATGAAAAGTTCCCTCACTCCCACTGACCACGCACAAGGTAAAGATGTTCGGATTTAGGCCCAACCCTTTCCTTAATGATTTTCTGTCAGTGTCTTTTACCTTGTGATATTTCTTCTCTATAAACCAGCCCACCGAAAGACTTTTTGCCATGGGGGCGAGGGACTTCAGCTTCAGTAGAGAATACTTATCAAATGTCAGGTTTTCGCCGCTCTCCGAAATCAGGACTTTGCTGAAAGTCCAGGGATCGGCAAGAATATTAATTAATCTAAAATTGTATTTTGCCTGAAGAGACTCAAGTGAGGAATCAAAGGCGAAATATACATTAATTACGATATCCGGATTCATCCTTTTGATTGGCATCTCGAGCTTGCCCTTATAATCTTTTTCAACATAAGAATTAAAGATTTGTCTAAAGAGCTTAAATTGTGAAAGGAAAAAGATAAGTTTGAAAAATTCGGGGAAGAATTTATACACCAAGTGGTAGGAAATTTTGGAGAATTTCTCTACTTCAATGTGCTCCAGTTCAACCTGATGATAATCCTTCAATATTTCTTCAACCGCATTGGCAATACTTTTGTGGCCCCAGCGGGTAGAGATGATCAAAATTTTTGACATTTACGGTCTTAACCTTCTTTGAATTAGATTATATACTTAAAGAACTTGCTGCCATGGTTAAAGTAGGAATAAATGGATTTGGAAGAATTGGAAGGATTGCTTTCAGGATTGGGGTTTTGAAGCACTCTGATGAACTTCAATTTTGCGCTATCAATACTTCAGGAAGCATGGATACGGCCGGCTGGGCACAATTGACAAATTACGATACGACGTATCGGAAATTTGAGTGCTTAGTTCAAAGTACGGAAACGCAGAGTCTGGATAAAATTACAGATGAAAATCCGCAGATAGGGGAGCTAATGATTTCCGAAAGGAACATTAGAGTCCCGGTTTTAGCGCAGAAGGATCCGGCGAAAATTCCCTGGGGAAAATACGGAGTTGATGTAGTGATTGAGGCCACGGGTCGTTTCACCGACGAGGAAGGGGCAAAAAAGCACGCCGTCGGGGGAGCGAAAAGAGTTGTAATTTCGGCACCGGCTAAAGGGGGGAATGTTGGGACGTTCGTAATTGGTGTCAACGAAATTAAAGACAGCCCTGAGGTTATTTCAAATGCCTCCTGTACCACAAACTGTATTGCACCGGTTGCTGCAGTGATCCAGTCCAAATTCGGAATTGAAAAGGCAATGATGACAACGGTTCATTCTTATACCGACGACCAGAATTTGCAGGACGGTTCCCATAAAGACTTAAGAAGAGCCCGGGCGGCGGCGATGAATATTGTTCCGACTTCAACCGGGGCCGCGATAGCAACAACAGAAACCATACCGGCTCTTAAAGGAATATTCGACGGAATGGCTTTAAGGGTTCCTGTGGCAACGGGTTCTATTACTGACTTTACCTTTATTCTAAAGAATAGTGTAACCAAAGAAGAAATAAATCAGGCATTTATTGATGCTACGCAAAACCCCTTATACAAGGGTATATTAGCTGTATCTGAGCAAGATTTAGTGTCAAGTGACATAATCGGTAGAAGCGAATCTTCTATAGTCGATTTACAGTTAACGCAAGTCGTTGCGGGAAATATGGTTAAGATTTTTGCATGGTATGACAATGAATGGGGATACGCCAATCGGCTGGTAGAACAAGTAATCAGGGTTGGTCGAAATCTGACACAAACTAATGTGCCAACGGATCCAATAACGCTTTCATTTAAAACCCGATAATGGACGAAAAAAGTAAATATGCCGGTAGGCAGTGCGTAAAAAACATCGCTTTTTTTGGTGACGCTGATATTTCGGAAACGGACGAAACCTATAAGGCCGCTTTTGACGTAGCTGAAGCTTTGGCAAAATCTGGTTACGTAATTGTAGATGGAGGAGGCCCCGGGGTAATGGAGGCTGCAACGAGCGGGGCAGAAAAAGGCGGAGGGAAAACAATAAGTGTTACTTTTGATCCGGTAAACGCTCCCGGGTATGAGGGGAAATACATTGGCAATGTTACCGATACGGAGGTTGTCACAACCAATTATCTCGACAGAATGTTTAAATTGATGGAATATGGAGACGTATTTATAATTTTTAAGGGGGGATCGGGCACAATTAGCGAATTCGGCGCTGCGTGGGTACTTGCCAAGCTTTACTACGGACATCATAAACCTTTTATTCTTTACGGGGATTTTTGGGCTGAAATTATTGATGTTTTCAGGCGTGATATGAATATAGACTCCAAAGAGTACAGTGTTTTTGAAATTTGTAGAAATAAAGAAGAAGTATTACGGACTATCCAAAAATTTGAATTAAAAATTGCCACTCGGGATCACACAAAGGATGCTGACGGGGATAAATATGACAAAGCTTTCACCAAGTGAGCTTCAGGAAATTGCCAAAAAAGTCAGGCGCGACATGGTCGAAATGATCTATGAGGCAGGGAGCGGGCACCCGGGAGGATCTCTTAGTTCTGTGGAGATAATAGTTGCACTGTATTTTGGAATTTTAGGGGATAAAGACCGTTTTTTTCTATCCAATGGTCATGTTTGCCCGGCACTTTATGCGGTTATGGCCGAAAAAGGGCTGATTGATAAAAATCTTTTATCAACCTACACCGAATTGGGTTCTCCCCTGCAGGGCCATCCCGAACGGACAAGATTAAAGGGGATAGAAAACACTTCAGGGCCATTAGGGCTTGGTCTGGCCCAAGCGGCAGGTTATGCTGCGATCAAAAGGGACTCCTATATTTATTGCGAAACGAGCGATGCGGAGCACGATGAAGGAAACCACTGGGAAGCGGTAATGTTTGCGGCAAAATATAAATTAAATAATTTAATTCAGATTATTGACAGAAACAGAATCCAAATAGAAGGAACCGTTGAAGAAATAATGCCTTTGGGGAATTTAATCGGCAGATACAAGTCCTTTAATTGGAATGTTCAGGAAATTGATGGCCACAATTTTAACGAGATTTTTGAAGCAGTTGAAAGAGCCAAGAAAGAGTCCGAGAATCCTACCGTAATTGTTGCCAATACCCTTTTTGGCAGAGGCATAGGTTTTATGGAGAATAATCCCAATTGGCACGCAAAGGCACCAAATGAAGATGAATATAGAAAAGCAATGGAGGAACTTAAATGATTATGAAATCGATCCGTGACGGCTTTGGAGAAGCCTTGGTTGAACTTGGAAATACAAACCCTAACGTTGTCGTTTTGACGGCGGATCTGGCTGACTCAACCAGGGTAAAAGATTTCGCAGATAAATTCCCGGACAGATTTTTCCAGGTTGGTGTAGCTGAACAGGGGCTTGTTACGATTGCTGCCGGAATGGCAGAAGCCGGAAAAATTCCGTTCACGACTTCATATGCAGTTTTCTCCCCGGGAAGAACCTGGGAACAGATAAAAGTTACGGCCGCTCTTAATAATGTTCCGGTAAAGATAATCGGAGCTCACGCGGGATTTGGTGCATCTATGTACGGGGCGACACACGAATCACTTGAAGATATTGCCCTGACACGTGTGATTCCAAACATGGTTGTGGTTTCTCCGTGTGACTTCCTTGAGACTAAAAAGGCGACAATGACTATTGCCGAAAACGGAAAGCCGGCTTACTTAAGACTTGCCAGACAGGACTCTCCAATATTAACAAAAATCGATTCGAAATTTGAGATTGGGAAAGCAAATATCTTAACCGAGTCAAAAAACCCAAATGTAATGATCGTAGGCACAGGTCCGATATTGGCAGAAGCTATTGACGCTGCGAAAGGATTAGAAGAAATAGGGATAGAATCCGTGGTTGTAAATCTTCATACTATTAAACCGATTGATGAACAAACATTAATTCATTTTGCAAAAATAGCCGGAGCGGTAGTTACTGTCGAAGAGCATCAGATTATGGGGGGAATGGGGAGTGCGGTTGCCGAAGTTTTAGCCAGAAATTTTCCGGTTCCGATGGAATTTATTGGGGTAAAAGATTCTTTTGGAGAATCGGCAAAGGATTATAATGAACTCTGGGAGAAGTTTGGAATGAAAAAGGAAAATATAATTGAGGCAGTAAAGAAAGTTATTGCAAGGAAGAATATTTAGGTGGAGGGGAGGTGAGAATAATGGGAAATTTAAAAGTACAGAAGAAAGACGGAAGCACGGAAGACTTTGATCGGGCTAAAGTCAAAAACGGGATTCTTAGCTCGGGTGCAACGGAAGAACAGGCGGAAAGTGTTGCCATGCAAATAGAAAACTGGGCTCCTACTGCCGCCTCAAACGGGGTTATTAAAGCTCTGGATATCAAAACAAAGCTTTTGGAGCTACTGGGTGGACTCAATCCTGAAGCAAAAGCAACTTTTGAGAATTACAAGAAGATATAATCTATTCTCCTTAAGATATTAGGAAGTTGGAGAGTTTGTTGTTGTGGCGGGCGGTGCAAAAGTTAGAAATTCGGTCTTCAATCTATTACGGGCAGGGGGCAAAGGCACAATCAGGGCCAGTTCTTCCTACGGATGAGCCATCGGGACAAAGTTTGGCCTCCAGGGTGCAGGAGGTATTGCCCGGAAACTTAACAGAGATTTCAAAAGTCTTTAAGTTTGCAGGATCCCCACTCGGGTTATCATTTTGCAGGATTAGAAATCCCGACACAGCAGCGGTTTTAAAAGTCAGAGTTGCCATAAAATCCACAGGGTTGCCGCTTTGCCAGCTCCCTGCGACTTTTTCTTTAGCCTGTGCTTGGACTATTAATTTTTGATTGGAATCCACGAGTTTTATGGGAAATGCCCCTTCAAACATCCAGCCGGCGGGCACGGAACCCGTAACTTTCAGGGGACTGGTGATTACCATGTTTGCCGAAGGTGAAGAAACCGTGGGTAATTCAGGATTCGGAGTGGGGGAAACGTAGATAATCGGGGATGTGGTAGGTTGTGGCTCCCTAGAGGCAAGCATATTTTTTAACTGTTGGTTTTGATAATAGAGGAAGATAACTACACCTAACGCGAAGATGATAAAAATAGCCATGGCAAGAATGGAGATCCAATGGTTATCCTTTTCGACTCGCTCTGCTGATTCAGAACCTGCGGCCTCTGGAGTTTCAGATAGTGGGGTGGAAACGTTTGGTGCTTGGGGATCCATATAGAAATATTGTACACTAATCAAGAACTGCCATGGAAGAAATAATTAAAAAACTGCTTGCACCCGGAAAAGGACTTCTTGCTGCCGATGAAAGCACTCATACTATCGAGAAAAGATTTGCCGCTTTAGGTCTAACCTCAACCCCTGAACTCAATAAAAAATACAGAGAAATGCTTTTTACAACGCCAGGGATTGAAGAGTTTCTGGGAGGCGTAATTTTATTTGATGAGTCCGTAAGACAAAATTTGCATAAAATTCTTGAGGAAAAAGGAATTGTCCCCGGAATTAAGGTTGACGGAGGACTAGAACCCTTCAATGGAGGAGAAGAACAGATTACGAACGGGTTGGAAGGACTTGGTGATCGGCTAAAAGAATATTCGACGCTCGGTCTTAAATTTACCAAGTGGAGAGCTGCCATTAAGATATCGGATATTTTTCCAACGGATGCTTTTTTGGAGGAGGACCTGAACAGGATGATAGAGTTTGCAAAGATTTCGGTGGAATTTGGATTTGTGCCGATCGTTGAGCCCGAGATTTTGCTTGACGGCCATCACACCACCACCCGCTGCGCCCAAATTTCCGTAAAAGTCTGGCAGATACTTTTTGAAAAATTGAGTACCGCAGGTATAGATATAAAGAATGTGATTCTAAAGACAAATATGGTTCTTCCCGGTAAAGACAGTGGAATTAAAGCTGCGCCACTGGAAGTTGCCGAAGCTACACTAAGGTCTTTGAAAGAATCGGTTCCGGGAGAGATCGGTGGAATCGTTTTTCTTTCCGGAGGACAAACCCCTGATGAGGCCACAAATAATTTGAATGAAATTGTAAAAAGAAAGGCTGATGCTCCCTGGCCGCTTTCATTTTCGTTTTCCAGAGCGCTTCAGGAAGAAGCAATGAAAGAGTGGTCCGGAAAAGACGAAAATGTTGGATCCGCTCAGGAAGTATTCTTAAATAGGTTAATGAAGGTTTCAAAAGCCCGAAAGGGAGAACTCTGAATGGAAAACTTTGATTTACTTAGTATTGGAGATGCAACAATAGATACTTTTATGACCCCTCTCGAGACGGAGACTCTTTGTACTATTGACAGAAAACAGTGTCTTATCGCGTTTAAATATGGTGATAAAATCCCTGTTAAAAATTTAGAATTTTCAATTGGAGGAAATGCTGCCAATAATGCTGTGGGAACAAGAAGGTTGGGAATTGCCTCCGCAATAGTTTTAACCCTAGGCCAGGATAGTGTGGGAGAAATGATAGTCACCCGTTTGAAAAATGAGGGAGTTGACCCGACCTATATAGTTCAACAGCCGGGAACCACTTCCAATTATTCAACAATAATTAATTATTCAGGGGAAAGGACCATTTTTGTTTATCATGCCCCCAGAAGCTATGAATTTCCCGTTCAACTTCCTCTAGCTCCTTGGATTTATCTCACTTCAATGGGAGAAAGTTTTAGGCCTTTTTACAATCACTTTATCGAGTGGCTGAAGAAAAACCCTTCGATTAAAATGGTGTTTAATCCGGGTAGTTGGCAGCTAAGAGCGGGGCTAACCGCAATACAGGAAGTAATGAACTTAACTTACTTGATCTATGTAAATAGGGAGGAGGCGGAAAAATTAACCAATTTTGGGCAGTCCTCCGGGCGCGAGAGGGATCTTTTAATTGCACTTAACAAGATCGGTCCTAAGGTCTGTGTGATAACCGACGGAGGGAGCGGGTCTTTTGCGTACGACAGCATTAACGGGAGATTTCTAAAGTCAGGAGTCCTTCCAGTAGACCCATATGAGAGGACAGGTGCAGGGGACGCCTTTGGGAGCGGGGCTCTTTCTGCCTTAATTCACGGGAAACCTCTCGATGAAGCTCTACTTTGGGGAACCTGCAATTCGGCTTCGGTAATCGGCTATACCGGGAGCCAAAAGGGACTTTTAAAACTTGATGAAATTGATTCCTGGCTGGCAAGATGTAAAAGCAGTGGGGTAAGTGTTGTACAATTTTAATTGAATAAGCAAAGCTTGGCTCTGAGCTAAAGCGAAGCTTGTGATACGAGTGAGGAGACTAATAATATCATGAAAATCTTTGTTACCAGAAAGATACCGGGGGACAGTTTGGAAAGGCTTAGGAACGATGGGCATGAAGTTAATGTCTCCGATCTCGATAGGCCTCTAACACCGGAAGAGCTTCTGGAAAAATCAAAAGGAGTGGACGCACTTCTTTCGCTTCTGACTGACCGTATCGACGCCGATTTAATGGACGCGATCGGGCCGCAACTCAGGATAATAAGCAACTATGCTGTAGGCTTTGATAATGTTGACATTAAAGCCGCGGGAGATCGGGGGGTGATTGTGACTAACACCCCAAGCGATGAAGTGAACGAAGCCGTTGCGGAACATACTTGGGCTTTAATTCTTGCTCTGGCCAGAAGGGTTGTTGAATCCGATGAATTTGTCAGAAACCAGGGTTATTTTGCCGGCTCCGGTGGATATAGGGGTTGGGAGCCAGAACTATTTCTTGGCCCTTCTGTGAAGGGTAAAACCCTAGGAATAATAGGCTTGGGTAGAATCGGTTCGATGGTTGCCAGGCGCGCTAAAGGGTATGAGCTCACGGTTCTTTATAATAAGCACGAGCCGGACCCTCAGGCGGAGAGTGAGCTCGGATTAAAATTTGTTACTCTTAACGATCTTTTGGCCGCGTCGGACTTTGTAACACTACACGTTCCTCTGACTGACCAAACCCGGGGAATGATCAATAAAGACACTTTGGGCAAAATGAAGCAGGGGTCTTATTTGGTTAATACCGCAAGAGGTCCGATAGTTGATGAAGGCGATTTGATAGATTCCTTGGAGGGCGGTAGATTAGCAGGAGCAGCTTTGGATGTATTTGAAAGCGAACCGGATATTAACCCAAAGCTTATAGCAATGCCTAATGTTATTATGACTCCGCATATTGCTTCGGCAACATTTGAAGCGAGGCAGAAAATGGGAGAACAGGCGGTAGATGCTATTCTTGATGTCGTGAACGGTACTAAACCCCAAAATATGGTTGACGAAAAAATTTGGGATACCAGGAGAAAATAAATACCTCTTTTACTGAAAATATAAATATGGCGCTTTTTGGAAGAAATAAAGACGAGGAGTATGAAGATGAAGACGAATTTGATGAGGAGGACGACAGGGGGAATAGAAGACTTACAAAAAAGTTCCGCGATCTAAATCCTAAAAACAAAAAAAAGAGAAAAGAACCTCCTAAGCCTTGGGGTAAAAGGGAAAGAATAATTGTTCTCGTTATTCTTCTTATAACCGTAATTATTTCGGCAATTCTTGCTATTGGAGCAGGAAGTAAACATTCATTTCGATTTAGTTTGCCGAAGTTTGATATAAACTCTTTGAATATCTTTAAAGAAAAAACTATAATAGTCGGGAAGAACTAACGTGAAGAAACTTTCATCACCTTTTGACTTAATTAAAAAAGCAGTTGATATCTTTGTAAAAAAGGAAAATCTTCTTTTTCTGGTCAAAATTTACATACCGGTAGCGGTTTTTTCTGTAATATCCATTGCCCAGTCATTTTTACCCTCCTCAATTAAAGATTCAAACTCGATCTGGCTGACAGTCGTGGTAGGGATACTTCAAATACTTTCTCTTCTAACGGGCGTATTTGTTACCGTGTCGGGGATAATTGCCTTGGGGAAGATTGCGGACGGTGGTGAATTGTCACAGGAAAAGACTTACAAAGCTGCCTGGAAAAAATACTGGGTGTTACTACTTTTAGGAATTGTTCTTAGTTTTGCTTATTTAATCGGTTTTATACTCCTTATTATCCCGGGGATTCTCTTTGTCGTCTGGTTTGCCTTTAGCCGGTTTTTGGCGGTTGAAAGGGGCTTGGGCATTAAGGAGGCATTATTGAAAAGCAAGGAACTGGTAAAAGGAGCTTACTGGAAAATACTCGGAAGACTTATCGTTTTTGGTGCTTTTACAGCAATTGTCGAAGTGGTTTTAAGTGCACTCCCTTACGGTGTGGGGTCAATTTTGGCGAGTCTTGGCGGAGGACTTTTTATGCTTCCTTCGTATCTTCTATATAGGGAACTTAGCGCCTAAGCTTTGTTGAAGCTCCATTTGGAAGGATCGGATTGGGATTTGAGATAGGTGACGGAGAAGGCACGGGTTGGCAATAATTTGGCAGAATATCTTCCTTCAGGAACCACTCACTCTTGCCCGGACAATTAATCTTTACTACTCCATCAGGCACCTTCCAATCAATGGAGGGTTTATCGTTTAGGATCGCCGACATAATTTTATTCCAAATGGGGGAGGCCCCAGTCACCCCCGAGGCAATACGGCTCATGGGTGAGTTGTCGTTATTGCCGACCCATGTAACTACGAGATAATCCTGGTTATATCCGGCAGTCCAGTTATCCCTTAAATCATTACTGGTTCCAGTTTTAACGGCGACTTCGGGGTGATTCTTAATAACCAGATAGGAATTAAACCCAAATTCCGGGGCGCGGGCGTTATTGTCTTTCAAGATATCAGTCAGAATAAAAGCAACTCTGGGATCGATGGTTTCGGTAGTTACGGGAGTGTTTTTTTCCAAAACCCTGCCCTTATAGTCTTTTACCGACAGAATTGGAAGTAGGTCAGGGCGCTTGCCGTAATTTGCTACCGTCGAGTAAACTTTCGATAAATCGAGCGCTGTAACGGCACCTCCGCCAAGAGTTAGTGACAAGCCATAATTGGAAGGATCTGTCCAAGTCGTAATCCCCATTTTTTGTCCCTGATCGACCATTTTGGTAACACCATATGAAGCTAATACTTTGACTGCCGGTATATTGCGGCTTTGGGCTAGTGCACTTCTGAGGGGAATTGGCCCTCTATATTGACCGTCATAATTGACAGGCGTATACGGTGTTGTACCGGGAGTTACATATGTAATCGGAGAATCGTCAATTATAGTCGCAGGAGTGTAACCATTTGCGAGAGCGTAAGCATAATTAACCACTTTAATGGATGAGCCGGGTTGCCTGACGCTTGTGGTTACATTAACGTTTCCGTCTTCCGCGATGTCAAAATAATTTTTTGATCCGACCATGGCTAGAATTTCGCCGGTCTGTGGGGCAACCACAAGGGCATCACCATTTCCCACATGTAGCCCTTGAAGTTTTGCGACTTCGGATTGGACAACCTGCTCGGCAGTTTCCTGTATGGGAAGGTCGAGACTTGTGGTGACTTCCAATCCTCCCTTTTCAACCATATCCTCGCCGTATTTATCGACCAAAAGCTGTCTAACATACATGACAAAATGAGGGGCTTTTATAGCGGTTTTATTAGCTATAAAAGTTAATTTTTCGTTTGCTGCCGTTTTTTCCTGTTCGGCGGTGATAAATTTATTAATCTCCATTAGGTGTAATACTTCTTTCTGCCTTTCTATTGCAAGATCGGGACTTGAACCGAATGGGGAATATGTAGTCGGACTTTTGGGTAGACCCGCAAGAAGTGCAGCTTCTGCCAAATCGAGGCTTTTCACATCTTTCCCAAAATATGATTCTGAGGCTTCCTGAATTCCATATGCGGTTCCTCCGTAACTTACTTCATTAAGATACATTTCCAAAATTTGGTCTTTGGTATAATTTGCCTCGACCTCAACGGATAAAACCAATTCCTTGATCTTGCGGGTTATTGTTTTTTCCGGGGTAAGAAGGGTGTTTTTAACGAGCTGCTGAGTTATGGTGGAGCCGCCCTGGACGGATCCTGTTTGCAGGTCTTGAATAAAGGCCCTGAAAATTCCCTTAATGGAAAATCCCGGGTGTGAATAAAATTCAGCATCCTCGGCGGCGAGGGTGGCTAGCCTGACATGTATCGGAATTTGTGTCAGGGGAACAATGCTTCGATTTTGGTCTTTATAGATTTTATATAGGAGATTGCCGTTTCTGTCGTAGATTTTGGTGGAAACTTCCGGTTGTCTCGCCTCAAGTTCTTTGGGGGAGGGAAGACCCTTGAAAATGGCAAAATAAGAATAAAAGATTAAGGAACCGACTACCAAAGTTATGACAATTAGCCTAAAACCAACCTTAATTCGGAGTTCTTGTAAACGGGTGAGTTTTTTGAGGAAGAATTTTTTAAATTTAGATAAAATTTTCAGCTCAAATAGAGAGATTTTGAGTTTTTCAAGTTTTAATGACGGTTGAATTTTAGGCAGTCGGAGTTTGGGAAGAGTTATGGTCGGAAATTTTATTTTGGGAAGGCCAAAATATTTATAGACAATCTTTGTTTTTTTTCGCTTTTTACTGGTTTGGCCGACCACATAGAGGAATAAAGTCACACCGAGGGTCAATCGGGACAGGATAAAATAAATTGGCTTGCCGGTTAAGATCAATACACGCTTGATAGCTTTGATCATTTAGCTGCGAATTGTAGCAGTAAACCAGGGGGAAAGACAGCCTAAAGCTAAAGGAGCGGATACTTAATGGTTGCGGAAGATGAAGCAATCGGGCATGTCAGACAATAAAGAGTTCCGTCGGGGTCGGTGTATGTAGGTTTGTTTTCTGTATGAACTTGGTCGGGGGGGTCGGTTGGTGCCGCAAGCTGGCCCGTAGCATTATTTATTTGGACATCTTGATTAACAATATTTGACGTAGTCGGAACGGTCCCTGCTAAAAAATATTCAAACCTTATCGGGCACCCGGGGTTACCCGGATCTTGAGACGGAGGGGCTCCTCCCGTATCGGAACAAATTGTAGCTCCCACTACCCCGTCCGGCTGTTTCGGCCAGGCGTGCCCCTTTTCGGCTGTGTCATATACCCCCTTTTCGGCCTTATCAAGAACCGCTTTCATTATTTTGTTCCAAATTGGGGATGCCCCCGAAACTCCCGAAACCGCTCCGCTCATTGGGGTGTTGTCGTTATTTCCAACCCAGGTAACAACTACCGCATCTGCGGTATAGCCGACTGTCCAGTTATCGCGTCTGTCATTTGTGGTTCCTGTTTTAACCGAGACCTCGGGGTGCCCCGAAACATTTAAGTAAGAAGAAGCACCAAAAGCTGCACCTCTGGCGTTATTATCCAAAAGTATATGAGAAATTAAAAATGTGACGGTGGGGTCGAGGACTCTGGTACCGGTAAGTGTGTTTTTGGTCGGATCGTATTGCTCGAGGGTATTTCCTTTCCAGTCCGTAACTTTGGTTATAGCAGTTAGTGGCTGCTCGATCCCCTGATTTGCAAAAACCCCAAACGCAACCGCCATGTCATATGGCCTGACAAGAAGGCCTCCCAGAGTTGCCGAAAGTCCGTAGTCTTTGGGATCGGTCAGGGTTGTTATTCCCATTTGTTTTGCAAAGGCGATAAAGTTGTCGACTCCATTTAGTGCCAAGACTTTGACGGCGGGAATATTGTAGGAATTTCCCAGGGCAAATCTCGCCTCGACTAGTCCGTGGAAAGTACCGTCGTAGTTTACAGGGCAATATGTCGGTTGCCCGACGACGTCGAAACAGGTAGGTACGTCGGCAAGGGCAGTCGCGGGTGTAATTTTTTGGTCCTTAAGAGCGAGAGCGTAATTGAGAGGCTTGATGGAGCTTCCGGGTTGGCGTGAGGATAGAGTCACATTTACTTTTCCGTCCTCATCCGTTGCAAAATAGTCTTTTGAACCGACCATTGCCAGGATCTCTCCAGTTCCCGGACGGGTGACGATGGCGGCACCATTTCCGACCTTTTGTTTTTTAAGTTTGCCGACCTCTGTGGCAACTGCCTGTTGAGCCAGCTTTTGGATATCAAGGTCAAGCGTAGTGTAAACCCTAAGGCCTCCTTGCTCCACCACTTTGTCACCGTATTTATTGGCAAGTTGTTCCTTGATCCAAAGGGCAAAATGCGGGGCCTGTGGTGGGTTAATTGTTGCGTAGGTCAAAGGTTCCTGATCGGCTTTATCCGCATCGGCCTGGCCAATATATTTATTGGCAACCATTTGTTTGAGAACCTCTTCCTGGCGGCCCTTTGCCAGTTCTGGGTGGGCACCGAAAGGAGAATAAGTTGACGGCGCCTGAGGGAGCCCGGCCAACAGTGCAGACTGGGCGAGATCCAAATCTTTTGTGCTTTTCCCGAAATACGTTTCGCTGGCCGCTTCAATTCCATATGCGGTTCCTCCGTAGGGGATAGTGTTTAAGTACATCTCTAAAATTTGGTCTTTTCTGTAAACTCCCTCAACAATGATGGTTAGAACCACTTCCTGAGCTTTTCGTCTGATAGTTCTCTCGTTTGTCAAAAGTGCATTCTTAACCAATTGCTGGGTGATGGTCGAACCTCCTTGAAGCTGGTGCTTAAAGATTGTGTTGAAAAGTGCTCTGGCGATTCCTGTAACGGAAAATCCCTGGTTCTTGTAAAAATTTTTGTCTTCTATAGATATGGTTGCCTCTTTTAAATATGCCGGCATATCTGTTAGAGAAATGGGCGTTCTTTTTTTGTCAGTGTATATTTCATAAATCAACTTTCCGTTTCGGTCAAAGATTTTTGTAGAAACAGGCAAAGTCTCCGATGTAAGCCGTGTGGGCAGGGGAATTCCCCAAAAAAGGTAAACCCCGACGATTAGAATAACTCCCCAATAAATCAGGCCCTTAATTCCCTTTTTGGTTGTAAAAAGAGATTTGAGTTTGGGTTTAGTTCCGGAAAATGCCTTTTTCATTAGGAAGAGAGATTATACAATACACAAATTATACCTCAAACTTTTTTGATACAATTAGTTTGTATGGAAACGATTGAACAACTTGAAAAAAGACCTTGGTGGGAATATCTCGGAAGCGATCTTCAAAGGCTACTTTTAACCTCAGAGTTTATTTACAGAGATGTTGAAAGTTGGGGGGCTGACTTGCCCGGGGGGAAAAAGGAATTTCATGATTACTCATTTGTTGTTTTTCCCGCAGCAAAGGCTTACGAGGGATTTTTGAAGAAGCTTTTTCTGGAATTGAATTTCATTACAGAAGAGGACTATTACGGCAAACACTTTAGAATCGGGAAGGCTCTGAATCCCTCTCTACCTAAGGAGCTTAGGCGTGAAGGTGTGTACGATAAAATAGTGAGTTATTGTCAGGGTGAAGGCCTCGCCGAAAGACTCTGGGAGACATGGAGACTTAGTAGGAATTTAACTTTTCACTGGTTTCCGAATGAAAAAAACGCGATAACACTTGCGGAAGCGGGGGAGAGAGTTGAAATGATAATTAGTGCAATTGATGAGTCGTTTAAAGAGTGTAAGATTTCATAAGGAAACCTTGGCCATGCACCTGATGAATGGTAAGGAAACCTTGGCCATGAATTCAGTTTCTGAAATCATGGTAAAATTAAATAAAGACGAATGGTTGCCAAAACTACAATAGTAAAAAATGTTACGGTATACTCCGTTTATCTTGTTTTAGTTTGGGCGTTTTACCGTTTTCTCTTCCGACTACCGGATCAAGTTGAGGAACTTGTTGTTAAACCTATTCTTTGGTTAGTACCTCTATTTTGGTTTGCCAAAAAAGAGGAGCTTGGCCTTTCTTCGCTGGGGTTGACGTTTAAAAAACTTTTTCCTGCAATTTACCTCTCGATAGGATTAGGTGCAATTTTTGTCGGGGAAGGACTTCTGGCCAACTTTCTGAAATATGGCGGGTTTCATTTTGGGGCGAATTTGGGAAGCACCCCTTTTATGGCATCACTCGGCCTTTCGTTTGTTACGGCATTTTCGGAAGAAACAGCTTTCAGAGGCTACATTTTCGGCAGGCTTCTCATCGCTCTTAAAAGCGAATTAAGCGCCAATATCATTCAGACTCTTCTTTGGACGGCTATCCATATTCCGATTGCATTTTTTGTCTGGAACTATAGTTTATCTCAGGGCATAGTTTATCTTTTTATCACAGCCGTTTTTGGAATGGGCTCCGCATTTATTTTTGCGAGGACAAAGAATATATTTGGTTCTGTGCTTCTCCATGTCCTCTGGGAGTGGCCGATTATACTTTTTAGGTGAACTTGATCACGTTAGAAGCCGAAGGCTTCTAAGCGTGACTTGACTTCATTTGAGTACATAAGTACCATTGTACTTACCCGATGTTGAAGAAGATTTTACTCGTTTTGTCGGTTTTTACCTTTGCTTTTGCCATTCTTTCGATTTCAATTTTACAATCAACTTCAATTTCTTATTCATTTACGGCACAAATTTCGGAAACCTCGGTTCTGGGGACAGAGATTCCGGTGATTAACTATCAAATGCCGTTTGAAGGAAGAGTCTTACCGGACAGCCCCCTTTGGGTTCTTAAGGCTGCGAGAGACAGGATTTGGTATTTTATAACGTCATCTCCTCTTAAAAGGGCGGAACTTGCCCTTCTTTTTTCGGATAAACGACTTGTGTCTGCTCAGACACTACTCGAAAACAAAAAACCTGACATTGCGATTTCCACTTTAGCCAAAGGGGAGAAATATCTGGAAATTGCAGTTGCCCAGGAGGCCATTGCCAGGACGCAGGGTTACGACACTTCTGAGTTTTTGGCAAGGTTAGCCGTCGCATCCCTCAAGCACAGGCAAATAATAGAAAGTTTGATACCATTGGCACCGGATGACGCCAAGCCGATTGTCATTAAAATAGAAGATTATTCAAAAAATTCATATAAGAAAGCCGGAGACGCCCTAAATTCCAAAGGACTGTCCGTGCCGATTGATCCGTTTGATGGGGATTAATTCGACTTATCGCTTCATTTTTTTATACCTTTTTGCAGAGTTTTTAAATTGTCGTTTCTCAATTACCGCAAAAACTTCAGGAATTGTCAAAAAGTTAGCCATACCTCATGCGTAAGGTGATATATTTTGTATAAAATCTTACTAGTTGACAGTCTAGTGGTAGTGTTTAACAATCATTGTCATCACTAATTGTAGAGTTTTTACTTTACATGCGTGAAATGTATATGAAATGTCCTTTTTGCGGTGCGGCCGACACAAGTGTTTTAGAAAGCAGGACGGTTGACGACGGAAGTTCGATCAGAAGGCGAAGGGAATGTGCAAAATGTGGTAAGCGGTTCACAACCATAGAGGAGGTAAGAAGAAGTTTTCTCTGGGTGATCAAGAAAGACGGCAGGCGTGAAGTCTTTGACAAAGAGAAGGTAAAAAGAGGTATCCTAAGGGCTATCGAAAAACGCCCGGTTTCACTCGATCTCGTTGATGACATCACCGATCAAGTTGAAATGGAGATGCTAAGAAGCGACAAGCAGGAGATCCCGACCCGTGTCATTGGAAACGCAGTTTTAAAGAGGCTAAAGAAGGTTGATAAAGTAGCCTGGCTTAGGTTTGCAAGCGTTTACCTTGAGTTTACTGATTTAAGCGATTTTGAAAAATTAATATAAATGGAAGCACAAACGGTTAAGATAAATAAGAAGGTTAAAGGTAAAAAATTTGTTTACAAAAACGGTGAAACAAAGATTTCTATAGACGATCTTCTCGCCCCGTCATACGAAAAGATAATTTTGGAGATAAGGAGAAAGGTCGGAAAAAGACCACAAATTCCTGCTGAACTTCCTAAAGGTGAATGGACGGAACAGTCTTTACAAGTTTTGAATGAAAGATATTTAATGAAAGATGAGAGCCTTAAGCCTATCGAAGACCCGGAGGGTATGTGCTGGAGAGTTGCGTGGGAGGTAGCATCAGCCGAGGCGCGGTGGGGTGCGACAAAGAAGGATGTAAATGCGTGTGCCACAAATTTTTATAAACTTCTGATTTCACATCAGTTTTTACCAAACTCTCCAACGCTTATGAATGCCGGTACGGGAAACGGCCTTCAATATTCCGGTTGTTTTGTTTTGCCTGTAGATGATTCGCTTGTTGGAATTTTCGATGCTGTGAAATATACAGCCCTAATACATCAGACCGGCGGAGGAACGGGCTTTTCATTTTCAAGAATAAGACCTAATGGGTCTATCGTCAGATCGAGTCATGGAACGGCATCAGGTCCGGTTTCCTTTATGAGAGTATTTGATGCCGCCACAAATGAAATCAAGCAGGGCGGCAAAAGAAGGGGTGCCAACATGGGGATACTTCGCGTTGACCACCCCGATATTATAGAGTTTATTCATTGCAAAGAAGAAGGTGGTATAACCAACTTTAATATATCGGTCGGTATTACGGATCCTTTTATGGAAGCTTACTTTAAGGATGAGGACTATAGTTTAATTAATCCCAAAACCAAGGAGGTTACAGGTGTTCTTTCTGCCAGACACGTGTTTGACGAGATTGCAGACGGGGCTTGGAGAACGGGCGACCCCGGACTTATTTTCATCGATAGAATAAATGCCGGTCCGGCAAATCCGATCCCGGTACTAGGGCCTGTTGAAGCAACCAATCCATGCGGAGAACAGCCGCTTTACCCCTATGATTCGTGTAATTTAGGAAGTATTTTTTTGGGGAATTTTGTGAAGAACGGGAAGATTGATTGGAAGAACCTGGGTGAAGTTACCCGGCTTGCAATCAGATTTCTTGATGATGTTATCGAAGTAAACCCCTATCCGATGGAGCAAATTAGAAGGATTGTTTTTAACACAAGAAGAATCGGGCTTGGGGTAGGTGGGTGGAGCGACATGCTTATTGAACTTGGCCTTCCTTTCGACAGTACCGAAGCCCTTACGCTGGCAGAGAAAATAATGAAATTTATTCAGGACGAAGCTTTAGATGAAGACAGATTGTTAGCTAAAAAACGCGGACCATTTCCACTCTTTCCGATATCAATTTATCGGGAAGGTGCACCCCGTAGAAACTCCGCAATTACAACTATTGCGCCAACCGGATCTATTTCTATTATCGCCGGGGCAAGTAGCGGTATCGAACCTATGTTTGCAATCGCTTACAGACACATCGTTAAGGACAAGAGTCTTGATAGAAAAATGTCATTTATCAATCCTCAATTCGAGAAAGTGGCCAGAAAGAGGGGATTCTGGTCCGAAGAACTAATGGCTAAAGTTGCAGAAAAAGGAGTTATAAGAGATATAGATGAAATTCCGGAAGACGTTAGAAGAACTTTTGGAACAGCTCATGAAATAGATATTGATTGGCATATTAAAACACAATCAGCATTTCAAAAATACACAGAGAACGCCGTAAGTAAAACGATAAACTTAAGACATGACGCAACAGTGGATGATGTTAAGAAAGCATATCTTATGGCTTGGGAAAGTAACTGCAAGGGCATTACGATTTTTAGGGATGGAAGTAAAAGTGAGCAGGTGCTGAATATGGGTGTAAACGATAAAACAAAGGTAAGTGACGCGCCCGGGGAGACACAACTTATATTGGATAGACCAATGAGAGTAGACGGAGCCACATATAAAATTATTACTCCTCTAGGAAGTGCATTTATTACTGTTAACCAAGACTCTGAGGGTAATCCTTTTGAGGTTTTTATAACCATAGGAAAAGCTGGTAGTGAGGTTGCGGCAATGGCAGAAGCCCTTGGAAGAATGATTTCGACTACGCTCAGGTTTGGGAACCATCTTCCACCCCGTGAACGGGCAAGAGAGATTGTTGAACAACTCAGGGGCATTGGAGGGAGCCGTTCAGTCGGGTTTGGTCCCAATAAAATAAGATCCCTGCCGGATGCCGTTGCCAAGGCGCTCTCTCTTCATTTTGGATTTGAGAATAATGGGAATAATAAGATACCCGAACCGATTCAGGTCGAGAAAGCTCTTGTGGAGGAGGAAGCGAAAAAGATTGGCGACATATGTCCTTCCTGTGGTTCTCCTGCCCTGGTTTACGAGGAGGGTTGTGCCAAGTGCCACGCCTGCGGGCATTCTGAGTGCTAAATAAAAGAAAAAACTAATGGGATCTTTGCGTCTAAAAAAAGTAGTTAAAGCTGATGGATCTGAAGAGGAATTTCTTCCCGGAAAAATCTCCAAAGGGATTTGGTATGCGGCTCAAAATGTTGGGGGAACAGATGAGTCATTGCCACTTAAACTTGCTGATGAAGTAGTAAGTCTTCTCGAATCGAAATTAAACGGTGAAACCAAATTGCCAAGCTTTGTGATTGGAGAAGCTGTTGAAAAGGTTTTGATTGAGAGTGGCCATGCAAAAACCGCTAAAGCATTTATTATTTATAGGGAAAACAAGAAACATCTTAGGCAAGATAAATCTTCACTCGGGGTGATTGACGACATTGGCTTTTCCTATAACACACTCTATATTTTGAAACAAAGATATCTAAAAAGGAACGAAAAAGGGGAGACCACCGAGACACCCAAACAAATGATCTCGAGAATCGCAAAATATTTAGCCGGTGTAGAGAAAACTTCCGCAAAAAGGAATAAATATTTCAAGGAGTTTTATAATCTTATGATCAATTTCGATTTTCTTCCCGGTACGAGAACAATCACCAATGCCGGTAAATCTAAAGCTCAACTGGCTAACTGTTTTGTCTGGCCGATAGCAGATGACATTAACGAAATTTTCAACATTCTTCATAAATCGACAGTGATAAAAAAGAACGGGGGAGGATGCGGATACAACTTCTCTAATATCCGACCGGAGGGAGATAGTGTTAACGGGGTTCCCGATCTTGCTGCGGGTCCTATCAAAATGATTGAAATGTTTGATTTAATGACGTCTCTTTTCCGTCAGGAGGGTAAATATGAATCAGGGAATATGGCGATACTTAACGTGGACCATCCGGATATCTTTAATTTCATCTCTGCAAAACAAACGGACGGTTATTTGAGCAAAACCAATATCTCGGTCGGAATAACGGATGAATTTATGGAAGCAGCAGTAAAAGGTGCGGATTGGAATTTAATTAACCCCAGAACCAAAGAAGTTGTAAATACCGTAAATGCCAAATCGATCCTGGACCTAATGGCTACAATGGCCTGGCAAACAGGGGATCCCGGAATAATTAACCTTAGTGCCATGAATCGTGGCACGGCCCACGCCAACCCCCTTCTTAAAAAAGAAGGTCCTATTTCTGCAACCAATCCTTGCGGGGAAGTTCCGCTATATCCTTATGAATCTTGTAATTTGGGATATGTGAATTTTGTTAAATTCGTGAGTGGCCAAAAATTTGATCTCCAAAGATTGTCAGAGGTGGTAAAAATTGCCGTAAGACTGATGGATAACGTTATTGATGCCTCATGGTTTCCGGTTCCTGAAGTAGATGAATCGGTTCGAAATCACAGAAGGATAGGAATTGGCGGGGTAGGATGGGCTGAAGTATTGGCGCGCCTTGAAATACCATATGACTCACCAGAAGCGTCGTCTCTGGCGGAAAAGTTAGTTAAAACGATGTATACGTCGGCTTTCGAAGCTTCTACTGCGTTAGCCAAAGAAAAGGGGTCTTTTCCGTTGGTAAAAAATTCGATATGGGCCAATACCAAAAACAAGCCCAGAAATGTTGCATTATTAACATTTCCCCCATCAAGCGGTAACGCTGTTATCTGCGAGACGACATTTGGAATTGAACCCTACTTTGCACTTGCGTATGAGCAAAACGTAATGGAAGGTATGAGGCTAAAAACCGTTGTGCCGCTTCTAATAGACAAGTTAAAAGAAGCCGGTATTTATTCTGAAGAGTTAATACAAAAAATAATTGATAATCATGGAAGTATACAGGGAATTTCGGAAATTCCGGAGAAAATAAGGAAAGTTTTTAAGGTGGCCCATGACATTTCTTGGCAGAACCATATAAAAATGCAGGCTGCGTTTCAAAAATGGACAGATAACGCGATAACAAAAACTATAAATATGAATTCTGATGTGACTCCAAATGACGTTAAAGAAGCATATATAATGGCGTGGAAGTTGAGGTGTAAGGGTCTTACTGTTTATCGGGATCATGCAAAGAAAGACCAGGTGTTCGAGTTTGGTAATGGCGAGGTTCAGAACGGTAACGTGATTAAACTATGCCCCAATTGCGATATTCCGTTGAAACGAGACAAAAAATGTTTGAAATGTGAGCGTTGCGGTTTCTCTACATGTGAGTTGTAATTTTAATGGCGATTTATACAAAAATAGGGGATAAAGGGGAAACAAGAGTTTTTGATCCGAAAACCAAAAGACTAGTGGTTATTTCCAAGTCTTCGATAAAAATCGAAACAATCGGGAATATTGATGAGTTAAACTCACTTCTTGGCGTCATAGGGGGACTAACGGGCATTCAAAATGATCTTTTTACAATGAATTCAATATTGGCAGGAACCAAGCTCGGCTTTGGTAAAGCAAAAACCAAAAAACTCGAAAAAGAAATTGACGCACTTGAGAAAATATTGCCGGTTCAGAAAAACTTTATTTATTACGGGGGGGACCCGAAAGCCTCACTTTTTTTCCTTGCACGGGCGGTTGTAAGACGTGCCGAGAGGTCTTTGGTGTCCTTAACCAAAGAAGAAAAAATTCCTGAGGCAATTCTCGTTTATCTTAACCGCCTGTCTGATTACTTATTTATAAAGGCAAGGGAAATAAATTTCGAATCAAGCTTCAAAGAAAAGGCTTGGATGGGAAAGACATTCTGATATACAATGGTCTTACCATGGCGTCAACACCGGAAATTTTAAGACCCGAGCCTGAGGTGCGGGAAGTAAATAAAGAGGCTGAATTTATTGTTCCCGAAACACTAAGCCAGTCTGTTAAAGTAGTCCAAAAAAATTTTACTGCGCAGGTTAAGGATGACAAAGGCCAGCCCTTAATTCAAACTCCGCCGACACAGGTAATTACGGTGCAGCCCCCTGCGGATAGTACGACGCTTACTACATGGTCAAAGGGGTCAGTTACCTCATCTTTAACATGGTTGGGAATGTTTTGGATCCGAGTTATTAAGAAGGCCTTGTATTTTGGTTGGCGCGTAATAGGAAAAACTCAGTAACATGCTTTTGGATTCAATTAATTTTACCGGCATAATATTTGCGGCGGTCGCAGTAGGCGTATTCATTATTTTGCTTGTTGCTTTGGCTTACGCGGTCTTTAATTATTTTAAAAATAGGGACAGGGAGGCAAACTCGATTGACTCAGTTCTTCTTCAGGTGGCGGTTCCCAGAAATAACGAAATAAAAATAGACGTTATGGAGCAGCTTTTTGCATCACTATATTCGATGAAAAGAGGGGGCTGGAAGCAAAAGTTTTCAGTTCAGCCGGCGATCTCCTTTGAAATAGTTGCCAAGCTTGAAGATATTCGTTTTTATGTTTGGGCTCCAAAAGAACTTAAGGATTCAGTAGAAAAGCAAATAAACGGGCAATATCCGGACGCAGAAATTATTGAAGTTGATGAATACAATGTTTTTGGGAGTGAGGGACGGGTTGCCTATAAATCTTTTCAGTTGGGTAAGAGCAATTTTTACCCTATCAAGACTTTTAAGGATCTGCCAACCGATCCGATGCTGGGGATTACATCTGCTCTTGCCAAAATGGGACCCGGGGAAGCGGCTGTTATACAGGTGCTTGTTTCTCCGGCGGAATCCGATTGGCAAAGGGAGGGGGGTAAATTTATAGGTGATACTAAAAAACAGGAGAGCGATCCGGAAAAAGCAAGGTTTTCCACATCCGCCAAGACTCTGGAGGCAATTGAAGGAAAGATCGGAAAGCCCGGTTTTGAAACCTCAATCCGTGTGATTGCAGTTTCTGAAAACGAAGAATCTGCCAAAAACCATGTGGCGAATATAGGCAGCTCGCTGGCTCAGTTTGCGGGAGAACTTAACTCTTTCAAAAGCCGCAAAATCCATAGAAAATCTGCATTTATGGAAGATTTCCTTTATAGATATCAGCCAATGTTTAATCTCTTGGGTAACCACATCTCGGTTCTTAATTCTGAAGAGTTGGCAACAATTTTTCACTTTCCGAATAAGCAAATCACCACTCCTCACATCTTTTGGCTGAATTCAAAAACCGCTCCTGCCCCAAGCCAAATTCCGTCTGAGGGGCTTTACCTGGGCCTAAGCGCTTATAGGGGAATTAAGAGGCAAGTCTATATCGGTAACGAAGACAGGATGAGGCATGTTTATGTTATCGGAAAAACAGGTACAGGGAAATCAGAACTTCTCAAAAGCCTGATTTTGCAGGATATTAGGGAAGGTAAGGGTCTGTGCTTTATGGATCCTCACGGAGATGCGATCGAGGACATTTTAAAACTTATTCCGCCGGAGCGTGCCGAAGACGTAATTTATTTTAACCCTTCCGACACGCAGCGCCCTCTCGGACTTAATCTTCTTGAGGCCAAAACCGAGGACGAAAAGCATTTTGCGGCAACCGCGGTAATAAATATGATGTACAAGCTTTTTGATCCTTATAAAACGGGAATTGTCGGGCCGCGTTTTGAACACGCCGTAAGGAACGCCATGCTTACCGCCATGTATGAACCGGGAAGTACTTTCGTGGAAATCATGAGAATTTTAACTGATGCCAGATTTGTCCAGGAGCTTCTTCCTAAAGTAACTGACCCGATAATCAGAAGATACTGGACGGACCAGATTGCCCAGACCTCTGACTTTCATAAATCAGAAGTTCTGGATTACATCACATCAAAATTTGGAAGATTTGTTACGAATAAACTGATCAGAAATATCATCGGTCAATCCCAAAGCTCATTTGACTTAAGAAATGTAATGGATGAGGGCAAGATACTTCTCATTAATTTAGCGAAGGGAAGTTTAGGCGAGGAAAACAGCAATTTTCTGGGCCTAATCCTCGTTCCCCGGGTTTTGATGGCCGCGATGAGCAGAGTTGATGTCGATATGGATAAGAGGCGCGACTTTTATTTCTATGTTGATGAGTTCCAGAATTTTGCCACACCCGATTTTGCCGTGATCCTTTCCGAGGCCAGGAAATATCGGCTTGGCCTATGTGTTGCCAATCAGTTTATCGGTCAGGTTGAAGAGGAAGTCAAAAATGCAGTATTTGGCAATGTCGGAACGATTGTTGCCTATAGAGTAGGAGTGAGTGACGCAAGCTACCTTGCTCACGAATATACCCCTGTTTTTGGGGAAGACGATCTTCTGAATGTTGAAAGATATCACGCCTACATTAAAACGATTGTTAATAATGAGCCGGTTCCGCCATTTTCTCTCGATACGACTAAGGATTTAAGTAAAATTAAAGCTATGGAAAGCCCGAGAGTTGCCGAAATTATTAAGGAAATGAGCAGACTTAAGTACGGTCGAGACGAAAAACTTGTCGAAGCGGAGATTGCAAGGAGGGCCAAGCTCTGATATTCTTCAAACTATGAATATTGGTGTCATTGGCTACGGCTATGTTGGGCGGGCGACAGGGGAGGGGTTTGCAACAAGTCCGGCAAATAAAATCTTCTGGTTTGATAAATTTAAGAAAAGTCCAAATACACTTTCGGAAGTAATAGATAAAAGCGACTTCATCTTTATCTGTGTTCCAACCCCAATCTTTGAGGATTATTCCGGAATGGATATGAGTATTGTTGAAGGAGTAATCGGTCAAGTGGCCCCCAAAGTTTCGGGAACTGACAAGATTCTGATTATTAAATCAACTTCTTTGCCGGGGACAACCAAAAAGATGGCCGAAAAGTATCCCGGAGTTAATTTTGTTATGAATCCGGAGTTTTTAACACAAAAAAACGCCAATGCGGATTTCCTCAAGCCATTTAGGACCGTAATCGGATGCGACAACACCGACGTAGGCCTTAGGGTTCAAAAACTTTATGAAACGATTCTTCCTAAAGGACAGCCGTATTTTATTATCAGTTCGACCAGTGCCGAGCTGGTTAAATATATGAGTAATCTTGTCTTGGCATCAAAAATACTCCTTGCTAACGAATTTTACGATCTTGCCCAAAAGGTTGGCGCTAATTATCAGGATGTTAGAGCGGCTGTTGAGGCAGACCCGAGAATCGGAAAACACCTGGGGGTTCCCGGGCCGGATGGGGACAGGGGGTTCGGGGGAGCGTGCTTTCCCAAAGATATGGTGGGGATACTTGGCCTTGCCAAGGATTTGAAAGTTGACGTATCGGCACTTGATGCTGTCTGGAAGAAAAACCTCAAAATCAGGGAAAATAGGGATTGGGAAGCACTTCCTCAGGCTTTCAAGAAAGCAAAATAAGTTTTCTTGCTTTGTCCAAGCAGATAATTTCAGTACTTCTTTACTTGTTTAAGAAACGGCTTGTCAATTTCTTGCTTCTCCAAGAAGTTGACGAAAGAAGGAGCCGCCGAAAGAATTTGATGGCAACTCGTTTCGTTCATATCATGCAAAAGAACTCCCGGCGTATACACTTGGTCGGACTGCTTTTGCTTCCAATTAGAATTCACTCAACTTGCTGAAATCAAATTCTTTAAGGCGATAAGAAAACCAAGGTTAAAAGAGCCAGAGTGGATTTATGGTAACAAAGGGGAATTTGGTATAATTGCGACAGTTGGCAAATTTTGACCCTTCGTTCATCGGCTAGGACGGGTCTCTTATGACAGAAAATGGGTGCGTAGCTCAGCGGTAGAGCGCTACTCTTATAAAGTAGATGTCCATGGTTCGAATCCATGCGCACCCACACTTACAGCTCAATGAGGGATTGCTTTTTGCCGGGTTCGGTTATTTGGGCAAGCTCCAGATATCTTTCGGTTGTCGAAAGACGCTTGTGGCCCGAAACCTGGGAAAGAAGAACAATATCAACTCCAGCCTTCAAATTTTCAACAATAAAGGTAGTCCTGAGATCATTTACCGAATAATTGGGAAGTTCTGCTTTTTGGACATATCTGGCGATTGAAGCTCTGATATTCCTGACGGCCAGGGGTTTACCGTTTTTGCTGATGAACACATAGGGAGAATCTGCCTTGGGCCTAATTGCCATGTAAGAAGCAAGAACATCAGAAGCAGGTTTATTTACGGGGACGTTTCTTTCCGGTTGTGTAGCGTAAGCCTCAATTTTCATTGAATCCGCACCGACATTGGCGGTCTTAAGGCTGGCAACTTCAGAAATCCTAAGCCCCGTCTGAAGGATAAGTTCAATAATTGCAGCGATTCTGATATCACTCCTAACGACATCCCTCAAGGCTCTGTATTCCATTTGGGAAAGAAACTTGGGAAGGGTGTTTTCGATTTTAGGATGCGCAACCGAGGCAGAAACGTCGGAAGTAATGATATTTTCCGAGATCATCCATCTGAAGAACGTTTTAACAGCATTTAGTTTTCTACTTACCGACTTCGGCGTGTATTTGTCCGCCAAAAGGGTATCACGGAAGGAATCAAGATCGTCCGGCCTGACCTGTTCCGGCAAGACTCTTTGCCTTTTGATCAGGAAGTCTACAAGCTGTTCAAGGTCGCTTCTGTAGGCCAGTAAGGTCGCAGGGGAGCGCCCCTTCGCTTTAAGGGACTCAATGAACTTGGGAAACAGGTTTTTGATCGGTTCTTGTGTCATAATCAAAGAAATTATTATTTGGCTGCCAGGCACCCAAATCTAATAGCAAGGCTATTATAGCCTAAATTATAGAGTTGTCAACGTATTACAGGATGATATGAATAAAGTAATGGAAAATGTCAAAACTAAGGCAAAAAAGCTTTCCGGTATAGCAATATGGGTTTTTGTCATTCTTCTTCTTATTTCGACAATTAAAAACATAGGCAGAGTGAGGAGTATTAACGATGCGGTTCAGGCAGAGAAAGGCAAAGTAGAGAAGATGAAGCAGGAGAATGCTCAACTTGAGGCACAAATTGCCCAAACTCAAGGATCGGCATTCATAGAAAAACAAATTAGGGATAAACTTGGCCTGGCCAAAGCGGGTGAGGCAATTGTGGTTTTGCCGAGTGCAGATATTCTAAGAAAGCTTGCCCCTCAGATTCCGGTAGAGCAAAACTCGCTTCCCGACCCGAATTGGAAGCAGTGGCTGAAGCTGTTTATATGATATAATCAGTCGTTCGTCTATATGCGGGGTAGTGTACGGCTGCACGTGAGGCTCATAATCTCGCAGGCTGGGTTCAACTCCCAGCCCCGCAACACGAATCGGAGCTATTTCTGAGGAGCCGGCGTAGCTCAGTCGGTTAGAGCGTGGCAATCATAACGCTAAGGTCACAGGTTCGATTCCTGTCGCCGGCACAAATTTGACATCTGGTAATCAGTTTGCTATAGTTCCTATAGTTAAATAAAAGCTTTGATCCGGAGGGATGGAACCGGTGAGCTGGGGCCCAAATAACCCACAGAGGCGAAACTGTAAAAAGGCCAGCAACGAGTGTCGGAAACGGAGCTCGTCAAGAATAAGGTTTCCTTATCTTAACGATCTCGCTTTGGCGAGATTTTTTGGTTAAGGCGACGAAACAAGGTGGCAAAGCCAGTTTGCAGGCCCTTGTGAGAAAGTCACGTTTTGTGGCTGTCTTGCAAGGGCTTTTTTTAATGGGAATGTAGCTTAAGGGTAGAGCACCTGTCTCCAAAACGGGTGATTGAGGGTTCAAGTCCCTCCATTCCCACTTATGGAACGAGTTAAATATATTACACCAGCAGATCTGGTTAGAAAGGAACCCCTACCCACGGGGTTAGTTTGGCATGACAATGTTTGGAATTAATGTGTCCTTGAGCGGTATCAGGGAAGATAATTCGAATATTGATAATGAAGTTCGGGCCGACTTGAGGAGAAATGACGAGCGAAAAACCTTTAACAAGTTCTTGGTTTCAAGAACCTCAGTCGGTAGCCTTGTTATAGACAAAATTATCGAATCGGCAAAGGAAAGAGCAAGCAGTCTGTTGGAAAATGGCGAATCTATTCCCAACCAAACACTATTTGATTATGCCGTATTGAGATTAAAAACAAGGTTAAGTGGAAATTTGAGTGTTTATGATTCTGTTATAAGAAAAATAATTGAAGACCAAAACCCGGAGTTTAAGAGTCTTCACAGAGAGGTAGACAGGGGGACGTTTGACGGAAAACTGCCATTTGGATACCCTGATGCCAGCAAGAACGCTGCGGGTATTTTAGAAGCAAAAATTAAAGATAAACTACCTACAGTTAAAGACTCCTTTCTGGAACAAAAAGTGGTTGCAGAAAAGATTAGGGAATTGACAAGGAAGATGTTTTTTGGGGTTAACAAATTGGGATTATCCGGTGAAAACCTAGTTAATTATCTAGGGATATTATTTGAATTAGAGTCGATTCAAACCGCCCCAGTTGAAGGGTTTGATTTACTGACGAAATATATATCTAGCGGATGCCAGAATGCGCTACCAATAGAGTTTTACTATATTAAATGTTTGAGGTTTTCTTATCCAAACGGTGCCCGTTTGAAAATTATTACTCATTTAGGAGCCGAGGATGTCAGAGATAAGCTGGGAGGCATATTCCTATCAACGGATGAAACAGGGATGTCGAAGTCGATTGGTGATTTTGAAAGAATCTTTATAAATCGAGGACTTCGGGTTAGATCGACCATCTTAGTGGCAGATAATGATCTATCGGATAACTTTCCGGGAGACTTTGGAGACATCATACCAGGGGAGGATGTAAAAAGAGCTGATCACGATGCGGAAATATATTTAGACAATCTAAAGGCAAATCTTAAAAACAGCAAAGTGATAAGGTTAACAAGTCTAATTGACGAACTTGGTAAAAGGAGGGAGTACGAAAATATAAGAACTACGGTAATGAGTAGTTTAAGACACGGCGATGGAAAGTTTGTTAGTGAGAAAGTAATTGAGGGTTTGATAGAATATCGTTTTGATAGAGACAAAGCCATTTTTGAAAAGTCTACACGCGAGATTGCCCGTGAACGTGTTTATCGTAAAATGGCTAGTCAAATTGCCATACAAGTTTTGGCGTCGGAGGGAAGGTTATTGGTAACAAATTCTCATGGTAATGAAAATGGTTTAATAGCAGGAAATAGAATGCCGATTATATTCACGGATATTTATAGAGAGGAAAAAGTCTTTGAGAATGTATAATAAATAATATGGAAGACAAAAAACGCATTTTAACGGGGGATAGGCCTACAGGCAGAATGCACCTGGGTCATTATGTGGGAAGCTTGAAAAATAGGGTAAAGCTTCAGGATTCTTATGACCAATTTGTAATGATTGCCGATGTTCAGGCTTTGACTGATAATTTCGAAGATCCTGAAAAAGTCAGAAACAACATCAAAGAAGTCCTTTTGGACTATTTGGCGGTCGGAATTGATCCTAAAAAAACCACAATTTTAGTCCAATCTATGATCCCCGAAATTGCAGAGCTTACCGTTTTTTATCTGAATCTTGTAACTCTCGAAAGGGTTCTCAGAAACCCCACCGTAAAGGATGAAATCAAGCAAAAAGGCTTTGGACAACAGATCCCGGCAGGCTTTGCCATGTACCCGGTTTCTCAGGCTGCCGATATAACCATTTTTAATGCCAGTTTAGTGCCTGTTGGCGAGGATCAGCTACCCATGATTGAACAAACACGCGAAATTGTCAGGAAGTTCAACTCACTTTACGGCGAGGTTTTTGTCGAACCGGAAGCTTTAGTAGGAGAAGTTAAAAGACTTCCCGGAATTGACGGCAACACCAAAATGAGTAAGAGCCTGGAGAATGCAATTTATTTGTCGGACGGCGAGGAAGAGCTTAAAAAGAAAGTCATGAGTATGTATACTGACCCGAGCCGCATTCATGCGACGGATCCCGGTAAAGTTGAGGGCAACCCCGTATTTATATACCATGACATTTTCAATCCCGATAAAGCAGAAGTTGCCGATCTTAAAAAGAGATATAAAGAAGGCAAAGTGGGGGATATTGAGGTTAAAGAAAAGCTTTTTGTGGCTCTAAATATCTTTTTGGCTCCGATCAGGGAGAAAAGAAAAGAATTTGAGGGTAAAGATGAAATTCTTGATCAAATATTACTCGAGGGAACCGCAAAAGCCCGCGAAGTTGCCAAAGAAACAATGAAGAAAGTCCGGCAGGCAATGAAAATTGATTACTTCGAATAGATGGACAACATTACATTCAACCAATTTTCAGCAGTCGATATTAGAATGGGGACCGTTACCAAGGCTGATGTCCCTGAATGGAGTCATTGGGTCATAAGGATGGAGGTTGACCTAGGTCCAGAAATCGGGAAGAAGAAAGCTTTTTCCGGCATAATGAAATTTTTTAAGCCTGAGGACCTGGAAGGAAAGCAATTTCCTTTCGTTGTAAACCTGGAGCCTAAAAAAATAGGACCCGAGCGGGAACTTTCGGAAGTGATGATGATAATGGCGGTTCCTAAGGAGGATGAAGAAACCCCAACGGTCCTTTTTAAACTTCAGAAAAAAGTTCCCAACGGGACAAAGGTGAGGTAATAGTGTAGAATTCTCTCGTATGGATCCAACAAAATTTTTAAACAGAGAACCAGATAAAAAATCGGGAAAAGGGAAAAAACAGTTTCAATTTAAGCTGAAACTTAATCTGTGGACAATAGCCCTTACGTTTTTTGTTATATTTTTCGTAATACCCGGTATAATCGCGGCTTTTCAAACTTTTGGCAACTCCAGTAAAGAAAATGTTTCACAAGTTCTGACAGATATTAAAGCCGGAAAGGTAGACAAGGTAACCGTTGACAGTACAAAGCTTACAGTAACGTATAAAGACGGAAGTTTAAAACTTTCTACTAAGGAAGACACAGAAAGCTTTTCAGATCTTCTGAAAAATGCCGGGATTGATCCGTCGAGCGTAAACTACGACGTTATTGATCAGTCTCTTTCGAAAGTTATCGGCGATGTTCTGGGAATAGTTTTACCGATCCTTCTTATGGTAGGGTTTTTCTACTTTATATTGAGGGCTCAGAATAAGGGAGCGCAGGATATTTTCTCATTCGGTAGAAGTAAGGCCAAAGTTTTTGCCAAGGGCAGGCAAAGCATCACTTTTGCGGACGTTGCCGGAGTGGATGAAGCCAAAAAGGAACTGGAAGAACTGGTAGATTTTCTTAAAAACCCCGCAAAGTATAGAAAAATCGGCGCAAGGACTCCTAAGGGAGCACTTTTGGTCGGTCCCTCAGGTGTAGGTAAAACTCTTTTGGCAAAAGCTGTGGCAGGGGAGGCCGGAGTGCCATTTTTCTCCATGGCAGGAAGCGAATTTATGGAAATGCTTGTAGGAGTGGGCGCCTCCCGGGCCCGTGATCTTTTCGCCCAAGCCAAAGCCGCTGCCCCGTCAATTATTTTTATCGATGAAATAGACGCAATCGGACGTCAGAGAGGGAAAGGACTTATGGGTGGGCATGATGAAAGGGAGCAAACTTTGAATCAGATTTTGGTTGAAATGGACGGCTTTACTCCCAATGATAACGTTATTGTAGTTGCGGCAACAAATAGAGGAGATTTGCTTGATCCGGCGCTTCTTAGGCCCGGAAGATTTGACAGAAGGATTGTACTAGATATGCCGGATAAAGAGGGAAGACTGGCTATTCTTCATATTCACGCCCGCGGCAAGAAATTTGCCAAGGGGGTCGATTGGGGCAAGATTGCCGACAGAACAGTGGGCTTTTCCGGTGCCGACCTGGAGAACATGTTAAATGAGGCCGCAATCGGTGCCGCAAGAGTTGACCATGATGAAATCTCAATGGCCGATCTGGAAGAAAGCGCAACCAAAGTTAAACTCGGGCCTGCCAAAAAGAGACTCCAAAGCGACGAAGATAAAAAGCTTACCGCATATCATGAGGCCGGGCATGCGGTTGTTACACATTTTCTTAAAAATATGGATCCTGTTCATAGGATCTCAATAGTTGCCCGTGGAATGAGCTTGGGACACACCCTGATTCCTCCCGCAGGAGACAGGACTCACGAGACAAAATCTCGATTATTAGAGCAAATTACAGCGATGCTCGGAGGGCGTGCCGCCGAGGAGGTTGTATTTAACGAAATGACCTCAGGAGCCGCAAATGATATCGCCCAAGCAACGAAAATTGCAAAAGCCATGGTTATTGAATTTGGGATGAGTGAGCTTGGACCGATCAACCTGGGGCCGGATATGGGAATGGGGGATTTCGGACAAATGGAGTGGTATGAACAGGCTCAAAACTCCCCTGTATTTATGGAGAAAATTGATACTGAAACAAAGAGAATTTTGGATGTGGGGTATAAGACTGCGGTAAAAATGATTAAAGAAAAAAGGAAACTCCTGGATAAAGTCAGCGAAGCCCTACTTGAAAAGGAAACTCTCGATAGGGACGACTTCGAAAAGATTGTTGGTACAAAGTACCAATAGTGAGTTACAATAGGCACATGGGTAAGCTGGTTCTCATCGACGGAAACGCCATACTTCATAGGGCCTTCCATGCTATGCCACCGCTCACTACAAGGAGTGGAGAGCCTATCAATGCGGTTTACGGGCTTGTATCAATGTTTCTCCGGGTTATACAGGATCTTAAGCCCGACGCCATTGCGGTAGCCTTTGACGAGAAGGAGCCGACTTTTAGGCACAAAGAATTCGGAGAGTATCAGTCTCAAAGACCACCCATGGCGGACGAACTTTCGTCCCAGTTTGAAAAGGCCCGTGATTTTTTTAAAGCCGCCAAAGTTCCGATTTATTCAATTCCGGGGTTTGAAGCGGATGATGTAATTGGAACAATTGCAGAAAAGTCAAAAGGGGATGTGGTAATTGTAACGGGGGACAAGGACATTCTGCAGTTGGTAGACGACAAGAAAGGGATCAAACTCTACATGCCGGTTGTGGGACTTACCAACGCTAAGCTTTTTGATGAGGCGGCAGCACATACGCGGATGGGGGTTCCTGCCGACAAAATTCCCGACTACAAAGCACTAGTTGGTGACCCCTCAGATAACTACCCGGGAGTTGCCGGAATCGGTCCGGTAACGGCGGAAAAGCTTTTGGAAAAATATGACAGCGTTGATCATATTTATGCTCATTTAATAGATATCGAACCGAATATACGGAAAAAATTGGAGGCCAAAAAAGACGATGCAAAACTCTTCCATAGGCTTGCAACCATTGTCAGAGATGTCCCTATAAAAGTTGATTACCAGGACATGGAAAGGTGGAAAATTGACAGTTCGGACGTGATAAACCTTTTTGTGGAGTTTGGTTTTAAGACCCTAACGGAAAGAATCAAGAAAGTCGGAAAAGAAATTGACGGCCAAAAACAGACGTCACTTTTTTAAAAATGAAAATCGCAATAGTTCATGATTATCTAATAGATTTCGGGGGAGCGGAACGGGTGCTTTTGGCACTTCATGAGATTTACCCGGAAGCTCCGATTTATGTTTCAATTTATAGGCAAAACCGTCTCGGAAAATTTGCCGGAAAATTTTCTGATGCAAAAATTATCCAGTCTTGGTTTGGTGAGATTCCCTTTGCCGATAAGTTAATTTCTCCCTTAAGATTTTTAATTCCTGCGATTTGGAATGGTTTTAATCTAAAAGAATATGATCTGATAATTTCTTCAGCCAGCTGGGCAGTGGCGAAAGGCTTCGAAAAGAAGAAGGGGGCCATTGAAGTATGTTACTGCCACACACCCCCAAGGTATTTGTATGGTTATGATACTTCGAGAAGATTTGACGGATTAATGGGTAAGTTGGTTAGTTTTTACGGACTTATTGTCAACCATTTTATGCTCCAATATGATTTCAAAAGGGCTCAGAAAGTCGATTATTTTATAGCCAATTCGGAGGAAGTTAAAAAACGGATTGCTAAATTTTACCGGAGGGACTCGACTGTTATTTATCCACCCGTAGAACTTCCAAAATCGGATACTTCAGCATTGGATAGGATTTACTATTTAACCGGAGGAAGACTAATGGCAGCGAAGAATTTTGACTTGATAATTAAGACTTTTAATAAACTAGGCCTGCCCCTTAAAATTTACGGTGCGGGGCCTTTGAAAAATAATCTCAAGAGGATTGCTAAGGACAACATCGAGTTTTTGGGAAAGGTTGACGATGTCGAAATAGCAAGACTATATGCAGGTGCTAAAGCCTTTATTCTTGCCCAGGAGGACGAGGATTTCGGTATGACCGCGGTTGAGGCGATGTCTTTTGGTACTCCTGTAATCGCCTATAAAGGCGGCGGATACTTGGAGTCCGTAGTTGAGGGTAAAACAGGGCTATTTTTTGCCGGATTAAGTGTTGAAAGTTTATCTTCTGCGGTTAAGAAATTTGAAAAAGTTAAATTAAATTTGGCAGATTGTGTCAATCAGTCCAAAAAGTTTTCTAAAGAAAGATTCATCAAGGAAATAGTCGGATTTATTCATAGACATGCCTGAATTACCTGAGGTAGAAACAATGCGGTTGCAGTTGAAAAAGTATCTTGTGGGACACAGGATTACCTCGGTTGACGTTAGGAACCGTAAAACTTTTCAGGGGGATGAAGTCAAAATTATCGGCGGAAAAGTTACCGGCACTAGGCGCTTCGGCAAGGTTTCCGTAATCGATTTGGATAACGGTTACTCGATTTTAACTCACGTCAAGCTCACTGGGCAGTATATTTATAGAGGACCGAACCTTTCAAATCCCGGCGAACTATCGAAAAAAGTAATCGGGGGAATTCCCGGGCCGCACACATTGGTTATTTTTAGCCTCGACCGCGGAGGGGAACTATATTATAACGATGTTAGACGCTTCGGCTGGATCCGTATTGAAAAGACCGATGATGTTGAAAGCGAATCCTTCATCAAAAAGCTTGGCCCCGAACCTCTCAAAGACTTAACTTTAGAAATCTTCGAATCAATTCTTTCAAAGTCGGGTAGACCGATTAAGATCGTCCTTATGGATCAGGAAAAAATGGGGGGAGTGGGAAATATCTACGCCAATGATGCACTCTGGCTGGCCAAAATCAACCCTAAAGCTCCCGCAAAAAGCTTGTATGGTCAACAAATAAAAGACCTTTATGAAGCAATACTTACGGTTCTAAAGGCGGGTATGAAGTATGGTGGGGCAAGTGAACTGGCTTTTGTTACGCCGGACGGAGCCGAAGGAGAGTATCAAAAACATACTTTAGCTTACGGCAGGGACGGAGAACCTTGCGAAAGGTGCCACAAGTCTTTAATCAAAAAATTTTTCCTCGGCGGACGCGGAACATACTGGTGCCCTGTTTGTCAGAAGTAATGGTTCTTACTGCAGGGGCGGCACCTATCGTTTCTTTTTTAGTCAGACCGTTAACTATATAGCCGATGATTCTGTACCAGCCGTTATAGATAAAAATGTTTCTTCCGACGGACTGGAGCCTTCGTCCGCTGGTAAAACAACGGACGCCGGGGTCGATTATGACTTTTCCGAGTCTGAAGAAACGGTGGAGAAGATATTGCTGATCTCCGAGTTCCACCAGGTGTTTCGGATATCCTCCGATAGCCTCAAGAGCGGACTTTCTAAAGGCAAGATTGGCTGCATAGGCGATTGGAAATCTACCGGTATACTTTTCCAGAAAAAGATTTACCTCCTGACTAAAAGCGTTTAGAAGGTTAAAAATGGCTGGAGTCTTTGTGTAATAAATCCAACCGGTAACGGCAATCAAATCCCGGTTTTTATCAAAATCAGCCTTAATATTTTTTAGCCAATCTTGCGGGTAAACCGTGTCCGCATCGGCAGAAACGATAATACTTCCTTTGGCCTTATCAACTCCTTTTTGTCTGGCCAAAACCACCGATTTCCTATTTTCTTCGATAACACGAGCCTTGTATTTTCTTGCAATTTTGGCGGTAGCATCTTTTGAAGCATTATCAATTACAATAACCTCGAATAATTTCTTATTTAAAGTTTGCTTTGACAGAGAGTCCAGACATTTTCCTATAAACGCCTCTTCGTTATGAGCGGGGACAATAACCGAAATGATTGGTGCCATTTTTCCTATGTGAATGCTATTATAAGGCCTGAATGGATCTAACCGAAGTACAAAAAAACATCCTGGAAACTGGTTGGCAGTCCTGGAGCCCGCGGAAAAGGAGTATATTGAGAATTCCTTCTTGGAATGATCCTCCCAGGAAAGACGACTTTCTGCCACAAAAATTGGGGACAAGAACCCTAAAAAAGCCCGTTAATGGATGGTGCTCTTGGTATGCATTTGGGCCGTTTATTACTCCAGAAAAGATAATGGCACAGACTGCATGGTTTTCTAAACATAAAGAGATACCAGTTAAATATATCTTAATCGATGGAGGTTGGGAGAAATGGAAAGATGTAAATAAGGTGTTAACAGATATCCCCAAAAAGATATCTGAGTTTGGTTTTGAGCCTGGTATTTGGCTTGCCCCATTTAATAAAAATAATAAATTTAAAATAGATGATTTACTTGAGCTGGGATTTAAGCTAATTAAACTAGATTTTCTTTATAGAGCTTATTCAATTCCTGGTATAACATGCCAGAAAGCCGGGGAACTGATTCGAAATATGCTCTTGAAAATAAAAGGAAAGTATCCGGATGTCTATACAATTGCTTGCGGTTGCCCGCTCCTGCCGGCAATAAATGTGGTTGATTCGATGAGAATCGGCCCTGACACAATCGAGCCGATTACGGGTAGTATTCCAGTCTGGAATAGTTTAATAAACTCGTACAAGCTAAATTTGGTGGTAAATAATATTAAAAGGAGGTTGTGGACAAAAAAGTTTTGGAATCTTGACCCTGATGTTTTTGTTTGCAGAGAATCCTTGGGTCTAAATGATAAACAGTTGTTTTTATTACAAAAGCATATAAAATTAGCCTCCGGCAATATCTTTTTGGGGGATGATATGACAAAACTTGGTGAGGATAGAATCAAAAAATTTGTTTTACCGCTTTTTTAGTTGAACCATGTCAATTGTCAAAATTCGGCTTTCTGACTTTAGAAATTTCAAAAAGAAAGTGGTTGAATTTTCCGATAAAGTGACATTGATTAATGGCCCCAACGCCTCGGGTAAAACCAATATCATGGAGAGCCTTTTTCTTCTTTCTACTGGTAGAAGTTTCAAAGCCGGAGTGGAGGAGGAAATGGTTAATTACAAAAAGGACATGGCGCGGGTTAAAGGGCTTCTTGCCAATAAAATGGTTTTGGAGGCTGTAATAACTAGGGGACTAATTGATATTGGAGCAGAAAGACCCGAAAAAGTTGCACGAAAAAAGTTAACGGTTAACGGTGTTCCAAAACGGTTAATTGATTTTTCGGGAAACCTTAAAGCAGTTCTTTTCGGGCCCTGGGATATGGATCTTGTGACGGAATCGCCGTCCCTAAGGAGAAGGTTTTTGGATACGGTTTTATCACAGGTTGATAGAGAGTATAGAAGAAGTGTTCTCTCTTACGAAAAAGGAGTCAGGCAGCGTAATAGGCTTCTTTTTAGGATCCGGGAAGAGGGAATCTCAAGAAGCCAGCTTTCTTTTTGGAACCAGCTTCTCATTAAAAACGGCGATTATATTACGGGAAAGAGAGAAGAGTTTATAGAATTTATAAATAAGCTGCATGGGTTAAACAGCCAGAATTTTCAACTTGAGTATGATCGTTCGGTTATAAGTGAAGGACGGCTGGAGCAATATAAGGAGGAGGAAGTTGCGGCGGCAACAACTTTGGTGGGACCTCACCGCGACGACTTTTCTTTTAAAGAAGAGTCACGTGACCTGTCCAGTTATGGAAGTAGGGGGGAGCAGAGAATGGGAATTTTATGGCTGAAAATGGCGGAACTTGCTTTCATCGAAGAAAAATCAGGCGAGAAACCGACCCTTCTTCTTGATGATATTTTTTCGGAACTTGACCATGAACATAGGGATGTGGTTATTAATCTGACGAAAAATCAGCAAACAATAATCACAACGGCAGACCCTCACTTTGTAGGAAACTTGAAAAAAGTGAATAAAATTGAATTAATGAGTTAAAATATACTTATGGAAGAACAACACGATATGACCGCTGAGGAGATGAGGATTGCGGAAAAGGATTTTAATCTGAGACTAGACAAAGCTAGTGAACCAATACGAAACGCCTATTACGACTTTTTGCGAGATGAGCAGTTAAGATCAGCAAAGGAAAACAGGGGAAAGCTTACGACTGTTTCGCTTGAGACCCGATCGAGATTATTATTTTTCGCTACCGACGGACGTGATGCGAAATTTGTCCAAAAAGCGTTAAAGATGAGGAGAGATTTTGAAGCCAACACAAAGGGCGGTAGACGGCCCATGGGTGGAGCTGTCGACGATTAGTTTCTCCTTGTATTTTCCGCAAAAAGTGCGTTAATATAAAGGTAATATGTATTCTCCAAAGTATATAATCTCCAATACAATCCTTAAGAATATTGGTTCGATTGAGGCTAGTAAAGAGGTTATTGAAAACGCTCCTCTTGTCCCTTCATTTGCCAAACAGTTTGAATCGGATGCACAGGTCCGTACCATCCATCACGGAACCCATATTGAAGGGAATGATTTAACTCTTTTTCAAACCAAAAAGATTTTGGAAGGACAGGAAGTCTATGCCAGAGCCCGCGATATTCAGGAAGTGGTCAATTACAGGAATGTGATGCAGCTACTTGATGAGCTCGCGGTTAAAAGGGGAGGGTATGATCCTGATATGCTCAAGGATATTCATAGAGCCACAGTAGACAGGATTGTTATACCCGAAAAGATAGGAGTCTTTAGGACCACTGAGGTTGTAATTAAAGAAGAGGGAACTGGGAAGATTATTTTTCAACCGCCCCCTTCTCACGAAGTTCCTTACCTCCTTGACGATTTCTTCGAATGGCTGAATGATTCTACCGCCCGCGAAACCCACGCAATCCTAAGGGCAGGAATCGCACATTATATTTTGGTGGCAATTCATCCGTTTGTGGAAGGAAACGGCAGGACGGTAAGGGCTTTTTGTTCCTTAATTTTAATGCGTGAGGGCTATAACATTAAGAAATTTTTCTCGCTTGAAGAGCACTTTGACGAAGACCCCGGATCTTACTACGAGGCACTAAGTGCGGTTGACAGACAGTCCCCAAACATTGGAAGCCGGGAGGTTACTCCCTGGCTTGAATACTTTACGGGAGTGGTGGCGATTGAGCTAACCAAAATTAAAGACAAAGTCAGGAAACTTTCTGTGGATTCCCGCCTCAGGGTTAAATTTGGTGAGCAGGTTGCTCTCACGGATAGGCAAATGCGTTTGATTGAATATATTTCCGACCAGGGATCGGGTGGAATGAATGAACTTAAAAAAGTACTTTCCATGGTTTCGGAAGATACGATACTAAGAGAGCTTAGGGATTTACTAAATAAGGGTATAATCAAGAAACAGGGAAGCACAAAAGCAAGTAAGTACGTAATTGCAAACAAATGAGCAGCCTAGATCCACAGTTTTTGTACATGATTTTGGTTTTGCCAAGCCTTTTTGGACTTACGCTTCTTGGAGAAGGAATATACAAAATAGTTAATGAGGAAAGGGGCGGAATTGTTTCTGTGGTTTTTGGCTTTATGTTTATTGGAGTAGTAATTTTTGCCTATCTCTTCTTCTCGAGCTATTTGATAGTACATGGGGGAGTGTAAGACTCTTCGCAATTTTCACTAAAACGCATATAATCTGAGTTGACATGAAGTTTCGGGAACTCGCAGAATATCTGGAAAGGTTGGAGGCCACTTCTTCACGCCTCGAAATCACAAGGATTTTAACTGAGCTTTTTAAGACTTCTTCCGTTTCTGAAATTGACAAGGTAGTTTACTTGTCACTCGGTATTTTGGCCCCGAATTACGAAAGCGTTATCTTAAATTTGGCGGAAAAAATGATGATACGTACGCTTGCGAAGGCTTATCAAAAAGAGGTGTCCGAGGTTCTCGCTTTATTCAAGAAAATTGGAGACATCGGGTCGGTGGCCCAGGAACTAGGCAAGGGGCATAAAATATCAGGCTCTACCTTATCAGTAACCGATGTTTATGAAAGACTTTTGGAAATTGCCAAAGATAGCGGCGGGGGAAGTGTGGAACGGAAAATCGAAAAGACCGCGAACCTACTTGGTAGCCTCGACCCGCTTTCTGTCCGTTTTGTTTCCAGGATTCCGGTAGGACGCCTCAGGCTTGGGTTTTCGGAAAAGACGGTAATCGATGCTTTGGCGGGCCACGACGCAAAACTTCAGAAGGAGGTTGAGGAAGCTTATAACATCCGGCCGGATATCGGCTACATTGCCAAATTGGTTAAAGAAGGGAATCCAAAAGGTGCAAAGCCGCAAATCGGGGTGCCGGTGGTTCCAATGCTTGCACAGCGGCTGAATTCGACTACCGAAATGATCAAAAAAATGGGAGAGGTTTCGGTTGAGCCCAAATTTGACGGTCTTAGAATTTTTATTCACTACCGTAAAAAGGACAATTTCCTCCGGATTTTTACAAGGAATATGAATGCAATTCCCCTGGAAACTTTTCCGGAACTTAAGGAAGTCGGGAAATACATAAAAGCCGAAGAAGTGATTCTTGATTCGGAGGCAATTGGGGTGGATCCCAAGCGCGAAATGTTTCTGGATTTCCAAAAAACGATTCAAAGGAGAAGAAAACATGATGTAGAAAAAACCGCAGGCGAAATTCCGCTTCAATTCCAGGTATTTGATCTGATACTTTTCGACGGGCAAAGTCTGATAAACACCCCTTACGTTCAAAGAAGAGAGTTACTTAAAAAAGCCGTAGTCAACGGAAGCTTACTTCGGGTCGATGAAAATACGGTCACATCCGATGCGGATGTGATAAAAAAGTTTCATCAGAAGTACCTGAAAATGGGGCTTGAAGGAGTCGTGGTTAAAAGAGCAAATGGGTTTTATGTCAGCGGGCGCGCCGGCTGGAATTGGGTAAAAATGAAAGAGGAAGAAGGACAGGAGGGCCGCCTTGCCGATACGGTTGACTGCGTGATCATGGGCTACACCACCGGAAAAGGCAAGAGAGTCGGCTTTGGAATGGGACAATTCCTGGCCGGGGTTGCCGATGGAGACACATTTAAGACTGTCACTAAGGTTGGAACGGGATTAACGGATGAACAATTCAGGGAATTGAAATCGAGACTCACAAAAATCGAGGTTAAGGAAAAGCCGAAAGAATATGAAGTCAATAAGGATTTATACCCTGATTTTTGGGTGGCACCGCAGGTTCTGATTGAACTTGCGGCCGATGAAATAACAGTCAGTCCCAAGCACACAGCCGGTCTGGCCTTGAGGTTCCCGCGTCTGATCCAATTCAGGGACGATAAAAGCGCCAAAGACGCAACGACAGTCAGCGAACTTCACGATCTTTTTAAGCTACAAAAGGGCTAATCGCTTCTTGACCAAGGTACCATTATTGTGAAAAGATAAACGTGTAGAAACTGTTTCAAAATTCGGCATAGCCTCATTTTGAGAGCTACGCTAGTTTATATGAACAGAATTCATAGGAAGAGGGTGAGTATTTATGGCAGGAACAGGTTTGAAAAAAACAACGTCCGGAGCACTAGCTTACGTTTTGGGTCCCGTAACAGGAATAATATTCCTGGTTATTGAAAAGGATCCTTTTGTCAGATTTCATGCAATGCAATCGACCGTGGTATTTGTGGTCCTTTTTGTATTGCAATGGGTTCTAGGAATAACAATAATTCTTTTTCCTTTGTCAGCACTTATCGGCATTATTGGTTTTGCTCTTTGGCTAATCCTAATTTATAAGGCATGGCAGGGAGAAGAGTGGGAAGTCCCGGTGTTAGGCAAAATTGCCAGGAATTTAATTAAAAAAGTTTAAATTCTATATGAAACTAATCATAGGGTTAGGCAACCCGGGGGGGGAGTATGTAGATACCAGGCATAATGCTGGTTTTTTAGTGGCTGATGAACTTCAGAAAGATAAACTTCCGGTAGGCGTTGTTGTCAGAAAATCCGATGTATTTATGAATGAATCGGGAAGCTTTGTAAAAAGTCTTGTCAATAAATTCCATCCCGATTTATCCGATCTCTTCATTATTCATGACGACCTGGACGTCCCACTTGGGACCTATAAAATACAATTTGGAATCGGTCCCAAGGTTCACAACGGCGTCAATTCAGTTGAAACCGAATTGGGAACAAAAGACTTTTGGAGAGTGAGAGTCGGAGTTGACAACAGAAAATCAGATGACAGGACCCAGGGGGAAGAATATGTGCTTCAAAATTTTACGGAAGAAGAGAGAAAGGTACTTGATTTAACAATCAAGAAAGTGTTAATTGACCTAATTGCTAAAATTGGGACATGATAAGCAAGGCTAAACATTTAACTTCAGTAGGGGATATTCTAAGTAAATATAAGCTCGACGACACGGATAAATATATCAGTAAAGAGTTTCAGAAATATGCTTATGATCTGGCGCAAGAGTTGGGGGACATGGCCCATAAATCACTCTACATGAGGCTGGCCAAAGAAACTCCCAGAATCCTTCTTGAGAAATCCAGAAGTTTTGTCAAAGATGCCCAAAATGCGAGGAGTAAAGGACGGCTCTTCATGTGGAAACTACAACAACTGAAGAAAGAAGCGGAAGACAAAAATGCAAAAAAGTAATTTTTTCGAACAGGTTTATGGTGTTGTAAAGGAAATTCCGGAAGGAATGGTAATGACTTATGGACAAGTAGCCGCGAGGCTCGGCACGAAAGACGCAAGGCGTGTTGGGCATGCTCTGCATGCGAATAAGGAAGGCTCAGGCGTCCCGTGCCACAGGGTGGTGAATAAAGACGGCCGGCTCGCTCCCTCTTATGCCTTTGGTGGCTACCATGAGCAAAGGAATAGACTCCTTGCTGAAGGGGTAAAATTTCTTGACGAACTACATGTGGATATGGATAAATGCGGATGCCGCAATTAGTGTTAAAATAAATTAATACCGCAAATGAAACGCGAGCTTTTTATCCATTTTGCTTTTTGGTTATCTTTCTTCATTTTAATTTCTATTTTCAAACACTTCCTGAGCTTAGGCTACTGGCCGTTCTGGCTCGGGGGAGCGATCGGAGTTCTTATGCCTGACCTGGATCACCTTATTTATGTTTTCTTTCTGGGCCCTCAGGAGCTTACTTCCCAAAGAGTCGGTTTTCTCTGGGAAAAGCGTGAGTATAAAAGGCTTATTGAGCTCCTTTATGAGACCAGAAGCGAAAGAAGGGGACTTATCTTTCATACCATATTCTTTCAGGCAATTTTTTTGATTCTAACTTTCTGGCTTATGAGTTCTTCTGCCTCACTTTTTGGAAAAGGCCTGGTTCTGTCATTTGCCCTCCACCTTTCCGTAGACCAGCTTGTCGATTTGGTTGAAATGAAAAATTTAAGTAACTGGACAAAATTTCTGCCGATTAATCTTGATCTTAATAAATCAAAAATCTACTGGTCTGCAGGCATACTCCTGACCCTTGCCATGGGTTTTTTTATGTAATTGCATATTATTCATTCTTTGCTTGCCCAAAGAATGAATCAAGAAAAGGCCCGCCGATGGAAATTACATAGTTCCTCGTCTCGTTCATTCATACAAAAGAACTTCTTCGCCATAAAGGCTCGTCAGACAGCTTTTGTTTCTTAAACGTATTCACTCGGCTCGTCAAAATGTAATTTCCAAAGGCGCTGGGGCGGGAAAATCGGATGACAACTCCAAGCGAATTGCAGGGAACCTTTAGGAAATCCTCAGCAATAATTAAGATTTGTAATATAATGTTACGTCTTATGAACACAATGCTTGAAGCGGCACTTAATCAGATTAAAGACACTTCTCTAATTTTGGGGGAGGATTATCCTGACAAAAAGAGATTTAAAAAAGCGATTGATACAATTTTGGTTCCCCAAAGGGTGGTTAAGGGAAAAATCTCAATTAAAGGTAAAGACGGCAAAAGAAAGTCATTCCAGGCCTTTAGAATCCAGCACAACGATGCCAGAGGACCTTTCAAGGGGGGAATAAGATTCCACCAGAATGTCAGCCAGGACGAAGTTCAGGCTTTGGCTACCCTGATGAGTCTTAAGTGCGCCGTGGCCGGAATTCCTTACGGTGGAGCCAAAGGGGGAGTAATTGTAGACCCTTCAACCTTGACTAAAGAGGAACTTAAAGATCTTTCTGTCGAATATGCAAAATTTATCGCGCCTTATATAGGTCCCTGGAAGGATGTTCCGGCGCCTGATGTAAATACAGACGGGCAAATTATGTCCTGGATTCTTGAAGCCTATGAAAAGAAACATGGAATGCAGGCTCCTGCCACCTTGACCGGAAAACCATTAGAGCTTGGAGGATCTTTGGGCCGTACTGAAGCTACAGGGCAGGGCGGAGTGTACGTTTTGGAAGCATATGCAAAAGTCAAAAAGATTAATCTCAAAACATCAACCGTAGCCGTTCAGGGATTCGGTAACGTCGGAAGCTATTTTGCCAAATTCGCATCCGAAGCCGGATTTAAGATTGTGGCAGTTTCGGATTCCTCAAGCGGAATTTACGACGCCAAGGGTTTGGATATAGCGGCACTAGGTAAATATAAGGAAAAAGGCGGATCTTTCAAAGACTATCCATTGGGGTCCGGCACGAAATTAATCACGAATGGCGAACTTTTGGAGCTTCCGGTTACCATTTTGGTACCTGCGGCTCTGGAAAATTCGATTACAAAGGAAAATATGCAAGATATCTCTGCAAAGGTGGTTTTTGAAATGGCCAACGGCCCGACCACCAGCGAGGCAGACAACTATTTACACGAAAAGGGAATAGACGTAATTCCTGATATTTTGACTAATTCCGGAGGGGTTACCGTAAGCTATTTTGAATGGGTACAGAACCTTAGTGGTTATTATTGGACTTTGAATAGAGTTAATGAAGAGCTTAAAAAGACAATTATTAAGGCCTTTAACGACATAGATAAAATTGTTAAAGAGAAACGCATTTCATACCGCCGTGCTGCAAATTACCTTTCGATCAAAAGAATAATCGATGCAATGATGCTCCGGGGGAGAGTGTAGACAACCTGTCTATTTCTTGCTTGCCCAAGAAATAGACGAAAGAAGGGCCCGCCGAAAGAATTTGATGGCAACTCGCTTCGTTCGTCTAGTGCAAAAGAACTCCCGGCGTATACACTTGGTCGGACTACTTTTGCATTCAGAGGAATTCACTCAGCTTGCTGAAATCAAATTCTTTAAGGCGATTTGAAATAGCTAAAAGAGCCAGAGTGGATTTGGGGGAACAACTGTAAAAGTGGGATGCCTTATTCTTTGCAACAATCAACAGCTTTTTTGAAGATTTCGGTGAGTTTGTCAAAGGGGGATGTGGTTCCTTTTAATTTAACTTCCTTTTCTCCGACAAAGTTAATGCTGCTGTCATCCATTGGGATGTCTCCGATATCAACAACTTTAAGATTAATTGCCCAGAAGAGGGAATAAAGCCTAAAGGATTTTTGGAATAGTTCCCAAGCCTCTTTTCTATTACCTTTCTTTTCTTCTTTAGTGCCGACTTCCATTAGGCGCATGGAGGCCGCCAGGAGGTGTTTACTAATACACCAAACCTCTCCTTCGTAGTCTTTAACTATCTTTTTGAGAAGTTCAGTACGCATGCCCCTAACTTCATTGAGAATATCCAGGTATTGGGGCTTTTCAGTTTTTTGAGCGGTAAAAAACAAATGCTCTTCAATCGAAATGAGATTCATGATGGCGATTGAGAGATCTTCACTTGAGGAAAGATCTACCTTACCTGTTTTGGTAACGTTTTCGACCTTCTTTATGAGGTCATTGTAGTTTTTAACCATGAATGTATTTTAGCATTACTTACTTGCTTGGCCAAGCATGTAATTTCCAATGGAGTTAAAACAGGAAGATTGGGGGTTCAGCGGGTTATGAAGTAGAAAATTAGGCTTGTAACGACCAATGCCAGGACGGGGAAGACAACTTTTTGGAACGGGAAGAAGATTTTTTTGAATTTCCCTCTCTGATATTTATCTGCCCGGGCCCCGGCAAGAAAAACAATTGAACCGATGATGATTCCAAAAACAATCTTATCCATGCCCCAAATGGTATTAAGTTTAATACCGATTATATGGTCTAATTTAAACGGAATGAGCACAAATAAGTACATTAAAATGAAGGTTAGGAAATAGTAATATTTGGATTTTAACTTGGGCCATTTTTTGGCAATCCAAGCGATTGTTATAAAAGAGAAGGAGAGAATGAATCCTCCGATCCAAATAGAAGTAATCAAATCATCAATTCCCAAAAGTCGGGAAATACCTAGGCCCGCAATAACGGTGACTGTGCAAACAGGACACATTTTTATGTAATTTTGAAGCCGGATTTTTCAACGACCTTCTTAATATTAGCAAAATTTCCATCGCCTTCAACCTCCACGGTCGATTTTGGATAAGAACACTTAGCTTTTATACCGGCATCCTCCAGATCCAGCTCGAGAAGTGAAGCACAGCTCGGGCAATTCATTCCTTTAATTTTGTAAATTTTTGTGGTCATTTTATTAGATAAGTCAAGCTTTGCTTATTCAATTACATTAAACGATCCTGAGTACATTCCCATACTGCAAGTATAAGTTAAAAGCCCAGTTTTGGTCGGAGTGAACTCCATTGTCTCGGTTCCTGTTTGGGGTAGGAGTTTATATAAATTAAAAGCGGGAATTGTGAAGGCTCTTGAACAGCCGGCTACACCGTTGGTTACGAGTGTAAGTTTTACCGGTACACCAAGCTTCAATGTGTTTACGTTAGCCTTATATCCCCCGGATGTGACATTAATCGTGGCTTCCTGAACCCCGGAATTGACTTCCGCCAGAGTGCCTTTTGCTTCACTTTCGAAAGCAACCTTCCAGTAATTTTGAATTGTATGAAGGGAACCCCTAAGAACCTGTCCGCTATTAATAGAGATAATTCCCATGACAGCTACAACCCCCGCTGCCAAAACCGAAAGTGCTTTATGTTTAAAGAGTTCGTTGGCTGCCAGTCCGATCAGGAAAAATACCGGAATTGTTCCCAGAATAAAAGCAAACATGATCGATGCGGAGATAACGGGGTTACTGGCAGAAACTGCCAAAAGCATCATAGCCTGAGTTACTCCGCAGGGGATAAGTATGGTTAAGGCTCCCAGAAAAACCGGAGTAAAAAATGATTTAACTTTAGTTTGATTTCTTAGAATTCTGAATATGAATTTTGGGGGAGTAATCACAAAATGCTTAAAAAACGGGTGGAGGTTAAGTAAGTTTGCCGCGGTGATAATCATATAAATACCGATTACGATTTGCAGCCATCCTTGGATCCTTGGCGTGATAAGAAGTTTAGACCCGACCATCCCCAAGACGAATCCGAGAATGGTGTAGGCGATCAATTTGGAAATTACAAATGCTGTTAGCGCCCGGGCTCTTAAGCCTTTTGAAATGTTGATTTCTTCATCGGTCGCAAGAGCTGATGTCAGAAGTCCTCCTTGGACGGCAAAGCAGGAAATCCCGCCGGTGGTAAGACCCGTAAGAAACGCCAGCCAGTAGTTAGCCATCTTGACAATTAGGATAAAGGTAATTTATACTATTGTCAATCCCCCCCCAGGGGATATAAGTAAATGTCAAATACTAAAAAAAGGATTTTGCATAGGTATCAAATTGCCAGGGGGCATTTGGAAAAAGTAGTTTCAATGCTGGAAAGTGACGCCTACTGCATCGATATAGTCCATCAATCATTGGCGGTTCAGGCGGCTTTGAAAAAAGCAGATGACGAAGTATTGAAAAATCATCTTGAAACCTGCGTCTCCGATTCGATTAAAGCGGGGAATAGCAAGGAGGCGATAGGAGAGGTTATGCAGGTCCTCAAAAAGAGATGACTCAGAAAAAATCCTTTCCCATTATCGGAATGCACTGCGCTTCCTGTGCAAGGCTGATCGAAAGAAGACTTTCGAAGGTTCCCGGAGTAGTTTCATCCAGTGTTAATTATGGGAACGAAACTGCATACCTGGAGTTAAATGACAAGGAAATTGCGGATGGCGATATAGAAAAAGCAATTGAAGGTCTTGGGTATAAAGTCGGCAAGAATATTGAAGAGGAAAAGAAGAAAAAGCTTGCTGGCTTAAAGATTAAAGTAATTGCTTCAGTTATATTGGCCAGCTATATCATGGTTTCGGGGTTTATCAAATTCCTTGATTTCAAATATCTAATTTTTATTTTTGCCACTATTGTCCAGTTTTGGGCAGGAAGTGAGTTTTATTTAGCTACTTGGAGCGGCATAAAAAATAGATCAACCAGTATGGATACATTGGTTGCTATAGGGACTTCAGCCGCGTACTTTTATTCTATATATACTCTAATTGTTGGCGGACCTTCATATTTCGATACATCTTCTGTAATTATTACTTTAATTCTTCTGGGGAGATTTTTGGAGGCTAAAGCAAAATCACACACCTCGGATGCCATTAAAAAACTTTTGGGTTTAACACCCAAAACAGCATATGTTTTACGGGGTAGGGAGTACGTCGAATTACCGATAAGCGAACTTGTTTTGGGGGATTTAGTCAGAGTACGACCCGGGGAGAGTATTGCGACCGACGGAGTAGTCGCAGAAGGTGACAGCTTTATCGACGAATCAATGTTAACAGGAGAGCCTATGCCGGTTAAAAAGGGAAAGGGAGACACGGTTACCGGAGCAACAATAAATAAAAACGGGAGTTTGGTTTTTAAAGTTACAAAAGTGGGCAAGGATACAATGCTTTCGCAGATTGTTAAAATGGTAGTAGAGGCGCAAGGAAGCCACGCCGATGTACAAAGATTTGCCGATAGCGTTTCTTCCTATTTTGTTCCGGCGGTGCTTGTAATCGCTTTAATTACTTTTTTTACATTCGGACTAACTAATGCAATTGCGGTCCTTATTATTGCCTGCCCGTGTGCAATGGGACTTGCCACCCCAACCGCGATCATGGTTGCGGTAGGCAGGGGTGCCAAAAACGGAATTTTGATTAAGGATGCCCAGAGTCTGGAGCTTCTTAATAAAATTAAAACAATTATTTTCGATAAAACAGGAACACTTACACTGGGTAAACCCGTACTTGTCAACCAGGTTGATAAAAAATATCTGCAGATTGCGGCATCTTTGGAATTTAATTCGGAGCATCCGATCGGGGAAGCAATTGTAGCGAAAGCGAAAAGTGAGAAACTGAGAATGAACATCGTAAAAAGTTTCAGGGCAATTGAGGGTAAGGGGATTGAGGGGACTATTGAAGGAATCAAATACTATTTGGGCAGACCCGGCATATCGCTTTTTGAGGGTAAGAAACTTTTGGCCGAATTTGAGGTTGAGGACAGTTTAAAACCGGGCGTTTCCGAAGTTATTGAGAACATAAACAAAAGGAAAATTAATGTTTGGATGGTAACGGGGGATAAGCGGTCGACTGCAGAAAAGATTGCAAAAGAGGCACACATTATGAATGTGATGAGTGAAGTAATGCCTGGAGAAAAGTCCCAAAAAGTGAAAGAATTCAAATCGGTTGCCTTTGTGGGGGACGGAATTAATGACGCACCCGCTCTGGCCTCCGCCAATGTCGGAATTGCAATGGGAACGGGAACCGACGTAGCGATAGAATCTGCGGGAATAACGCTTCTGAATAAAAATATAGGTAGTGTTCTCTCGGCATTTAATCTATCCAAAAAGACCATGAATATAATACGACAGAACCTCTTTTGGGCGTTTGGTTACAATATTATTCTGATTCCCGTTGCGGCCCTGGGACTTCTTAACCCGATGCTGGCGGCAGGAGCAATGGCTGCCTCGTCAATTTCGGTAGTGAGTAATTCTTTAAGACTAAGAACGGTAAAAATATAATATCCGATCATTTCTCCCTTTAGATCTTGACGGGAGCACAGGAGCTTAGGTATAGTGAGAACGTTAAGACGAAGACAAATTATGGCGGTAACAAATATCATAGATAAAGATTTTGATGCACAGGTTCTGGGTAACAAGACCCCCGTGCTTGTTGACTTTTGGGCCGAGTGGTGCGGGCCATGCAAAATGGCAGCGCCGGTTTTGGATGAACTGTCTGAAATTTATAAGGATAAAGTAATAGTAGTAAAATTAAACGTTGATGAGAACCCTGCCGCGCCGCAAAAATATGGAGTTATGTCAATTCCCACCACCATTCTTTTTAAGGATGGTAAAGAAATCGGGCGCCAGGTCGGTTTTTCAGGAAAAGAAGCTTTTGAAGATTTAATGAAAAAGGGGGTGAATAGTTAATGGACCCAAATGCAAATTCTACTGATCCGGTAGTACCGGCAGATCCTAATGCAGGTGTTCAAACACCTTCGGTTCCCGTTGTCACTCCTCCGGCAGAGCCGGTTGTGACACCAGTCGAACCGGTAATGCCTTCTCCTACTCCATCCGTGGAGCCGGAGGCATCACCTTCTCCAGAGCCAGTTGTAGAACAGCCGGCAGGAGATCAGTCGGGGACGGGAACACCTCCCGTGACGCCTACGGTTTAATAGTTGAAAAAATGAAGATGAAAGAGTTCTGACCTCGGTCAGGATTCTTTCTTTGTCATATAATAAAGTATGGAATCTCAAATCATTGCGCCTAAACCAACCGATCCGGGCGGACCCTGGGACACCGTGATTATCGGTTCCGGTCCGGCCGGACTTACCGCAGCAATTTATACAACCCGCGGTGCGGCTTCCACTCTAATTTTGGCCGGTGAGGTTTGGGGAGGTCAACTAATGTTAACAACAACAGTTGATAACTTCCCGGGATTTCCCGGGGGGGTCTTGGGGCCAAAACTGATGGAAGACATGAAGGCCCAGGCCCAAAGGTTCGGAGCCGAGTTTCAAGCAGTTAGCGTCGGGTCGGTTGATTTAACTAAAAAGCCGTTTGAAATTACGGCAGGAGGAAAAAACTATCTTGCCAGATCTATTATTATTACCACAGGAGCACTGACGACATGGTTGGACGCCCCGGGAGTTAAAGAACTTATAGGCAGAGGGGTGTCCTCATGTGCTCCATGCGATGCGCCTTTTTTCAAAGGGAAAAAAGTTGCGGTGGTGGGCGGAGGGGACTCTGCTATGGAGGAAGCATCGGTTCTGACAAAGTATGCATCGGAGGTAACAATAATCCACAGGCGCGATGAATTTAGAGCCTCAGAAGCTATGCAGGAAAAGGTTAAGTCCGACCCAAAAATTAAGATCTTGTGGAATACAGAGGTGGTGAAAGCCGTCGGTGACGGGAAATTGGAAAAACTGGTTTTAAAAAATAACAATACAGGGGAAGTCTCAGAGCTTCCCGTCGACGGACTTTTTGTGGCAATCGGGCATAAACCCGCAAGCGATATTTTTGCCGGAAAGCTGGATTTGGACGAAAAAGGTTTTATAGAATCTAAAACTGACCACTGCGGAACATCCGTTAAAGGAGTGTTCGTCGCCGGGGATGTTATTGATAAAAAATTCAAGCAAGCAATAGTTGCGGCAGGTATGGGTTGTATGGCCGCCATGGAAGCTTTGAGATATCTGGAAGAAAATTAGGAGGTTTGAAAGTTTCAAGACTTCTTGGTTGACATTTTCCTTATCTTCGTGCAGAATAGACACATGCCTGTAAAGCTAAAGGCCCCGAAAAATATCCAACAGTTTTTTGTTCCGGTACTTGTAGTCGTGGCAATTGGTCTTGCATTTTTTTCCGGAACCCTATGGCAGAAGGTGAAAAATTTGGAAAAAGGTGCAGCAACAACCGGTACAACGACTCAACAAGCTCCAGCGGCAGTACCCGCTGTTTCCCTGAATACAATAAAAGGACTTTTCAGTAAGGATTTAATCAAGTTTGGGGATGCCTCACGAAAGGTTTTGTTTGTCGAGATGTCCGATCCTTCATGCCCCTACTGCCATGCAGCCGATGGTCAAGACCATGCAATATACAAGAGTCTTGGAGCCACATTCCAACTCGTCGCGGATGGTGGAAAGTATGTTTCTCCGACTGTAGAAATGAAGAAACTGGTCGATTCCGGACAGGCTTCTTTTGTCTATATTTATTATCCGGGTCACGGTAATGGAGAAATGGGTATGAAGGCCCTTTACTGTGCCAACGAAAAAGGAAAATTCTGGGAAGCGCACAACTTAATTATGAATGATGCGGGTTATACTCTTATGAATACGACTGTTAAAAATGATAAGACGCAGTCGCAGGCTGTAGCCGATTTTCTTAAGTCCGTTGTCGATCCGAGTTTTATGAAGACATGTCTGGATAGCGGTAAATACGATGCAAGGCTTCAGAGTGATCAAGCCCTAGCCACGTCCCTTTCGATTCAGGGAACACCGGATTTTTATGTAAATTCAACCAATTTTCCCGGAGCTTATAGTTATACCGACATGGCCTCGACAGTCACCTCTGCACTTAAATGAGTTCATAGCAAATTCTATCAATAGATTTGGACGAGCTCACGCTCTCATAGGATGAATTTGGTATAATATTAAAAATATTATGAAGAAACAGGGAAGTAAAATCGACGAGGCTTCGACCTCACAAATTAAAATTAACGTTCCCACAGAGGGTAATCTTTTACTGGAAAAAGTTTTAAACCAGGTTAATTCTAACCGGGAAATAAAGACTCTCTGGAGAATAATAAACGTAAACGCGATAGAGCGTCTTGGTTTTACCGATCACGGACCGACCCATTTTAATCTGGTAGCAAACCATGGTCTTAAAATCGCGCGGATTTTGGAAAAAAGGGGAATTACCATGTCAATTGTGCATGATTTTGGTCTGACCAATGATCATGCAGAGGTAGTAATTTTTTTGGGGTGCATAATGCATGACCTGGGAATGAGTATCCATAGGGAAAACCATGAAATTTTTAGCCTTTTTATAGCTAGGGACTTTATGAAAGAAATTCTGAGCTTTATGCCCATTGAGGAAAGAACGGTCGTAATTTCCGAAACTCTCCATGCAATCATAAGCCACAGCCACGGAAGCGCAGGCAAAACCTCAACCGTTGAAGGAGGAATCGTAAGAGTTGCGGACGCTCTCGATATGAGTAAAGGCCGTAGCAGGATCCCCTATAGAATGGGCAAGATTGATATTCACTCGGTTTCGGCAAACGCGATCGAGAGTGTGACGGTTAAGGAGGGGGAGGGAAAACCTGTTGATATTGAGATTGTAATGACAACCGAAGCCGGAGTTTTTCAGGTTGACGATTTTATCGAGGAAAAATTAGAGACTTCGGGCTTAGCCAAATATGTTGATGTCAAATCATTTTTGAAGGAACACGGGAGTAAGAGGGTCTACAAGGATTACACTTCTTAATCTGCCAAAATCAGCTTGACTTTCTCGGTAAGTTGATCCGGATTGACGTCGGTTTTGAGGATGACATCTTTAGCTCCAAGACTAATGCCTTCTTTAAGAATCGGGTCGTGGGAGAGGTTTGTCAGAAGGAAGATATTTTTGTTAGGGACTTTAGGAGGAGTTTTTTTAAGCTCGCCAAGAAGCGCTATGCCATCCATTTTAGGAAGCATGACATCGAGAAGTACCAGATCATAGCCACCTTCCCGGCATTTAGTCAGTCCCTCAGCTCCGTCAACCGCCGCCTCCACCTTAAAACCTGCTTTTGTAAGAATTGTTTGGTAGAGGTTTCTGGTATTTTGATCGTCTTCTACAATCAAGATTCTTTTATTGCTCATAATTGAACCTATTATACGCCTACACCGAAGGAAGTGTAAAGATAAATCTTGAACCTTGCCCAGGTGTACTTTCCACCCAAATTTTACCTCCGGAAAGCTCGACAATGTTTTTACTGATATAAAGTCCCAAGCCGGTTCCCTGCGTGCTGGGTACGTTTGTTCCGCTTTCGAGTTTGCCGAATTTGGTGAAAAGCTTGTCCATATCCTCTTTTTTAATTCCGATACCGTTATCAGTTACAGATATCTCAATCATTTTTTCTTTCGCCAATCCAGTTATGGTTACTTTGCCCTTTGCCGGAGTAAACTTAATTGCGTTTCCGGCTAAGTTGGTTATAACCTGGTGGATACGCTCTTTATCGGCCTTAACAAAAAGACCGCCCGAAACGGTCGAACTTAGATTGATTTGCTTATCACTTGCCTGTTTTTGGAGTTCCTCAACAATTAGGTCTGCTTCATGTTTGACATCCAATTTTTCGGGATTGAGCTCAATTCTTCCGGCTTCGATCCTGCTTACGTCCAGCATATCAGCAACCAGGGAAATACCGTGTTCAGTTGATTCCAGGGCGATTCCCAGGTCTTCCTTGGCTTTACCCTGTGCTTTTCCAAGTTCACTTCTTGCCAGCCAAATATAGTTTTTGACGGTTGCCATAGGGCTTCGAAGGTCATGACTTGCGATTGAAATGAACTCGTCCTTGACCTGATCTAGTTTTTTAAGCTTTTCGTTTGCCGATTGCAGTTCACCGGTTGCCCGTTTTACTTCTTGCTGTAGGGTGACATTAAACCGGCTTATCTGCTCAAATCTCTGCGCATTCTCCAAAGCGATTGAAAGTTCCGGACCTAGAATTGAAAGAAAGTTAACATCCTGATCAAAAAAGATCTCTCCTGAAGACTTTTCTCCAAGAAGGAGAAGCCCCACGAAACGCTCTTTGGTTGAAAGGGGGAGTGCCAGGAAAATATCTTTTTCGCGCAAAAAATCTTTCAGCGGGCCCTCTTCCATTTCGTCAAGGATAAGTAATTTTTTAGGATCTGCCATTTTCCTGACGTCACCACTACTGATGTCTAAACGCTTACCTTGGTGTTGACTTTCAATAATGTATATTTCTTTACCATTAATAATTGCGAAGGCAGCTTTTGTGAGCCTGAGTTCTCTGGTTATGATCGTTAGCACCCGGAGAGCAAGATCATCAAGAGTAAGCGACGTAGCCATAGTCTTTGATAGTTTATTAAGAACAACCTCGGTTTCATATCTTTCTTTAAAAAATATTTTATCTGTTGTTTTTTCCAGTAGACCCCGGAGCGGTTGAAAAGTGTATGCAATGACCAGAGCAAGAATGGTTGAACTTATCAAACTTGAGGCGGGAGTTGATGTTTTTGTAATCAGACTGGAAACGATAAAAAGTCCGCTCGAATATATAACCCCAAGTATTATCAGAAGAAGTGAATAAGAGACTGACCTTGCGATAATTAAGCGGATATCAAAAAGCCTGTGTCTGACAATGGCGTAAGTCACGGCAACGATTAAGATGAGACTGTAATTGGGTCCCAGGAAAACCAAACTTGTGATCCTGAAGACGACAACGAAAGAAAATGTTGTTATAAAAGCTAAAACAAAAGCTATGATAAGTCCCAGAAGCATGAATTTAACCTGCTCTTTGACAACGCTGTTGCCCCGATGCAATTTTCTTAACAGGATAATCATGGTACCTATTAAATGGGAAGCACCATGAAGACCGAAAAGTAAGATTGCCGGCCCCGGCACCGGAGTTATCTGACCGTTAGTCAGAATTGCGTGAGAGAAAATCAGCGGGGTAAGGCAAAAGAAAGTTATTACAGCAGTCCAAACGATATCAGAAAGTATAAATATTTTATTTATTGAGGGACTGCTTTCCGGAAAATTAAGAGAAAAATGTAGGATAACAGTTAATAGGAGAGAAGTTGTAGCCATAATAATCCTGATCCAGAAAATGGCTTCTTCAGGATTAATAGTTTTTAAAGAAAAGTAATTGGCGACACTCCAAGCAGAAACAATAAATGTGAGGAGTATAAATAAAATGTTGGTTTTGCGTTTGGGATTTTTTAGGAATACAATGAGCCCGAGAATTAAGTTAGCAAAAACAGTAAATATGGTAACCGCGATATCCATAATTAATTTATGATAGAAAGAGAAAATAATAAAGACAATAGCCTAGGCATGTTTTCCCCCCGTATTTTTGACGCAAGAGATGCTTTTGATGGGGGGCAAATGGTTCGTGAGGGAGAAAATTACCGCATAAAACTTCCTGATGGTGAACAAACCATAACCTCGGATCATATCCATGACTTACTATCGGCAACGATGATGGGTATTAATGAAGCTTTTGTTGACGCGGAGTCAGGGATTGATTTAAGAGAAGAATATGAGCATGAGTCGGCTATTTATGATGCCTCGGTAATAGCAAATGGTGGAGACACTTATGGGACGTGGGTTTATTACCCATATGATAAAGATTTAGTGCATTTTGCACCAAAAAGGCTTCACAAACTTGCCCTTCTTGCATGTAATTCATCGCTTTTAATGGATCCGGACCGAAATCTCGACTACAACCAAATAAGGAAAGTGTTTGATAACGTAGTTCCGGCGATAGCAGGCCTAAGTGTGGGGTCGAATATTGGGAAAGCGATTATAGCCGATATTCGTCCGGATGCTGTCAAAGTGTCCGATCCCGCACCCTTTAAACTTACCAATGCCAATCGAGTAGCCGGTTTGGGTTACACCGACTTGGTTACTTCCAGAGGCAATATGGGGTCAAATTTGGGAAGTTTAAACGGATCGAGAGAGAAACAACAAGTTTTTACCTTGGACATACTATCCCAGGACCCTTACATGAACGTATTTTCCTATAAAGGTATTGACGGGAGTAATGTTAAGGAATTCCTAGGCGGGGGAAGTAAGGAACCTAAAGCAACCGTAGCCATAGATGTTTGCGATAGTATAGATGTTAAGATGCAGTTGGCTGTAGAGGCGAGAAAGCAGGGGATAAGGTTTCTGCGTTTTACTGATGCAGGTTCTACGGTTAGAGTCGATATACGTCCTTTTGACACGAACCCGGAAGCTTCTTTGGCCTATGGAATTACTGATGAGGAACTGTTTGATCTGCTAGCCAAAGCCGGAACTTCAAAGTCGGGTTTCTATAAATTTGGAAGCGCCCTGATTGGTAAAGATTCTCTTGAAAGAGGGGATGAATTTGGAGGTTTAGTAAGAGGAGAAATTTCTAAACAGTACTCCAGTGTTCCACAGCTAGGTTCAACAGCCATGGTAGCCGGTGGACTCGCAGGAGAAATCGTTGCAAGAATGGCATTAGGTTATAAATACCCGGAAAGATTTGTGGTGGATTTAGTAAATCTCAAATTTGAGTCTTGGGGTGAACAGGTTTAATTAACACTTCTTCAATTGGAAGTCTGGGTGAATGAGGAGGAATTTCAAGATCCGGTCTTGGGTAACCTGCCCTAAAAAGTATCGCGGGAGTACCGTGCCATAATGATATTGCAGAAAGACCAAATCTAGTGAGGGAAACTTCAGCCAAACCCGCATGAACTGCATAAGACAATCCTTGTGAGGTAAGTTTAAGCCCTATCTTACCAAGAAGCTCGCCGCTTTTTAGCCAATATTCCGGCGTATCTTTGTCAACTGTTATCATACCCGTTATCGCCGATGAACGAATACCCAATATAGAACCCCTTGAAAAGGCAGAAATATCATCAGCTTCCAGTTTTTCTTTTCCTAAAAGTGCGTTCTTGGTATGTCTGGCTTGTGTGTCGTCCATGCCGAATGTATCACCAGGCATTCCCAACGGATCTTTAGTGTTGTTTTCCTGAAGCCAGTCACCAAGCTCACGGCGGAAGGATTTGAGATTAGCCACAACCGTGTCGGCTGCCCCCTGAAATTCTGCAATCGTAGGGATTATTGGATCACCCGCTTTAAGTAAAAATAAACGTGTCCCATCACCTTCCAAAGCCCCTATTTCCGTGAGTAATTCACCAGGGATTGTTTTGGACGTATCGGTTATATTTCTGTTGACCCTTCTTGTGAATATCGATGCAAAAAGATCTTTATCAGAAGCGGCAACCGAAGGATTAAAACCGATTTGACATAGTTTTACATAACGGTTTTTGTCGTCCGGTTGTTTATAGGGTAGAACCTGTGACGGATCAACCTGTTCATTTTCGGTGGTGGCTTCGAGACCAAAGTGAGACGCTGCCACCTGGACATTAGTTAAAGCCGCCCCGACACTTATTACAGCCTGTCTGCCTCTTACATCAGATGCAGGAAGAACCCGATCTCTGTCGAGATAAAGTGTGATAGAGGAATCTTTTTCATCCGGTGAAAATGCCCATGGCTGAGTGTTATGAGAACTTGGAGCCATGTGTGCAAGGGTTGTAAAATATATAAGCTTTTCTCCTACAGGAAGTGACTCAAATTGTTCATGAGTTAAGTTTGGAGTGCGCCAGATATCATAGTTAGGGCCATCTTTAATGTCGATTGAGTCGTTTCGTTCTATGGTCATGCTTTGTTATTAGGAACAACTCTATAAAGGGCAGACCCGGTTGTCCAATATCCGGGAAATGTTTCAAAAACCGATTTGGCGTAAAGGTCATCAGTTGACTCATTCGCTTCGGATATCCTGATGATAGTAGCTCCGGAATCTTCACCAAACTTGGCGACATGCGGAGCCATAATTGTAAAGATTTGATCGGAGAATCCCTCTTTTGATGCTAAAGTGTATGAGGTGCTGAGGATATCCTTAAGAATTTCCAGACGCGTTTGTTTTGGGAGTAGGGGGTTGATTGTAAGTGAAGCGATTGAACCAACCATGGCATCAGTCGGCCAGGAATGATTTTTAGTTAATACCATAGCCTCAATGGGTAAATTTTCTCCTGGTTTATACATACCCCATTCAAGTTTAAAAAAACCTGCCAAATTTTTGTAATTCCTCAATTCAGGTTCAATCTTTTTCAAATGTTCAGTTGCCGGAGATTTAAAAAGACGCTCGGCATCTCCCGTTGCGGTAATGTAGACATTTTTTTTGTCGGACTCTTGATACAGTTTGGATAGTAGGCTTGACTCACGGGGAGCAACCGGTTGTGGAATTCCATTATTAGTATAAGTGGAGTAGACAAGTTCCTGCAACCTCTCCGATGAAGGGGTTAAACTTGCGAATTCGTCCGAAGACAAAATTTTAACCTCAAATTTTGACGGTTGAAGCGACTCCGGTGACATACGTAATAGAATATCATTTAACTGTTATTGCACAAGTGGGGGATCAAGCACTTTATTTATATTTATTCCGCCTTCTTTGGATGTTACAATGAGATATGCCCCTGACTGAAAATCAGATAATTAGTTTAGTTAAAAAAAGCGGCCTGCTTCTCTTGGATGAAAGTACGATTGCCAAAGCCGAGGCCTATGCTGCCAACACGAAAACAACAAGTCTCCTGACATCTCTCATAGAATGCGGAGCCGTTACCGAAGATCAACTTTCAGCCGTAATAGCCGGATATTACAAGGTCCCCTATATAACTCTATCGAAAGTTTCCATACCTGAAGATGTTGCCCATATAATTCCGGAAAGAGTAGCCAGAAAACAGAAGGCAATAGCTTTTGCCCGAGATGAGACGGGGGTAAAAGTTGCCATGAATGATCCTACCAACCAGACAATTGTCTCCCTAGTTTCCCGGAAAACCGGGATGAAAGTGACGGTTTACTATGCGGGCAGCTCAGACATAGAGGGAACGATTCAACTTTATAAAAAGGCACTTCAAAAAACTATCGACGAGCTTCTTAAAGAGTATGTAAAACAGGCAACACTTTATCAGGGAGACTTACCCATAATTAAAGTAGTTGATGTTCTTGTAAACACCGCCTATCAGGACAGAGCCAGCGATATTCATATCGAACCTGAAGAAAAAACTTCCCTAATCCGTTTTAGAATAGACGGGGTTTTGCAAGATGTCCTCAGGGTTCCGAAGGAGATTCACGACAGGGTAATTTCGAGAATAAAAGTTTTATCAAACCTTAGGACGGATGAGCATCTTAGTGCCCAGGACGGCAAAATGGTTGAGAAACTGGAGGAGGAGAATTTGGATATCCGTGTCTCAATTATTCCGGTAACCGAGGGAGAAAAAGCCGTTTTAAGACTTCTTTCGGGACACTCCCGGGAATATACACTAAGTGATCTGGGGATGAATCCCGGCGATTTGCAAAAAGTTACAAATGCATTCAACAGGAGCTATGGGATGATTCTTTCAACCGGACCGACCGGGAGTGGAAAAACTACGTCAATTTATGCGATTTTAAAAATTTTAAATACCCGTGAGAAAAACATCATGACTATTGAGGATCCTGTAGAATACAGAATTCTTGGGGCGAACCAGGTGCAGGTTAATGCCAAGACGAATTTAACTTTTGCCAATGGGCTACGGTCAATTCTGAGGCAAGACCCGAATGTTATTTTTGTCGGTGAGATCAGGGACAGCGAAACTGCCGGAATTGCAGTCAATGCAGCCCTAACGGGGCATCTTGTACTGTCTACCCTGCATACGAATGACGCAGCAACGGCAATTCCGCGTTTAACTGATATGAAAGTTGAGCCGTTTCTCGTCGCCTCGACGGTGAACATAATTATTGCTCAAAGATTAGTAAGGCAGATATGTTCTTCCTGTAAGGTTGAGGAAAAAATAACTATTTCCGAGATCAAAAAGCACTTTCCGCAAAATCTTGTTCAGAAATATTTTGGTACGACAGGTGAGGTAACAATTCATAAAGGAAAAGGGTGTAAGATCTGTAGGCAAACAGGATATTTGGGCCGGGTCGGACTTTTTGAAGTTTTGGAAGTGACCAAAAATATAAGGAAACTATTGTCAGAGAAAGTTGACTCGGATATCATTGCCCAGGCGGCTATTCAAGAGGGGATGCAGACGATGCTTGAAGACGGTTTGGAAAAGATAACCACAGGGTTAACCACGGTCGAAGAGGTTATCAGAGTGACAAAGGTAGAGACTTTACAATAGTATGAAGGATAAGAATAAAGGAATAAGGCTAAGTAGCAGTGAAAAGATTGCTTTAATCAGCAATTTAAGCACAATGCTTACGGCAGGGATTCCAATTCTGGACGCCGTAAGTAATCTTTTGGAGGATGCCAAGGGAAATCAGAAAAAGATACTGGATACTCTCAGCGACGATCTGACACAGGGGCACCAGGTAAATTACACCCTGGCACGGTTTCCCAATGTATTTGATAAAGTCACGGTAAATGTCGTCCGGGCCTCAGAAACTGCAGGGACACTGGATGTTATCTTGAAGGATCTAAGAGAGAATTTAAGAAAACAAAATGAATTTAGTGACAAGATAAAATCTGCGCTTCTTTATCCGATATTTATCATTTCGGTTTTCATTTTGGTGCTTCTCATTAATTTAATCTTTGTTATACCAAAAGTCGCCCAGGTATTTAAGAGTCTTAGAGTTCCGCTTCCACTACCCACAAAGATACTGATATTTGCTTCCGATCTGATGGTTAAAAATACTATTCCTTTCCTTTTTGGCGTAGGAGCAATAGTTCTGGTTCTAATTTATTTATTTACCCAAAAGAGGTCGATGATTTTAAATGTGTTTTATTCTCTTCCTGTGGTTTCAGACACAATCAAACTAATTGACGTGACTCAGTTTTCCAGAAGCCTCTATCTTCTTATTAACTCCGGAATCTCGATAGTTTCAGCCTTGGAATTAACGGAGGATATAGCCATGCGCCGCCAAACAAAGCAGGTCATAGAGACCTCCAAAAATATGATATTGGGAGGAAAAACTTTTTCGGAAGGCCTCCGAACAGGGAAGGGCTATTTCCCGATACTTATGATAAAACTTGTGGAAACCGGAGAGAAAACCGGGACTCTCGATAAGTCTCTCAATGATATTGCCGAATATTTTGACTACGAAGTGACGAATAAATTAAAGACTCTGACTGCTCTTTTGGAACCGATCATGCTTGTTGTAGTCGGGATATGTGTAGGGGGGATGATGATTGCAATAATTGCACCAATATATTCCCTGATTAGCCAAGTGGGAACTGTTCACTAATGAAAAAAGGCTTCACTATTATTGAGCTACTTGTGTCCATCGGAATTCTAACGATTCTTTTTGCGCTTACTACTATTAATATAACCAGACTTCCTTCAAGCGCCTCCCAGAGCTCAAGCTATGACAGACTTATATCGGACCTGAGGGGTCAGCAAACCAAAGCCATGGCCGGATTTAATCCTGCCACAGGAGCCACGACAGGAAGTGCTTTCGGGGTATATTTTGATGCAACTACCAATAGCTACACTCTTTTTACCGGATCAAATTACTCTGCGGGTGATGCGAACAATTTCAAAGTTGATTTGGATCCAAACCTGACGTTTACAAATATAACATTTCCAAGTTCGCAGGTTGTTTTTGCGGCAGGTTCCGGAGACACGGTTAGCGGCGGCGCGTCGATAACAAATACACTTACCGGGGATGTCAAAATCCTAAAACTAAATATATATGGAGCGACAGAATAACAAAGGACAGGTAATAGTAGAGCTCTTGGTTGCGTTTGGGCTGGCCGGGGTTCTTCTTCCGGCGCTTCTCACAGGTCTTATTGCTTCCCAAAACGGGAAAGTGCAGCAGGAGCAAAGAATTGTGGCTGTAGGACTTCTAAGGGAAGGGGAGGAGGCGGTAAGAAGCGTCAGAGAAGCAGACTGGGCGTATATTGCCGCCTTAGACAGTACCAAAACTTATCACCCCGTTGCCGGTGCAACAAGTTGGAGCCTGCAGCTTAATTCCGAAACAATCGGGGACTTTACAAGATCAATTAAAGTCAGCGATGTTAGCCCGACAGACCCTTCTTTAAGAAAGATTACCGTAACCGTTCACTGGAGCAGTATTTTACCGACTGATGCTACCTCTACATTTTTTCTGTCACGCTGGAAAAATTTAACAAGCGATCTTATAGCTTCGGGGACTTTAATTAATCAGGGTAATGGAGACTGGTGTACGCCCTCTCTAACACTTGGGAGCGTGGATTTGGGTAATGCAACAGCTAAATCAATTAGTGCTATTCAAGGCCGTATTGCAACAGGCACAGGAGGCGCTGCGGCTGGCTATACTTTTGCTAATGTCGACCTTACCGATCCTCCTGCACCGGCTACACCTTCAGGTACAACCACAGTTTACAATGGTCCAGATAAGACAAACGATGTATTTACTCTGCAAAATTATGCATTTATTGCGACAGATAGTCATACAAAAGATATTGATATTATAAATTTGGGTAGCACATCCGGAGGACAATATGTAGAAGCCGGCTTTTTTAATTCCCCAAATAACGGAAGTGCTAATGCAGGTACTGTTGTTGCCAACCCGACTGTTGGTTATATGACAATCGGAAACATGCTTTATGACTTCTCGTTATCCGGTTTGCCGAACGCTTTGGTATCTCGAACTGCGGTTCATCCGGCCGGTTTACAGCTTCCGGCGCCTGCAACCAAAATGGTTATTTTAGGTAACAGACTTTATATTTCGACATCCGGCACGACTTATCAATTAGTTGTAGTAGATGCTACTACTTTAACTTTTATTTCAAAACCAACATTAACCCCAGGCAAGATCCATGTCAACGGTCTGGGAGGCAAGTCTGTTTATGTTGATCCGCTTACAGGAACGCGCGCTTATTTGGCGACAGCAAACTCAGCAACCCTTAAAGAGATGTTTATTATTAACACTGATGAAACATCAGCGGGTTATGGACAAACTGTGGGGTCATATGATACGGGTGCGATGAACCCAACAGGTATAGTTCTTGTGAATTTGCCAATTGTTGTTATTGTCGGAACAGGGGGAGAACAGTATCAGGTAGTTAGGGTAGACAATGAGGCCAGCCCGGTAAGATGCAACCCCAGTGGATTAAATACAGGAGATCTTAACGGTATCGCAACAGTGTTTACAGCTGCCCAGCGTGCCTATTCGTATATTATTACGGATGCCAATAACAACCAGGTTAAGATAATTGAGGGAGGACCCGGAGGAAGCGGAACCGGGGGAGGGGTAACCGTTGAATCCCCAATACTTGATGCGGGCCACACATCGACATTTAACAGAATTTCGATAACTAGCCTCACCCCTGAAGGAATAACCGCGATTTATCAGGTGGCCGTATCAACCGATTGCTTAACTTTTAACTATACGGGAAGCTACACTTCCGCGGGTGGACCAATACCTTTAAGTATTAATCCGGGAAGGTGTTTCAGATATAAAGTAACTTTTAGCGGAGGGTCGGGTGTCGGAACAGTAGCATCGACGACGGTTAAGGTAAATTATTCCCCGTAGAACGGGGCAAGCACCATTGTTATGAATACTAACAAATATAAACGACAAAAAGGAGTCACAATTGTTGAACTCATTGTTTATATCGGCCTTCTTTCAATTTTTATGCTTGTCCTTGTCGATGTTTTTGTGACAATTCTTAACGCCAAACTTGAGAGTGAAAGCACATCAACCTTAAACCAGGACGCGCGCTATGTTTATTCAAAAATGGCTTATGATGTTGCGAATGCAAGTTCATTTACTGTTCCAAATCCGACCACGCTTGTAATAGGGCCAAAAACTTATACTTTAAGTGGCGGCGACCTAACGCTTAATTCTATAAAACTCAACGGTCTCGATACAAAAATTGACAGTATTAATTTCACCAAGATTGGGAATACGGTAAAAACAACTTTTACAATTGAATCTCTGGTTAAATTACAGTCTGGGGTTCAAACCAGAACTGTCGATACGACTTTCGGACTAAGACCATGAAAAATAAAAATCTTTCAGCGAGCTCAGGACAGGCCCTTATAATGCTGCTATTTTTTGTCATGATCGGAATTACGATTACGACCACCGCAATTATTATCATCGCGGGCAATTCTTTGGCGGCAAACGATGTTCAGCAGGAGGAAATAACACGTGAGATGGCGGAAACAGGGGCAGAAAAGGGGATTCTTCAGGTTTTGAGGAACGGGAACACATATTCCGGTGAAACCCTGACAAATGCAAATATTTCCAATTGGGAAAGCGGATGGAATGTTGTAATTACGGTAAGTGGAACCACCACACTGACCATCGATTCGAAAGCTACAGCCGGTAACTATGTTAAAAAAGTTGAAGTTACTGCCGGATATGTTGATAATGAATTAACGTTAAATACATGGAAGGAGATAAATTAAATGGCTGATGGAGGACGGGAGGCGTTAATATTTTTAGATAAGAACCGTGTTTTTGTCTATGACGGCAATGGGATTTTAAGGCTTGATATTCCGGAAACCGTAATCAGGGACGTTGATATTATTGATAAAAGCGGATTTGACAGCTTGGTTGACAGCTTTATAAAGACCAGAAAACTGGCTCCGAGTCAGGTTTGGCTGGTTTTGGCAGACGGAATATGTTTTAGTAAAGATATCGTCGAAACCGATCCTTTGAAAATTGAGGGTGACGTTAAAGATTTTCTTGAGGCTGTTCCTTTTGATAAGGTTATATCAAAAAGATACAGATCAGGAACGGGGATCAGGGTAATAGCTACTAATTTGGAATATATTGAAGCTCTGGTAGAGATTTTTGATAAAGACGGGTTTGTGACGGAGGGGATCGTGCCGGGCGCGATGTTTCCGGGATTTGCCACCAGAAAAGTCCTAGACGCAGATTTTGCCAGGTATATTCTTGGAAACAAAAGCCTGATGAGGACTGGCAACATGCTTACAAAAATTGCCTTACCGGTTAGTACTCCCGAAGCCCCGGAGGCTCATAAAAAGAGCAAGCTTTTGCCATACCTTATTGGCGGATTTACAATACTTCTTATTATTCTGGTTGTGGTGATCATGAGGGGAAAGTAAAGTTGATCCGGAAAATACCACTTGACATGATATTTGTAATGCTCTAACTTAGATTAATGCCTAAGAAATACTCCGGTTTTACATTAATAGAACTTCTGGTAGTTATCGGAATCTTGGGTATTCTTCTTGCGATTGTCCTTATTGCCATTAACCCGGCCAGGCAGTTTGCCCAAGCGAATAACACGGCCAGGAGAAGTGATGTTACAACCCTTCTTAACGCGATTCATCAATATGCCGCTGATAATAAAGGTAATTTGCCGACCCACATGCCGAAAGCGGCAGACGGCGTAGTAGCGATCGCGACCGGTGGCACAGCGAGCGTTGGCGACATTTGTAAGGACATTTCTCCCACCTATGTTTCTGCGCTACCCACTGATCCGTCGTTGAATACTTCGGCCGTTACTGATTGTACTACTTATGCGACCGGGTATAGTGTGGCAGTAGATTCGGCCGGAAGAGTGACTGTATCTGCTCCGTCTGCCGAAAAGATTGGAGACACAACTCCGGTAATCTCGGTAACAAGGTAATAAAGTATTGAGGCAAGCCGCCGAGAGGCGGTTTTTTTATGGTCTAAAAAAGGTTTTCCGTCGGCCTATTTATACCACCACTTGGACAAGCAAGAAATAGACATATTACCTTTGCTTACCTAAGAAACCATTTCAATACTTCTTTGCTTCTCCAAAGAAGTATTGGGAAGAAAGGAGCCCCCGATTGTCCTTACCAATAATTTCTTAACGTGATTTGTTGAGGAATGATTACCTTCCGGAATTCACCTTCGACTCCGCTCAGATTCAGTTCCGGCTTTCCTTCCAACAAATCACTAAAGTTATTAGGAGCGGACAAAAGGGGCTTGTGGGAATAAAAACGTAACCAACTTCGTTGTCAAATTCTTTAAGGCGTTTGAGGCGAATACTAAAGATTTCCAAGGTCTTGGTGTTTTACTACAGAGCCTTTCTCCGGGGACGGTAGGGCTTAAAGATTAAAGACTCAATTGCTTTATAAGCAATGATTGCAGCCGACCCCCAAACGTTAAATGACTTATTTACGCCAAACATCGGAAGTTCAACGATTGTGTCGGCAATATCCAGAACCTCTTTACTTATCCCATCGGTTTCATTGCCGATAACAATTGCCATGGGGAATCTTGCATGCATACCAAGGAGAGAAAAGGGGATAGACCGCGGATCTTGTTCAACACAAACGATTTGAACCCCTTCTGATTTTAGCTTTTTAACTATCGAGACGGTCAAATCTACCTTTTCCCAGGGAACCCACTCCTCGGTGCCTACTGCGGCCTTGTGGATACGGCTACCTGGGGGATACTCCGTATCGCCGCAGATATACAGCTTTTCGGCGGCAATAGCATCCGCAAGTCTAAATAGGGAACCGATATTATACGTATCGATAACACAATCCAAAACCAGGTAGATCGGATTTCTTTTGATTGTGCCGAAAGACTCAGGGGTAGGACGGGTATGCCTTAAGTCTTTAGCTCCTAGTTTAACCATACTGCAATTATATCTGATTTTCTGAAATTTTGACTTTGGGGGGGTTTGAAGCTATTCTTTGAGGTACCAATGGGAAATCTTAATCAAAACGGATCCGATTTCGTGCGTGGGGTAAATTTTGCCCTCGAAAAGACCGACAGCAGCGAGGAAACGATAAAAACCTCGACCGCAGCCTCGACTTTGGCTGTTGTTTATGAGGCTGCGAGGAATGCGGTTGAATTTAGATCTGATCACTTGATCCGGCAGGCTGCAATTGTCAGGATCTTGCGGAGGCGGCTTTTTTTGGGGCAAAAGAGCGAAAGGCTTGCTCCGCTTCTAATCCGGGAACTTATTTGGGCAAGGTATTTGAAGGATGACTTTGTAGGAGTCAGCAAAATAGACGACATTGAGGAAGTCATAAATAAGTACAAAATGGCTTTTTCGCTGACCAGTGATAAATTACTGAGCGAGTGGCTGCTGGAACTGGCCGGATGCGAGATAGAAGAAAGTTTGGTTTTCAACCCCTATCCGCAGCTTCTTATTAATTTCGTTTCGGGGAGCATGCAATCCAGAATAAAAATTTTCGGTGAAGAGGACGATAGGGTCAGGGATATTCAGGTTTATATTGCAACCGAGCGGGTATTTGCCAAAAACAGTGAGATTTTTATTACATACCACCTTCTAAAAGCGATGCTTCCCGACTGGTTTGGCAAAAAGGCAGATGAAGCTGCCAGGATTTTTCCGGTTCTTTTATCCACGAAAAGAGAAATAGACCACGATTTACAGTACCCTCTTGGACCTGATGTAAAAAGGGAGATAACCAAATATACCGCTCCCTTTAATGTAATCCGCGAAATGGTTATAAGAAGCCCCGAAAACTTTGAAGAAAGTGTGGCCGATAGGGAAGCGTTCAATGAGCTTGCGGAAGAAACTTTGGAGGAGCTTTACAAAGAGAATAGGGGACGTCTTATGAGAGCTTCAACCAGAAGTATAATTTATATTTTCTTAACAAAAATGGTTTTCGGGCTGGCACTTGAGTTGCCTTTTGACATATTTGTCGGAACGACTAATTACGTCGCTCTTGTTATCAATCTGATTTTTCCTCCTTCTTTAATGTTTTTACTGAACGCAGGAATAAGAGTCCCGGGCAGAGAAAATACCAGGAGAATTTTGGAAAAAGTTGACGAGTATCTTTATGATGAGAGTGTACCAAGAGTTTTCGAGGTGGGGAAAAGGCAGAGGGCGAAAAGTGTATTCGAGAGGATTTTCCTCGGGATTTACAGCATTCTTTTTGTGGGAGTCTTTGTATTTATTGTCTGGGGACTGAACCTTTTGCATTTTAACCCTGTCAGCCAGGCTATTTTCCTCTTCTTCCTTTGTGTAGTTTCTTTTTTTGCGTTCAGGGTAAAAAGCATTTCCCGGGATTATGTCTATCAGGAGGAAAGAATCGGTTTTTTTGCATCTCTCGTTGATTTTCTGTTTTTACCGGTAGTCAGAGTCGGGCAGTGGCTTTCGGTTCAAATTTCAAAATTGAACGTACTTGGCTTTATATTTGATTTTATAATTGAGGCACCTCTTAAAGCCTTCCTGGAGGTAATAGAGGAATGGGTACGGTTTGTGAGAAGTAAGAAAGAGGAGATCTTCACACAGAGTTAATATTATTTATTTTTCCGATATTCCAACCTTTTGTCTAATTGCCGCCATAATCAGATCTGTTTCCTCCTCGGCAACTGCATGAAATTCAGCAGAATGATTTGGATTTTTCGCTAGTTCACTTGCGGCATGCAGAAAACGATGATAAAAAGACTCCTCTGCCGGTAAATTGGTTCTTTCTGTTGTCATTTTTCTATTGTGACCCCATTGGGACTCGTGTGCAAAGGATACTACCCGAGCGCTTTGAGTCACAAGGGGGAACGAGCGAAGTGAAGTGACCCCATTGGGACTCGAACCCAAGTTAGAAGGCTGAAAACCTCCTGTCCTAGACCGCTAGACGATGGGGCCAAGAAAATGTGTGAGCCCGCTGGGACTCGAACCCAGAACCGCTTCCTTAAAAGGGAATTGCTCTACCATTGAGCTACGGGCCCTTGAGCTGCTGCGAAAGGACCGTGGCTAAATGGCCAAGATTTTTCTTACCATTGAGCTACGGGCCCGCGTAAGCTCATATTTTACTCGTTTAGCTGTAATTCCTCAAGCTTATTTGGTAAAATACACGTGTTAGGTAAATATTGGGGAGTCGTCCCTGCCCGCATTGCTACGCAAAGCGTTGCAGGCGGGTAATGGTTTTTTATAATGGGGGATCGTCTAACGGTAAGGAAACCTTGGCCGTTAGCCTCCCAATTTGTAGTTTGATATTTTGGGGGATCGTCTAACGGTAGGACAGCAGCCTTTGGAGCTGTTTACTCAGGTTCGAATCCTGGTCCCCCAGCTCGTATGACTCGCCGGGTTTCCAGTCTTCGAAGCACGAAATATTGAAGGGTATTATGTGCGGCGAATCCTGGTCCTCCAGCTAAAATAAATGAACAAAATTAAAGAAATCTTTGAATCGAAAATCGGCAATATTATTTTTGTAGGAAGTGCATTAATTTTTAATTTAGCAGTAAGTGGCGTGTACATCACATCAAAAATTGGTAACCAAGCTTTTTTAAAGATTTTCGGCGCATTTGTCGTTTTTTTAATAATCCCGTTTACCATTTCCCTGATAAGATATATAAAGGCAAAGGCGAAAAAAAAGATAATTATCTCACATATTATTATCCTTCTTTATCTCCTTCTGGAAGTGTTATTAGACTATGTTTTAAAAATTCCATTCAGAGAAATATTAGTAATTCATGTGCCTTATATTATTGTCTTTTACGCTGCTACATTTAGTATGATTGGTGTCTCCCGCACCATTAGTAAAAAGGCGGGGATGTTGGTTATATCGACATTTTTAGTATTGATAGGCTGCCTGATTTATAACCTTCTCGGTTAAATTACGAACACAAAAGTCATGTAAGGCATTGGTTATAAAATAGGTCCGAAGTCTGTCCACGGTTCGCAGCCCACTTCGTTCGTTGTGTCATCAGGATTTGAAGTACATCGGGTATTTCATACTTTGCACACGAATCCCAGCTCCCCAGCATTAGGTTGCTGTTGGAGTATAATCTCTGAGCGAAAGGAAAGTTTATAAAAATATGCCAATTTCAATTGATGGCGATGGAATGTGGGTTGGTGACGGTCATGGTGGAATGAAGCTCGTTCAACCAACAGTAACCCACATAGAACTTGAAGTTCCCGGCAGGGAACATATCGTTATTGATGATCCAAACGGAATAAATATAGAAAAAGATTCGGAAACTGGTATGCCGATTGTTCACGCCGAATCAATAACTATTGCTTCTGAGGCAAAACCAAAAAACATTTGGCAACGATTGTTTAGGCATAAAGAAAGAGAATAGTATTGTCATGGGATCGTAAGGTTCTAGACCGTGATGCTCAGCTCGAATGACTCGCTTTGTTACCTGTCTTTCAATAGACCTCTTAATGTAGAGAATAAAGGTAAACAGTCTTTCCGTCCGGAAGAAGGTATGTTTTTTCTATTTGGGCATAAGGGTGGATATTTAAATCCGGCGGCTTAATTACTTTAAAAGAACAACCCCATTCGCAGTAAATTTTAGCAGGTCCCGTGATTTGGTTCTCGTCTGTTATAGGACCCTGGTCATTTATTTGTATGTCACTTACCGTTTGCAGAATTTCACTGTCCTTGACATAACAAGTGGTTTTCTTGGGGGCCGGAGATGCTTGAAAGGCATTACAGGCAACCCTGGTATCATGCAAAACAAATTCTCTTAATTGGATTAAAGCCTCCTTATTTCGAAGAAATTCTGTACCGACGTCGATGGGAGACATCAGAATGTAATCGTCATACTGAAGATATTTTGCAATTGCCGCATCATTCGGGAAGGTGTCACTTTGAAAGCTGGACCTGAGAAAATATATATCGGGAGTATTAAGATAAATATTACTCATAAGCCCCCGGTATTGTCTGGCATATAAGTATAGCTGTAGGGTAGCGGGGCTAAGATGTTCGTCTTCAATTGCAACCTGTACACCGATATCTTTCCCATTGGAAAGGCTCTCCATGTCGTCCAAAACGGAACTAACTGACCAGTCGCTTTCGTCATACTTTTTGGCTAATCGGTCATTTAGGTCAACAACATCAGTGCGGCCAAAGCGATGCCAATCAATAGATATATATGTTCCCTCCAAGCTTAACGGCCTGATGGTCAATAACAAATAATAAACAACCGACATAAGAATTAAACAAAACGTGAGACCATTGGCCAGTAATTTGAATCTGGTGCCTATTTTTTCCAAAACCGAGGTGATCACTAAAGCAACAAAGGGGAGGTAGGCCATGGTGTAACGCGAATCTTTATTACTAATGAGGGAAAAAATAATATAATTGCCGATAATCATGAGTAATATGAACCATTTTCTCGGATTTTTTTGAAATATGAAAAACGGGAGACTTATGAAAAAAGACATAGCAACCCAAAAATTAGCCTGGAAGTTGAAAAGTTGATAAAAATAGAGGCTGAGACTTTGAAAACTTAAAACATTTGATGGTTTGGCACCTGCTTCTCCTATTATGTTAATCCTTGATTGAAACAAAAGACTTTGGAAATTGACAAGATACCATGGCAGAATAACTACCAGGAACAGCACGATCCCGATTGCAAGATTAATCCATATTTTCCCAAACTCTTTCTTTTCCAATATTAAAATAAACGTAAAAATGGCCGGAACGACCAGGAACAACATTCCCGTCCATTTGGTCATCATCAAGAGCCCTGAGCTAATAAAAAAGTAAGTTGTATATCCACGCCTTGTCCAATTTTCTGATTTTTCTAGGAAATATAAGGCTAGAAAAAGGACTCCTACGGTCGGGATATCAAGCATAAGCCATCTGGAAGCGTTGAAGACTACGGGGAAAAAGGAAAATATGGCAGTTGTGACAAAACTTGTTTTTTTATTTCCGGTGATAAGAAATATGTATCTGTAAATAAAAACCAGTGTTAAGAGAAAAATCAAAGTAGCGGTTATCTGGGTCAGTTTTGGCAGAGGTCCGAAGAGTAGAATGGGAATCGAAGCCAGGGTGTGAATAAAAATAGGATAGTAATTTGAAGCTCCAAAAATACTTAAAAAGTGACCATTCCTGAGAGCATCGGCTATACGCAGAACTATAGTAGAATGGGCTGCCTGATCCCAGGGAAAGGGGGCATTATTCAGGTAAATCCAAATACTGTTCCAAAACAGATGAAACGATAAAAGCCCGGCCAGCCATTTATCCCAAGGGGATGTCTTTCTTAACATATCTCAAATCTTCCTGAGAAGGTTTTTTGAAAACCGCTTTACAAAATAGTTAACAGCTATGATAAGAAGGGTAAGGGCGAAAATTCCCAAAATAGTAAGATTGACGTACTTGTTGTAATTGTTGATTGTGCTCCCAAGTAGATATCCGACCATGATAAATATCAAAGATTTGGGAACGGTGGCAAGAAAATTGTACCAGATGAACTCAGGAAGGGGGATTTTAGCATGACCCGCGGCCATTAAGATTGGCACCCCGAATATATGGGACAGTTTTCCAAGAAACAGCACTTTGCCTTTATTTGTTCTTAAGTCTCCCTCCAGTTTGTCAATTATTTTTGGATTTACTTTAAAAAGGTTTGTCAATTTTGTTAGTGCTGACGTAAGCCACCATCTGCCGAGGGAGTAATAAAAGACATCTCCGGTAAGATCTGCCACAACGATGGTCAGAAATGTTGGAATCAGGCTGAAAACCCCGACTGATGACAAAAAACCGGCGATTACGGTTACAACGGGACCTTCGAGAACGACCAGGGGAAAGAGAATAAAATCTCCGTAGGCGTTAAGCAGGATGAATATCTCCCGGATTACGTGGTTTGAGTGCATGGCCAGGTAAATTATATCAGCATTTAATGTATAATTTTTATAGAGCCATCCTCAAATGAATATTCTCTTTGTAACCGAAACCTATCTTCCTTTTATTGCCGGAGTTTCTTCTTCTTCCGATTCTATTGCCCGCTACATGGTATCCCGGGGACACAGGGTCGTCCTGGTTAATCCCAGACCGGTAATTGATAAGAAAGTTGAAGTACCGCCCAATTTGGAGCTTATCTACACTCCTTCAATCCCGGACCTTTTTTATAGAGGTAAACCCCAGACAATTTTTCCCCTGGGGATGCCGGTAATTAATAAAATTATCCGGGAAAATAAATTTGACGTTATCCATATTCAGGAACCCGGATCTTTGGGAGTAAGCGCCCTAATTCTTTCCAAGATTTATAGAATTCCGACTGTAGGAATGCTTCATTTCACCCCTGAGCAGGTCGGAAGAATGCTTCCGGGTAAGCCAGAATTTTTGGCAAAACCGGTAATGGAGGCCTACATTAAATTTATTTACAATAAATACACAGCAATAGCCGTTCCGACGCAGACATTTGTGGACTTTCTTAAGTCTGTCGGGGTGACTAAACCCATTGAGGTAGTTTCAAACGGAGTAGATACAAACATATTTCACCGGGGAGTTATGAATATGAAGCTTCGGGAGGAGTATGGTATTTCCGAAAATGATGTGGTATTTTTCTTCCTGGGACGTCTCGATGGCGATAAAAACGCTGCTACCTTGGTCAAAGCCATGCCATTTGCAGACAGTAATGTCAAACTGGTGATCGTGGGGAACGGGAAACTTAAAGTAAGTCTGCACAAGCTTGCCGAAGATTTAGGGGTGTCGGGGAAAATCATTTGGCTGGAACACATAACCGATGCCGAGATGCCGAATTTTTACCACTTGGCGGATGTATTTACGATAGTTTCACCCTATGAAGTCCAGAGCATAGTTACTTTGCAGGCAATAGCTTCCGGCCTACCCGTAATCTGTGCGGATAGAGGAGCCCTTCCCGAGCTTTGTCATGATAGAGCCAACGGATTTCTGGTTGATGCTTATGATGCAAAAACTCTTGCCGGCAGAATGAATATTCTGGCAAAAGATAAAAATTTGAGAGCGAAGTTTGGGGAAGAGAGTAGAAAAATAAGCTTGGCACACCACAAACCGGACGTTCTGCATAAACTGGAGCTTTTATACGAAAAAGTGAAGTAAAGTCTTGCGTTTTGAGTGGAAATGGTGTAACAATATCATCATGCCAAAAAGGGTAACAAGCTTAATTGTCGGGGGTGTGGCCGTAGTTGCAGTTTTGATTTTGGTTTACTTTTTTGTTACCAAAGGCTATTCGGGAAGGGGAATTAATCTGAATCCGACTGCACAGAATCCGACCTCCGGCGGTGCCTCGGAAATTGTAAATCAGGAAACGGGAGCCGTTACGTCCAATAATATTTCCTTAACAATAACTTCTCCTGTGAATGGTGGCACACTTGCTTCGACGGACGCGACGGTGAAAGGCAAAACCGCCCCCGGCGCTGACGTATTTGTTAATGACCAGTCGGGGAAAGCCGATGCAAACGGCAATTTTTCGATCAGCCTCGGGCTTGATGAGGGAATCAATCAAATCGTGGTTTCGGCAAACGACGCGGATGGCAATGCAGCTCAGCAAAATCTCAGCGTTACGGTAGTATCGTTCTAGTCAAATGAAAAACAGTAAATTCATAAACTTATTTGTGGCGGGACTATTCATCATGCCGGTAGTCAGCTTGCAAAGGAATATAAATCCGAACTTGATAATAGCAAGTCCGATACCGACAGCTACTCCATCGATTAAACTAATTAATCCCGGCCTTATCAAGAAAATTGTCCCGGTTGAACTTATATTTACCAACAAGCGCGGCCAGCTGGAGAATGTCAAAGTAACCGCTAAAGACGCCACAAGCATTACGGTTGATAACGGGGGAACGAGTGTAAAAGTTGACATTAATACAAACACTCATTTTAGAAGGAGGTTCTGGGGTAAAAGCACCCTGGCCGAGATCTCGATCGGGGACAGCGTCGATGTGGTCGGAAGGTGGACCAACGAAGCTAAAACTGAGATAAATGCAGTGGTAATCAGAGATCTTTCGATTCAGAAAAGATTTGGAGTATTTTTTGGCACAGTTAAGACGATTACAGATACGGGGTTTGTGATGACAACAATTCAAAGGGGAGAGGAAACCGTTGCTCTCGGATCTGCTAAGCTTATCAGCAGAAAGGAACAGACAATTACGGCATCCGACATTCAGATCGGGCACCGCATAAGGGTAAGAGGGCTTTGGGATAGCACAAACTTTACAGTAACCGAGGTTACGGAAGTTAAAGATTTCAGCATTCCCGTGATGCCTACGGCAACCCCATAAGACTACTTCTCAGTTGCACAAGAAGCCTACTCAATACTTCTTTGCTTGTCCAAAGATAGCTTGTCTATTTCTTGCTTGTCCAAGAAATAGACGAAAGAAGGACCCGCCGAAAGAATTTGATAGCAACCCGCTTCGTTCATACCATGCAAAAGAACTCCCGGCGTATACACTTGGTCGGACTACTTTTGCATTCAGAGGAATTCACTCAGCTTGCTGAAATCAAATTCTTTAAGGCGTTTGGGGAAACAGGATACAATGTTGATTCTAAACGTTGGAGGCTGTTTTAATAGCCCGAATAGCCACGAAGAGAGGAATTTCGGAACGGGACCTGTTTTCCATTCTGGCGGCCCGGCCTTCAGACTCCTTATCGCTTGTCCATTCCTCGATTAGATCTATGGAAAACCCCGCATCCTTTAACATTTTGGAGTAAGCGGAAAGGGGGTGGTGATAACTCATGGTGATGGGGGAGTTCCTGTCGCTTGGATTCATGTTTATAGGAATTTGCATGGGACTCATATATTTATCGACTCTTCTATATTGGATTTTCCTTCCCTCATCAATTCCCCAGGAGGATTGACGAGGAATTCTGAAGGCCGGATGATTTAAAACTATCACCAGAGTACCCCCTTTTGTGAGATGTTGCGATACATTATGTATTACATTGATAGGATCTTGTATATTCTGGAGGGCGAGAATAATCGCCGAATGGCTAAAGTCTGACGGAACATCCAGGTGTTTGGTAATATCTGCAATTAAATACTTATGACTCCGGTTTCTGTCGGTACTTTTTGCTTCATTGATAAGAGACGGGGCACTATCGATTCCCAAATAACCAACGTTATCGGGAATTGCTTTTGCCAGGACTCCATTGCCGCAGGCAAGATCCAAAAGAGTTGAATCCAGAGACAGAGACAGCAGATTTAAAACTCCCGGAATGACTACATGCTGGTGGTAATAGTGGCCCTGCCCGCGCTCTGTAATCCGATTGTACCAGGGGGCCACTTTTTGCCAGGAATTGCCTCTGAATTTTTGTTTCATACGCCTATTATATATGAAAAGTAGGTTATTCCTTTCCAAAACTTGATTTCAGTACTTCTTTTCTCACCTAAAGAATGCCAGTCTATTTCTTGCTTGCCCAAGAAATAGATGAAAGAAGGGCCCGCCGAAAGAATTTGATGGCAACTCGTTTCGTTCATATCATGCAAAAGAACTCCCGGCGTATACACTTGGTCGGACTGCTTTTGCTTCCAGTGGAATTCACTTAACTCATTGAAATCAAATTCTTTAAGGCGATTTAGGGACAAACGAGGATAAAAATTATGACGGTTTAAGTGGGGTAGAATCGTAATATAATAGTTTTGTGAAGAGAGTCGCATTATTCATTTTCTTAGCTGCAATTACTTTTTTGTTTCCGTCCACAATTTCGGCGAAGGATTATTCGATAAAATCAGCAGATATTACTGCTGAAATTACAACCACAGGCTCGGCTAATGTGACGGAAACCAGAGTCTACGATTTTTCCGGCAGCTACTCATGGGCAGATGAAAATATAAATCTTGCTCCGAACTATAAAATTTTCAATGTAACCTTAAGCGGGGGAGGAGAGAAGTATCTTGAAACAAGTTCCGGAACTCCGGGGACATTTCAAATGAACAATGACGGTAGCAACCTTTACATTAAATGGTTTTATACGGCGCTTGATTCCGAAAAAACTTTTACGCTTTCCTACACCGTTCAAAATGCCCTTACAAATCAAAAAGATATTTCAGAGTTCTATTGGCAGCTAATTGGAGATCAGTGGGCCAAGGGGGTAGGAAGGGTCACGGCAAGGGTAATTTTGCCTTACCCGGCTCCCAATAATCAGATTTGGGCTTTTGGGCACGGTCCATTAAACGGAAAAGTTAATATAGTAAGCAATACTGAGGCAGATTTTAGTGCAGCAAATCTTTCGGCAAACACCTTTTTTGAAGTCAGAGTACTTTTTCCGACAAATCCGTCCTTTATTAACGCTCAGACGGGGAATAAAACTCTGGCCTCGATTTTAAACGAAGAAAAAGCATTTGGGGTCAAAACCAAGACACAGAGTCTGGCTTTACTTATTGGGGTTATTCTAATCGCGCTCCTGGTTATTTGGCGGATGATTGTTTGGGTTATTCGCTGGTACAAAATTGGGCGTGACGAACCCTTACCTGAGGTTAATTTAGCAGGAACTCTCCATGAACCCCCGGGTGATTTGGCGTCGGCATTGGTCGAAACGATGTTAAAAGGAAGCCCAACCGGAAAATCAATAGTTGCAACAATATTGGAGTTGACCAGGCGTAAAATTCTGGCAATTGAGTTTGTAAAAGGAGGAAAAAAGACTTTCTTTGGCTCCCGTGATCAGTACCTTCTTGTTTTGAAAAGTACAGATTATAAAAAAGCAACCTCGGAAATGGAAAGTGACTTGATTGACTTCCTTTTTACAAGTAGTTCAATAACAATAACAAAAACCGATCTCAAAATAGACTTTGAAGACATAAAAGACTTTGCCAAAAACAGGCCAACTTCAACCAATTCTTTTTGGCTAAAGTGGAAAGAGGATGCAAGCGACGGTCTTGAAAGTTTGGGTTTTTATGAACAGGAAAGTTTGGATATACAAAAGAAAGCTACCGCCGAGATGTATGTACCTATGTTTATAGTTGTATTTTCTATTGTCTTCTTTGCAAAATTGACGGCACTAAATATAGGACTTCTTGGATTTATCATTTTGGGGATAGTGTTTCTGTATACCATATTTATGGTAGTTATTTGTTCAGCAATGCCCAAAAAGAGCAAATGGGGAGGAGAGGAAGTGGCTGAATGGCTGGCCTTTAAGAAGTGGCTTGAGGAGTATTCGGTTACCAAAAATTACCCGATCGATTCCGTAATCCTTTGGGAAAAATATCTGGTGTACGGAGCAGTACTTGGGATTTCGGTTAAAGCACTGAGCCAACTTCCCGTTAACTTTTCCGAAGTGGTGCAGCAAAGCTCCGGAGTATATGCAGCATTTTATCTGGGGGGAAGTGGAGGTTTCGGAAATTTTGAGTCGTCATTCTCCGCGCTTTCTTCATCTTTTGGAAGCTACGGAGCGGCAGGTGTAGGAGGAAGTGGAGGATTTTCCGGCGGAGGCGGAGGAGGCGGTGGGGGCGGTGGGGGCGGAGCCGGTTAGATTAAATTAAAATGGACGCAACAGAAGAACAAAAAGAGACAGCAATTCGGGATTCCCAGATCGAAAACATGTATAGTAGTTGGCTCAAACATTACCATACAGAGGGTTTGAACGGCATTGAAGCCAAAAGACAGGCACTTGAGCAAACTCTACACAAAGGAAATTTAATGGAAATGAAGGAGTGGGATGAGGATATTACTCCCGGGCAAATTGCTGACTTTATTCTTAAAACCGCTCCCGAGGAGGTTGATTGGTGGCTTCATAGACGGAATGACAGCTTAAGAAAATTTCTTGAGCAAAACGAGTCCGATCCGGGTTTTAGGCGAGTTTCCAGTGTAAAAAGAGAGCTTGAGGAGAAAAACAAAAATAAACCATCGGTTGAAGCTGATTTGCATCAGTCTTAGGAATTAGCCTTGATTCTCAGGGCTTTCTTCCTCCTTTTTCTCCGCCGGCTGAGTTTGAGCTTTCTTGAATTTGTCCGGATCAACCTCATTGCCCTTAATAAACGGTATTATGATGGCCGGCTCTTTGGATCGGCCATAGCCTCCTGTATGAGGGATTTCCGGGAGCCTGGCTAATAGCTTTGTCGAATCCGTGCTCCACTCGTCCTTGTTCTCAAGCGTCATATTTTTTTCACCTCCTTTCCAAAAAATGAAAAAAGGAGCCTCCCGGCTCCTGGTGAAGTAGTTAAGAGAAACTCAAGACTTGTAGTCAAGTTCCCCATGCCTTTCTTTGGGTAGGCACCCCTCATTATACTCTGAAACTGCAAATCTTGGGGTTTTTTGAAATGGTAAAACATAGTATATTCGTAGTTATAGATGGGCTGTGAGATTCTCGATATGGCCAGAGTAGCTAAAAAGAACCGGAGACTCGCTTGTCCTAAAGTGTGCGGAGCGGAAGCGGACTGTCCGTTTATTGATGATGACCAAGTTTTTCCTCCGACCGATATACCTCCGATAAGTACGAATAAATTTGTTTTGAAGAATATCCAAGAGGATTAGCTAGTCATTGAGAATAAAAGTATTGAATTTGGGGGTTGAACTACCAAAAATATGGAACTAGGATAAGACGTGGTTGAAGCGGATTTATCAACAAAAGAAAAATCTCTTCCTGGAGAAGAGTCTCCATTAGCAGAAAAAAAGCCACAGGACGTAGACCATCGGCTGGAATTTAGGACAACAGATTCTTTTGGGGCTGACTGCCGGGAGCTTTCCCAAAAACTGGGGTGTACATTGGAGACTCTTGTCGGTGATATATTAAGTGCAGGTTACAAATCGATTAAAGTCCTATCTAACGGAAATAAGCAAGCCGCTGTTTCGATAAAAGATCATAAGATAGTTGTTGAAGGTCTCAAGAATAGTCGGGATTAGGTTAGGATAAGTATGATAAAATAGCCTCATTCTTATGGGTAGTGAAAGGGACGAAGAACTCAAGTTCGTATTCGATGAGCTATATACTTTGGGTGACTATATTCGGAGGTTTCAGCAATTTAAGGAACTGAGAAAAGATAACCCCGAATTTGTAAGACAGATGGATGAGGTGATTGAAGAAGCGAGAAAATTTCCTCCCGGAACAATGGTGGGTTTCATCAAAAAGCCTGATGGTGAAATTATCCCCAGGTTTGCAATTCCATCCAAGCCGGGGCCTGTTTTGTAAAAATAAACACCATGAAGGCTTCTGAAATTCAAAGGGCCTTTGGCCACAAGTTGATTGGCACACGACTAATGAAACGGATGGTTGTGCAGGCTCTACGCCGGATGCCTGATGAAACCATCGAAAAAGTCACAAAACACTGCTGGTTTGTGAGCTCATTTGAGGACGGATGGGCATTTACGCTAAGGCATAACGATTTAAAAAGAGGGGAGTATCTGATTTTTTTAAGCGACGAACTTTTACGGGAGGATGAAAACCAGATTATTTGGACCATTACCCACGAAATCGGGCATGTAATCCTGGGGCACAGAAATTCAATCGGAGTAGTCCAAAGTAAAGCGGAGATTAGGAAGCAGGAAAAAGAAGCAGACGAGTTTGCAATAAGGTTCTTGAGGGATCGGGGAGAAATTTGACGATTGCTTCTTTAGATTGTATTCTTCGCGCATGAAAGGTGAAAGGATATTGGTTGCAGATGACCAGGAGACTTACAGGGAAAGCCTCTGCATGGTAATTAAGCTTTTTGGAGAAGAGGATGGCCACCAGATAGTTGGGGAAGCAGCCTCAAAGGAAGAAGTGGAAGCCCTTCTTAAAGGGGGACTCAGGCCCAGCATTGCCCTCGTAGACGGAAAATTTCCGGAGTACGGTGATGGTGAGCGGGCTGCTTCGGTAATTAGAAAGCTTTCCCCTGAAACTTTCATTATTTCTCTTTCTTCTGATCTGCAGACCTGGGGCGATAAAAATATGGTTAAAAATTTCGCTGGCAAAGATCTTGTGGAATTTTTAACCAATCTTCAGCATTAAATTCTACAGGGAGAAATTTGACGGCGATTGCTTGTTACCCCGGTCTTCGTATAATAGATTGTAATGGGAGTTTGCGAATTCCACGGAAATTACACGGAGTTTCTGAATAATCGAATAACAGCTGAATTGGACAATCCGGTCCTTGGCAAACAAGACTTAGGGAGAGCTTGGAGTGTTGTCCAAAATGTCGCATTTTGTCAGAGATTAGGTAACATATCTCCGGAAGAGGCTAAGATTGTTTACAATAGAGTTTTTGATCTATATCCCCAGTTCAAAGAAGATCTGGAAGCGGAATTAGAGAAAAATCATCTTGGTTAAATTGATGGAGAAATTTAACGGGTTGAAAGTGGAGAAGAAGACTTGTTTACCCTGTGTGTTAAAATGAAGAGTAATGGTTGCAATAATTGTTATATTATTTCTGCTTTGGCTCATGGGTTACGGACCTTTTACCGTACTTCATATAATTTTATTCAGATTCAACGGGCTGACCGTAACTATTTGGGATCTTCTGATTTTCTTTGTTTTAATCTGGCTGGTGGGGAGCCTGCCCAGTCCCTTCAGACAAATTGCGGTGGTGTTCATTTTGATTTGGATTTTGTCGCTTCTGGGGGTAATTGCTGTAGCCGGGCTTTCCAGCATCCTGGTTATTGCGATTATTGTGGGAGTTCTTCTTTATGTGTTAAGCGGTGGGGGAAGATAGTACTTCAGGGAGAAATTTGACAGTTTTCTACAGTACAATCGGTGGATTGGATAGGTCAGTGGGTGGCAGCGCTTTCCATTCCTCAAAATTCATTGCGGGACCCTGCATAAAACGAGGATGTTCAGAATGTTCTTTTAAGTATGAAACGTACTCTCGATGGAGATCAAGTTCCCGGCCGAAATCATAATTTTGTTCAGGCGCTGCCGAAGTACCAGGCTCACTTGGTCTACCGTTTTCCATTTGGCTCTATTGTAAACAGGAGTTAAAAAAAGTGCAACTGGTGAGGAGAAATTTGTCCTTCTGCAAGCTCAGGACTATAGACGATTCGAGCCTGCAAGGCGAGGCCTTGCGAAGTTAAAAAGCCATTGGGGTGGTGGTATAATTAAAATATACAAGGGATATACCCGCAAAGGAGGCGGGTATTTTTTTTGAAAAACGTATAAGAACTTGACAATTTCTCAGTAAAATTAAATAGAAGAAGTTGAAAACCCTTTAGCATGGGTATCACAATTTGCCTATAAATAGTTTTGTCTGAAAGAATTAAGTATGGATAGAGCAGTAGACCTGTTAATTGGTATTTTGAACCTGGTCATTCTTGGGCCAGATCCAATTTGGACAAAAATTGTGCTTGTGGTAGGCCTGTTTGTTTGGTTCATTGTTTCGGTAGGAGTAGTTTGCTTTGTGATCGCATTTGTAACAATTGAGGCAAAACGTTTTTCCTCCCGGATACACAGTCGATAGTGTAGATTTTAAGAGGGAAGGGGAGTAAGATACTTCAAAATGGAAAAAGTTCTGAGAACGGAAGGGGAATTAATAAAGGCTCTTCAAGATCAATTACATATTTTAAAAGAGGCGATCGAAAGGGTTAAAACGGGCGACTTTGCCTATACGAAGGTAATAGCCGCCTCCTTAAGGGTTTTGGTTTTAAAGACAACAAAAAATAAACCACTTCTTTTAAACTTAGCCAAAAAGTATGATTTTCCCTTGATAATTACAAGAGATGTCCCTCCGTTTAAGCCTGCTACGATATCGATTCAAGACCTTTTAGATGAATTGTATTTTGCAAGCGGTACTGAACATGTGAAGATAACCAAAAGAGAATTGATTGCAAAGTCTGCCCAACAAGAAGGTTTATCTCACGAGGATGAAAGCCTCGATAAAGATTATTTAATATCTAAACCAAAAGGATTATATATTGGAGGCTTACCTCCAGACGTAAGGGCATTATTGGGACTAGGTCAATGTATTTATCAGGCTGGAAATAATTTGCTTGTTAAACTTTTGGGATGAGGGTGTTGACCAAACTGAGACTTCATTTGGGAGACAAAAGACGAGCCTCATATTTTAGGGGACCACGATCCTGATAACTGACGGGTACGGCTAGCTTCGTTTTTACTAATTCCTCATTAACCAATTTTCCTTTTTTACACCCTTCGGGATTATCGATTAGGCCGGGATTACTTTCCCGATCGGATTTGTGCATGTAGTCAGCGGGCAAAAATTGGGGAGTGGATTCGCAACCGATCCAGACCCAGGCCAGGACACGGCCGTATTTATCGTCCTGATAACGATCGTACTCCAGGAAAACTTTCTTTCCCGAAATCTCATCGGTTAGTTCTTTTGTTGCCTCGGAATAGTTTTTCTGCCCGCGCTCGGGAGTATTTATGCCTATCAAACGCACTTTTACACCGCTAGCGAGGGTGAAAGTGTCGCCGTCTTCTACCATCGAGACAATTCCGGAAGAGGGGAAGAGAGCCTTCATTTGATAGTAATTTTGGATTTTATCAAGTGCACCGGTTTTCCAACCGAGGGCGGCGGCGGCAAGGAGGCCGGGAATGAGGATATAAGGGACTCCTTTTTTAATCAATTCTTTGGCAGAAAGTCTCTTCTTGCTCATAATTAATATTAATACTTAATGGGGTTTCTGAGAAACCACAAAGATGTCAACTTCTTACTCGTCTAAGAAACACTTTTTCAGTACTTCTTTGCTTCTCCAAAGAAGTACTGGGAAGAAAAGAGCCCCCGATTGTCCTTACCAATAATTTCTTAACGTGCGAAACCGGGGGATTAGTTCCCTCTGGAATTCCTTTCAGTCAGTTCCAGTTTCCCCTTCGGTTTCGCACTAAAATTATTAGGAGCGGACAAAAGGGGTTTTGGGGAGCGAAAACGTAACCAACTTCGTTGTCAAATTCTTTAAGGCGTTAAGAAAAACAGGGCTAAAAAGCCAGAGTGGGTTGAGTGGAACAAATCACTTCAAATTTCAGGAGCGTATTCAAATGGGTTTATGGGAACAAAGAACTAAAATTATTAGGAGCGGACAAGAGGGGTTTTAAAAGCGGTTTGGGGAGAATGTAATTGTGATACAATCCCAGTAATTATGGTTGAAAAAGAGGTTAAAGTAGAGGTTGATGAGGAGCTACCGAAAAATTCCGGACAACCCTACCTGGTGGCCGAAATGCTTGTTAGAGGTGTAATACAAGAGCGGATAGCTTTTGATAGAAAAGCAAGTCCTGAGGCTATTTCCAAATTTTTTTACAAGACAGGCTGTGCAATTAAAACTGATCCGTGGAGAGGATTGCCGATAGAGAAAAGGCAATTTATAGGAGATTTGTATATTGAAGCTTCATTTGTTGTCCCCGGGCTTGAGAACCGGACCTAAGTGTGTTTAAGGTGAAGATGGAATTTGGGGGAAAGGGGCATTGACTGGGAATTGATTACCAAGTATAATACCTCCTAGCACATGAGAAATTAAGCCACAGAGGCCGAAAGGCCAAGGTTAGTGCAAACCGCCTCTGGGCGGTTTTTTAGTTCTAAAGAGGTTAACTTCGGCCCAGCCGTAACAACTTCAGCAATTTAAAAGGTAGTAGGCTACAGGTTTCGAGTAGAAATTTAGTCAAAACTCGTCAATATGCCTCGTTTTGAGGCCTATCGGCAAATTTATAGCACTCGGCCAAGGCCGATTGTAAAAAAAAGCCCGATATTTAGTGAGTTTATGATTGTCCGCTTTAGGC